>JAKARO010000010.1 GCA_021821885.1 Pseudomonadota bacterium
GAATCGCTGCGGTCCAGTACCAGACCCAGATGTACAACAATGGCAGCCAGGTCTTTACCAACCTCCCCGCCGGCGCAAGCAACCAGACGCTGATCGGCAGTTCTGCGGACACCATTTCGGCGATCGAGCCCTCGATCGGCATCCGGTATGCCCCGGTCCACTGGGCTGCGGTTTACGGCAGTTTCTCCAAGGCCTACCAGAATCCGACAGACAACAATTTTGGTGCCTACAACAGCAATGGCGGCACCATCAATTTCGGAAGCCTGAAGCCTGTAAAAAGCACGGATTACGAGTTTGGCGCGAAATTTCTGGTACACAACTGGGCTTTCCTGCACAATTTCAGCGTCAACGTAAACTACTATTTTGACCGGCTTTCCAATGAAACGATCGCCACCTATCTGACCAACATTGCACAGACAAAGTTCGCTTCTGCAGATGCGGTTGTAAATGGCGTAAACATTTCCATGGCGGACAATCCTTCATGGAACTGGCACCTGTTTGCCAACCTGTCCCTGAACCATTCGTACTACACAAAATACCTTCCCCAGGGTGGCGGAACTGCCATGGGCGGGATCAACGTGTCCTACAGTCCGGCCGTTGCCCTGAGCGCCGGCATTGACTACCGTTACTACTACGATGGCTTTCTATTTACGCCGGAATTCCTGGACCAGTACACGGGATCACAGTATCTCTTCAACAACCTGACGGGAGCCCCGTCGCACCAGAAACAGCCGGGATTCAACATTGCCAACCTGATTCTGGGCGTGAAAACCACCCGTTTCAATCCCTATATCCCGACGCTGAAATACGTGAAGCTTTCCTTCGGGATCTACAACCTCTTTGGCGAGCAGTACAACCCCATCGAGTACATCACGAGTGGCGGCTATTTTGGTGGAAACAGTGCTGGTGCCATCCTCGCGGATCCCGGCGCACCGAGACAGTACTTCGCAACGCTCAGTGCCGGTTTCTAGGGATAACGCCATTTCCCTGTCACTCTGAATTTTTCAGTGCATTTTCTGACGGGTTCCGGAAATTTCCGGAACCCGTTTTTTTTGGGTCCACTGCCAGCCGGACACCGCGGAAGAACGGCTGCACGGCACCGGCATACCAGGCCCGGGCAACCGCCGGCCTGGAGTCTGGACCGGCTCACGGCGGATCCAGGGGATCCGCCGGTTCTACAGGCCGGCCATTCCCGGTCCGGGAAACTTCCCCGGAAACGGCGAGAAAACTGCCCCAGGAGCATTGGCACCTACGGCCCAGAAACGGCTCCACAAACCGGGCGGTGCGGGATCCCCCGGGCAGCAGCACAGCCGTGCGCATCCGGACACCGGCTACCGGCTGGCCGGCCAGGAAATCCAGAATTTCCCGGTGCGTATGCCAGTGGGCCCCCTGGTATCCGCCCTGCCGGCTCCGCCCCTTTTCCAGCCACAGGAGGCTGTGCCGGTTCAGCAGGCCAACAGCAAACCGCGACCGGCACACCCGGAGGATTTCCGCAAAGGCCAGCTCCCAGTCGGGGAGAAAGCACAGGGCAGCGATCGAAAGCACCCGCTCAAACTGGCCATCGCCAAAGGGGAGATGCCGTGCATCCGCCTGCAGGTAGGCGGCCGACGGATCGCGCCGGCGGGCCAGGCCGAGGACATTCCGGTCCTGGTCAACGCCCATTACCTGCAGTTCCCCGGACCGGGAGAAACGCCGCGTAAACCACCCCGTTCCACAGCCAACATCCAGAACCCGTTCACCTTCCCGGGCTCCCAGCAGATCCCGGATGAGCCGGAATTCCAGTTCACCAATCCATTGGCCACGCCCGGTTGCATACCAGGCCTCATAGTCTTCAGGCAGCATCTCCCGGCCCTCCCTGGCAGATACCCGGAACGCGCGGCCGGGAACCGGAAAGTACCCCGGGAAACCCTTCCTGGCAGCACACCGGCCCTACAGGCCCCAGAAATCCCCGGTTTCCGGAACTCCAGGGCATTATCATTATTATGTCATCATTCTTTCATTATGGTGTCACATACAACTGCTATTGTGCTTCTACAACAGAAGGCAGGACAGCACCACCAAAGTGGAGTAGCAGTCCAGGGGAGCCTGGCTGGACATTTGGCCTTACCCCGGATGGTGGCCCTGCATCTGACAGGTTTTACGGACGAACCACCACTTTTGGAGACACCAGATGCCGATCCTGAACATCCAGGCCCACAACCGTTCCCGGTGGAATAGCCGCATTCCAGCCCTTTCCCCCCTGCATGTCGCCCTGCTGTCTGCAGGACTGCTTTCCTTCGGCCAGGCCCATGCGGGCGTAACCGCCGCTACCCGTTCCACCGTCGCCGTTGGGGAGGTCCAGGCCAAGGCTGGAGAGATTTCTCCTTCCGGGTCTTCCAGGGAGACAAAGGCCCTTTCCCACCGGTCTGTCTTCCATTCCGGCCAGTCTGTCAAGGTTCTGGACAGGACACAGATTGCCGCCGCCGGCCCGCTTGGTGGCAGCGCCCAGGCACTCAGCTATGCGCCCGGGGTGGGCGTTTCCGGGTACGGATCCACAGGGGCGACGAAAACCTCCATCAGCATCAACGGGATCAAGCAGGGCTGGGCGGGATTTTCCGGTGGCACCATCGATAACGGAAGCATCTCCGTCACCTTTGATGGCGTGCCCATGGTCAATCCCTCCACCGGACTCTGGGAATCTCCGCAGGTGCCCCAGACCGGACTGCTCCAGGGGATCGGCGTCACCTATGGACCGGGGAATCCCCTCGACCGCTGGTACAACAATATAGGTGGCCAGATCAGCTTTGTCCCACTCCAGCCCACGGACAGGGCCGGCGCAGACATCAAGCTGACTTACGGCAGCTACAACGCCAAAAATATCGTCTTCAATATCCGTACGGGAAAAATTGATGGCTGGTCGACCATTCTTGCCGGAGGCGCGGGGTCGTCCGACAGCTACCGGCAGAGCATTGGCGGATTCAGCAACCCGGGCTACAGCTATGCCTGGTTCCTGAAAACCCGGAAAACTTTCCGCAATGGCGATTTTTCCGTGGGTGCCTATCTCGCCAAAGGGAGCGGATACCGCCCCGTATCGATTCCTGTCAGTCCCATCGCGGGTGTTACCCTGGACGGAACGGCCAATACCCCGTTCTACAGCGAGGCAACTTCCGGCTTCTATTCCTCCATACCCAGCAGCGTCTGGTTCAAGCAGGACACCAATTCCACGTGGCTCCTGTACAGCAAGCTCAACGTGAAACTGGATTCCCTTTCGACCATCCACAACATGGTCTGGTACCGCAATGGCCACCGTCTCCACTTTCACTACAACAATTATGGCCTTTCCAATCCTTCCAACCTCTACGAGTACAACAATCCCCACACTGGCGTCTTTGGAGACAAGCTCTGGCTGACTCTTGCCCTTCCCTACAACCGCGTGAATCTGGGTGGTTTTTTCCTGACCAGCCGGTACAACTCCCACAATGCCTTCTATAACACCCTGGCTCCCTATTACGGCTCCCGGTTCGCGCCAAACCACTCCTACCGCAGCGACTATTTCGACCAGACAGACCTCGCCCTGTTTCTCCAGGACCGGATCAGCCCCCTGCGTTCCCTGCACATCACGCCGGGTGTAAGGGTCATCAATTACCAGACCCGCTATACCTCCAATGGCGCCGCAGACTTCCCCAATGCCACGGGAACCAACCAGGGCGGCATCTTCAGCCCAGGCAACACCAGCTTTACCAAAGTCGAGCCCTCCGTGGACTTTAACTGGACTCCCCTCCACTGGCTCGCGGTCTTCGCAAGCTATTCCCAGGCCTACAAGGAACCCCAGGTGGGTGGCGGCGGCGGACTGTTCCAGGCAACCCCTGGACTGTACAGCCTGGAGAAAAGCGCAGATTACAATGCCGGCGTAAAAATCCATATCCGCCAGGCCGCCTATCTGCACCATTTCCTCTTTACCGCCAGTTTCTACCACCTGCACTACAGCAACCAGTACATCCCTCTCTACGATGCCAATGGCAACCCCATCGGCACCGGGGATGCCAATGGAGACTCCATCTACCAGGGTGTCAATCTGACCCTGGACGACGATCTCCTCTACAGCCTGCATCTTTTTGCCAACGCAAATTTTGAAAAGGCCTATTTCAACCATTACACAACCGGGGGAACCAGCTATAACGGAATGCCGGTATCCAGTGTTCCGGACCGGACCTTCAACATTGGTCTCCGGTACCGGCATTTCCTGTACGGTACGCTGCTCGAGCCTTCCATCTGGTACCAGTACGTCGGCCCGCAGCCCATCTTCAATGACCTTCTGGGCGCCCCCAGCGCCCAGAAGGCGCCTGCCTACGGGACGCTCAACCTTGGACTGGACGACAAGATCCCCACGCACGGCAGCGTTGCAATGCTGAAGCATGTCGACCTGGGCCTGACTGTCCTGAACGTGACCAACAGCCACTACAACCTTTTCGAGTACATTACCGGCGGTGGCCTGCTGGGTGGCAACTCGGCGGGCCAGGTCCTGGCTCTTCCGGGCGCTCCGCTGACCATATACGGAAGCCTCTCGGCCCATTTCTGAGCCGCCACCGGGGGGCGCTCCACGCCCCCCCATTTCTCCTCCGGCCTCCGGATTCCCCGCCTGAACATGGGAGATTCCGGGCGCCATCCTCACGCTTCCGGTCCCTGCCGGGAGCGTTTTTTCTGGACCGGTGGGCTGCGCTTCCTTCCCATTGAAAGCCCGGGTTCCGCACGACTATAATAGAAAAGGAATATACTGGAAGTCCGGAGTTCTGCCATGCGGCGCATGCCCTACGATGACTACAGCCGTCACGAGCTGATCCTTCGGGACTGGCTGGCCATGGACCGGACCACCTACGCCGGTGCCCGCACCTTTATGGGCTATCTGCGAACCTTTCTGACCATCGTCATTGCCAGCATCATCTTCGTTCACGTCTTCCACGGAGACGCTTTTGACGATCTTTTCTATTTTGGATTCCTGCTGGGGCTCGTGGTGCTCGCAGCCGGCACCAGCATTTACATGGACATCCGCAGCCACCACCGCGACCTTCTGCGGCTGGACGCCGAGGAGCCCAATCCGCCCAAAACGGAAAAATAGCGTCCCCCGCCCTCCATGATATCCAAATACTTTTTCCACCATCTGGATGCCCACCGGCACCATTTTCACGTGTACCCCAAAAGCAAGCTGGTCCTCCGGGACTGGCTGGCCCTGGACCGGACCGCTGCCGCCAACCGGAGGGTGTTCTATTCCTTCATGCGGACTACCCTCGACCTGGCCATCGGCGGTCTCATCCTGATCCGGTTTTTTCACTACCACTGGGTTATCGTTGTGGGCATCCTGTTTCTGCTGCTCGCAGGCATCCTTGCCGTTTTCAGCTACCGCCGCTACGTGGGGGTCCGGTCGCACTACCACCGTCTCGCACGGGAAGCCGCAGAGCATTTCCCGCAGGTCCTGGCGCGCCGGCCGGTCTCCTCCAGAAAGAATCAGTCCTCCAGCGCTTCCACGTGAATGTGGGGCGCCGCCTCCAGGGGGGGGCGCTGCCAGTCGTAGCTGATCCTGCCCATTCCGCCGCCCCGCTGCGCGGAACGCTGGTAGTGCTCATAGGCACGCAGTTTTGCCAGTTCCATCTGCAGTTCCAGTTCCACCTTCCGGAAATCCATCTGGCTGGTACGTTCCTGCCGCAGGTGCGTCTCCACCATCGCCGCCTTCTCGGCGGCAAGCCGCGGGTCGATATCGGTTACCCGCATGCTGCTGTCGGCAAGGATGGTCACGGTGTCGGGCTGCACCTCGGCCATTCCGCCCTCAACGAACAGAATCTCCGTCTGGTGCTCCGAGGGATGGATGCGCAGTTCTCCCGCCTGCATTTCCGACAGCAGGGGGGCGTGGCCGGCCAGAATTCCCAGCTCGCCCAGCACGCCGGGAATCACCACAAACACCACCCGGCCGCTGTATACGGGTCCATGGACATCGACAACATTCAGCTGGAAACTGCGGCTAGGCATGCCCCACCTCCTGGAGAAGCCGGAGAAATGCCTCCTCGTCCAGAACGCTGACGCCAAGCTTTCGCGCCTCGTCCAGCTTGGTGCCCGGTTCCCGTCCTACTATGAGGTATCGGGTCTTCCGGGACACGCCTCCCGTCACCCGTCCACCGCAGTCTTCTATGGCCGATTTCGCCCTGTCCCGCGCCATGCTGTCCAGCGTCCCGGTCAGCACAAACTGCCATCCCCGCCATGGGCCCTCCGGCTTCTCCGGGGCCAGCTCTGGCCAGTGGATTCCGGCAGCCCGGAGTGCCGCGATCACCTCCCGGTTATGCGGCTGCGCAAAGAAATGGACGACCGACTGGGCCACGACCGGTCCGACATCCGGAATCTGCTGCAGGGATTCCTCTCCTGCGGCCATCAGGCGGTCCAGATCCCCAAAATGCTGGCCAAGGGCCGCGGCGGTGGTCTCCCCCACCTGGGGAATGCCAAGGGCGTAGAGAAACCGCGGCAGGGTGGTGTTTCTGGAGGCGGCAATAGCCGCCACCAGGTTCCGGGCCGAACGCTGGCCCATGCGTTCCAGCCCGGCCAGGACTTCTTCCTGGAGCGCGTACAGATCCGCAACCGTCCCTGTGAGCCCCTTCCCGACCAGCTGGCCAACCAGCTGGTCCCCAAGCCCGCGGATGTCCATGGCGCGGCGGGACGAAAAATGGAGGATGGCTCCCATGCGCTGGGCCGGGCAGTACAGTCCGCCGCTACAGCGGTAGGCTACCTCATCGCCCAGGCGCAGCACCTCGGAGCCACAGACGGGGCAGTGTCCGGGCATGTCCCAGGCAGACGTACCGGCCGGCCGCCGCTCCACCAGCACCTTGACCAGCTCCGGAATTACGTCACCCGCGCGGCGTACCAGCACCGTATCCCCCACCCGGACATCCTTGCGCCGGACCTCGTCCAGATTGTGGAGACTGGCCCGGCTGACCGTCACTCCACCCACCTGTACGGGACGCAGGACCGCGACCGGGGTCACCACCCCCGTACGCCCTACCGATGCCAGAATTTCTTCCACGGCGGTTGCCTCCTCATGCGCCGGAAACTTGTAGGCAATCGCCCAGCGCGGTGCCCGGGCCGTAAAGCCGAGGCTCTCCCGCAGGGCGAGGTCATCCACCTTGAATACCAGGCCATCCACCTCGAAGGGCATGCCAGAACGTTTTTCCTGCATCTCCCGGTAATAGGCCTCTGCCATTTCCGGGCCGGCCACCGGCCGCAGGTATTCCGTCACCGTAAATCCCCAGTCCCGGAAACGGGCAAGCACCGCCATATGGGATGTGCCAGGAGCACCGCTGCTCTCTCCCCACCCCCAGGGAAAAAAGGCGAGCGGCCGGCGGGCGGTAATCCGGGAATCCAGCTGCCGGAGACTGCCGGCTGCGGCGTTACGGGGATTGGCAAAGGGGCTTTCGCCGCGGGACTCCCGGTCCTCATTGAGCCGGTGAAAATAGGAGACCGGAATGACTACCTCCCCGCGGACCTCCAGCAGGTCCGGCCATCCGCTCCCCTCCAGACGGAGCGGGAGATTGCGGATGGTCTGGCAGTTGCGGGTCACATCCTCCCCATGAATTCCGTCCCCGCGGGTTCCGGCCTGGACCAGGTGGCCGCCGGCGTAACGGAGGCTCACCGAAAGGCCATCAAACTTGGGTTCTCCGCAGAGCAGCGGTGGCTCCTCCAGGAGGGCACCGGCTCCACGGCTGATCCGCTGCCACCAGTCCGCAAAGCCCGTGGCATCGAAAACATTGTCCAGGGACGTCATGGGAATGCGGTATTCGGTCTGCCCAAAAACGGAGACCGGCCCTGCGCCCACCCGCAGGGTGGGCGAATCGGGACGGAAAGCTTCGGGATGGCGGGATTCCAGGTCCAGCAGCTCCCGCATTCTGGCATCGTATTCGGCATCGCTCAGAAACGGTTCATCCGCCTGGTAGTAGGCACGGTTGGCGGCTTCCAGCTCCTCGCGCAGTTTCCGGATGCGCACGATATCGCTTTTCTGGACGGCTCCCATCCCCCACCTTTCTGGCCACGTCTACGGTATGGGAGCATAGCGCAAAGCGGATGCCTGCGGGATACCTTCTTTCCCGGGATCCGGAGGACCACAGCCTCTGCCGGCGGTCCCGGGCCCTACCCTTCAGGCTCCGGCGGGCGGGAAAGGTCTCCCCGCGGAATCGCCCCGACTTTCTGGTACAATACGCGGTCGTGTATGCGCACTGCAGGAGTTTTCATGGCGCTGGCCATCTTTGATCTCGACAACACCCTTCTGGCGGGCGACTCGGACCATGCCTGGCTCGATTTTCTGGCCTCCCTTGGCGCCGTCGAAGGGGACGCGCTCCGGGAAGCCAACGACCGCTATTACCGGGAGTATCTGGAAGGAACCCTGGACATCCACGAGTTTCTGCGTTTTGTACTCGCTCCCCTGGCCAG
Source organism: Pseudomonadota bacterium (assembly GCA_021821885.1). Lineage (GTDB taxonomy): Bacteria > Pseudomonadota > Gammaproteobacteria > Acidithiobacillales > Acidithiobacillaceae > Igneacidithiobacillus. The sequence goes on from JAKARO010000010.1 coordinate 8,443, forward strand.
GCATTCCCGGAGCGAGCTGGACGCCTGGCACAGGCAGTACATGGCCCGCAAGATTCTGCCCATGATTACGCCCCAGTCCCGTGCCCTGCTGGAAGGGCACGCCCGGGAAGGGGACACCCGGCTGATCATCACGGCGACCAACCGCTTTGTGACGGGTCCGATTGCCCGGGAACTGGGGGTGGACGAGCTTCTGGCAACCGAAGTGGAGGAAGACGGAAACGGAAATTATACGGGCCGGAGTACCGGCATCCCCTGTTTCCGGGAAGGCAAGGTGGAGCGGCTGCGCCTGTGGCTTGCCGGGCGGGATCTTCCCTGGGAAAGCACCCTGGCCGGCGCCTCCTTCTACAGTGATTCCCACAACGATCTCCCCCTGCTGGAGCTGGTCGGCCGGCCCGTTGCGGTGGATCCGGACACAACCCTTGCGGACATCGCCCGGGAACGGGGATGGCCCGTCCTAAGCCTGCACGGGAAGCGCACAGGCCCTGAATCGGCCCACAGCCACAGCAGGGGTTCTGGTGCCGGTCAGGCCCCGGCCTGATTCCGTTCTGCCCTGCCGGCGGCAGCCAGCAGGGTTTCCGCCACGGTTACGGGAACGACACGGGAAACCCCCGGCTCAGGCATGGTTACCCCCACCAGCTGCTCGGCCACCTGCAGGGTCAGATGGCGGTGACTGACCAGCAGGAACTGGGTTCTCTGCGCCAGCTGGCGTAGCAGGGCGCAAAACCGGCCCACGTTGGCATCGTCCAGGGGGGCATCCACCTCGTCCAGCACACAGAACGGAGCCGGGTTCAGCTGGAACAGGGCAAACACCAGGGCAATGGCGGCAAGCGCCTTTTCGCCTCCGGACAGCTGCTGGAGCGCCGTGTTCCGTTTTCCCGGCGGCTGGACCCGCAGAACCAGGCCGGCCTCCAGTGGGTCGTCACCGCTCGGCTGCAGCACCGCCTCCCCTCCGCCGAACAGCACGGAAAAATGCTCCCGCAGGGAGCCATTGACCAGACGCAGGGTTTCCCGGAAACGGGTTGCCGTCTCGGTGTCCATGGACGCCATCGCATTTCCGAGGCTGGCAAGTGCCGATTCCACATCGTCCACCTGCGCCAGCAGACTGCCGCGGCGGTTTTCCAGCTCCTGCAGCTCTTCTTCCGCGGCAAGGTTGACATTGCCCAGGCGCTCTACCGCATTCTGTATTCGCTGCAGCTCCCGGTGGGGATCCTTCCCGTCCGGCAGGGGCCCGGGGTCACAGGGCAGCTGCCGGACGAGTTCCAGGGCCCGGGTCTCCCATTCCTGCCGCCTCGCTTCCAGCGTGGCCTGACGGAGCTGCGCGGACGCTTCCTCGTGCTCCAGCTGCCTGCGCTCCTGCTCACGCTGGCTGCGCAGTCCGTCTGCCTCCCGGATCCGGATCTGGTCCATATCCCACGCCTGCTGGAGACCACGCAGGTGTGTGCCGGCACGTTCCCGCCGCTCCCGCAGATCCGCACGCTGTTTCTCCAGGTCCGGCATCTGCAGATCCTGAAAATCAAGCGCCTGCCGGGCCTGGTGGAGACGCTCCAGGGTCTCTTCCCGGGCACGGGCCAGCTCTTCCAGCCGCTCCCGTGCCGCCTGGTCTTCGCTCCCGATCCGCTGCAGCTCCAGCGCCTGCCTCTGCTGCCGGTCCCGGAGCCGGGCCAGGCTTCCCCGGAGATCCCCAAGCCTTTTCTGGATTTGCTGATATGCGGCGCCGGCTTCACGTTCGGATTCCCGCAGGACATTTTCCTGGGCGGTGTCCCGCTTTTTGGCGGAATCCAGGTCCTGGCGCCGCTCTTCCAGCTGGGCAAGCTCGGTTTCTACCCGCTCCCGTTCCTGGCAGGCTTCCTGCAGTCTCCGGGTTTCCTCTTCTACCCGGCTGGACAGACGGGCGAGACTCTCCTTTTCCCGGCCAAGCCGCCGTTCGGCATCCCGGACTGACCGCTCCCGTTCCTGGCACTGTTCCCCCAGCACCCGGACATGGCTTTCCTCGGCCTGGAGGCTTTTCTGCGCGCTCTCCGCCGCCACGGCTACCGCCGCAAGCTCGCCCGCCAGAAATTCCAGTTCCTTCTGGCACTGTAGCAGGCTACCGGATTCCGCATCCGTTCCTGGCCGTTCCAGGGCCAGGGGATACACCCGCTCTCCGACCGGCGTAATCCAGGATTCCCCCGCACCCAGTTCCCCGGTCCGCTGCAGGGCTTCCTGCAGATCCTGTACGCAGCGCACACCCCAGAGCCAGTGGCTGAGGGGCTCCCAGAGGCCAGAACCGGCGGAAATCCGGTGTACCAGGGCATCGGCGGGCACGGCCTCTGGCTCCGGTTCCCTGCCACCCGGGAAAAGCCAGTACCCGCCGCCACCCTCCGCCGGGGCGGGGCGCTCATGGGTGGCCATCACGGCATGAAGACGGTCTCCGAGCGCCCGTTCCACCGCCCACTCCCAGCCAGGGACCACGGCCATATTCCGGGACAGCCTTTCGCCTTCCCCGGAACTGCAGGACCGTTCCAGTCCCCGGCGCAGCCGTTCCAGGGCTTCGGAACGGGTCCGGAGTCCCTGATGCTGCTGGCGCAGGCCCTGGAACCGCTCACGGGATTGCTGCAGAATCTGCTGCCGTTCCTGAAACTGGCCCTGGAGGCCCTGCAGGGCCACCAGCTCCGCACCGGTCTGCTGCCGGAGCTGTTCTACCAGACCTTCCTGGATCCGCATCTCCGGAACGCTGGATCCGGTATCGGCCGCAAGACGCTGCCGCCGTTTCTCAAGAGCCTCGATACGGGGAATGATCTCATTCCACTGGGCATGGCGGACATCCGCCCCGCGACGCCACTCGTTCAGGCGCTGCTGGGCGTCCCGATGGCGGCTCTCCGATGCGGCCAGATCCTTCTCGGTCCGGTCACGTTCATGGCGCAGAACCGAGATTTCCCTCTCCACATTCTCCTGGTCCGCCTGCAGCCGGAGGCCCTGTTTCTGCCGCTCTTCCGTGAGCGACCGGCGGGCTTCCGCTTCCTGTTCCAGGCGGACACTTCTCCCGTGTTCCAGGTCCAGCTGCCCGGCAAGCCTTGTCCGCTCCGCCTGGGCATGCTGCCAGACCTGTTCCAGCCGGCTGTGCTCCGCCTGGAGGGCGTAAGCGGTTTCCTGGGCCAGACTTACGGCTTTCTGGTGTCCACCCAGCGCCTCCCGCAGACGGGAAACCTGGTCTTCCAGTCCGGAAACCGCCGACTGTACTTCCTGCAGCCTTTTGGCCCGTGTTTCGCGTTCTTCCTGTACAGCCCCATGTTCTGCATCCAGAAGCGCGATTTTCTGCCCCAGCCCCCACCACTGCCACTGGCGCTCTTCAAGGCGGAGAACCCGGAGTTTTCTGGCCGCGGCCGCCTGGTCCTGCAGCCGGGCAGACCGGGTTTCCATTTCTCCGTGAATGTCCTTCAGACGGGACAGATGTTCCCGGGTTTCGGTGATGCGCTGCAGGGTTTCCCGGCGCCGTTCCTTGTACCGGCTTATGCCTCCAGCCTCTTCCAGGAGGGCCCGAAGCTCTTCTGGGCGGCCCTCGACAATGCGGCCGATCATCCCCTGTTCGATGATCGCATAGGGACTCGCACCGAGACCGGTCCCCAGAAACAGGTCGCCCACATCCCGCTTCCGGCAGCGGGCGTCGTTGATACGGTACTGGGAATCCCCATCCCGCTGGAGGCTTCGCCGTACGCGGATTTCCGCCGTGGCCGTCCAGGGAGCGGGGGCCTGGCCCTGGCCATTGTCAAAAATGAGATCGACGGCGGCATGGTCGGCCGGCGACCTGCCCGTGCCGCCATTGGAAATGACATCTCCGAGGGAGCTTCCGCGGAGCTGGCGGGCCGAGGATTCTCCGAGCACCCAGCGGACCGCATCGACAATGTTGGATTTTCCGCACCCGTTCGGTCCCACGATGACCACCGGATTGGCCGCAAGGAAAATGCGGGTTGCGTCGCGGAAAGACTTGAATCCATGCAGATGGATGGCTGACAGACGCATAGGCGCGCTTTTTGCTATAATCTTCCGCCGAAAATCCCATATTGAGGAGAACCCGGTGCCCAGTCAACCCAGCAAGGACCTGCAGAATTTCCCCAATCCCCACCCCCAGCGGGATTACGTCGTCCACATGGACCTGCCAGAATTTACCTGCCTCTGCCCTCTCACCGGCCAGCCGGACTTTGCCCACTTTCTGCTGGATTTTGTCCCGGACCAGCTCTGTGTCGAACTCAAGTCCCTGAAACTGTACCTCTGGAGTTTCCGCGATGAGGGGGGCTTCCACGAAGACATGACCAACCGGATAGCAGACACCGTCATCGCCCTGATCCAGCCCAGATACCTGCGTTTTCTGGCGCGCTGGTATGTACGCGGCGGCCTTGTCACCGATGTGCTTGTGGAACACCGCCAGCCAGGCTGGGATAATGGCTCTCTCCTCGCCCAGCTCCCGCCCGTGGCCTGGAGCCGGCACCAGCCCGGATTCTGAGCGCTGCGCGTCCCCGGACGGGGCACCCCAGGTCAGGGCAGGTCGGCCCGTCCGTAGCGGGCTTCGGGATGGCCCGCACGCCAGGCCCAGAGCTGGTCTCCGAGGGAAAAATGCCACCATTCGCCGGGATGCTGCCGGAAGCCGGATGCCGCCATCGCTTCCGCAAGCTTCTGCCGGTGGACGTGATAGCCGGCCTCCGGGCTTCCTGGCCGGCCCTTCCGGAAAAAATCCGGCACGGCCCGGGCGGTAAAATCGTCTACCGGTCCGCCCATCGCAACCAGGTGTCCTTCTCCATCGACCAGGGTACAGTCCAGCGCCGCACCCGTGCTGTGGGGCGGCGGTCTGGCCGGGTCCGGATCGGCCAGGCCCCAGAACCGGTATACGGCCGGTGCCAGCGTGCGGTAGAGATCCGGCCATTCTTCCCTAAGCGCCACGGGATCCGCAACGGTCCGCAGATCCGCCAGACAGCCCAGAAGGGCGGCTTCCTGATGGAACTGCCGCCAGACCATGAAGGCCTGGACGGCGAGGGGCCGGTACGCATCAAACACCGCAATCCGCCAGCCGGGGCAGTAGCAGTGAAGGTGGGCCTGGGCGTCCTCCAGGGCCGCCACCACACCTTCCCGCAGCTGCCAGGGAGAAACCCCCCCATAGGGCGCTCCAGCCGCCAGATAGGGATGCGGGAGCAGGCGGGGAAACACCGCCGGAATTTCCTGGAGCGGCTCGCCGCATTCTGCAATGGGCAGATCGCGGTAGAGAGGGTGGATCCCTTCAGTGGACAGGGAAACGCTCCGGACGGTACGGATGGACACCGGTAAAGGGGGATTCTCCCTCCATCAGCTGGGCCAGCAGGCGGCCGGTACCAGGGCCCAGGGTCAGCCCCTGGTGACAGTGCCCAAAAGCCAGCCACAGGCCGGAATGGGCGGCCAGAGGACCAATGACCGGCAGCATGTCCGCCGTACAGGGACGGGAGCCAAGCCAGGGAGCCGGGTCGAGGCGCGCTCCCAGCCCCGGGCAGAAACGCCGGGCCGCCGCTTCTGCCCGGTCCAGCGGAACCGGCGAGGGCGGATCATCCCGGCGTGCGAACTCCGCGCCAGTGGTCAGCCGGATTCCCTGCCGCATGGGCGCAAGCACGTAGCCACCTTCGGTGTCCAGTACCGGGCACTCCAGGGCAGGCGCCTCCGGCCGGGCATAGTGCATGTGATAGCCCCTTTTGACAAAGACCGGGGGACGGTATCCCAGGGGAGCAGTAAAATCCGCACTCCAGGGCCCGAGCGCCAGGACCACATGGGGACTCACCTCCTTTCCTGCGCTCGTACGGATCTCCCATCCCGGCTTTCCCGGAACCAGGGAGAGCAGTGTCCCGGTCTGGAAGCGGCCGCCGAGATGCAGAAAAGCGTCCAGATATTTTCGGCTGAGGGCAAGCGGATCCTGCAGGGAAAGCGGCTGGGTCCAGTGAATCGCCCCGGCCAGACCCCTGCGGAGAGCCGGCAGACGTGCGGCAAGCACGTCCGGCTCCCAGAGCCGGTATTCCACGTCAAAATGGAGTTTGCGGTAGGCGGCCTGCAGGCTTTCCCGGTGGAAACGTGGGCCTTCCCGGAACACCTGGACCCATCCGCCAGGATGGTACAGGTGCTCGGCACCTGCCACGGCGGCCAGGGAAAGATGGTCTTCCAGGCAGTGGCGGATAAGGGCCCCATAGTGCCGGGCCACAGCGTGGTACCGGCCGGCCTCCGAATTCTTCCAGTACTGGTGGAACGGCGCGATCATGGATGGCAGGGCAGACAGGCGGTAGCGGGCGCGGGGATCCCGGTTTCCGGCATACCTCAGCAGTTCCTTCCAGTCCCGGGGGAAGGGCTGGGGAAAGACCGCCTCCCGCTGGACAAGACCCGCATTCCCGCTGGACGTCTCCTCTCCGGCCCCCCGGCGGTCGAGGAGCAGCACCTGCCAGCCACGAAGCTGCAGGTGCAGGGCGGCAGACAGGCCCACAATCCCGGCTCCCAGGACTACCGCCTCCTTTCCCATCCCTGCCTCCACCGGTCCAGCGCAGCCCCTGTCCATTCAAGGATAGCCCCTGCTGAGGAGAAAAAACAGCCGGATCTTTCCGGAAAACCGCTGCAGAAGCGTCCCCTGGCCGGGCGTGGAAGTCAGACGTGGAAAGCCCCGGGGCGCTGGTCCCAGTCAAACGCCCCAAGCAGGTCGTAGGCGTTACGGTCCCGGTGGTTGAGCGGCTCCAGCGCAAACCGGGTCCCGATAAACCTCAGGATGCTCGCCGTACTGGCCAGATGGTGGTCTACCAGCCCCTGCCGGGCCCACGGAGAAACCAGAAGGGCCGGAATCCGGGTGCCAAAGCCGTAATGGTCCACCACTTTCGGAGGACGGGAATCCCAGAACCCGCCGCCCTCGTCGTAGGTTATGAAGATCGCCGTCCTTTCCCAGGCCGGGCCTTCCGCAACGGCGCGGACCAGGCGCTCGACCCAGCGCATGCCCTGGAACGGGGCGCTGTCTGCAGGATGCTCATCGTGGGCAGCGCTGGCCTTGAGGAAGGAGACACCAGGCAGGGTTCCCTGCCGGGCATCTTCCAGAAAATCGTCCGCGTCCCGGATATGGCCGGACCGCACGTACTCCTTCCAGCGGGGGTAATACTGGAACGGATTGTGGTGCGCAACGTACAGCTTGCCGGTATCCACAACCGCCGACCCGTCCCCCGGACCAAACGCCGTCTTGAGCGCCCAGGGCTTGACCCGGTTCCAGTTCTCATTGTACCAGGCCCAGTCCACGCGGGCCTGGTCCAGGCGGTCCCCAATATTGTCGTACGTCTGGGCATGCGGAGGCGGAGAAATCCGGAGCGCATCCGCCTCTCCTGCACCGGTGGGTCCCTGGACGGGGGGAAGGTCGTTCACCATCACCCGTTCACTGTCGTACGGAAGGTCAAAAAAGGCGCCACCAAACCCGGCTTTCCAGGGATCCAGGGGGGCCACATGCCGGTCTGCCACCCCCGGATTCACACAGGAACGGCAGGCCACCAGATACAGGGCATTGCCCGTGCTTCCCCCGCTCATGGCCTGGAAAAAATTGTCAAACAGGACATAGCGGTGGGCCAGATGATGGTAAAAGGGAAGGTCTTCCCCATTGTAGTAGCCAAGCACCGGTCCGCTCGGGCGCGCGAGGTCAAAGGCCATTTCCTCGGGGTCTATTTTCAGGAAATCGTCACGGCTGAGGTGCTTCCGCCCTCCTCCGGCCAGCGCCACAAACCGGTCCATCCTGCCCCGGTTGATCTCCGCCATCATGCGAAAAAAACGGTGCCGGGGATCCCAGTGCACGTCACTGTCAGCCGGCAGGTAGGGTGCCATGTGAAAAGGCTGGTTGGGCAGTTCGGCCGTACTGAATCCCGGAATTTCTGCGGGCAGGGGGAGGACACTGTAGGGGATGCCAGCCGGGTTTTTCTGCAGGCCAACAAAGGCGCCGTCCAGCTGGCCATTCCCGTCGAGAAGGTTCAGGACCTGCTGCCCGTTTCTGGGCCGGAATGTCCCGAAATAATGGTCAAAGCTCCGGTTTTCCTGAAAGATGACAACCACATGGTCAATCCGGTGCCGCAACTTCTGGAGGGAGGACATCCCCGAGGCACCAGCAATTCCGGTCAGACCGGGGGCGACAGCCGCAGAGCCGGCCATCAGCCCCAGATGTTTCAGAAACCGTCTTCGGTCAATTCCACGCATGTGCCTGCTCTCCTGGCCTTGCAGTTTTTTGGGCCGGAAACTGGCCAGAGCCGGCATGGCCACCATTCTCTGGCGCCCTCCCGTTCCCGGCTTCTGGAACCCGGCCCTGGACCACCGCCCGGGGCCGGACCGGACCAGGTACCCGGGAAAAGGGCTCTAGCCACCAGATCTGGCGGATATATGGACATCCACATCAAACCGGGTGGGCTTCCGGGGCATGTTTTTGCTAAAGGGGGGATAGTCTCCCGCTTTCACTGCCGCCAGGGCCGCCCGGTTAATGGCCCCAACGCCGCTGGACCGTTCCAGGTGCGCCCAGACCAGCTGTCCGGAAGGCTGAAGCTCAAACCGGACAACGGCAGTGCCACTCGCCCCCATCAGACGGACGGATTCCGGGACACGGGTCTGGGCCTGAACCTGTGACCGCACCAGCGCGGCATAGCGCTGGACTGCGGCCTGCTGTACCGCCGGACTGGGTGCGGGGGGTGGAGGCGGGGGCGGAGGTGCCACCACAGGCTTCGGCGCCTGCATCACCGGTGCGGAAGGGGCAGGCGTTTTGGCCAGAAGCGGCACCGGACGCGGCTGGACGTGATGGATTACCGGCCTGGGTATGGGCCTCGGTACCGGCCTGGGAAGCGGATGGTGCTGGATCACGGGCTTTGGCTTCGGCTGCGGGGGCACCGGTTTCGGTTTCGGCTTTGGTGGAGCGGGCTGCACCAGATGCACCGCAATCGGATGGGGTTTGGGCGGCTGGGGTACGGTTTTCTGGCCCAGCAGAAACGCCATCGCCCCCAGAATCCCCGCTTCGATCAGCGCACCCACCAGGAGGGATCGCCCGAAATACCCCTTTCCGGGACCGCCGGCCGCTTCTGCAAGATCACCAGGAGAGGTCGTCATGGCAGTCATGTCAGCTGCCCGGTTTCGCCGCAATCCCGATGTCACTGACACCTGCCTTCTGGCAGCTGTCCATGACACGGACAAAATCCTGGAAAGGCACGGCCTTGTCCGCGGCAATGGTAATCTGCGTTTTTGCCGGATTGCCATCCTTGTGGAGCATGTCCTGGAGGGCCGGCAGGGTATAGGAATGGTGGCCGATCATCACGCTTCCATTTTTCTGGATGTTGATGGTGAAGTGGGGATGGGGCAGCTGCTTTGCCTGGCTGGACTGCGGCAGCTGCAGATTCAGCCCCTGGTCCGGAATCATCTGCATGGTCATCATGATAAAAAATACCAGCAGAAACAGCATGATGTCGATCATCGGGATGATCTCTACCCGCCCTTTCCGGTGTTCAAAATACCGTCTTTCCATTACCGGGCCCCCGCAACCGCAAACACGCCCGCCGTCTTTTCCACTGGGCTCTCCACTCCGGCACTCAGGACGGGCTGTCCGTCGAGGCGGTTGATCAGCATGGTCTTGACCGAATCCAGCTGGAGGAGAATCTGCCTTACCTGGTTGTTGAAACCATTGAACGTCAGCAGGCCCAGCATGGCAATGAAAAGGCCGGAGGCCGTCGCCACCAGGGCATCGGCCACTCCGCCGGTGATCTGGGCCGGAGCATGTCCCGGAGCCGACAGGACGTGAAAGGCATGGAACATCCCGATAATGGTACCAAAGAGACCCAGAAGGGGCGCCAGGGTAATAATCGTATCCAGAAGCCACAGCCGGCGGTCCAGCTGGGGCGCGAGGCGGAGCACGGATTCTTCCAGACGGCTGGCCAGCGCTTCCCCGGTCACATGGCCGGCGTGCGCGGCCGCCATGCGCAGCAGATGGGCTTCCGGAAGTTCACCCGCCTGTTCCGAAAGCCCGTTCAGCATCTCCCGGTCCAGGCGTCCGTAGCCGGCCAGTTCGTGAACAATGGCATCTCCCCGTGCGATGGTCCGGCGGAGATACCAGAACCGGTCCACCATCACGGCCAGTTCCACCAGAAGCAGAAGCGCCAGGATGTACAGGACACCATCAGAGTAATTGGCCAGATGCACTATATATCCAATATTCATAGCAGTCTCCCTGAAAGTTCGCGGAGAGGCTATCACCGGCATATGACAGTATTTCGGGCATCGGATGACATTATTATGACCGGCTGGACGGCACTGGTGGCGGGCACGCCGCCCGTCCTGGCAAAAAACCCGCTCCGCTTCCCTGGCACTGCCGCGGCTGGCGGTCCGTCCGGTACCGGTGGCCACGGCCACGGCCACGGCCACGGCCACGGCCACGGCCACGGTCCGTGGCCACAGAAACCATGAAACTTTTTTTACGGTTTTATTACAGAAAAATTATAATTTATCCCCTGATATAAATACAGGCCAGAAAGCCGGGATTCCCCTTTGCATCGGCACCGGCAAAACTATAGAGTAAATACGCAACCATCGGTACAAACATAGATTTCAGGTGGATTTTCCATGCCTTACAGGCCGAACTGCCGGAGCATTTTTATTTCCGACGTCCACCTGGGTACCCGGGGATGCCAGGCAGATTTTCTCCTCGATTTTTTCCATCACCACCAGGCGGAATACCTGTACCTTGTGGGCGACATCATCGATTTCTGGGCGCTCAGGCGCCGGTGGTACTGGCCCGGGTCACACAGTACCGTCATCCAGAAGATTCTCCGGCAGGCCCGCAACGGTGTGCAGGTGACCTACATCCAGGGCAACCACGATCCCGTTCTCGGATTTCTGCATGGCCTGCTGGAATCCGGGAGTGGCAGCCTGCCATTTGGCAGTATCGCCATTGTACCCCACTGCGTGCACACAACCGCCGATGGGCGCCGGCTCTGGGTGACCCACGGCGACCAGTTTGACGTCAGCATCCATTATGCGGGATGGCTGGCCCGCCTGGGGGACCGCGGGTACGGGATGCTGCTTGCCCTGAACCGGTGGCACCAGGCACTGAACCGCCTTATTGGCATCCGCAGCCGCTGGTCCCTGAGCGGGTTCATAAAGCACCATATCAAGCGTGCCGTCCAGTTCGTCAGCCAGTACGAGCATTTTCTGTCCCTGCTCTGCGAGCAGGGAGGGTACGATGGCGTCGTCTGCGGACACATCCACCACGCGGAAATCCGGTCCATCGGCCGCGTCGCATACCACAATGACGGAGACTGGGTAGAAAGCTGCACCGCCCTGATAGAAGAATTTGACGGCACCCTGCGCCTTGTCCGCTGGGATTCCATCCCTTTCACCTCCGCCGGAGACGTGGCGGGAAGAGAGGACTTCCCTTGAGAACCGCCCTGGTCACCGATGCATGGTTCCCCCAGATCAACGGGGTGGTCCGCACCCTGGACCAGACCGCAAGACACCTCCAGGAAATGGGGGACGAGGTGCTCGTGGTCAGCAGCGCGGGACAGCCTGCCATCGCCTGTCCGACCTACCCGGAAATCCCGCTTGTACTGCACCCGTACCGGCATGTGCGGCGCATGTTCCAGGAATTCCGGCCCGATACCATCCATATTGCCACGGAAGGCCCCCTGGGACTGGCCGCCAGGTTCTGGTGCAGAAGACAGGGAGCGCGGTTTACCACCTCGCTTCATACCCGTTTTCCCGAGTACGTTTCCGCACGTTACCCGATTCCGCTTTCCTGGGGATATGCGTTCCTGCGCTGGTTCCATGCCGGGGCCACAAGGACCATGGTTTCCAGCCTTTCCCTGGCCAGCGAACTGCAGCAGCGGGGCATCCGGAATCTCGCGGTCTGGGGCCGCGGGGTGGACACGGAGCTTTTCCGGCCCATTCCCGATTCCGAACGTCTGGCCATGCTTCCGGGTCCCCGCCCGGCCTTTGTCTATTTTGGCCGGGTAGCCGTCGAAAAAAACGTGGAGGACTTCCTCCGTCTCCCCCTGCCTGGCCGCAAGCATGTCATCGGGGATGGACCGCAGGGGGCCGGGCTGCGCCGCCGCTATCCGGATGCCAACTGGCTTGGAATGATGGAAGGGATCCGGCTGTCCCGCCATCTGGCCAGCGCGGATGTCATGGTTTTCCCGAGCCGGACAGACACCCTCGGCCTGGTCGTCCTGGAAGCCAATGCCTGCGGTGTTCCGGTTGCCGCCTATCCGGTCACCGGACCGCTGGCCACCATAGAAAATGGCCGCAATGGCGTGATGGACCGGGATCTTGGGCATGCCTCCCTGGAAGCCCTGCAGATCTCCAGGCCGGCATGCCGCGCAGCCGCCCTTGCCTGCGGCTGGGAAAAGTGCACGGAAGTGTTCCGGAGCCATCTGACACCCGCTTTCCCTTCCGCGGGCACCTGAACGCGCCGTTCCGGACGGCGGTGCAAGGTCCGGTTGATGGCCGGGCACGCCAGGGTTACCTTTCACCATGGAACATCCAGACATGCCACTTCCGGCGGGCAGGAGTCCGGGCCGGATGCCGGGATTGGGAGTCTCCGGACTGGCCGCGCGCCATTTTCCGCAATGCACCGTTTCCGCAGGCTACAGGGAGAGACCGATGGAAACCTATCTTGTCGGTGGAGCGGTCCGGGACCGTCTTCTGGGGGAACCGGAATCCGACCGGGATTATGTCCTGGTCGGGATGACTGGCACGGACGCCGAGGCGCTGGAACGCCAGGGGTACCGGAAGGTGGGCCGCGATTTTCCCATCTGGATTTCTCCCGGAGGCGAAGAGTACGCTCCGGCCAGGGCGTCGCACAGGCAGACCTGGACGCCGGAAACCACTCTTGAGGAGGATCTTGCCCGGAGGGACCTGACCATCAATGCCATGGCAGTCGCCGCGAACGGCAATCTTGTGGATCCTTTTGGCGGACAGGAAGACCTGAAACACCACCGTCTCCGGCATGTTTCCGATGCGGGTTTCCGGGAGGATCCGTTGCGGGTACTCCGGCTGGCACGCTTTGCCAGCCGTTTTCCCTCCTTTCACATTGCCCGTTCTACCCTGGCGGTTGCCCGGTCCGTGGTGTCCGGGGGAGGACTGTCGCGGATCGCCCCCGAACGCATCTGGACCGAAACCCTCAGGGCCCTCATGGAAAAACGGCCGCGCAGGTACTTCCAGGTTCTCCGGCAGACGGGCGCACTCGCAGCCACCTTCCCGGAACTGGCCGCGCTGGAGGGGGTTCCACAGCCGCCCCTCCACCATCCTGAAGGCGATGTATGGACCCATACCCTGCTGGTCCTGGACCAGGCATCCCGCATGCACCTGCCCCTGGAATCCCGGCTGGCCGCACTGTTCCACGACATCGGCAAGGGAGCCACACCGAAAGATCTCTGGCCTGCCCATGTTGGCCATGAAAAGGCGGCCCTGCCGCTCCTGGAGAAGATCGCCGCCCGCTATCCGGTATCCCGCAGCCATCTGCGGATCATGCGCAGAATGGCGCAGTACCACACATCCATCCACCAGATCCTGCAGTTCCGGCATCCCGGAAAAATCGTGCTCCTGCTGCAGGCACTGGACGCCCTGCGCCCTGTGGAGACACTGGATGCCCTTCTTCTGGCCTGCATGGCGGATGCACGGGGGCGAACAGGCCATGAGGATGACCCCTATCCCCAGGCCATCCATCTCCGAAAGGCCCAAAGGGCCATCCTGCAGGCAAAAAACACCCCGGAATGGAAACAGCTGACCACCTCGCCCCCCCCGGGTGCCGGAATGGCCAGCGCAATCTTTGCCCTGCGCACCGAATCCTGCCGCAAATGGCTTCAGGAACAGCCGGCACAGCCAAAGTTTACTTCTACTGTAAGGTTAGGGTAGGATCCCCCCAGCCTTGAGTGACCGGGAAAGGAGTTGCCATGCATTTCCGTAATGTCCTGGCTGTACTGATGGCGGTTCCAGGGACCGCCCTGGCGGGTGTTTCGCCGGCGCCGGTGGAATGGACAGCCGATCTTCACCAGCCCATATACAGCGTTCCCCGGGTGGTGGGCGGAACGGTCTATGTGGACACCGCCCAGTCCCGTGGCCCAAATGTGTTCGCCATACAGAAAGGCCGCATCCTCTGGCGCTATGCAACGGGGGGAGCTGTGGCAATGCCGCTTACGGTGGGGGGGGAGCAGGTATTTGCGGCCTCGGATGTGGGGAATACCCATTATATGCGGGCCATCAATGCCCGCACCGGCCGGCTGGTATGGGACTACAGGCGCCAGCAGCCGCCCCAGTGCATGTGCAGCCATATTACGCACTATGAACAGAATCTGCTGTTTGCGGAGACGGATGGTCACAGCCTGTATGCCTTCCATCCGGTCGGCAGCATGCCGGACCACCGCATCTGGCGTTTTGCCGGGGATGGTGCCCGCCTGACGGCGCCGGCAGTGGCCGGAAATACCGTCGTATTTGGCTCGGCGGACCACCGTGCCTACGGCCTGGCAGCGGCAACAGGAAAGCTCGTCTGGCAGCAGGAAACCGGGTATGCCTTTGTGGCAGAGCCTGCGGTGTGGAAGGGCCTGGTGATTCTGGGAAACCGTGGCGGCACGGTGCATGCCTATGCGGCAGCCACAGGGAAACCGGTCTGGAGTTTTTCCACCACCGGCCCCGTGGATGTCCCGGCCATCGTCTGGAGAGACCGGGTGTTTGTGGCCTCTGGTCCGGGAGACCGGGGCATATATGCGCTGTCGGCGAAGACGGGCAAACAGCTCTGGCATGCCCAAATGGCGGATTATACCCCCTGGGCGCCGGTCCTGGATGGGCACACGCTGGTGGTAGCCTCCCGGGATGGAGACCTCACGGGATTTTCCGTGCGGACGGGGAAAGCGCGATGGCGGACCCGGCTGCACGGGGAGCCCATGTCGCAGCCTGTGCTGTGGCAGCAGAAAATTGTCCTGAAAATCGGCGACCACCGGATCGGGGCCTATTCTGCGTCCAACGGGCAGCCTGTATGGGAATACGCCGCACGGGCCGTGGTGACTGACCCGGTCGCAGGAAAACACCATCTCTATATAGGCACCAGTGCCGGGAAGCTGCTGTCGGTTGGATCCTGACAGAAGCGGCATCAATCATGTGTTCTGCGCCTCTTTACCCTCCCGAAACTTTGCGGGGGGATGCCAGATGTTGCTGGCCGCCCTCCCTGGCGGGACTTTCCCGGCCAGCCAGTAAATATGCCACCGGAACTTCAGCCAGGGCCCGGGAGACTGACCCGCATCAGCGACAAGCCTGAACCTTCTTTTTTGTAAAGGATATCCATCCCCTGGCAGGACAGGACTGCCTGTTGCCCGCTACCAGGCATGTGTCCAGACACAGTCTGGCAGCCTGTACCCAGAAAGGACCATGAAATGAGAATAGTGCGAATGACGGCAAAAATATGCGCAGCATTTCTGGCGGTTGCCGTACTGCAGAAAATGGCTTCTGCCAATACGCTGAAGGGAATTTCGTGGAATTTCCAGATGGGTCTGGAAGGAATTGACAATTTTTCCGGGGGGATCCAGCAGGGTGCGGTAGGCAATGCTACCGAGGAAGGAGGTCTTGCATTGAACACCGGCAAGGCTGGCCTCTGGGCCGGGGGTAAATTCGCCTTTGAGTTTCTGGGCATCCAGAATGGCAATCCGGAGAATTATGTGGGGGATCTCCAGGGAGTCAGTGCCTATACTGGCCTGTCCCGCGGGGCTGTCTACAAACTGTATTACCGGCAGGCCTTTGGCCACGCCAATGTCCGGGCCGGCCTGATCAGCGCAAACGACTATTTTGACTCGACGGGGCTGGCCAGCCAGTTTCTGAATGTCTCCTACGGGTTTACACCCACGATAGGCGTCAACGTCCCTGGAGCGTCGTCCTATCCCTATTCGAGCCTGGGGATCATGGCAGCCTATGCCGCATCTGGATGGACGGGCATGGCCGGGGTCTTCGGAGGGGATGCCATCCACCCGTTCCGCACGCCGTTTGACCGGGGCAGCATGGAATGGCTGGAACTGGACCGTGCCGGACACTTGGGCGACGGAAAGTATGTGGTAAAGCTGGGAGGCTGGGAAAACCAGCAGAAACGGCCCTACCAGGCAACACTAGGAAACAGTACCAGCGGCCTTTACTCCATCGGCGAATACCGCTGGAAAAATGGTGGCCGGGACTGGGGAGCATTTCTGGAGTTTGGGGCCGCCCCGGATCCGGTAAATGCGCTGCCGTGGTATCTGGGCGCCGGAGTGCGTGTGAAGCACCTCTGGGCATCCCGACCACAAGACAGCATAGGCATCGGTATGGCCCGTGCCTGGCTGCGCGGAGCATCCTATGCAGCAGAAACGGATCTGGAGACGTACTATTCAGCCAAACTGGCTTCACACCTGTATCTGCAGCCGGATCTGCAGTATGTGGTACACCCCAGTGGCACCTATCCAGACGCCCTGGTTGGCATTCTCAGGCTGTACGCAAACTTTTCATGAATGCGTTTTCCAGATTCCTGGAAAGCACGGCCCCATGGCCAGCCAGAGGACGTCCAGTTAACCCGGTCCGGCTGGAATGAAGAAGTCGAACCCCGTAGGATTGGCAGAATACTCAGCCGCCGGGAAACCCGGTAGCATGCAGGCCACTTCATTGAAGATGAAACTGAAGGAATCCCCAATCATACCGGAACAGGAGCAGTTATGATCAAGATGTTGCAATTCGCAGCGGTTGCGTTAGGGCTGGCAGCCCCAGTGATGGCACTGGGCGCTCCTGCCCCCAGCCAGATGGAGCAGTTTTATGAATGCGTTCTGCCTCCGGCCCTGGCGGTCTATCATGATGCGACCACTGCTTCCGGCCACATTTCCAGCGACATGAATTACTTCAAAAACAAGCACCCTGGGGCATATTTCAATGAAACCAGCTGGCTGTATGCCCTATACGCAAAAAGAAAAGTATCCATGTGCACGGTTCCGGCCGGAGGGAAGGGCGCAAACAGGGCAGCCTCCATCGTCATGGAAGCGGAAAAAATTATAGATGGCTACCTGAAATTTACCTGGTCCCCCACCCGCATGGAACTGGCCAGGCAGTGGCCCAAAATCCAGTCCGGATACGACAAAATACGGACCATGACCGGCAGCGAATTCCAGGCGGTAAAAGTCCCCAAGGGCGTCATCACTTCGGACGGCAAATATGACGCAATGATCAATATGCAGATGGCCCAGATGCAGCCTGGCCAGAACGGCTGATTTTTCCGGGATCCTGGCCGGGCCCAGGAGCAGCGGGCCTGTCTGCCGGCATTCGGACGCGGGCAACCGGAAAGGCCTGCTCCCTGGCGGCCACAGAGCCGCCTGCACGTGCGGGCAGACCTGTCCCCGCTCACCATCATCTTCCCTTTCCAGCCCGCCGGTCCCCCGCTGGCAGCCAGATTTTGACCGGGGAATCCGGCGCATTTTGGGCGCCCCAAGCGGCGGGAACCACTTTCCGTCTGCAGGGGGCCAACAGGCCGGGGGTGACCGCGTGCGGCAGCGCCGTGCCCTCCTCCTGGCGTTGCCGGAGGCCCGCACCCGCAGCCCGCAGGAGTGGCGGTGGTGGTACGGGAACACGCCGGACGGGCGGGGAATTCAGCGGGCGCCTGTAGCCGCCCCGTCCGCATAGGCCCGGATGACCGAGAACCCAACACTGTCCTGCGGGTCCAGCTCCTGGAGCTTGTCCAGAATCTGCCGGCACCCGTCAAAGGCATGCCGGCGCAACAGAATGAAGCCCAGCGCCTTGAGCGTGAAAAGGTAAAAATGTGCGGGAGACTGTACCGCAGACCAGTCCGCAGAGTGCGGGCCCAGCTGCTCCCAGCGCGGGTCAAACCCACCGAGGCGCGCGCTGCAGGACAGGGCGGAATGGGCGGCCTGTTCGGCCTCCGCCAGGCGGAATTGGCGGAACAGCAGCTTGTAGAGGGCAAAATGGGAAGCCAGGTCATCTGGCCGCCTCTGGAGGCCCTGGCGCAAGGCCTGTTCTACCACGGCCAGATCCCTGCTGCTGTGCAGGACAGTTTCCGGAAAAAAACCCGGGCTCCCTTCCGGAGAGGAAGGGAGCAGGGTCTCTTCTGGGTCGTCCTCCTCAGACATTATTCCTCCAGGGCGAATCCGGCCCGCACGGCCCCTGCCATCTGCCGGGAGGCTGATCTGGCCCCGGACCACCGGACCGGCTGCAAGGCTCCCGGCCGCATCAGCCAAACTTGAACAGGATGCCATGCCCCCCGCGGGGATAGGCCCAGTCCACATTCTGGTGCTCGGAACAGATAATCCGGCAGGTCCCGCACTCCAGGCAGCCGTCCGTTGTCAGGGTCACCGCTTTTCCCTCCAGGGTATAGCAGGCCGCCGGGCAGGCGTACGTACAGGCCTGGCTCTGGCAATCCTCAGTGCAGATTTCCGGATTGCGGATGCGGATATGGGGCCGGCCATCGTCCACCCGGTACCGGTTCTGGAAAAGTTTCTCCTGGATATTGATCATCTTGTCGCCCTCCACATGCGATAGGCATCTCCCATCAGGCCAAGCAGGCTTCTCTGTTCCACAAAACTCCTGCGGACGGTCTTTTCCTTGCTGTGCTTGTCTTCCCCGTCAACGGTAAGCATCGTATGGGCGGCACGGTTGAACAGTTTCGGGTACACCGAAAAGAAATGCGGATTCCCGTGCAGCACTTCCGGAAGTTCCCGGTATTTTTTCAGATCTTTCATGACAAAGCTTTCATCCAGCGCCGCCCTGTAGACCGCCAGATTCTCCTGCGAGCACGGCAGCCCTTTCCCGTGCAGGGCAATCACCGTTTCTGCCGCAATCCGGCCACTGGTCATTGCCAGATTGGAACCTTCACGATGGGCAGCGTTGACCAGGCCAGCGCTGTCCCCCACGATCATCCAGCCTTCCCCATAAAGTTTGGGGATCGCTTTATAGCCACCCTCCGGAATCAGATGGGCCGCGTATTCCTTCATCTCCCCGCCTTCGATGAGCGGAGCAATCGCAGGATGCTGCTTGAGTTCCTCCAGCAGGGCATAGGGTGGAACCCTGGTTTTCTTGAAATCGGAGAGGAGGCAGCCGATTCCGAGCGTAATGGATTCCCGGTTCGTATAGAGGAAGGCCGTACCCACCATACCGTGGGTTACGGCCCCGGCGATCTCGATCACCACCCCCTCGCTGCCCTTGATATTGAAGCGGCCCTGGAGGGTCTCTTCCGGGAGGAAATGGATTTCCTTGACCGCAAGGGCGACATTCCTGGGATCCAGTTCTCCGTGGAAACCGGCTTTTCTGGCCAGAAGGGAATTGACACCGTCCGCCAGAATGACCACATCCGCGTAGATATCGCCTTCTTCGCGGTCCGTCCGTACGCCCACCACCCTGCCCCCTTCCTGGAGCAGTTCCGTAACCGTGGTTTCGCAGATGACCAGGGCCCCGGCCGCCCGGACCTTCTCCGAAAACCACCGGTCGAAGGGGGCACGGAGAATGGTATAACGGTTTGGCCGGTCGCTGCTGAACGCCTCGGAACGGTAACTGGTTCCAATTGCCGAGTCGTCATCCAGCACCCACATGCGCTGCTCGATAATGTGGCGCTCCAGCGGGGCCTCGTTGCGGAAATCGGGAATGATTCTTTCAAGGGCATCGGAATACAGGATCGCTCCCTGGACATTCTTGGTTCCGGGCGTTTCCCCCCGTTCCAGCTGCAGCACCTTCAGTCCGGCACTCGCAAGCGTATAGGCGGCGGCATTCCCGGCCGGTCCGGCCCCAACCACGATGGCATCAAATTTTTCGGTCATTTTTGTGGCTCCTTGCTGCTTTATCCTGCGCGCCGGCGGACTGCAAGCCGGCTGCGCAGGGCTTCCGTGAGAGCGGGCACAATCTGCATTGCGTCGCCAACGATGCCATAGGTGGCAAAGTCAAAAATGGGGGCATTGGGGTCGTTATTGATGGCCAGGATGATATCCGAGGATTCCATGCCGACCCGGTGCTGGACGGCACCGGAAATCCCGGCGGCGATATAGAGCCTCGGCCGCACGGTTTTCCCGGACTGTCCGATCTGGCGTTCTGCCGAAATCCAGCCGGCATGGGTAACGGGCCTCGACCCGCCCACTTCCGCGCCAATTACCCCGGCCAGATCCCAGAGAACCTGGAAGTTTTCCGCCCTGCCCATGCCCCGCCCGCCCGCGACAATAATGTCGGCATAGGCAAGCTGGGCCTTTTCCTGGTTCTGGTCGGGAATGAACGCCAGCACTTTGGCCAGGATGTCTTCTTCGGCCAGATCCAGGGTTTCCTGGGTGACCTGTCCCGTCCGGCCGGGCTGGGCATCGGGCATGGCCATGACCCTGGGCCGTACCGTCGCCATCTGCGGACGGAAATTCAGGGTCTGGATGGTACAGAGCAGGCTCCCGCCAAAAGTGGGACGGGTTGCCAGCAGGCCCCGGTTGTCCGGATCAATAGCGAGCTCCGTGCAGTCTGCCGTCAGTCCGGTCAGCAGGGTTGTCGCCACGCTGCCGGCCAGATCCCGCCCCAGGGTCGTGGCGCCCAGCAGAAGAATCTCTGGCTGGTGGCGGTTGACCAGATCGGTCAGCGCCCGGGTATAGGGCTGGTTCCGGTAGTCGGCCAGCACCGGGTCTGCCACAAGATAGGCCCGGTCGGCTCCATAGGTGAAGGCTTCGGCCGCCACCTCTCCGAGCCGGGCACCGTCGGCGCCCAGGATGACGGCGCCCAGTTCTACCTGCAGCACGTCCGCAAGCTTCCGGCCTTCTCCCATCAGTTCCCAGGAGACAGGGTGGACCTGGCCACGCTCGATTTCCACGAACACCCAGACTCCACGGTAGGCGGCCAGCCGCGGATCAAGTTCGAGACGTTTCTTTCCCCTGGCTTTTGACGGGGCTGTGGGGTTGCTGTCTGTCATCGGGGTCCTCTCCTTGCCAATCACGGGGCTGCCAGCCCGAGTTCACGGGCAAAACGCGGATGTTCGCTGCCGAGGAGATCCAGCACGGCGCTGGCCACCTCGCCGGCAGATCCCATCTCCGCTCCTATCATTTTTGCCCGCCGGTTTCCCGCCCTGGGCGTAAAAATTTTGCTGACCACAGTCGGCGAACCCTTCAGTCCAATCTTGCCCACATCGTCAATGCCGGCCTGTTCCCGGTTCCACTGCTGGACAGGCTGGCGCTCAGCGCGGAACATGTTGGGCATCGTCGCAAAACGGATCGTGCTGCCGCCTTCCAGAACCGTCACCAGTGCGGGGAGTCTGGTCCGGATTACCTGCACACCCCCCTCCGAACGCCTCTGTACCTCGATGGTTTTCCCCCCGGGATCCAGATCCGTGATCGCCGAAACATAGGTGAGCAGCTGCAGGTCGAGACGCCTGGCGATGCCCGGGCCCACCTGTGCCGTATCCCCGTCAATGGTCTGCTTGCCGGTCAGGACCAGGTCGACCGGTTCTTCCTCGCCAAGCTTGCGGATTGCCTGTGCCAGGGCGTAGGACGTTGCCAGGGTATCGGCGCCGGCAAATGCCCGGTCGGTGAGCAGTACCATTTCATCGGCGCCATAGGCCACCGCCTTGCGCAGGGCCACCTCGGCCTGGGGTGGACCCATGGTCAGAACCGTCACCCTCGCGCCATAACGGTCCTTGAGCTGCAGCGCCTCCTCAATCGCAAACAGGTCGAAGGGGTTGATAATCGCAGGTACGCCCTGACGCATGATGGTATTGGTAACCGGATGCACACGGATCTGGGCGCTATCGGGAACCTGCTTGATGCAAACGACGATATGCATGGCTGGGGAACTCCATCTGGGCCGGCCAGGGACGCGGCGGAAAACTCCTGCCTGCAGTCAAGCAAAGTCCATTCCAGCCCCGGAGAAATGTGGCATGCCCGGAAAAACGGCGGAGTCCGGCGCGGACGGCCGTCCTTCTTCCCGCAAGATTTGTCGCATTTGCGACAAAATGATCCGTTTTATACGTCGCCGTGGCGGATTCTCCGATACGGACAGCGGGGTTGCCCGGCTTCAGGGCAAAAAGAGGTCCAGATAAATGGCACGAATGGTGCTTGGCTAAAATGTCGCGGAACGTGGCACCAGCTCTGGAGCCTGCGACGACAGGGGTCCGGGTGGATACCGGGCGGTTTGGAAACAAGGGCGGGATGCAACCGGCAGGAACCAGCAACTGGCATCCTGCACCATTATAATATCTGAAAGGGAGACTTCTGGTGATGCAGGCGAAAATTACCCTATCTGGAACAGACAGGAAAATGGTGGAGGAGCGTGATTATATCCTCGCCATCGAAGCGGCGGCCCTGGTGTTCGCCCGGCATGGCGCGGATCCGGTGGCCTGTGAGGCCGCCAACCAGAAATTTTGTGAGGACGCGGAGCTCGACCACTCGGAAGCCCTGCAGTGCGGTATCTGGGAGGAAGCCAACCATGCGGCCGTCAATGTGGCCACCGTTGGCTGGATGAGCCGCGAGATCGACCTGTACATTCTGGTACGGATGGAACGGTAACCGGCTGCGGGGAACCCCGGACACGGCCCGGGGTTTTTGGGGTCCGGAAGGACAGGCATGGCCTCTTTCCCCGCACAGCGGGTTTGCGCGGATGGGCCTCACCACAAGGAAAGGCGGGAACGGTGACCTGGTCCCAGGGCGAGGCATCGCCTCCCTGGCCTCCGGAGCAGCGGTTTACAACCGGGAATGTGCCCGGCATGATGCCTTCCGGGGCCACAGGAACGGCCAGACGCCGCCGCAGAAATGCCGGCAGGACGGGGCGCGGCTGCCGGCCGGGCGTACTGCTGGCAGAAGGGGAACCATTCAGAGTGCAGGAAAACATGGATTTATCAGCATGACAGCCCTATCCCGGATGGACTGGTCCGATGCCTATGGAGAACAGGTCAAATCCCTTTTCTCGGCAATACAGGGCCTCCTTCTCCCGATGGCATCCGCCTTTGTCCAGGACTTTTATGACGGACTGCTGCAGGCCGGAAGGGCGCATACGGTCCTGAACCGTCTGGACAGGACAGAATTCGAAAATCTTCAGCGAAAACAGTCCCTCTATTTCCAGTGGCTTATGCAACCGGACCTGACGGTGGAGGAGCACCTGGCGGGCGCCCGCCAGACGGGGAGGATCCATGCCCTTGTCGGGATAGAGATCCTGATGCTCACGGAGGCCTACAACCTGTACCAGGTCCGGGTGCGGCAGGCCATACGCCGCCAGGTGGTCTCCCGGCGGCAGAGGGATATCCTCCTGTGGGCGATTTCGCGGCGCCTGACGCTGGATCTTGAGGCGCAGCTGGAGAGCTACGGACAGATAGAAGAGCAGAACCGGCAGGCCCTGGCGAAAATCGACCAGCTGATCTCCAGCTCGAACAGCCTGGCAGACCTGTTCACCCATTCCATGGAAATTCTCTGTGAACTGGACGGCATTGATGGTGCCCTTGTCGCGCGGCCCGATGCGAAAGGCCGCTTCCAGATTGAGGCAGCAACACCCGGAGCCGTTCAGGCCTATGCGGACGAGATCAGCCGGAGCGCCACCCCTCCGTTCAGCGTATCCGCCCACGAGGCGACCGGAACGGGCCCCGCAGGAAGGGCCTGGCGAAGCGGAAAGGTGGAATGGACCGACACCTACCACCAGGAACCCGCCATGGAGGCCTGGAAAGCCGCTGCCAGCCGGGCCGGAATCCGCTCCAGCGCGGCGGTTCCCCTTCTTGACCAGGTGGACCAGCCCATGGCCATACTCGGGCTGTACAGCAGCCGGATGGGCTTTTTCTCCTCGGGGAGGCAGCAGGCGGTCAGCAGCCTTCTGCAGCAGATCCTGAGCCGGGCGATTCTCCGCTTCCGCCGGCTGCGGGTGGTTCCTTACCGGGAACGCCAGTCCTACCGTTCCCTCCTCCTCGAAAAGCGCATGGAAATGCTCTACCAGCCGATCGTGGATCTGCGCAGTGGCAGACTGCTCAAGGTCGAAGCGCTGGCCCGCCTCAGGGATGAGGCCGGACGCCTTCTTACCCCCGGACTTTTCCTGCCGGCCTTTGGCCAGACCGATCTGCTGTACCTGTTCGAGCAGGGCATCCGCCGGGCCTGCCAGGACTTTGCCGACTGGCAGGCCCGGGGTCTCAGCATCGACATCTCGATCAATTTCCCGCCCGAGGGCCTCTCCGACAGCCGCTACCACAGCATCCTGACCAATGCCATGGCCCTCGGAAAGATGCCTCCCCAGCGGCTTTGTCTGGAAATTCTGGAACATGAGGAAATCACCGATCCGCCCCTCCGGGACCGTTTTCTGTCCCAGATGCAGGACATGGGGATCCGGCTGGCACTGGATGATCTGGGAGCCGGGCACAGCACCCTCCTGCGGATGCGGAACCTCCCCTTCGACGAAATCAAGATCGACCGGGGATTTGTGCGGAGCGGCCTGTACTCCCCCCAGGTGGGTCTTGGTTTCATCCAGCACCTGACGCGCCTGGCGCACGACATGGGAAAAACGGTCACGGTAGAAGGCATCGAAAACGCGGGCCTCCATGAGGCCGTAGCCATCCTTGGCGCCGACGCGGCCCAGGGCTACGCGATTGCGCACCCGATGCCGGCAGGCGCCCTGGCCGGCTGGAGGCAGAACTTCTCCCCGGAAACAGGCCGCGGACCGATCCGGACTCCTCTGGGGGCCATCGCCGGGTTTCTCCTGTGGGATGTCCACCTGGATTCCATGGAGCATCTGCCCCAGTTTCTGGAAGCCTTTCTTCACGCACCCTGTGCCGTTGGGCAGTTTCTGGCGAACCACCAGCCCAGAAACCTCCGGCTGGAAGAGCTTCTGGCCGAGGTGAAACTGGCGGCGAAACAGGGACAGGCCAGTCCAGGCTACCAGAGCGCCAGGCAGCTGCTGGTCTGGGAGCTGATCGGGTCCATGGCCAGGGAGATGGAACACGAACCGGAAGTCCCGCGTGCCGGGAACAGCCTGGCCGGGGCGGGCTAGACCCGCTACGGCCAGAGGGCCAGTCAGGCCCGTAACCACAGGCCTGGCGTAACGTGCCACAGCCAAGGGAAACATGGGTACTCCCTTCCGGGGCCATCCGGCCCAGGAAGCCACCTACCCGCCGCAGGAGTTCCCGGTTTCCATCGGCAGGATCCTGGCGCCAATATCCGCTGGCGGCGCATGGTATATGGCACTGGTGACCAGGACGTCCACCCCGGTGGCCGCGTACTCGGCAACATTGTCCTCGCCAATCCCGCCTGCGGCAAACACCGTTATCCCGGGGGCCGCGCTGCGCAGGGCACCGGTCATGTCGCGCAGCGAATCCGGAGAGAGCTTGTCGAACTGGATTCCGTCGACACCAGCCATGGCCAGCGCCAGCGCATCAGGCAGCGCGTCCCGTGAGCGCTCCACCTCCACCAGGATCTTGACGGACGGCAGGCTTCGGCGCAGGGCGGGGAGCCGTTCCAGGAAAACCGGCAGTCCGCCCAGAAGCTCAAGATGCTGCCGGAACACCAGCATGGTTTCCGACAGCCCAAGGCGATGGGGGAAAACACCTCCGGCAAGGGCCGCCATCACCGACAGCCGGCGCGTGCCAGGATAGTGCTTGCGGGTTCCGGCGACCACGATGCCCGGGCAGTGCGCACGGGCTTCCTTGACCAGGCGGCTGGCCCTCCCGGCAATACCGCTGGAATACTCCAGGACATTGGCCGCCACTCTCCAGACCCCATGCAGGGCCGCCGCACGGCCTTCCGCCATAAGGAGGATATCGCCTGCGGCCGCAGCATGTCCGGACGGGAGAAACTGGTGCACCTGTGCCCCCTGGTATTCCAGCAGCTGCACCGCAATTTCCGTCCCGGCCACAACCGTCGGCTGCCGGCTCCGGAACGTGATCGAACCAGGTCCGTCACGGAGACCCAGGGCCTCCGTGGTCAAATCCAGATAGGGCAGATCCTCCTGGATCAGGGACGCGATTTCCTGGGGGGACAGACGCATCATGTTGCGGTTTCCTCCAGCTGAAGTGCGCTGCCGCACGAAAAAACGGCCGGTTTCCCCGGGTCTCCGGGACCTTTCCGTTCCTGCCTTACACCGCCGGGAGGAGCCGCCGGAACCGCTGCAGGTCATAGCTGCCATCCCGGACCTTTTCGGCAATTTCACCCAGCGTCCGGGAATCCAGCATGCCCATCATGTCCCTTTTCATGGGCTTCCAGGCATGGTGGGCCGGGCAGGGTGTTTCATCCGCACATTTTGCCAGACCCAGCACACAGGCGTCCCCGTAGCCGGAACCCTCAATGCGGCGAACCACTTCCAGGAGCCGCAGGTCCCGGACACCGGGCGCGAGGAGAAAGCCACCCCCTTTTCCCTTCTGGGAGACCAGCAGGCCATCTGCAGCAAGCCCCTGGAGTATTTTCGACAGGTAGGGAGAAGGCACGTCCTCAAGGTAGAACGCGAGGTCGTGGGCCCGGACATACTCCTTTTCCGGCAGGGCTGCAATACGGACCATGGCCTGCAGGGCATAGGCACAGGTTCTGCTCCAGAGCATCCTGCACCTGCTTCTCTCTATCCGGCCTGGGCCACCGCCGGCACCCTGCCGTCAGGCAGGGAAGCCACGGGCCAGAACAGCGGCTGGATATTCTGCTCGGCGAGAAAACGCTGTTCATTGCGGGTCAGCGGCTGGTCGAACAGCGCCCAATGCCGGTCCGAGGAACGTTTCATGATCTGCCGTGCAAAAGCCCGCTGGAGCTGGTCGTCGAAACGGCAGCCCAGAAAGAGGAAATGCCGGTCCCGCCGGATCAACTGCACGGACTGCGGGATCGGGGTCTGGATGTCAATTTCGGTCATGACCTCGACGAAATCGCTGTCCGATACAAGATAGTTGCTGGCCGGGCTCCGTGCCCCCCAGGGTTCATAGAGGATCGTGTCCCAGCCGGCGGCACCGTCTTCCGCCACCTTCTCACCCGAAGCCGACCAGTACCCCGTCCAGTTTCCGTAATGCTCTCCCTGGCTCAGCCCCTGGATACGGCCCCAGGTCCTCCCCGCTCCGGCCAGTGCCATGGCCACACTGTCGTCGTACCAGAGATGCACGACCAGCGGAAGAGGCATTTCCGCCAGATACCGCAGGACCGGATGGACGGGCACGGGCCCGGAAAAGGCCTCGTCCATCATCTGCACCAGCGTCTTGCGATGCCGGAAGTTTTCAACATACTGCGCCGTTGCAGTCAGATTGCGCCGTATCTTGTGGGGTACCGTCACCCGGCTGCCAAGCACGTCCGCCAGTTCCGGAAAACTGGCCGGCAGGCTCCCTTCCGCCACGGGCAGCAGTCCGGCACCCAGATAGGGAATGATCCGGCCTGCCTGCAGACCCCCAAGAATTTCCTCAAGATCCCTGTCCATGTTCAGCCCTCCCCTTTCCGTCTCAGTCCGCCGGTGCCTGCAGGCTGGTGTGGATTTTTTCCAGGGCAGTGGTCTCCACATGGAAAACCCCGCGCCCACCGGACAGGGCCTGATAGGTTTTTTCCGGATAGCGGCTGAGGGCATTGAACCAGTCCTGCGCCGGCACGCCTGGCGGGCAGGCGCCAATCTCGCGCACGCTGCCATCGTTGGCGAAGCGGGTATGAATCACGGCCATCTTCGAGTCCATGCCAGTCCCTCCTCATAATCCCGATGCAAAACCGAGCAGCTCGACCACGACATTTTCCCCGCCAAGCAGTGCCTGGCAGGCCAGCCTGGACTTGCTGCCCACGCCTACAATGCTGTCCAGCCGCTCATTTTCCTGGCGCTGGATTCTGGAAAGACTTTTGCGTCCCTCCTGCACAAACACATGGCAGCTTTCACACTCGCCCTTCCCCTCACACTTCAGGACCATGGCTTCGCCGGCGGCCACAATGGCGGCGGCAAGGGTCGTACCAGCAGGTACCTCGATGCTTTTCCCGCTGGGGTGGATGGTAACTGTCGGCATTTACATTTCCTCCTTTTTTCCAGAAAACCGGACGTGATTACAGGTATATGCTGCTTCCAGCCCCGACATTGACCGAGGCATCCTTCAGCGCTTCCACAATGAAGGCGATTTCTTCCCGGGCGAGATGGGGATGGAAAGGCAGGACCAGAGTGCGATCGGCAACCCGGACAGCGGTGGGACAGTCTCCGCGGCCGCTTTCCCGATAGTGGAACTGGTTGTGCATGGGCACACAGTAGGCGGCAGCCTCGATGCCCTGGGTCCGCAGATCGTTCACAATCGCATCCCGGCTGCTCCGGCTGAACCGGGTGCCCAGATGGACCTCGTACACGAACCAGTGAACTTCCGTTGCGTCCGGTCCGTGATAGGGATCCTTGAGCCCCTCAAACGATTTCATGTACTCAAAATAGACGGATTCCACCGTGCGCCGGCGTTCGAGGATTCCGTCCAGCCGGCTGAGCTGGCAGCGGCCCAGTGCCGCCTGCAGGTCACTCATCTCGGCCTGCAGGGGAGGACGCGTTGCCGCCGCCACCGAATTCCGGGCGTCCAGGCCCCTGCTCCGGAACTGCCGCATGCGGCTGAACACCGCCGTGTCGTCCGTCACGAGCATGGCCCCTTCCCCGCACAGCAGTGGCGAGGGCTGGGCAAAGGCGAAAATCGCCACATCCCCAAAGCTCCCGACCCGTTTTCCATCGTACTCGGAACCAATGGCCTCAGTAGAATCTTCCAGCAGAATCAGGCTTCCGGCATCTGCGACCGCGCGCAGTTCGTCCCAGAACGCGGGATGGCCCTTGGTATTTCCAGCCAGAATTGCGCGGGTACGGGGCGTAACCCGGCTTTCCGCAATTTTGGGCGAAATGGTCCCGGAGTAGTAATCGATATCGGCAAAAACGGGGGCCACGCCATGCCAGCTCAGCGCGTGGCCAATCTGCCACCAGCTGTAGGGGGAAAGGATGACCTCATCGCCAGCACCCAGTTCATAGGCCCGGAGACAGAGCATCAGGGCCGCCGTGGGGCTGGAGACGGCCAGTGCATGGCGGCGGCCGGCGTACCGGGCAAATTCTTCCTCAAAGGCTTCCACCTCTGCTCCGGCACCCAGTTGGGGCGAGCGCAGCACCGCTTCGACCGACGCCAGTTCCCTGGGAGAAATATCGGGATCGGAAAGAAAAATCTCGATTTCATCGTTCATGGTGCTCTCCCGTGCAGTGCAAACAGGACTCCTGTGGCCGCCTCACGGTCGGAGGTAATCCCCCAGCAGTGTCCGCGCGTATCCAGCAGGTGCAGATCAAGGATGGAACCGGTGCGGCATGGACTCTCGACAACGTCGCTGGCAGGGCACTGGCTCAGCACCAGGCCAGGAAAGCGCGGACGCAGGGCCGGCAGCAGGGAACCCCCTTCCCGGCAGACGGTTTCCCCCATATCCAGGAGCTGGTCCAGATCTTCGTCGCTCAGTCCCATTTCCTCAGTCTCCCAGCCGCCTGGCCTCTACCGTGATGGGCAGGCGGGTTTCCGGGGGCAGATCCGGCAGTTCCAGGCGCCACCCATTGGCGAGTGTCACCACCCCTCCCCACAGATCCGGGTTTTCACTCGCCGTGATGGGTTCTTCGAGGTCTTTTTTGGGCACATAGGCGCTCAGTACACCGCTCGCATCTTTACGGATCATGACTTTCATGGTCTCACCTCAGGACAGGCAGGAAACGGACGGATTCGCGGTGGCCATGGACGGCTGGGGCAGGTGCATCATGTCCAGCAGCACTCCGCCCAGTATTGGCAGGAGATAGTCCACGTCCGGCAGCTGGTTCAGCCGGCTGAACGAGAAGCGGAGGGAGGACAGGACGGCCGTTCGGGAAAATCCCATCGCTGTCAGCACATGCGATGGCTGGTTGCTGCCCGCTGCGCAGGCGGCCCCGAGGGCCGCCACAATTCCTTCCTGTTCCAGCCGGAAGAGAAGCTCCTCGCCATCCAGGGCCAGAAACCCGATATTGCTGGTGTTGGGCAGCCTTTCCGCACCCTGGCCATGCACCCGGGCACAGGGCATGATGGCCTGCAGGCCCCTCTCAAAATGGTCCCGAAGCTGCGCGAGATGGCGGAGTTCGCCCGGCAGGTCGGAAAACTGCTCGACGGCGGTCCCGAAACCGACAATAGCGGCCACATTTTCGGTGCCTCCCCGGCGACCCCGCTCCTGGTGCCCATGGAAGAGTGGCGGGAGCTCAATCCCCTTGCGGACACAGAGGGCGCCCACGCCTTTGGGGCCATGGAGCTTGTGGCCCGTACAGGACAGAAAATCCACGTCTGCGGCGGCAAAACTCACATGGGTCCGCCCAACCGCCTGGGTCGCGTCACAATGGAAATAGACGCCGGCCCCACGGGCAATTTCCGCGGCTTCCCGGACAGGAAAGATGACCCCGGTTTCGTTGTTGGCCCACATCAGGGAAACCAGCGCGGTGTCTTCCCTAAGTGCCTGCCGCAGGGTATCCAGATCCAGGCGCCCTTCCGTGTCCACCGGCAGATAGGTTACTTCCACGCCCAGCCGCTCCAGATGCTGGCAGAGGAGCAGGACCGAGGGATGCTCCACCGCACTGGTCACGATATGCCGCTTTCCCCGGGACAGGGACAGGGCCGCCAGGATTGCCGTATGGTTGCTCTCGGTGGCGCCACTGGTAAAGACTACTTCGGCCGGCCTCGCGCCCAGGAACCCGGAGACGGAAATTCTCGCCTTTTCGAGCGCATTTCTGACCTGTCTTCCCAGCATCGAACTGCTGGACGGATTGGCAAAGTGCTGCTCCATTTTCAGGAAGGGCATCATGGAATCCAGCACCTGGGGGGCCATTGCCGTTGTGGAATTATTGTCCAGATAGATTGTCATAGGCATTTTCATAGCTGCATTTCTCCCATGGGGAAAATCTCGTCTTCCAGACAGCCTATCACCTTGCCATTACCGAATTCCACGAGATAGACGGGAACATTTATTTCTTCATGATGCCCGACGCGCACAATTTCACCAACACTTTGTGCCGGCACGAGAAGCGCATTTTCCTGTTCTCCCGGGAATGTGCCATCGTTCACAATATCTTCTTTTACCACCACACGGAGTCCCCAGTCATAACGGGCGTTTCGTCTTTCAATCATCCGGATTTCCCCCTCTGGCTAATGGTCATCCACCATCTCCAGTTCACGTCCTTTCATCCCGACAAGATGGCCACGTTCATAAAAATCGACACCATAAATATAAAACTGCTGCAAAAAAGTTCCGATGCTGGTAATAAAGCCGACATCTCCTTTTTTGACAATAATTTCCCCAATTTCAGCGCCCCTGAATGTTCCGTCATTCCGGACATGCTTCCGTGAACGCACCCTGTCGCCGTAGCTAAAAACCGGTGCTGCGTCGAGTTCAACCGTCTCGCTGTCCCTGCTCATTCCCGCCATTTTCCGGTACCCCCTATGAGCCCTGCTTCTTCTGCCCCGGGCCCGCCTGCGCCAGCCGCTGTCTGGCACAGGCACGGACCTCCTCATCCTCATCCTCCAGAAATCCCGGAACGCTTTTGAGGCTGGTCCGTGCAGCCACCGCATAGCGGACCCGCCAGTCCGGATCGACCGAAAGGGAATTGAGGAGAGACGCCGGAATTCTTTCCGCCGCAGCCAGCCGGACCATGGGATCCGCATCCTGCATCATGGAAAACAGCGCCTCTACACCAATCCGCTGGGCCACAATGCGCCGGACTACAGCGTCCGGATCGTTCCGCATCAGCAGCAGCAGGCCCGCGGGCAGGCGCCTCGCCACATGGGCCCGCACGGAGTAGTCGTCATCGGCCATCATCACCGCCAGGTTATGCTCATCCAGACGCATGGCCACCTGGATCCGGACTTCCCGGTGAGGATCATGCACCAGCCGCATCAGATAGCGCTGGGGCAGCCGCTGCGCTACCGCCCAGCGCACGGTTTCATCTTCGTCCTCAACCAGTGCCGGAAGACTGAACAGGTCTGCATACCGGGCCGCGCAGGCACGCACCTCAAAATACGGATGGTCCAGATAGCCATGGGCCATCTGCCGGTTCCAGCGGAAGAAACGGTCCACCCGCAGCGCATAGCGGTCGTGGAGGCAGGCGCGCAGGGGCTGGCACCGGACCGTATCCATCCACCCCTCCGGGCAGCCCTCGCAGGAAACGGGAAGCCCCTGCCAGTCGATGGCCTCATCCGGGTCATTCGTATTCATCGCCATCCTTCTTTTCGAGCACGGCCAGAAGAACTTTCGCCTGGATCCGGTCACCTGGATCCAGTTCCAGCAGCTTGGCCAGCACTTTCCGGCCACGGGAGAAGTTCCCCGTGCGCAGGAGGAGATAGCCATAGGCCTTGAGCACGAACATGTAAAAACGCACACCGGGAGCGTCGTAGCTGCCGAAATCGGCCTGGCTTCCCTGTACCTTCCGCCAGTCGCGGTCCAGGTTGAGGGCACTGGCGCTAAGTCCCAGGCAGATGTACGCAAGTTTCAGGGCTTCCGGGAGCCGGCCCTTGTAAAAATAGAATTTGTAGAGGCTGACATAGACAGCGATGTGCCCGGGAGCGATCGCAATGGCTTCCATCAGGTGGTGCTCGGCCGTCCCGCTGTCGCTGTAGGACCGCGCCGCAAGATGCAGATGGCGCTCGGCTGCATCGGGCAGCTGGCCATCGTAGTAGCGGCGCTGCAGCCATTCATCTTCCCAGAGTTCCACCATGATACGGCTCTCCATCCGTTCCGGGCGCCACATGGCCGCCCCCTTCTGTCCTGCAGACCCTGTCCTGCCGGCAGGCCGGCAGGTCCAGTCTGCCAGGTCCACACGCCGGGCCAGGACCGTCTGCCCTCATTCCCTTGCCGAGAAAGAAGTACCGCAGCCGCAGCTGGCAGCGGCGTTGGGGTTCGTAAAGACCAGGCCGGTATTCATGAGGGAATCTTCACAGTCCACCACCAGCCCATCGAGCAGTGGCGCACTTTCCTTTTCCAGCAGGACGGAAATCCCGCTGCTTTCCAGCGCCACGTCGCCAGGCTCCGGGCCATCCACAATGTGGAAGTCATAGGACAGCCCCGAACACCCGCCAGGTTTGACCGCCAGCCGAAAAAAACTGGCACTGTTTCCACCACCAAAACGGATCATGCGCTGGACAAAACGCTCGGCCTTCGGTGTAAACGTCACTTCCATGGCACTTTCCTCCTAGGCGCTATAACGGGGATAGGCAGCATCAAGGACGCAGGTGTCGTCCACCGGGCAGACAGCCACACACTGTGGTTCATCAAAATAGCCGATGCATTCCGTACACTTGGCCGGGTCAATAATAAAAGTCCCGTTCTTCTCCGATATCGCCTGGTTGGGGCACTCCGGCTCGCATGCGGAACATCCGGTGCACTGCGAGGCAACGATTTTATAGGTCATGTTCCTGACTCCTTGTCTGTCGAGAAAAAACGGGGAGCACCAGACTCCCCGGCTGTAGTCTAGGCAGCGGTATAGGCCCCCTGACGGATCTGGGCATCCCCCCGCTGGCCGTGGGTCACGGTTCCGTTGCGGACCAGGTCGAGATATTCCCGGAAATAGGCAATGACCGACTGTTCAATATACTCATAGGCAAAGCGGTCTACCGGATCGATACCTGCCGCTTCCAGGGCCCCCCTGGGACAGCCACCAATCTTGGCGACAAAGACCGCCGTACAGTCGTTGATCGCACGGATCACGACCGTTTCCAGGGCTTCCTCGTCACCAAACCCTCCCTGGCAATACAGGTCCACACGGCGGTGGCCCACGAACTTCGCGCCAGAAGAACTGGCCTCATAAATCTGGAACTCTGAAGCGTGGCCGAAATGCTCATTGATCCGTCCACTGCCCTTGGTGGCCACGGCGATGAGGATTTTTACGTCGGAATACTCTCCTCCGGCGAGGGTTTCCATTTCCGCCTTCCTGGCTGCGGCGGTGGCCTCCCGCTCCTGCTCGACCAGGGCCTGGTACGACTTGCGGGTTTCCATGTCGTACTGCACGTCCATGGCCATGACCGCCTCGGTGGTAAATTCGGCGGAGCGGTCTTCTCCAAGCAGGCCCACCGCGTCCGCCCGGCACTGCCGGCAGTGCCGCATCATGTTCATTTCACCTTCGCAGCTGTCCTGCAGGGCCTTCAGTTCCTGGGCCGAGGGTCCACGCTGGCCGTTCAGGCCGAAAACTGTCCCATGTTCGGGCGCGGAAATCAGCGGCATGATATTGTGGAGGAACGCGCCACGGCTCTTGACGGCCCGGTTGACCTCCACAAGATGCCCGTCGTTGATGCCGGGGATCATGACGGAATTTACCTTGCACAGGATCCCGCGCTCGGTCAGCATTTCGAGGCCCTGCAACTGCCGTTCGGTCAGGATCCGGGCAGCCTCGCGCCCCTTGTAGCGCTTGTTCCGGAAATAGATCCAGGGATAGATTTCGGCCCCCACATCCGGGTCTACCATATTGATGGTAATGGTGACGTGGTCCACATTGTAGGAAGCGATCGTGTCCACATGGTCAGGAAGGGCCAGCCCGTTGGTGGAAAGACAGAGCTTGATATCCGGCGCGGTCTTTGAAATCAGCTCGAAGGTTTTGAAGGTCTTTTCCGGATTGGCCAGCGGATCGCCAGGCCCCGCAATGCCCAGAACCGTCATTTGCGGTATGGTGGAAGCAACGGCGAGCACTTTCTTGGCGGCCTGCTCCGGCGTCAGCTTCTCACTGACGACCCCGGGACGGCTTTCGTTTGCACAGTCATATTTCCGGTTGCAGTAGTTGCACTGGATATTGCAGGCCGGCGCCACCGCCACGTGCATGCGCGCATAGTGGTGATGCGCCTCCTCACTGTAGCAGGGATGGTTTTTGACCTTTTCCCAGATTTCCGGAGCGAGGTCACCCTGTCCGGCACTGCTGCCACAACTGGCCTTTCCGGAACCTCCCTGGGTACCACAGCCCTGGTGTTCCGCCTTCTGCTGCATGATATCTTCCAGGTTCACCCCATTTTTCGGGGTGGAAATGCTGGAGAGAGAGATGACCTGATGTTCCATGTGCGTAATCCTCCATGCGGATCCTGAATAAACGATGGAAAATCGCGCGCCTCACGGATGTATCAGCTTGCTCCTAAGAAGCAGACGCTTGCCCTCAAATATGCAATCCGCATGCCAGGCATTCACCATCTTTAAAAACAGCAGGATAGAGAAAACGTTCTGGGGAAATGTCTGGAATCCAACGCAAATTTCCCGGACAGCGCCCCAATTTGTCGCGAACCGGACACGGCCGGTTCAGCCGCCGTGCAGGAGGCCCGGCCCCGCGCCAGGCCGGGGAGACTGGACCTTATATGCGGTAGCCGATGGATGGACCGGAAAGACGCGGGACTGGCCGTCCGCGTACCGGCAGACTGCTGGATTTGAGGCCAGGAAGGGGTTCGGCCGCACCGGGGATGGACTGCGGGGCGGCCGAACCGCGAAAGGAGAAACGGAGGGACCGCCCGGGCACCAGAGACCCGCGGGTCCCGGTCAGAGTTTTTTCACCGCAATTCCGTGCTTTTGCAGGGCATACCCGAGCTTGCGGGTGGTGGTCCCCAGGAGCCGTGCCGCCTTTGCCTGCACCCAGCCACACCGCTCCATCGCCTCAACGAGCCGGTCACGTTCGCTCACGGGGCTTCCCTCCTCCTGGCCACCCTGGGAAAGGGGGGGCGCCCCCACAGCTGTGCCCGGAACAGCAGGAACATGCAGGGTCATGATGGGGTGGCTACTCTCCAGGGGTCGCAGCGCCATGGAAAAGCACTGGTTTTTCTGGCAGGGCACATCCACGTTGCGGATCACTTCGCCCCGCACCATGGTAGCCGTCCGTTCCACGCAGTTTTCCAGTTCGCGGACATTCCCGGGCCAGAAACAGGCCAGCAGGGTCTGCATGGCCTCCTGGCTGATACTCAGGGTGCGCTGGTTCTCCTCGTTATACCGGTGGAGAAAATGTTCCACCAGCATGGGGATATCTTCCCGGCGGTCCCGCAGGGGGGGAAGAAAAATGGTCGCCACGTTAATGCGAAAATACAGGTCCGCGCGAAATTCCCCCTTGTTGACCGCATCTTCCAGATTGCGGTTGGTCGCCGTCACAATCCGCACGTTCAGGCGCCGGGTCTGGCTGCCGCCGACGCGCTCAAATTCCCGTTCCTGCAGGACACGGAGCAGCTTGGCCTGAAAGGCCGGCGAGATATCCCCGATTTCATCGAGAAAAAGCGTGCCCCCGTCGGCCATCTCAAAGCGCCCCTTGCGTTCGTGGGTAGCGCCGGTAAAGGCACCCCGCTCATGGCCGAACAGCTCGGACTCCAGGATACTTTCTGGCAGGGCCGCGCAGTTGAGCGAAACAAAAGGCTTGTCGTGCCTCGGGCTCAGGGCATGGATGGAGCGGGCAATGACTTCCTTGCCGGTTCCGGACTCCCCGCGCAGGAGTACGGTGGTCTTTGCCGGTGCCACCTGGTGGACATCGGCAAATACGGCCTGCATGGCCCGGCTGTTGCCAATCACGTTTTTGATGTTGTAGCGCTGCCTGTGCAGTTCCTTCTGCAGCTGGTGCTTGTCGGCCAGCAGCCGGTTCCGTTCCGCCGTAATGCCCTGATGCAGCTTGACCGTCTGTCCGACAAGGTTGGCCACCATCTGGAGCAGACGAACATCGGACCGGAAACTGATTCCCCGGTGCCGTTCGCTCCGGTAGATGGCAAGGACACCGATACAGTCGTATCCAACCTTGATGGGCACCCCCACAAAGGCCCGTACCCCGCTCCCTTCTTCTTTTTCCCCGAGAATCCGGTGGAGGAAAGACGGTTCCTGGTCGATATCCGGGATGACAACGGGCATTCCGGCCCGCATGATCTTGCCCACAATGCCCTCGCCCAGGCGGTAGCGGCCACGGTCCATCTCCTCCGCGGTCATGCCTGCGGCCGCCACGACACCGACGAGCTGGTCGTCCATCCGCAGGAGAATCATCGATGGCGAGATGCGGATGTGGCTTTCCAGAAGCTTCAGCACATCGCTCAGCGTGCGTTCGAGATCCATCGAGGAGCTGAGCACCTTGCTCACCTCATAAATGGTAGTAAGTTCCTGGTAATGGCTCAGTGTGACGCGGTCCTTCATAAATACCCCTCTGGCCCGGCCGTACGGGCCATTGCAGGATGCGGCAGTTTCGCTGGCAACTTCAACCCTGTCCGCGAAAATTCCGCGGAAAGGCCCCACAGCACCCGGACCATGCGGTTCCGGACAATTCCTCTCCTAATCCTAGTAATGCTGGCTGGCGTAATAGGCCCCGCCAATAACCAGAAACTCATTTTCGGCATGAAGAGCCGGACACGGTACCAGACCGTTAAAGAAGAGCAGTTTGACCAGGGGCACCTCGATTTCCAGGATAATGTCACCAAACATGCCGGCAATTTCCCGGTCTCCACTAAAAGACACCAGATTGTTGAGGAGAATCACACCGTCGCGCGCACCAGACTTCCATAGCAGGGGATGCTCCAGAAAATCATTGGTTCCCCGGTACAGGCGCAGATGGCGCCGGCCGGGGGCCAGAAACCTTCTTGCCGCCCACTGGGCAAACTCGAACAGCACATCCAGCTGTTCCCAAATGGCGTTATTGTCGAACCGGGCCGACATCCTGTCCATGGTATAGCGCAACCAGCCCGTATCCCCCAACCGGCGGATGGCCTCGCCATGGAAGGTTGGGGCAAGTCCAAACCGGCTTTCGGCCCATGCCTTCATCACCGCGCCTTCCGGGGAATTGCAGTCGTATCCCCATCCGCGCAGCAGGCGAAGGTAGTAGGCCCGGAAACGGCCGGTCCGTATGGTAGCCCGGTCCCCGCCCAGAAATACCTGTTCCATATATTCCTGGAACAGCCCGCTCGCGGCTTTCAGGTTCTGCACACCTGAAAGCCGCCGGAACAGGGCGGCATGCACGGTCCGGGTTCCGCGAATATGCACCGCCATGGGATGCCGGTGAAAACCGGCGCTGTTCACAAGGCCTGGCGGGATGCCCACCAGGCTGCTGCCCCTGGTTTCCGGGACCGGGAAATTCCGGGGCCAGTCCATGCGCGGCGGGACCGCTGTCCCGGCCAGCCTATCCGGCCAGCGCCGTCGCCACCATGTGGCGTACCAGCTCAATCCGGAGGGAGCCGCCGATCAGGCCCATGCCGCGGGCAACGACGTTCCGTCCCCTCTCCGAGTCCCGGTCTCCCACCAGCAGCAGACGGGCCCCAGGCAGGCGCTCCATGACCTCAAGCAGACTGTTCGGGTTCTGCCAGAGGGCGTCTCCCAGGATCACAAGGTCGGGCGGCCATTCCTCGGCCTTGTGGACGGCCAGGTCGAGGGAAGGCAGTTCATGGGTTTCATACTCGTCGTGCAGCATGAACTGTAACGCCATCCGCCGGATTTCGTCCGGATCCAGCACAAATATGCGCCGCGTCCCCACGGCAAGCTGACAATCGACTCCGATCTGCATGCTGTCCTCCGTCTGTTCCGCTGCCCATCCTCCATACAAGCATTTTATATGCCAGCACGGTTCCCCGCAGGCAACTCCGGCGGCCACCCGCGCCACGGATGCCCGTACCGGACCGGAAACGCCGACAGAAAGGGCATGCGCGAATCCGCAGGGAAGAGACCAGGCGCCGGCGCCACCCGCCGGATCCCCCGGCATCCTGGCCACCCTGTGGGATTCATGACATCCGGTTGCAGATTTGTCGGATTTCAGACAGTCCCCGGCCGCAGGAACCTTCCGGAAGAAAACATGTTTTTTTGTTTATTTTTATAATGTTACAGAAAGATACGGGAACTGGCACGGCCCTTGCTACCACAGGCATGGAACGCAGCTTTTCCCCACTGTGGGGGCTTCCACCGGACAGACACAGGAAACATCCAGAACCTGAAACAGGAGATATGGCTATGAGTGACTTGAGGCAGATTGCCTTCTATGGCAAAGGGGGGATCGGCAAATCGACAACCTCCCAGAATACCCTGGCGGCCCTGACCGAACTGGGGCAGAAAATCCTGATTGTCGGCTGTGATCCCAAAGCCGATTCCACCCGTCTCATTCTGCATTCCAAGGCCCAGGATACCGTTTTGAGTCTGGCCGCGGAAGCTGGCAGCGTAGAGGACCTGGAAATCGAGGATGTCATGAAAGTGGGGTACAAGGACATCCGCTGCGTTGAATCTGGTGGACCGGAGCCAGGTGTGGGATGCGCGGGCCGGGGTGTCATCACCTCCATCAATTTTCTGGAAGAAAATGGTGCCTACGACGGTGTGGACTATGTCTCCTACGACGTGCTTGGCGACGTGGTCTGCGGTGGATTCGCCATGCCCATCCGGGAAAACAAGGCCCAGGAAATCTACATCGTCATGTCCGGCGAAATGATGGCCATGTACGCCGCCAACAACATTTCCAAGGGCATTCTCAAATACGCCAATTCGGGTGGCGTACGGCTGGGTGGCCTGGTCTGCAACGAGCGCAAGACCGACAAGGAACTGGAACTGGCCGAGGCACTGGCACAGCGTCTGGGCACCAGGCTGATCCACTTCGTTCCCCGCGACAATATCGTGCAGCACGCCGAACTGCGCCGGATGACGGTTCTGGAGTATGCGCCCGAGTCCAGCCAGGCCGGTGAATACCGGAAGCTGGCCACGAAAATCCACGAAAATGGCGGACGGGGAACCATCCCCACCCCCATCACAATGGATGAACTCGAGGACATGCTGATGGAATTCGGGGTCATGAACGCCGTGGACGAAAGCATGGTCGGCAAGACCGCGACCATGGCGGCCGCGGTCTGAACAGGGCCCGGGAGTACCGGAACGTGGTACTCCCGTCACAGGGACGATATGGAGAGACGACAATGGGCATCACTGCTGAAGAAACCGAGGAACAGATCGTTGCGGTCACAAAAGCCCGCAACCGGGCACTGATTGATGAAGTACTCAAGGTATATCCCGAAAAAACGGCCAAAAGACGGGCCAAGCACCTGAACGTATACGAGCAGGGAAAACCCGACTGTGGCGTCAAATCCAACATCAAGTCCGTACCTGGGGTCATGACCATCCGCGGCTGCGCCTACGCCGGATCCAAGGGTGTCGTCTGGGGCCCGATCAAGGACATGATCCACATTTCCCATGGCCCGGTGGGCTGTGGCCAGTATTCCTGGGCGGCCCGGCGGAATTACTACATCGGGACCACGGGTGTCGATACCTTCGTCACCATGCAGTTCACCTCGGATTTCCAGGAAAAGGACATCGTTTTCGGTGGGGACAAAAAACTTGAAAAGATCATGGACGAAATTGAGGATCTTTTCCCGCTCAATCACGGTATCACCGTGCAATCGGAATGCCCCATCGGCCTGATCGGAGACGATATCGAAGCGGTCTCCAAAAAGAAATCGAAGGAATTTGGCGGCAAAACCATCGTTCCGGTGCGTTGCGAAGGCTTCCGTGGGGTATCCCAATCGCTCGGACACCACATCGCGAACGATGCCATCCGGGATTTCGTTTTTGAAAAACCCGACGCCAAGCCGCGCGAATTCCAGAAAACCCCCTATGATGTCGCCATCATCGGCGACTACAACATCGGTGGTGATGCCTGGAGTTCCCGGATCCTGCTGGAGGAGATGGGTCTGCGCGTGATTGCCCAGTGGTCGGGAGACGGATCCCTGGCGGAGCTGGAAAACACCCCCAAGGCCAAGCTGAACGTTCTCCACTGCTACCGGTCGATGAACTACATCTCACGCTACATGGAAGAAAAACACGGGGTTCCGTGGGTGGAATACAACTTCTTTGGCCCCTCCAAAATTGCGGAGTCCCTGCGCGCCATTGCCTCTTATTTCGATGACCACATCAAGGAAGGCGCAGAACGGGTTATCGAAAAATACACCAGCCTCACCCAGAAAGTGGTGGAGAAATACCGTCCCCGTCTCGAGGGAAAAACGGTCATGCTCTACGTGGGCGGACTGCGTCCGCGGCATGTGATCGGCGCCTACGAGGATCTTGGCATGCAGGTCGTGGGTACTGGCTATGAATTCGGCCACAACGACGACTACCAGCGGACAACCCACTACGTCAAGGATGGCACGCTGATTTATGACGACGTGACGGGATATGAATTCGAAAAAATCGTTGAGGCCATCCAGCCGGATCTCGTGGGGTCGGGCATCAAGGAAAAATACGTCTTCCAGAAGATGGGCGTACCGTTCCGGCAGATGCACTCCTGGGACTATTCCGGTCCATACCACGGGTACGATGGCTTCGCCATTTTCGCCCGCGACATGGACATGGCCATCAACAATCCTGTCTGGGGCCTGACGAAATGCCCCTGGTAAGCAATCCGCATGGCGGTGGCAGCAGCTGCCGCCAGTGTTCCGGCCCTTCCCGGACGGCTACCGCAACCATATGAGGACGCACACATGAGCCAGAATGCTGACAAGGTTCTTGACCATTTCAACCTGTTCCGGGAACCGGAATATCAGGAGCTGTTCAAGAACAAGAAAGAGCAGTTTGAGTACCCGGAGCCCCAGGAGAAGCTGGTGCAGGTCCGTGAATGGACGAAAACGTGGGAGTACCGGGAAAAGAATTTTGCCCGGGAGGCGCTCACGGTCAACCCGGCCAAGGCCTGCCAGCCCCTGGGGGCGGTTTTTGCCGCTCTGGGCTTTGAGAGCACGATGCCTTTCGTGCATGGATCCCAGGGATGCGTGGCCTACTACCGCAGTCACCTGAGCCGCCATTTCAAGGAACCCACTTCCTGCGTTTCTTCTTCCATGACTGAAGATGCCGCCGTGTTCGGTGGGCTCAACAACATGATTGACGGGCTGGCCAACACCTACAGCATGTACAAGCCCAAAATGATTGCGGTTTCCACCACCTGCATGGCCGAGGTGATTGGCGATGATCTCAACGCCTTCATCAAGACCTCCAAGGAAAAGGGCAGCGTTCCGGCAGAATACAATGTTCCCTTCGCCCACACTCCAGCTTTTGTGGGCAGCCACATCACCGGATACGACAACGCGCTCAAGGGCATCCTGTCCCATTTCTGGGATGGCAAGGCGGGTACCGTTCCGGCACTGGTCCGGGAACCCAACGAGAAAATCAACTTCATCGGCGGGTTTGACGGCTATACCGTCGGCAACACCCGGGAAGTGCAGCGCATTTTCAGCCTCATGGGGATCGACTATACGATTCTCGCCGACACCAGCGAGATTTTTGATACGCCCACCGATGGCGAGTTCCGGATGTACGATGGCGGCACCACACTGGAAGATACGGCCGCGGCACTCAACGCCAGGGCGACCATCTCCATGCAGGCCTACTGTACGGAAAAGACCCTGCCCCTAATCGCAGATCATGGCCAGGAAGTTGTGGCCCTCAACTGTCCCATTGGTGTCAAGGCAACGGACCATTTCCTCATGGAACTTTCCCGCATCAGCGGCAAGCCCATCCCGGAGGAACTGCGCAAGGAACGTGGCCGGCTGGTCGACGCCATTGCCGATTCGACCGCCCACATTCACGGGAAGAAATTTGCCCTCTACGGGGATCCGGACCAGTGTCTCGGACTCGCAGCCTTCCTGCTCGAGCTCGGGGGAGAGCCGGTCCATGTCCTCGCCACCAATGGCAACAAGGACTGGGAAGCCAGGGTCCAGGCCCTCTTCGACAGCTCGCCCTTCGGCCGGGACTGCCACGTCTATGCCGGCAAGGATCTCTGGCACATGCGCAGCCTGCTGTTCACGGAGCCGGTGGACTTCCTGTTTGGCAACACTTACGGGAAATATCTGGAACGCGATACGGGCACGCCCCTGATCCGGTTTGGTTTCCCCATTTTTGACCGGCACCACCATCACCGCTATCCGATCTGGGGCTACCAGGGGGGCATGAACATGCTGGTGCGCATTCTCGACAAGATTTTTGACGAAATCGACAGCAACACCAACGTCCCGGCGCAGAGCGATTACAGTTTCGACATCATCCGCTGACGGGAAGGGAACAGGGAAGCCCAGTGGACCGGCAGCAGCGGTCTTTCCGGGCTTCTTCCAGCAGGAGGCCGCGCATGCACACGGACAGTGGGCTTTATCTTCTGGTGGTGTTTCCGGGACTGGCCCTGGCCAGTCCCGGAAACACCCAGGCCCGGGTCTCTTTCAGGTTTCGGCCATATCCCTGGGTACCCCCCCCTTTCTCCAGGCACCGGTGCAGCCGGTACCGGGTGAAACAGTAAGCATTCGTCCGTCGCATTCTGAGGGATTCCAGGAGGTGCCAGATGCTGTCGAACAAGATTCAGGATGTTTTCAGTGAGCCCGGGTGCAGCAAGAACCAGGGGAAATCTGAAAAGGAACGCAAGAAAGGCTGCACCAGGGCCCTCCAGCCGGGGGGTGCAGCCGGAGGCTGTGCGTTCGATGGCGCCAAAATCGCGCTGCAGCCCATCACGGATGTCGCGCATCTGGTCCATGGACCGATCGCCTGTGAGGGCAACTCCTGGGACAACCGCGGCTCCCGTTCCTCCGGCTCCCAGCTATGGCGCACCGGCTTTACTACCGACATCACCGAACTGGATGTCGTATATGGCGGGGAAAAACACCTTTTCCGGTCCATCCGGGAAATCCTCGAGAAATACGACCCTCCGGCGGTTTTCGTATACCAGACCTGTGTTCCCGCGATGGTGGGAGACGACATAGAGGCCGTCTGCAAGGCCGCAAGCCAGAAATTTGGCAAACCGGTCATTCCGGTCAATTCCCCCGGGTTTGTCGGGGCCAAGAACCTCGGCAACAAGCTTGCCGGTGAGGCGCTGCTGGATTATGTGATCGGTACCGAGGAGCCGGAGCACTCTACCCCCTACGACATCAATATCATCGGGGAATACAACCTGTCCGGAGAACTCTGGCAGGTCAAGCCCCTGCTCGACCATCTGGGCATCCGCATTACCTGCTGCATCAGCGGCGATGCCCGGTATCACGACGTAGCACAGTCCCACCGGGCCCGTGCGGCCAT
Organism: Pseudomonadota bacterium; assembly: GCA_021821885.1. Taxonomy (GTDB): domain Bacteria; phylum Pseudomonadota; class Gammaproteobacteria; order Acidithiobacillales; family Acidithiobacillaceae; genus Igneacidithiobacillus. The sequence goes on from JAKARO010000010.1 coordinate 52,338, forward strand.
GATGGTCTGTTCGAAATCCATGATCAACATTGCCCGGAAAATGGAAGAACGCTACAGCATCCCCTTTTTCGAGGGCTCCTTTTACGGAATTTCCGATACCAGCGAATCTCTCCGGCAGATTTCCCGCCTGCTGGTCGGGCGGGGCGCTGCGGCGGAACTGCTGGAGCGCACAGAAGCCCTGATTGCCCGGGAAGAAGCCCGTGTCTGGGAACGGATCGGGGAATATACACCCAGGCTGCGCGGAAAACGTGTCCTCCTCTTTACCGGCGGGGTCAAATCGTGGTCGGTGGTTTCCGCCCTGCAGGAAGCCGGCATGATCGTGGTCGGCACCAGTGTCAAGAAATCTACCAGTGAGGACAAGGAAAAAATAAAGGAAATCATGGGCCAGGATGCGCACATGATTGATGATATGACCCCCAGGGAAATGTTTTCCCTGTTCCGGGATGCCAGGGCCGACATTCTCCTCTCCGGGGGACGGTCGCAGTTCGCGGCCCTCAAAAACCTCATGCCCTGGGTGGACATCAACCAGGAACGCCACCACGCCTTTAACGGCTACGAAGGAATGGTGGAGCTGGTCCGCCAGATTGATCTCTCCCTGCACAATCCCATGTGGCAGATCGTCCGCAAACCGGCCCCCTGGGACCTGCGGGAGGTGAGCTGATGGCCCTCGTCCTGCGCAGCCAGAAATCCTGTACCGTCAATCCGCTGAAAATGAGCCAGCCCATTGGCGGTGCCCTGGCCTTCCTCGGAATTGACCGCTGCATGCCTATGCTGCATGGCTCACAGGGGTGTACGGCCTTTGGGCTGGTCCTCTTCCAGCGCCATTTCAACGAAGGCATTCCCATGCAGACCACCGCGATGAGCGAAGTGGCCACGGTCATGGGCGGACTCGACAATATTGGAAGTGCCATCCTTAACATCCAGCAGCGGACCCAGCCAGCCCTCATCGGCATCTGTTCCACGGGGGTCACCGAGACCAAGGGCGACGATGTGGATGGCTATCTCAAAAACTTCCGGGCCCAGCACCCAGAGCTGGACAGCCTCGCCCTGGTATACGTCTCCACACCGGACTTTCGGGGGGCTTTCCAGGACGGCTGGTCCAGTGCCTGCGCCAGCATGGTCGGCACACTGGTCCAGGGGGACGCCTGGACCGGTGCCGGAAGCAGGCGGATCAACGTTCTGGCCGGCTCCCACCTCACCCCGGCGGACCTCGACGAGATTCGCGACATGTGTGCGGCCTTTGGCCTCGGGGCTACCGTGTTTCCGGATATTTCGGGGTCCCTGGACGGACATGTTCCCGAGGAATTCACCCCAAATTCCCTGGGGGGCACGCCACTCGAAGCCATCGCGGGCATGGGAGGGGCTGAACTGACCATTGCCCTTGGGGAGCAGATGCGGCCGGCCGCGGATGCGCTGGCCCGGAAAACGGGGCAGGCCTACGTCCTTTTCGACCGGGTTCTGGGTCTGGAAGCCACCGACCAGCTCCTCGACTGCCTGAGCCGGGTAAGCGGGCGGCCTGTCCCGGCAAAATACCGCCGCCAGCGCAGCCAGCTGGTGGATGCCATGCTCGACGCACATTTTTTCTTTGGTGGAAAAAAGATTGCCGTGGGAGCCGAACCGGACCTGCTCTGGGAACTGGGAAACTGGGTCCACGAGATGGGCGCGGTCCTGCAGACCGCCATCACCACCACCGACTCGCCACTGCTTTCCCGGATCCCCTGTGCGGAGGTTCTGCTGGGAGATCTCGAAGACCTGGAGTCGGGAAGTGCCAACTGCGACCTGCTGCTGACCCATTCCCACGGCCGCCAGGCTTCCGGACGCCTGGGCATTCCCCTGCACCGTATCGGCATCCCCATCTTCGACCGTCTGGGTGCGGCCCATCGCGGCATTCTGGGCTACCGTGGCGCCATGGGCCTGACTTTTGACATCGCCAATCTGCTGGCTGGTTCGGAAACGGAAAATACGCCCGCGAGCTGGCCATTACCTGCGGAGAGCCCAGATGCATGTGCGCCGGCTGCGCTTGCTGAATAGTACCGATACAGGAGGAGGAGGTATGAAAGTCGCTTTTTCCACTCAGGACCTGCAGCGCGTGGATGCCCACTTTGGCTGGGCAAAGAATATCGCCATTTACGAGGTCAGTGCCGATGGCTACCAGTTTCTGGAAGCCGTCCAGTTTGATGGGGAACTGGCAGAAGACGGCAATGAGGACAAGCTGGCCCCGAAACTCGAAGCCATCCGGGACTGTTCCATTCTCTATGTCGCCGCCATTGGCGGGTCCGGCGCCGCACGCGTGGTGGCACTCCGGATCCATCCCATCAAGGTCAACGAGCCAGAACCGATCACTGCCCTGCTGGAAAAACTGCAGGCCGTTCTGCAGGGCACTCCCCCACCATGGCTGCGCAAGGTAGTGAACAAGGGACAGAAGCGGGAATTTGAGATTGAAGAGGAGGAATTTACCCATGCCTGAAGCCAGCGTTGTGGAAGTTGTCGTGACGCCCATGGAAACGCAGTTTATCCGGGAGCTGGTCAAACAGTGGCGTGCCCAGGACAGCTATGGCGCCTGGGAGAAAAAACCGGACGCCGAACTGCTGTCCCCCTACATCCTGGACAAGGAACAGCGGCGGGCAATCCCCATTATTGGCGATCCCGATCCCGAGGTGCTGTGGCGCGTCGAGCTGTTCTACAACGCGGTCGGCCTCGCCACCGAGCGGGCCTCCGGTGTCATGGTCTCGCCCATGATGAAAATGAGCCATGAGGGCTTTGGGCGCATGGTGCTCCTGGCCGGCCGTCTGGTCGTGGTCAACCGGCAGCTGCGCGATGTCCACCGTTTTGGCTTTCCTTCCATGGAAAAACTGGCGGAGGAAGGGGAAAAACTGGTGTCAGGGGCTCTGGAGATGATCGAAAAATTCCCGGAGGCTGCCCACTTCTGACATCTGGCCAGAGGCTGTGGCGCCGGGGAGTACCAGAATAGGAGAAAAAGCCATGGGAATGTCTGTTTACATGCTGCCAACGGAAGTGGATGCCAAACACTGGGAGACCATCATGGAAGACAAGGAAAATCTGCGGGCCGAGATCCGGCAGCTCAATGCCAGGGCTACCAAACTGAAAATGGACCTGCACGACCTCGCCGAAGAGCTCCCGCTGGGCTGGGAAAAAATCCCGGGACTCGCCCAGCAGGCTTTTACCGCCTACGAAGATCTGATGGTGGCAAAAGCCCGGCTCGCCTCCCTTCCGGGAGGATGACGCCATGGATACGGTCGGCGGCATCACCAAAGGGGGTCTGGACTGGACGCCACACTTTGTCGAGGTCATCAACACGGAAAAATGCATTGGCTGCGGCCGCTGCTTCCGCGCCTGTGGACGCGACGTGCTCAGTCTGGTTGGCATCACGGAGGAGGGAGAGATCGTGGCTGCTGATGACGATGAGGCGGAACGGAAATTCATGACCATTGCCCATCCGGAAAAATGCATTGGCTGTGAAGCCTGTTCCCGGGTCTGTCCCAAGGACTGCTACACCCATGCGCCGCTGCCGCTGCCGGCAGCGGTCGCGGTAGCCGGGTAACCCGGTCTGGAACCGGATCCATGCACAGCAGCGCCCTGTACCACTATCTGGTCTCGGTAGGCAGTCCGTCGGAACCCGGCGACGACGTACGGTTCTTTGCGGCCTGCATAAGCCACAAGGCGGCACTGCGCACCGGAAGTCTGGGCAGCGCCCTTGGCCTGGATCCGGCAGGACTGCGGCAGCTGCTGTCCAGATTTTTTCCGGAGTTTATGGCCGGTCTGGACGGGCGGGCGTGTCTCAGGACCGGGCTGCACGCCCGGGCCCAGCAGAATTTCCTCTGTGAATGCGCTGGAGGGGCAAAGATCCCGGAAGCCCACCGGCCGGACGAATGGCAGGACCTCTACAGCCTCCTCATGGCCAGTGCCGCGGCGCCGTCCGGGGAGGTGGCCCCGCTGATGGCCGCGGTCCTGGCCCAGGCCTGTCTCGGACAGAACCATCTCTGGCAGGATCTCGGCCTGCCCGGAAGGGAAGACCTGACCGCCGCCCTGGCGCGGCATTTCCCGGCCCTGTGCACCCGCAACCGGGATAACATGAAATGGAAAAAGTTCTTTTACCGGGAGCTGTGCAGCCTGGCAGAGGTGCGGGTCTGCCAGGCGCCCAGCTGTCAGGAATGCACTGATCACCACCTCTGCTTTGGACCCGAAGAAGGCGACGCCTGGAATTCCCTGGCTGCCTTGCGGTCCGCACGGCCGTGACGGTGCCACATCCACACACCCACCCATGACCTAGGGAGAAATCCGATGTCGCAATCCTTGGAAAACAGCGCATTTTCAGTTCTGGAGCAGCAGGGAAGGCTGCTAAGCCCCGTATTCAGGGGAACCATCCCCTCTTCGGGACGGGCCGGATTTCGCGGCGAACTGGCCATCCGCTTTGCCCAGAACGTGGCAGATGAGGCCCGTCCGCCGGAACTGCTGGCCCAGCAGGTGATTACCACCTCGGAAGGAAGCTCACGGAGAATCGACTTTTTCTCCTGCTACCTGCTTTCATTCGGCTACCTGGAGCCACTGGCCGAGGCCATTGGGGATACCCTCTCACCGACAGGAAAACATTTCATTTTCTGCAACAACATTGATCTCAGCCGGCGCTACCAGATGGAATACCAGGGCATTCCCTTCCACATCCTGCCCCTCGATGAGTCCACCGTCTACAACGAACTTCTGGACCTGTTCCGGATTGAACGCAACGACCTGAAAAAACTGGATACCGCCAACAAGATCGACCGACTTGCCACCGGTGCGGCCAGCTTTACCGACCCCTTTCCGCCCATCGCCTACGCGGACTGTCTGGCGGGCATGGGTCCGGTACGGGATCCCGGGGAGAACCGGCCGGTCTAGTTTCCGGAGGTCCTCCGCCGTGGCCAGGGCCCGGAACGGTCTGCCGTTCCGGGCCTTTCCGCGCCAGCGGTGCAGAAAGGCGGCACAGGCGGGTGTCCGGTCCCCCCACCCCACGGCCCAAATTGTCCCGTTTCCTTCAAATATTCTGTCCGGAAATGTAGCAAACGCGACAAAACCGGCAGAACGCCGCCACCGGCCAGAAAATATCTTTAATAAACAGCTTCCTGAGAAAATTGCGGGTCTGGCCTGTGTTTTGCATATCTCAGGCTGAACGCTGTCCGTACTGATTTATTAGGAGGCCCCATGCTCACCCTGACAGGCAAGGCTGTAGATGTTGTCAAAACCCTGCTTTCCGAGAATCCTGAAGCCAATGGCCTGCGCATCGCGGTCACGGGTGGCGGCTGTTCCGGCTACCAGTATGGCATGGCACTGGAACAGTCCGCACAGGCGGAGGATACCATACTCGCCATCGACGGAATCTCCGTATTTGTCGATGACGGCAGCGCTCCGCTGCTGACGGGGGTGATCGTGGACTATGTCGATGAACTGAGCGGCAGCGGGTTCCGTTTCGAAAACCCCAATGCCAAAAGCAGTTGTGGCTGTGGTTCATCGTTCAGTACCGACGACCGTCCCGCCGCCACGTCTTCTTCCTGTGGACACCGGAGCTAATGCCATGTGGGACTATAGCGACAAGGTAAAAGACCTCTTTTTCAACCCCAAAAACACCGGCATTCTCGAAGATGCGAATGCGGTCGGCGATGTCGGATCCATCAGCTGTGGGGACGCGCTGCGGCTCATGCTGAAAGTCGACCCGGATACGGACATTATTCTGGACGCACGCTTCCAGACCTTTGGCTGCGGATCGGCCATTGCCTCTTCCTCGGCCCTCACCGAACTGGTCATCGGCAAAACTCTCGATGAAGCCCTCAAAATCACCAACCAGGACATAGCCGAATATCTGGGCGGCCTGCCCCCGGAAAAAATGCACTGTTCGGTCATGGGGGCCGAGGCCCTGCATGCTGCCATCGCCAGCTACCGGGGGGAGGAATGGTCGGACGATCACGAAGAGGGCGCACTTGTGTGCAAATGCTTCGCCATCGATTCCGCGCTGATCGAAAAGGTCGCGCGGGAAAACAGCCTCCGCTCGGTGGAAGAGATTACGTTCTACACCAAGGCGGGTGGTGGCTGCCAGAGCTGTCACGAAAAAATCGAGGACATTCTGCTGGCCGTCAACGGCCCGCAGTCCACGCCCGTAAAGGTCGCCATGCCTGTGAAGGTAGCCACGCCGGCCGCGGCCACCCCGACGGGGCTTACCATGGTGCAGAAAATCCAGAAAATCTCGGCAGTCATTGACGACATGCGCCCGCAGTTCCAGATGGATGGCGGCAACATTGAGCTTGTGGACGTCGAAGGGGATACGGTCAAGCTGGCCATGAGTGGTTCCTGCATGAACTGCCAGTCTTCCGGGGTCACCCTGGCCGGTATCCAGGAACGCCTGATGCTCACCCTTGGCCGTCCCGTGCGTGTAATACCGGCCAGTTTCCCCCACAGCTGAGGAGACCCGGCCATGATCCGCGCCCCCAGGGAGCCGTCCCGGAGAACGGCAGACACCGCCGCAATGGCCGGCAACAGGCTCCCCAGTACCCGGCCAGAGGGAAATTCCCCGTCCGGATGCTGGCGGATTCCACCGCCGGGCACTTCCGCCAGCCCGTCACAGACCAGTGGAGACCTGCCATGACCAGTGCGTATATGGACAACAATGCGACGACCCGGGTAGATCCGGCCGTCCTGCAATCGATACTCCCGTATTTCAGCGAATACTATGGAAATCCCTCCTCCATGCACAGCTTTGGCGGCGATGTCGGGAAACGCCTGGAAGAAGCACGGGCGCACCTGCAGAGCCTGCTTGGGGCCGAACATGATTCAGAGGTCATTTTCACGTCCTGCGGGACGGAGTCGGACAATACCGCCATCCTTTCTGCCCTCGCGGCCCAGCCAAACCGCCGGGAAATCATCACCAGTACGGTCGAGCATCCGGCGATTCTCAGTCTTTGCGACCATCTGGAACGGCATGAAGGGTACAGGGTGTGGTACATCCCGGTAGACCGCCAGGGCCGTATTGATCTGGAGGCCTACACGGCTGCCCTGTCCGACCGGGTAGCCATCGTCTCCATGATGTACGCCAATAACGAAACCGGTACCATTTTCCCCATCGAAACCCTGGCGCGGATGGCCAAGGCGAAAGGGGCCGTATTTCATACGGATGCCGTACAGGCGGCTGGAAAAATCCCCCTGAACCTGCGCGACTCCGCCATCGACATGCTGTCCCTGTCCGGGCACAAGCTCCATGCCCCCAAGGGGGTCGGTGCGCTGTATGTCCGGCGTGGCACCCGTTTCCGGCCTCTGCTCCGTGGTGGACACCAGGAACGGGGACGGCGTGCCGGAACCGAAAACACCACCGGCATCATCGCCCTTGGCAGGGCCGCCGAACTCGCACTGGAGCATCTGGAATATGAGAATACCGTGGTGCGCGCCCTGCGGGACCGGCTGGAGGCCGGGATTCTGGGGTGTGTTCCCCACACTTTTGTCAATGGCGACCTGGAAAGCCGCCTGCCCAATACCTCCAGCATCTCCTTTGAGTATATTGAGGGAGAGGCGATTCTCATGCTGCTCAGCCGGGCCAACATCGCCGCCTCTTCCGGGTCGGCCTGCACGTCCGGTTCGCTGGAGCCGTCCCATGTGCTGCGTGCGATGGATATTCCCTACACGGCCGCGCACGGCACCATCCGTTTTTCCCTGTCCCGCGAAAGCACGGAGGCCGAGGTAGACTGGGTTCTGGCCCAGACACCCCCCATCATCGAACAGCTGCGCCGCCTCTCCCCCTACTGGGGCATCAACGGTCCGGTATCGAACGGGACCGGTTTTGCCCCTGTGTATGCATAGCACGAGGCCGGTGCACGCCATGTATGCGGTCATCCATGACACCACACTGCGGGATGGAGAGCAGGCAGCCGGAGTTGCCTTCTGTCTGGAAGAAAAACTGGACATTGCCCGGCACCTCTCCCAGGCCGGTGTTCCCGAACTGGAAGTCGGCATCCCGGCCATCGGTCCCGAGGAAGAAGAAAACATCCAGGCGATCAGCCATCTCGGCCTGGACACGAGGCTCGTCGTCTGGTGCCGCATGCACGACCGGGACATTGCGGCGGCCCGGCGCTGCCGGGTGGATATGGTCAATGCCTCCGTCCCCCTCTCGGACATCCAGATTGGGAGCAAGCTCGGAAAAAGCCGCCAGTGGGTGCTGCAGGAGGTCGACCGCAGAGTCCGGGAGGTGCTGGACAGCGGCATGGATGTTTCGGTAGGGGGAGAAGATGCCTCCCGCGCGCATCCCGATTTCGTACTGCAGGTCATGGAAGTGGCGGAAAAGGCCGGTGCCCGGCGGTTCCGCTATGCGGATACCCTGGGCATCCTGGAACCGTTCCTGACCGCCCAGATTTTCCACCGGCTGCGTGCCGCTACCGATATGGAAATCGAGATCCACGCCCATGACGATCTGGGCCTGGCCACTGCCAACTCCATTGCCGCCCTCCGTTCTGGCGCCACGCACGTCAACACCACCGTAAACGGGCTGGGAGAACGGGCTGGCAATGCGGCCCTGGAAGAAGTCGTCATGTGTCTCCACCATCTCTTCGGTCTGGAAACCGGGATTGACGCGCGCCTGTTCCAGAGCATCTCCCGCATGGTAGTCGCAGCCTCCAGGCGGCAAATCGCAGCGGGAAAAAGCATCGTCGGCGACGCAGTGTTCAGCCACGAATCTGGCATCCACGTGGATGGACTGATCAAGAACCGCCACAACTACCAGAGCATCCCCCCGGAGGAACTGGGGCGGGAGCACCAGATGGTAATCGGCAAGCACTCCGGTACCAAGGCCATCATCCGTGCCTACGCCGAACTGGGGTGCAGCATTACGGAGGCCCAGGCTGAAAGCATTCTCCGGCAGGTCCGCCAGTATGTCCTGCAGTACAAGTCCCCTCCCCCGGTCGAGGATCTTCGGCGCTTCCTCCTGGAGAGCATGGAAATCCGCCAGAAAATGTCCTGAAAGGAGAGCATCCGTGGCCACTTCCATCGCTGACAGGCAACAGCCTGAGTCCAAGCTTTCCTGGTGGGGGATGCTGAAGGAAGACATGGACTGTGTCTTTGAACGGGACCCGGCGGCCCGTACCAAATTCGAGGTCTTCTCCACCTATCCCGGGGTTCACGCCATCGCGGCCCACCGTCTCGCCCACCAGTGGTGGAACCGGGGCCACCGCTATCCGGCCCGGTTTCTGTCCGCGCTGGCCCGTTTTCTGACCGGGATTGATATCCATCCGGGAGCCCGGATTGGCCGGCGCTTCTTCATCGACCACGGCATGGGAGTCGTCATCGGTGAAACGGCAGAAATTGGGGTGGACTGCACCCTGTATCATGGTGTCACCCTGGGGGGAACCAGCTGGAACCCTGGCAAACGCCATCCCACCCTGGGCGACCGGGTCATGGTAGGCGCCGGCGCCAAAATCCTGGGTCCGGTCTGCATCGGCCAGGACAGCCAGGTGGGTGCCAACGCCGTCGTTATCCAGGATGTTCCCCCTGGCATGACCGTGGTCGGCATCCCGGGCCGGGTCGTGGTACCCATGGAAAAACGCCGGATTGCCCAGGGCATTGACCTCGACCATCACCTGATGCCTGACCCTGTCGGCAGGGCCATCCAGTGCCTGATGGAGCGGATCGGCGCCCTGGAATCACAGCTGCGGGCGAACCACGAGGATGGCTTCCCGCCTGTACCGCCAGACTGCAGCCAATGCAGTGACCTTGTACCCGATCTCTGTACCCTACCGATCCGCGAAGATCCGGCCCCCCGCACACCGTCTAGAACTGGAGACCAGCAGATGAGCACATTTCGCAGCAGCCTGTCCGCCATGTCGTCTGCCGAGGATTTTCTGAATTTTCTGGAAATCCCGTATGATGAGCACGTTGTCCACGTCAACCGTCTTCACATCCTGAAGCGCTTTCATGACTATCTTCGCCATGAGACTGGTACCGACACGCTGGACGACGACGCACTCAAGGTGCTCTACACCCGCCTGCTCACCCGGTCCTATCAGGATTTTATCCGCTCGACCCCCGTTTCGGAAAAGGTCTTCAAGGTGTTCCACCAGGCGCAGGGCGTCAGCCATGTCTCCCTCGACAGCATAGCGCGGACTGGCGAAACCAGTGCCTGATGGACCTGGCTTTCCGGCGGAAGATCCGGGGTACGCAGCCGTGCAGATGGTGAAACACTACCATGAGCGCACCAAGCACCGTCCCGACCGCTATGCGGCCGGTCCGGATACCCTGGACTGGGACGCGCAGCCCGCTCCCTTCCGCGAATTTGCGGGTAGCCCCCGGGTCCCGCTCCCTTTCGCGCGCCCTGGAGAAAGCCCCAGTTTTGCGGCCTGTCTGGGGATGCCCGCGCAACCCGTCACCCGCCAGAGTGCCGGCCAGCTGCTACAGTGGTCCCTGGGGCTGGCCGCCTGGAAGGAGCTGGGTCCGGACCGCTGGCCACTGCGCTGCAATCCTTCCAGCGGCAATCTCCATCCGACCGAGGCCTATGTGAGGTGCCAGGGAATTCCGGATCTGGAAAACGGCCTGTACCATTACCTGAGCCGCGAGCATCTGCTGGAGCGGCGCCGGACAGACACCCAGGAACCTGTCCCATCGTCCCTTGCTGTCGGCCTGACCTCCATACACTGGCGGGAGGCGTGGAAATATGGGGAACGGGCCCTGCGCTACTGCTACCTGGATACCGGTCATGCCATGGGCGCCCTGCGCTACGCCGCACTTACCCTGGGATGGGGACTGCGACTGCAGCCAGAGATGGGCGGGAGGCCGCTCGAGGCGTACCTCGGCGTCGACCGGCCAGAAGATTTCGGCGACGCCGAAAAAGAACACGCAGAGGTCCTGCTGGATATTGTGACCGGCCAGCCCCAGGATCTCCCGGCACTATCCCCTTCCCCTGCCAGCACACACTGGTGGGGAACTGCCACCCGCCTGGATCCACGGCCCCTCTATCACTGGCCGGTTATCCAGGAGACCGCCCGGGCCGCCATGGGGCCAGGAAATGCCGACCCTCTGGCGTCCACCCCGGACCCGTGGCCCGGGAGGACCTGGAACGCCCCGGACATCCCTGCCGGCACGCTGATCCTGCGCCGGCGCAGCACCCAGCGCTTCCAGCGCGGCGATGCCCTTCCCGCGCCGGATTTTTTTGCCATGCTGGACGCACTCCTACCACGGCCCCAGAGCGCCCTGGATTTCTGGCCATGGGCCCCGCGGGTCCATCTGCTGCTGCTGGTCCACCGTGTGCATGGACTGGAGCCAGGACTGTTTGCCCTGCCCAGGCGCATGGAGGCCGGGGCCGCACTGCAGGAAGCCCTGGATCCGGCCTTTTCCTGGAGCCCGGTCGCCGGAGCACCGGAACATCTTCCCATCCGGCTCCTTTACAGCGGCGACCTGCGCAGGCAGGCCCATACACTCTGCTGTTACCAGTCCATTGCAGCGGATGGGCATTTTACCGTGATCTTCCTGGCCGAATACGATGGACCCCTCCAGTCCGGCGCCTGGCAGTATCCCCGCCTGTTCCATGAAGCGGGGCTGCTCGGCCAGATCCTGTACATGGAGGCCGAAATGCACGGGGTAAATGGCACCGGGATTGGCTGCTTCTTTGATGACGCGGTGCACGGCATGCTCGGTCTCAAAAACCGGAGCTTCCAGGACATTTACCACTTTGCTGTTGGCCGGGCGCTGACAGACCCCCGTATCCGGACCGGGGCGCCCTATTCTGTGAAACAGGAGAGGAGGGACCCAGAATCATGAGCGGACGCCATCATTTTCACCGGATTGACAGCCATGAGGCCCGACAGCTAATGCAGGGACCAGATCTGGTGCTACTGGACTGCCGTCTCCAGGCCGACTACCAGCAGGAACACATTGGTGGCGCTTCACCACTGGGGAGCAGCAATATTGAAACCTATCTCACGGCGACCCCCCGGCACACGCCTGTGCTCATCTACTGCTACCATGGCAATTCAAGCCAGGTCTATGCCCAGATGTTTACGGACTTTGGATTTGCACACGTTTACAGCCTGGATGGGGGCTTTGAGGCGTGGAAAAACCATCCGGAACCACGTCCCGGAACGCTGGACACCGAACTGCAGAACCGGCTCATAGCCCATGGTTTTTCCGGGAAGGACATCGAAGAAACCGGTCCCGGGGGAGTCACTCCCCTGATGCGTCTGGCCGCGGCCAGTGAAATAGCAGCTGTGTCCGCCATTCTGGAATCCGGAGCCCGCCTGCACCGGTGCAATGAGGATGGCAACCAGGCCCTGTGGTATGCCTGTATCGGTGGCAATTTGCAGATCATCCGCCACCTCGCCGCGACAGGCGCGGATCTGGACCACCAGAACGACAACGGGGCCACCTGCCTCATGTACGCCGCCTCGTCGGGCCGGGAAGAAGTGCTGGAACAGCTTCTGCTGCTGGGCGCGAATCCGGACCTGCAGTCGCTGGACGACTATACGGCGCTGGACATGGCAGCCAGCCTGGGATGCCTGAACCGGCTGCGGACCTGGCGTCGGCCCGCCACCCCGAAAGAGGCCCGTGACCCGGGCAGCACACAGCTTGCCCTCTAGCAGGAAACCAGACCATGCCTATTTTCAGTTTTCACTGTACCCACTGCCAGGCCGACTGCGAACTGCTGGTCAGTGCCTCCACTGCAGCCACCTGTCCCCACTGTGGCAGTGGCTCCCTGGAGAAACTGGTTTCCCGTGTCGCCCCGCCTGGCCGCAGTGCCCGGATCATGGCCGCAGCGCGTTCCCAGGCACATCGCGAAGGACATCTTAGCAACTTTCAGGAAACCGGGAAAAAACGGCGATAGCCACGCCGGGCAGTTCGAAAAAATGGGGGAACAGGGAACCGGTACCCGCAGGCCGGGTGAATTTTCTGCTTGCCGGTTACGTTATATATTATCAGATATATCCGGAAGGGTTCCCGGCCGTTTTGCGCGGGCACGGGAGAGGGTGGCGTGGATATTATCGGATTGACAGGGGGTGGCAGATGGATCCCGAACAGATGTTCTTCCCGGCCCTGGGCCTGGTTCCCCCCTGGACGGTGAAGGATTAGCGCTTTGGAAAACCGCAGAATCTGGCCCGGCCACCGCACCGGCAGGAGCTTCATCCCTGTGGCCTGTCCCATGCCGGTCAGACCGGATTTTCAGCCATCCAAAAGAAACAGCGAGGAACCTCCGGAATGACCATTCACCGAATCAGGTTACGCACGGCAGCCACATGGCTGGTCACCGCTACCACCCTGCTGGCGCTGCCAGCCGCGGCTCACGCAGCGGATCTTCGTGTCGCGTACGCCGGCTCCATGGGGGCGGTCATGGATCTGTACCTGGGACCGGCCTTTGCCAAAAAGCACAAGGTCGAGTACCAGGGAGAAGGAGATGGCGCCTATGGTCTCGCACACCTGATCGCCGCCCGCAAGATTCAGCCAGACGTATTTGTCTCCATTACCCCGGGCCCCATCGAAATTCTCATCAAAGCCGGTCTGGTCAAAAAAGCCTATCCCGTTGCCAGCACCGCCATGTGTATCGCCTATAGCCCCAACAGCCCCTACGCCAAAGACTTCAGGAAAGCGGCAGCGGGCCGGATACCCTGGTACACGGTGCTGGAAATGCCGGGCGTGCGCTTTGGACGTACGGATCCGGAAACGGACCCCCAAGGCCAGAACATTATTTTCGCCTTCATGCTGGCGGAAAAATATTATCACCAGCCGGATCTCGTCAAAACCATTCTTGGACCTCTGGAAAACCAGACCCAGATTTTTACCGAAGTCTCCCTGCTCGCCCGGCTCAAGAGCGGACAGATGGCCGCCTCATCGGGCTATTTGAGCGCGGCCAGGTCCCTCCATCTGCCGTACATTACCTTGCCCGACCAGATCAATCTCAGCAATCCGTCCATGTCCAGGGGCTGGTATAGCAAGGTGCATTTCACCCTGAACGTAAATGGCAAACCCAAAACCGTCGGCACCCAGCCGCTGGTATTTTATGCCGCGGTTCCCGCCAGCGCCCCCGATCCGGAACTGGGCATGGCTTTTATCCACTTCATGAACAGCCCTGCCGGTCAGGCCATGTTCCAGAAAACCGGATACAGCCAACCGGAAGGACCCGATCTGAAATAGGCATTCTTCGACCCTGCCACCATTCCGGCTGCAGGGGCATTCAGGTGTCCGGTCTGCTGTTTGCGGGCACTTCAGCATGCCCCAAAGGGCGGCAACAGGCCCTGGTCTTCGCGCCCCTGTTCGCTATATACCATTAGATATAATGATTCAGCCATTGCCACCGCCGGAGCTCTCGCATGAAAAAAATGCCTGTATGTGTCCTGACCGTCACCGGCATGCTGGCCGGCACCGTTGCCCAGGCAGATACCCTGGGACAGTTTTTTGCCCAAAGCAAAATCCGCGGACAAATCCGCTCCTATTACTTCTCCCGGCTCTATGGCACCCCAGCCGCACCCAATGCCTACGCCTATGCGCTGGCCGGTCGCCTCAATGTCCTGACAGCCCCGTTTTTGTCCGGATTCCGGATAGGGATCAGTTTTTATACCGCAAACGCCATGGGAACCCTGGCCAGCAACCCCAATCAGGTCGACAAAACCCTGATGGGGGACGGTGCCTCCATCAACGCTCTGGGGCAGGCATTTCTGGAATACCAGGATCGCTGGATCACCGCCAGGGCGGGTGACCAGCTCGTCGATACCCCATGGCTGAACCGGGTAGGTGGCCGCGTCATTCCCGTAACCTATCAGGGTCTCACCCTGCAGGCGCGCCCCATCCGTGGACTGGCCCTGAGTGCCCTGCGTATTTTCCGTTGGAAAGACCGCACCAGCAGCCATTTCACCCAGGACAACCTCTACTATTACAGCCCCAGCTTTGGCGACTACCTGTATGGAGGTCCCAATGTCCTGCCCGCAAGCTATACGTCAGAGAGCAATGGAGCGTTAGCCTTCGGCGCACGGTACCACTGGCACACGGCCAGAACCGGCGCCTGGTTTTACCAGTTCAGCCAGTTTGCCAACCTGTTTTACTGGAGCGGGCACTATAGCCTGCCCGTATCTTCCGTGATCCAGCCTTTTGCAGACGCCCAGTTCATCCGGGAGTGGGGTGCCGGAGAAGCCTTTGCCAGCACCCGGACCACCCTTTTTGGTCAGCCAGGGCAGGGAGTCAACAGTACCAGCTGGGGCATCAAAACCGGGGTAACTTTCCCCCATGGCAGCTTGTGGTGGGCCTATGACGCGACTGAACTGCACGCCCGCGCTCTCGGCGGTGGGAGCATTATTTCACCATACACCATCGGCTATACGGCGGACCCCCTATACGTGGACAGCATGATTCAGGGTCTGGCAGGCGTAGGTCCCGGACACGGCTGGCGGGTACGCGCTGCCTACTGGATTCTTCCCAGGCAGGTGCAGATCACTGCCGGTTACTCACAATTCACCACCTATTTTACCGGGAACAGCAACTGGACCCACTTTAACATCAGCTATTTTCCCCTGGGCATATTTAAGGGACTGTGTTTACGGGATCAGATGGAAGTGGGCAATGGCGGCAAAAAGGGATTATTCCCGGGATCACCCAACCATTCTTTTGTCTACAACCGGTTGATGTTCACATACCGCTTCTAGGGCATTCGCCACAAAATGCCTGCCCAAAAACCCGCCATCCCGGCCAGTCCTGTCTGGCAGGGAATTCCCGCTTGCCGGACGCCATTCTGCCAGCATGATGTCCGGCGACCGGACAGGACATTCTTTTTCCTTCCCGGCGCAGAGCTGCCACCGGAGCACTGGCGCCATAGCCACATTCCCAACCTGTCTGTCACCCGTTTCCCGGAACATGCCTATGAACCATTCTCAGCCGCCAAGCGGACGGGTCGGTGGTCCATACAGGCGTTGAGCAAGCGCATGGATAGCTCTGGCTCCCAAGAACGTCGGTTGAAGCGGTAGACGAACTCGTCCAGGTATTCCTGCAGATGCTGCGTTTCTCCCAGAACCTTCAGTGCCACAAGACCATCCGTGTGAGCAGGTTGCTGCGGCAGCAGGCGACGCCTGGCAAACCGGCGAATATTTTCTGCGGACACCGATGGCGTCGCCTCCATGG
>JAKARO010000042.1 GCA_021821885.1 Pseudomonadota bacterium
CAGGCGGTCCAGCATTGGCCCCGCCATGCCGCTACCAGGACCGGCTTTTTCTCTGCTCCCAGCTCCAGGCATCACCGACGATCGTTTCCAGATCCGGGTATAGGGGCGTCCAGCCCAGCTTCACGGAGGCGTTCCGGCTGTCCGCAACCAGGATGGCCGGATCGCCTGGCCGACGGTCATGAACCTGAACCGGAATCTCCCGCCCGCTCACCCGGCGGGCCGTGTCAATGACCTCCCGAACGGAAAAACCCTGACCATTGCCCAGATTCAGCGCCAGACTCGCACCACCGGCCAGAAGATGTTCCAGGGCCAGCAGATGGGCGGTACAGAGGTCATGGACATGGATATAGTCCCGGATACAGGTACCATCCGGCGTAGGATAGTCGCTCCCAAAAATGGCTATGTGTGACCGGCGACCGCTGGCAGCCTGAAGGACCAGGGGGATCAGGTGGCTTTCCGGATCATGGCGCTCGCCCAGTTCCCCATCAGGATCCGCGCCGGCGGCATTAAAGTACCGCAGGCTCACATAGCGCAGGCCACCGGCACGGTCTCCATCTGCCAGGATTTCTTCCACCATTTTTTTGGACCGCCCATACGGACTGATGGGCTGCATGGGATGCCGTTCATCAATGGGCGTATATCCGGGCTCGCCAAAAATGGCGGCGGTAGAGGAAAAGATGAAATTCTGGACACCATGCCGCTGCATGGCGTCCAGAAGGTTTAGGGTGTTGGCCACGTTGTTGCGGTAGTAGCGCACTGGCACCAGAACAGATTCACCCACTTGGCTCAGGGCCGCGAAATGGAGAACGGCCGAGATCCCGCGCTCCACAAAAATCCGGTCCAAAAATCCGGCATCGGCCAGATCTCCCTCCACAAACTGCCCATGGCGCACCGCATCACGGAAACCCGTGGACAGATTGTCCACTACCAGCACCTGGTAACCCGACAGTGCCAGCCTCTTTACCATATGGGATCCAATATAGCCCGCACCCCCTGCGACCAGGATGGTCGGGATTCCAGAATCATGTCCTGTCGCACAGGCAGGCTGCATCACCAGTCAGGCTCCTTTTGAAATGGCAGAAAATGGTACTCCTTACCGGCCCGGAGTGCACCGTGCGAGCCAGATCCATCATCACATCCAGGGGGCTCCCCCGGAAAGCAGTCGTGTAGCATGCCGCCAGCATGCCATATTCAGGCGGCCGGTCCGGTAGCGCTGTACACACAGGGGCATACCGGACGACGACGGAGAGAGAGGATGCGAGGGATATTCTCCGCCCCCATGCAGGAGCCTCCCCCCTTGTGGGCAATCTCTGCCAGAAGCATGGGGCCGGATTTTCCCTTACGGGTAGAGTTCCGCAAGGGCAAGACGGGGCGCCGCAGCGTCTTTCGCTGCCAGCACCGGTGCCACTCCCTCCAGGGGCCAGGCAATGCCCAGATCCGGATCGTTCCAGGCCACCGAACGCTCATACTCCGCAAACCAGCAATCGGTCGTCTTGTAAAGGAAGTCGGCCAGGTCGCTGAGCACCACAAATCCATGCCCGAATCCCGGCGAACCCAGAGCTGCCGGTGATTTTCCCCTGAGAGCTCCACCCCTGCCCACTGCCCAAAGCGCGGGGAGCTGCGCCGAAGGTCGACCGCCACATCCCACACCCTGCCAGCCACCACCTGCACCAGTTTTCCCTGCGGACGGACCAGCTGATCGAGCCGGGACTGCCGGCCCGGGCCAGGACATGGCGGGCATAGCCGTGCCAGGTGGTACACCCCGGACCGGTCATGTGCACCCGGATTCCCCGGCACCCGTACAGGGCCAGGGCCGTCACATCCGCCAGCAGATCCGCGCTGGTGGGCACGCCGGTCTGGTCAGCCACCACCCGGGGGCTGTCGCGCGTGAGGGCCAGCCGCAGCATGGTTTTCGCAAAATTCTGTCCCCGGGCGGCATATACCCAGGAGGTGCGGAACACGAGATGGCGGCAGCCACTCCGGACAATGGCCGCCTCTCCCAGGAGCTTGCTCTGGCCGTAGACGTTTTGTGGATGGGGTGCATCCGCCTCCGTCCAGGGAACTGTCCCGGTTCCGTCAAAAGCGAAGTCCGTGGAGTAGTGGACCAGCCACGCGTTTTCCGAAGCGGCGTACCGGGCCAGAAGGCCAGGGGCATCGGCATTGATGCGGCGCGCGGGATCCGGTTCACGTTCCGCCTGGTCGACAGCGGTATAGGCGGCGGCATTCACGATCACGTCCGGACGCACCCGTTCCAGCAGCGCCTCAAGGCCCGCGGAATCCGCAAGGTCCACTCCGGTGCGGGTACAGGCGACCACCTCGCCCAGGGGCAGCAGCGCCCGGCGCAGTTCCCAGCCCACCTGGCCGTCCGCGCCAAGGAGGAGGAGACGCTGGCTCATGGGGTCTCTTCCGCATACCGCCTGCCGATCCATTCCCGGTAGGTGCCGCTCGTCACCCCTTCCACCCAGCCTGGATGGTCCAGATACCAGCGCACAGTCCGTTCAAGGCCCGTGGAAAAGGTCTCCTGCGGCACCCAGCCCAGATCCCGCCGGATCTTTCCGGCATCGATGGCGTAGCGGCGGTCGTGTCCCGGCCGGTCCGCCACAAAGGTGATCTGCGAACGGTAGCCCTTCCCGTCCAGACGGGGCTGCATCCGGTCCAGCAGGTCACAGAGGGTATGCACCACCTCCAGGTTCCGCACCTCGTTGTGGCCCCCAATGTTCCAGGTCCCGCCGGGCGTTCCCGCTTCCAGCACCCGGGCAATCGCCCGGCAGTGGTCTTCCACATACAGCCAGTCCCGCACGTTCTGTCCGTCGCCATACACCGGCAGGGGCTTTCCAGCCAGGGCATTATGGACCATCAGGGGAATGAATTTCTCGGGGAACTGGTACGGACCATAGTTGTTGGAGCAGTTCGTCGTCAGGACCGGCAGTCCCCAGGTGTGGTGCCAGGCCCGCACCAGGTGGTCACTCGCCGCCTTGCTTGCGGCATATGGGCTGTTGGGGGCATACGGCGTGGTCTCGGTAAAAGCCGGATCCGTGGGGGACAGGCTGCCATACACCTCATCGGTGGAGACATGCAGGAAACGGAAGGCCTCTTTCTCCCTCTCCGGAAGGGCCTGCCAGTAGCCGCGGGCCGCCTCCAGCAGTGCATATGTTCCCTGGATGTTCGTACGGACAAAATCCCCGGGCCCGTGGATGGAGCGGTCGACGTGGCTCTCGGCGGCAAAATGGAGGACCGCCCGCGGGCGGTGCCGGGCAAACAGGGCCTCCACGGCCGGACGGTCGCAGATGTCCGCATGGGCAAAGTGGTATCGGGGATCGTCCCGCACCCCGGACAGGCTTTCCAGATTGCCGGCATAGGTCAGCGCATCCA
>JAKARO010000043.1 GCA_021821885.1 Pseudomonadota bacterium
ATTTCCCCCATGGGTACGGCTCCGCGGGGAACCGCCAGCACCAGGGGATGCCGGTTCCGGTACCGCGACAGCTGTTCCGCCAGCTGGCGGGCTGCATGCTCACGATCAATGAAAGCCACGTCTGGCCCCCCTCCGGAAGAACACCCAGTCTCCTTTCAGTCTATCACCCCGGGAACGCTGGCGCCGGATTTCCCAAACGGTTCCTGCCCAGGACTGCCGCAGTCGCCAGCCCTCTCCCGGGAAGGACCTCAGGGACCCGGGCGTCTGGCCAGCCGTCTCCGTCCGGTGCATGATCCGGTGTACAGGCAGCTTTCCTCCCGGCACCGGGAGGAAAGCTGTCCCTGTCTGCGGGAGGATCTTTTGCCATGAACGTCAGGGACATCCGCTGCTGGCGGGTTTATGACCACCCCCTTCCGCCCGGGTTTCACGTACTGGCCGAGCGTCTTTGGCCACGGGGTATCCGCAGGGCCGACCTGCTCCTGGACAGCTGGCCGAAAGAACTCGCCCCCAGTACGGCCCTGCGCGGGTGGTTTGGCCACAAACCGGAACGGTGGGAAGAATTTGCGCGCCGCTACCGGGAGGAGCTATTCCCAATGGAAAACCGTGCCCGCCAGCTGCTGGAGGAAAGCGCCGGCCAGGAGCTGGTACTGCTCTATGCCGCCCGGGACCGGGAACACAATGGAGCCCTGGTGCTGCGGGATGTCCTGCAGGAGCTGTATGCCCGGCATCCCGGGAAGCAGGCTGCCCCGGAAGACCGGGGAAGGGGCCCGTCAGGATAGGGAGCAAGATCCCGGACCAACCGCAGAAATGCTGCCATACCCTAGCAGCAGGCGTTCGAACTCACCCGCCGGCTAGAGGCTGCCCTGGGCATAGTCACAGCCAAAGGAGAGGAGAATGTTCCGCTGCGCCTCTGTCTCCACCCTTCGGCGACCGTCCGGATTCCCAGCCTGTGGGCCATCACGATGACGGCTTCCACCAGTGCCTTGTCACTGCCATCTGCCGTCAGGGTCTGCCGGACATGGCCGGACTCTTTCAGCAGCAGTCTCTCGGTGATTTCCATGGTCAGTACGCTGCCTGACAGACCGGCGTTCTCCAGAGCTTCCGCCAGTGGAATGAACTGGCCCGATCTGATTGCGCCCCGCAGGGAAAGCGATGCCGGTCTACCAGTACACATATGCCTATGCTGCAGTGTCTCCCCAGGATGGATGCCCTGATTCTCTGGTGCTGCCAATAGTCATTTACAACTCCTTTCTCACAGGACGGCCGTTTCCGGCCAAATGACCATTTACCAGAGCGGGTCCGGAAGGTCCGGCAGGCCAAGATCCCGGACCACTTTCACCGCCTGGGCATCCGGGCTCCGTCCCCACCGGTGGGGGGCCAGGCCGACCCAGCCCCGGAAAACACCCCCCAGCCCTTACGGATGCACCACTTCCGCATGCCCATCCCCGAAAGCGGCGAAGTCCTGCTATGATGCGGTGCCATGAATCCAGTCCGTTACTGCAAGGAACAGCTCCTGAAGGCCGAACACCGCGTCGGCCGATGGGATGCCTATCTGCGTACCGTTACCATTACGGTTCTGGTGCTGGTCGCCTATTTTCTGGGCTACGAACTCAGTGAAGTGGTACCCGCCCATGTCACAAATGCCGTAATCGGAGCTCTCTGGTCGGCCGTCACCGTACTGGCAGTCTTCCGGGACAGCTGGACGGAAACCCGTTTGACCTTCTGGTCCACCCTGTTTTCCGGTCTTCTTGGGGCGGGGGCCGCCGTACTGTACCTGCTGTTTCTTCCCGCACACATGTGGACACTGGGAGCCGTCATGGCCCTGTCCCTTCTCCTGGGACAGGCGCTCGGATTTTCCGACCGGGGACGCCAGGTGGTTTCCACCCTGCTGCTCATTGTCATTTTTTCCCATCTGAACGCCAGCAACCCCTGGCTCAACGCCTCGATGCGGATGGCCGAGGTCGTGATTGGCGCCGGGGTGGGGCTGGTGGGCGGGTACCTCGTCCGCAACCTTCCCGGCCTAAAGGACGCGGGAAACGGATAGGCCCCGGCCGGCACGGAGGCCGGAACATCCGGCCGCCTCCGGGGATCCGTGTCTGCTGCGCAGGCCTCCGGGCAACCTGTAGGGGACCCCGGTTTCCGGGAGAGACTCAGACGCCGGCCCTGACAATTTCCAGCGCGTAGGGCCCAAGGTGCACCATGGCCGGGCGGCCCCGTTCCAGATGGATTCTGGTGCTGGTACTGGCCCCGGCGGCACGGCCAACCACCTGTATCCATTTTCCCGGCAGCGGGATAAGCGTTAGCGCAATCCTGGAAGCCGTACTCCGCTGTTTTAGCGAAACCGGATTACCGGGAAACGTGAAAGCCGAAAGGCTGCCTACCATGTTTCCGTCTTTCATGATCATAACGCTGAGGTTTTCCAGCGTATGGGCAGCAGGGGCCACATTCCCGTATCCCGAATAGACGGTTTTGCCGCGCTGCATCACCGTGATGGCCGGTCCCTGCACGGCGCCCGCCGTGCCTGCGGCAGGAACCAGCACCATCAGGAACCCCAGAAAGCCTTTTTTCCCCATCCTCTCCCGCCCCCCGGGCTTGCCCGTGGCCAGCGCCAGGGGTTCCCGTCCGTGATGTACCCATCCTGCAGCCCGTTCAGGGCCATCCTCCGCGATTTTCGACCTCACGGGCCAGAAAAATCCGGCGAACGGCCCATGTCCAGGATGCCGGAAAGGCTGGCCCGGATTATCCCTCCAGAACCTCCGGTTCCCTACAGGAGAACATAGATCCGCCTTCTTCTCCACCCCATCGACTTTTCTGCACGGCCCGGGGAATTTCTGGCCATTTCTCCGGCTGCCGGGGGAAACCAGGGCCAGAGGCCCTGGGCGGTCTTCCTGCCTGCCTCCAACCATTGACATGACGTATATATAGATAATAATATTTTATGAACTTTCTCCATGGCATTGCCGGGCATGCAGGCCCGGCTTTTTTTTTGCCCTGGCCGTGGCCGGAACCGTTCACGGGCAAGGAACCGCTTTTCTGCAGACCATCCATAAAAATTCTCCATGCGTATCTGCATTTTTGACACCCCCAGGACAATTTTGTTAGGGTCAAATGAAGAGATGCATCACGTAATCCTTATATGGAGGAATTATTGATGAACCGTTTTTTTTCTGCCGCAACCATTTTTTCTGCAGTTTCATCCGGAATTATGGCCACAGCGGTTGCGGGCACGATGGCGGCCGGGCAGCCAGCAGCCAGCCATGGCATGACACCCCGTACAGCAGGTGTAGCAGGTCTCCCGGTTGGCCATCAGGAACTCCGGCACTTTGCCGCGGCACTGAAATCCATTCAGCCAATCAACGTGAAG
>JAKARO010000025.1 GCA_021821885.1 Pseudomonadota bacterium
CTATGTGGGAACGGCGGGATCCGTATCGGCGGAAGTTATCCGTCGATACATACAGGAGTGCCAGGGGAAATAGCCGTCCTGCCGAACGGTGGCGCTCTCATCCAAATTCCCTAAAGGGGATGGGAATGAGAGCGCCATTCTTTAAAGGGGGAAGACCCTCGCCAATTCACAGGGATCTGCTATGCTTGCGCACAATTTTTCTGCTCGGGAACCAGACATGATCCGATCCGGCCGTGACATTTCCTTCAGCCTGCTGCTGAGCGCGCTACGGGGAATCACGTTATGGCAGCCCGTGGCCGCCTATGGCATTTCCGTGGCTCTCGGCATGGGGATCTGGGAACTGCTGGACCAGCAGTGGCAGCAGGCCCTGCCGGCAGATGTGGCCGGAGGGGCCATTTTTCTGGCCAGTCTTGGCATCGGGTATCTGGGATCAGGCCGGATGCTGATCCACGATGCCCGCGAAGAGCCCATACCGGGACTCCTCCAGAGCCTGCTTTTCGGGGTCCGCATGCTGCCCCGCCTGCTCGCCCTGATGGTGATGGAAGGCCTGCTGCTGTTCGGCATTTTCATCGTGGAGATCGTCGCCTTTGCCCTCTGCCGGATTCCGGGGGTGGGTGCCTGGCTCACCGTCGTCCTGATCCCGGTATTCATGGTCGCAAACGCCACGCTCTTCACCCTCGCAGTCATTGTGTTCAACCTCTCGGGACCCGCGCTGTGGCATGGGGAAAAAGTCGCCAAGGCCCTCCAGCATACGATCCGCATTGCCCGGAACCGGCCGGGTCCCGTGCTGCTGATGATGCTGCTCCTCTCGGTCCTGTCGACCGGCGTGGCCATCGTCATCGGTTTCATTCTCTACAGCGGCTATGCCATGACCCTCGCCAGCGCCTCGCCCGTTCTGGACGGGGCCCTCTCGGGTGACAGCATAGGCCTCGGTGGCTGGCTCCTGCAGATCTTCCCCGGAACCGGGGCCCTGTCCGATAACCTGCCATCCGCCCCCGGACACCTCGCCGTCCTGGCCCAGATCGGGCAGCATGTCGCCCTGGTGTCCGCCGCCGCACTGGTCTTCATTCTTCCGAACATCGTGTTTCTGCTGGGCATGGCCCACCTCTACATCGAGGCGCTCGAACTGGAGGCTCCTGAGGATGTATAATTTCACACCATCATGAAAAAACTGCTCAAGCAACTCGAACTGGAAAAAAACCGCTGCCAGAGCTGTGGCATGCCACTGCAGTTTGACCCGCAGGATGGGGGATCAGAAGCCGATGGCAGCCGGAGCCGCACCTACTGCAGCTACTGCTACGCCGACGGCCAGTTCCGGGAACCCGGGCTTAGCCTCGAAGACATGCAGCAGCGGGTCCGCCAGCTCCTGCGCAAGCGCAACGCCCCCTGGTACATCCGTGCCTATATGGCCCACCGGGTCGCCACACTGGCAAGATGGCGCAGCGCGGGATCCTGCGCCTGCAGCCGTACCTGACTGCCATTCTGCCAGGCCGGGCACCCATGCCGGCCACGCACAGCAAAAACGGGAGCACAGGGCTCCCGTTTTTCCGCTCGGTCGGCCAGCCGGAAACCCGGCGGCCGTTCAGTGGCTGCCGCGCGGCTTGCGGCCCCGCTTGGGCTTGAGCTCCTGCATCAGGGCTTCCCCCCGCTGGTTCAGGGCTTCCAGCTGTGCCGGGCTGTCTCCCACGCGCTCATGCACCTCGGCCACGGCAGCCAGAATCTGCGTCGCCTCCCATCCGGACGCCAGACGGGAAATGCGGTCCAGCAGGGCCCGGCGCTGGGCGTCACGCTCCCGGCGCAATTTCGGATTTTCCTGCAGCATGCGCTTCTGGGTCTCGATTTTTGCCAGCTGTTCCCGCATCCGCGCTTCCATCTGCTGGCGCTTTGCCTCCAGATCTGCGAGACGTTCTTCCGCAGTCCGCCTGTGCCTTTTTCTCCCTGTATTTTCCATTGCCTTTTCTCCCCTCACAATTCCGTCCGCCCGTT
Organism: Pseudomonadota bacterium; assembly: GCA_021821885.1. Taxonomy (GTDB): domain Bacteria; phylum Pseudomonadota; class Gammaproteobacteria; order Acidithiobacillales; family Acidithiobacillaceae; genus Igneacidithiobacillus. The sequence continues at coordinate 1,987 of JAKARO010000025.1, forward strand.
ATATCCGGACCAATGTAAAGATTATGTCAGGCAGGTCAGGATTTGGCAAATACAAAAGCATCAGAAAAGATATGGTCGCCAGAAAGACCGGCATTTTTCAGTTCTCCGGAAAGTGAAAAAACCATTTCCGGATGGCCACAGATATAGACGTCAAAATTCGACGGTTCCGGAAAATCCCGGAGAATTTTGTCCGTAATGTAACCCTGCTCCCCATGCCAGCCGGAATCCGGCTGCGATACCACCCGGGTAACATGGAAACCGGAATGCACGGACTCCCATTCCCGCAATGTTTCCTCGCAATAAAAATCCCTGGCATGACGCACCCCCCAGTAGAAATGGACAGGACGTCCGTCTCCCAGGGAAAAGAGCCGCTGGAGCATGCTCCTGATGGGAGAAAACCCGGTACCGGTAGCCGCCATCAGGATGGGCCGGGGCGAATCCTCCCGGAGAAAAAATGTGCCGAGGGGACCCTCAAAACGGAGGATGTCTTTTTCCTTGAGAGTCCCGAAAACCTGTGTTGTGAAACGCCCTCCAGGAACCCTTTTGACATGCAGTTCCAGAAGACCCTCATCGTTGGGAAGATTTGCCAGGGAAAAACCCCGGCGGCCACCATCCCGCAGTAGAATATCTATATACTGCCCTGGCAGAAAGGGGAGTTTTTCCGTGGCCGGAATTTTGAGAAACAGCGCCCGGACATCAGGAGCCAGATCCTCCATGCGCGCAATCCTGCAGGGAAGGGTTTTAATCTGGATGCCCTTTGCCGCACCAATTTCCTGGACTTCTATAGTGACATCGGAAACCGGAATGGCCTGACAGAAAAGTGCCCATCCGGAAGCCATTTCCTGTGCTGTCAGCACCTTTTCGTCGGGGTCTCCATAATCCACCTCCCCATGGACCAGACGGCCCTTGCAGGTACCACAGGTTCCGTTGCGGCAGCTGTAGGGAATGCTGAATCCATGGCGCAGGGCAGCCTCCAGAATGGTCTCGTCGGCCTCCACGTCCATTTCGTGACCGCTGGGTTCGATGCGTAAACGGTAGGTCATGGGAAATTGTACTCCTCCGGGAGATAAAGGGATTTGCAGCAGGTAATCAGGGACAGCCATCCATCCGTTCTGGAATGGAATGCCAGGCACAAATTCCCCGGGCCATTCTAGACGGCCCCTTCCCCACCGGAAGCGGCAAAGGGCGACAGGGGTGAATGGTCGTAGCCGTTCAGGACGTGGCAGAACAGGGCGGCCGTGCGCTGGGCATCGTACAGTGCCGAATGGGCCTGGTGGCCATCCCAGTCGAGCCCCGCCTTCATGACCGCTTTCGCAAGGACCGTTTCTCCCAGCGCAAGGGCCGAAAAACTCACGGTATCCAGGATGCTGAACGGATGGAACGGGCTGTTCCGGAGTTCAAGACGCTGTTCGGCCGCATGGAGAAAGGACAGGTCAAAGGCAGCGTTATGGCCCACAAGGATGGCGCGGCGGCAGTGGTGTGACCGGACCGCCCGGCGCACGGCACGAAAGAGCTCCCGCAGGGCTTCCCCTTCCGGCACCGCACCGCGCAGCGGATGGAAGGGATCAATCCGGTTGAAGGCCAGGGACTGCGGATCCAGGACGGCGTCTGGAAACGGTTCCACATGGAAATGTATGGTCTCCGCCGGATGCAGCCTGCCCGAATCGCCCGAAATGACCACTGCGGCCAGTTCCAGCAGCGCATTGCGCTGGGGATCAAAGCCTGCCGTTTCCAGGTCCACAACCACGGGCAGAAAGCCGCGGAACCTTTGGGCCATGGGGACCTGGGGCATCAGCCGGCCTCCTGCCTTCCGGCAAAGCGGAGGGCCTGCGGTCCGGCCAGCAGCACGGCGGAGGCTACGCTCAGGCTGACCGCGGCCGTGAGCATCAGCATGACGACCAGCTGCATGGAAACGGCCGACAGGGGAGGCATCCCGGCGAGGATCATGCCCGCGGTAATGCCCGGGATATGGATCATCCCGACACTCTTGAGGCTGTCGATAGTGGGAATCAGGGAACTGCGCACCACCATTGCGTAGAGCTGCCGCATGGCCTGCCGTTCGTTCGCTCCCAGGGCCAGCATGGCCAGCAGCATGTCCTCCCGCTGGTCGACCTCACTGCGCAGGCGGTTCAGCGCGAGAGAAACGGCATTCATGGCGTTGCCAATCACCATGCCACCCACCGGCACCAGCGACTCGCCTTTCCAGGTCACAAGACCGGACATGAGCATCCAGCCCAGCGTCAGGAACGTGGCCGCAAAAATGCTCGCCACCCCAATCCAGTAGGCATGGGGAATACCGGCCCCGCGCTGCCGGTTGAACCGCCCGGCGGCCAGAATCATGAACAGCAGGAAAAGCACGAGCAGGGCGGGGGACTGCTGCCGGAAAAGCCACCCAAGGACCAGCCCCATAAGTCCCAGCTGGACGGTGGCACGCAGGGCAGACCAGCCAAGATCCCGGGAAATCCCCAGTTTCTGCCAGGCGGAAAGCGCCCAGGCGCTCCCGAACAGGCCGGCCACCCCGGCCATGGCCCAGGGAGAAAACTGTGTAAAGAGACTGGAAGCAGCCGTATTCATCCGGAAAAAGGACAGAAGCCCCGATGGACAGTGACGGGTGGGAGTATACCAGAAGAAACAGGGCCTTCGCCGCCCGCTTCTGGAACAGGCCGCAAAAAGGACAGAAGGTCCACGTCCCGCCCCCCCGCGGTCAGGGGAACCGGAAGGAAGGAGGCAGAACGCCGGATGATCCGTCCCACCCAAAGGGCACCTCACCCAGGTACTCTCCCCGCATCCACTCCAGCAGTCCTTCCCGGGTGCCCGGCGGAACCGGATCCACGCAGCAGTTGGCGATCCATCCGGCATAGGGCAGCCCACGTGACAGGATGGCGGATTCCGAGAGGCGGGCGTGGCTGATTGCCCCCAGGCGCAGTCCGGCCACCAGAATCACGGGAAATCCCAGGCCGGCGGCCCAGTCCAGCATGTCCCATCCATCCCCCAGGGGAACCAGAACTCCGCCGGCGCCTTCCACCAGGACGACATCCATGCCGGCTGCCTGTTCCCGAACAAATTCCTGCAGGGCGCTCCGGTCGAGACGGATACCCGCCTGGCGGGCCGCCCAGTGCGGGGCAATGGGCGGCCCCAGCCGGTACAGGTTGCACTGCGCGACGCTACGGGGAGGAAGGCTGGCCTGGCGGAGGCTTTCGATATCCTCCCAGGTACCATCCGCCGAGCAGCCGGAAGCCAGCGGCTTGAGGGCGGCGACCCGATTCCCCATGGCTGCGCAGGCGGCGGCCAGCAGCGCCGTCACCCGGGTTTTTCCGATCCCGGTATCCGTTCCGGTCACAAAAAAACCACGGCAGCCCGCCGTCATACCCGCCCTCCGGGCGCTGCCCCCCGTGGCCAGAAGCGCAGGGATTTTCGCGTCTCCGGCGCCGGTTCCCTGCCCGCAGGCCCATCCTCCGGCACCCACGCATGGGCATGGATCACCTCATAGTGGGCTGGAAGCCGGCCATCCGGCATGCGCCAGGCCTCGTAGGCGCCCCGCAGCCGCTGCAGCCCCCGGGGGGTCCACAGACCCTGGCGCCTCCCGGCCAGGGCGTTGCCGGCCCCGATGCCACGCAGGTCCCGCAGCAGGCCGTCCACTGAGGCATACGTCAGGACATGGTGCTCCACGTCCAGAACCGGCCCGGAAAATCCGTTACGGACCAGCGCATCGCCCAGATCGTGCATATCCAGAAAGGGGTTGACGTGTGCATGGCCATCCAGCTGTCCAAAACTCTGGCGAAGCTCCTTCAGCGTATCCGGGCCCAGGGTTGTGAAGAGCAGCAGCCCGCCAGGACGGATCACCCGCCTCAGCCCACCCAGGGTCGCATCGAGGTCATTGACCCACTGCAGGGACAGGTTCGAAAAAACCAGATCCATGGCCGCGTCCCGCAGCGGGAGATGCTCGGCATCGGCCTGCAGATAGTACTGGCGCTGGCGCCAGCTTTTCCGGGAACGCGCTTCCCCAAGCATGGGCCAGGCCAGGTCCAGGGCCAGAACCCGCGCCCGGGGATAGAGCCGGTTCAGACGGCGCGACTGGAGACCGGTTCCGGCACCCAGATCCAGGATCCACTGCGGTGCAAGACGCATGAAAGAAAGCCGGTCCACAAGGTCCTGGCCCACCCGGTCCTGGAGCACGGCTGTCGCCTCATACCCACTGGCGGCACGGCCAAAGTGGCGCCGGACCAGATTCTTGTCGAGAACCGGCGGATTTCCGCTCACGGGAGAAAACTCTCCCGGAGCAGTCGCGCACAGGTGCCCGGATGCGTGAGAAAGGGGGCATGTCCGGCGTCGAGGATCTCCAGCCGGCTTCCCGGAAGCTGTCCATGCAGGTAGGAGGCCGCGGCCAGAGGCACAATGCGGTCCTGCCGTCCGTGAACGAGAATGGCCGGCAGGGACAGTGGCCGGAGTTGTGGCCGCAGGTCCAGGCCGCGCAGGAGCGAGAGTCCGTCCTGGAGACAGGAGGGCTCGGGCAGGGGCCAGCGTCCGGCATCCCCCAGGGCACGCCGTCCTCCGGGATCGTGCAGCACCTGGAGGGCCAGGAAACGCCGGCGGGTCCCCGCAGGATCTTCCTGGAGTTCGCGGGCAAAGGCTTCCAGGGTGGCGTCAGGAATTCCGGCAGTCCATCCTTCCGACTGGCAGAAATGGGGAGATCCGGCCAGCAGGACCAGCCCCCGGAGACGGTCCGGGTAACGGAGAGCAAAATCCAGGGCAAACAGGCTGCCCATGGACCAGGCCACCAGAATGGGAGGACCGTACTCACCGGCCAGGGCCTCCAGCGCCTCGCGGACCGGAGGTCCCGCCAGCCCGGATCCGCACGGGGTATTGCCGTGCCCTGGCAGGTCAGGCCGGATGCAGTGAAAATAGGGATCCAGCCAGGGCATCCATGCATCAAAGGCCCGGCTTTCCATGCCCCAGCCATGCAGCAGCACCAGGGAAGGACCTGCTCCCGATTCCCGCCGGAACCAGATCATGCCACTGCCGCCAGGGTCGTGGCCAGCCGGTCAACATCCTCTACGCGGTGCGCAGCACTCAGGCTGATACGCAGACGGGCCTGGCCCTCCGGCACGGTCGGTGGCCGCACGGCCGGACAGTAGATCCCGTTCTGCCGCAGGCGGGCTGCGGCTTCCATGGCCCGGGCATTGCTTCCCAGCACCAGCCCCTGGATCGGGGTCCCGCCCGGAAGCCAGGGCATCCCGGGCAGCTGCATCCGCAGCCTCTGCTCCAGCACCCGCAGATGCTGCCGGCGGTCTTCCCCCTGGCGGAGAAGCTCCAGGGCACGAAGACTGGCGGCCGCCACGGCCGGCGGCAGGCCAGTATGGTAGACGAACGTCCTCGCCTTCTGGACCAGCCACTGGATCAGGGGACGGGAGCCGGCGACAAAAGCCCCATAGCAGCCAAAAGCCTTTCCCAGGGTACCCATGCGCACGGGAACCGCCGCCTCAGGCAGCCGCCAGTGCACCACGGTTCCGCGCCCCCCGTCGCCCAGCACGCCAAAAGAATGGGCCTCATCCAGCACGATTCCGGCACCAAAGCGGGCAGCCAGTTCTACGAGTTCGGGCAGCTGCGCGACATCCCCATCCATACTGAAAATCCCTTCCGTCACAATCCAGGGCCGCCCCGCGCCGCCCTTCCGGAGCAGCTGTTCCAGGTGCTCCGGATCGTTGTGCCGGAACCGCCGGAAGCGCGCCCCGCTCAGCCGGGCACCATCAATCAGGGAAGCGTGGGCCAGACGGTCCAGGTAGATGCGGTCTCCGGGACTGGCGAGAGCCGGCAGGACCCCCAGATTGGCCAGATAGCCGGAACCGAAAAGCAGGACGGATTCGGTACCCAGCCACTCTGCCAGCGCCCGGGCCAGCTGCGCATGGACCGGCCGCTCTCCGCCCAGGAGCGGGGCCGATCCGGCACCCACTCCACTGCGCCTGAGTTCGGCCTCTGCGGCGGCACGCAGGGACGGATCAGAGGCCAGGCCAAGGTAGTCGTTGCTGGCGAAGGAAAGAAGGGGTTCGCCCGATTCTGCATAGCAGATGCCGCTTCCCTCCGCCGGAGCCTGCAGGGGTTCCAGATGGCGCAGGCGGCCCTTCGCCTGCCAGTCCTGCAGGGCGCTTTCCCAGAAATCCGGCAGAGGGGTCAGGCGTTCGCACATGGTCCCTTATAAGAATGCGGCACCTGCCTTGTCAACGCCCTGCCCCCTTCGGGACAATGGCCGTTTGGAAGGTCCCAAGGGAGAACAGGCATGGCTATCCCCCAGGAAACGGGTGTGGGAGCGGAGAAAAGGTCCCGGACAGCACCCCAGCCATCCGGTCCGGATGGCACGTGCACAGAAGGCCCCTTTCTGGAAGTCGTGCTGTACGAACCGGAAATCCCCCCCAATACCGGAAACGTCATCCGGCTCTGTGCCAATACCGGCGTCCGCCTGCACCTGGTGGAACCCATGGGATTCGCCTGGGACGACCGGCGCCTGCGCCGTGCCGGACTGGATTACCATGAGTACGCCCCCGTATGCCGGCACCCATCCTGGTCCGCCTGCCAGACCGCACTGGGTAGAGCCCGGATTTTTGCCTTCAGCACAAAAGCCACGCCTGGAAGCTTTGCGGCAGCCACTTTCCGGCGGGGGGACGCCCTGCTCTTCGGACCGGAAACACGCGGCCTGCCAGAACCGCTGCTGCTGCAGTTCCCGCCAGACCGGCTGCTGCGTCTGCCCATGCGCCCCGGACAGCGGAGCCTGAACCTCTCCAACGCCTGTGCTGTTGCCGTCTTTGAGGCCTGGCGGCAGATGGGGTTTGCCGGCGGTCTCTGACCCGTTTCCTGCCGTCCCGCGCAAGTATCCGACCGTCCGGTATCCTGTGCTATCCTTGCGCTGGACAGAAGGAGATCCTTATGAACCCGATGCGTATCCCCCCTCTGCGCCTCGACGGAATGGACGCATCCCGCAAGCGCCGGGAGATCCGTGAAGTTTTTCAGGCCACATTCGATCTGTACGACCGGCTTTTTGACCACCTGAAGGACCGGGACGCCTGGTACCGGAAGGCCATTCCCCTGCGCCATCCGCTGATTTTCTACTATGGCCATACAGCGGTGTTCTATACGAACAAGTTTATGGTGGCCGGTCTGGTTACCGAACGGCTGGATCCCCGGATGGAGTCCATTTTTGCTGTCGGTGTCGATGAAATGTCCTGGGACGATCTGGAGGAAACCCATTATGGCTGGCCGGAGGTTGAACAGGTCCGGGCGTACCGCCAGCGGGTACGGGAAATGGTCTGCGGAATCATTGACCATCTTCCCCTGTCTCTTCCCATCGGCTGGGAATCGCCCTGGTGGGCAGTACTCATGGGCATCGAGCATGAAAACATCCATATTGAAACCAGCTCTGTCCTCATGCGCCAGCTCCCTCTCGAGCATGTCCGGGCAGTACCGGACTTTGCCCCCGGGCCCGTGGAACCTTCAGCCGGATTCCCCGGAAACGTCCTCCTTGCGGTCCCCGGTGGCACCGTCCATGCCGGCAAGGACCGGAAGGACCCGCGATATGGGTGGGACAACGAATATGGCTCGCACACCAGAGCCCTGCAGCCATTTGCAGCAGCCCGCCATCTCGCCAGCAATGGCGAGTTTCTGGAATTCGTCGAGACCGGGGGCTATGAGGAGGCCCGCTGGTGGACAGAGGAAGGCAATGCCTGGCGCAAGTTTGCAAAGCCCGGGCATCCACCGTTCTGGCGGAAACGGGAGGGGACCTGGTTCCTGCGGCTCATTGCCGAAGAACGTCCCCTTCCCTGGAACTGGCCGGTGGAGGTCAACTGTCACGAGGCCATGGCCTTCTGTGCCTGGAAATCCCGGAAGGCCGGGGAAAACCTGCGGCTTCCCACCGAAGATGAATGGCGCCATCTCCGGGACCTCAGCGGACTGCCAGACAGCGATGCCTGGGGGGCTGGAACCCCTGCCCAGACCGGGCTCGCCTATGGCTGTTCCCCCTGTCCGGTCGACCGCTTTGCCCAGGGCGAGTTCTACGACGTGGCCGGCAACGTCTGGGAGTGGACGGCTACGCCCATCTATCCCTATGCCGGATTCGCCGTGCATCCCTATTACGATGACTTCACGGTTCCCACCTTTGACCAGCAGCACAACCTCATGAAAGGCGGATCATTCATCAGCCTCGGCAATGAAACCCAGACCGAATCCCGCTACGCATTCCGCCGCCATTTTTTCCAGCACGCCGGATTCCGCTATGTCCGGTCCGAAAACCCCCTCCCGGAGGTTCCCGTCTACAGCAGCGATACGGCCGTTTCCCAGTACTGCAGCTTCCATTATGGGCCTGGCCATTTTGGCGTCGCCAACTACCCGGAAGCCATGGCCCGGCTTGCAATACAGGCCCTGGGAGAACGCCCCCGCCGCAGGGCCATGGATATTGGCTGTTCGGTAGGACGCAGCACCTTCGAACTGGCCAGGCACTTTGGGGAGGTGACCGGGATCGACTTCTCGGCCCGTTTCATCCAGGCCGCTGTCCAGCTCCGCACCCAGGGCCGGTTCCCCTATGCCATCACGGAAGAGGGGGAACTGCAGAGCTATCACTGGGCTGTCCTGGATACCCTGGGACTGGCAGACAGCGCGGGACACACCCAGTTTTTCCAGGGCGATGCCTGCAATCTCAAGCCGATCTACCGGGAATTCGACCTGGTGCTGGCCGCCAATCTCATTGATAGGCTGCAGGATCCCGGAAAATTCCTCCAGGACATCGCCGGACGCATCCTCCCGGGCGGACTCCTGGTGCTCAGCTCTCCCTACACCTGGATGGAAGAATTTACCCCCAGGGACCGGTGGATCGGCGGCATCCGCCGGGACGGGGAAAACCTGACGACCCTGCAGGGACTGCATGCCCGTCTCGACGGGCACTTCCGCCTCCTGGACGGCTATCCCGTGGACATCCCCTTTACCATCCGGGAAACCGCCCGGAAGTTCCAGCACAGCATCGCCCAGGTCACGGTCTGGGAAAAGCGCTGATGGCAGGGCTCCCGGACCTGGAGCGCATCCTCCCCCGCCAGGGGACCGGCTCCCTGAAATGGGACGGTGCGGAATCCCGCTTTGGCGCTCCCGTCCTCCCACTCTGGGTGGCAGACATGGATTTTCCCGTGGCCCCCTGCATTGTGGATACCATGTCCACACGACTGGAGCACCCCATATTTGGCTATCCGGCACTGGATACGGAATTCTGTGGAGCGGCAAGGCGGTGGTGGGCCGGCCAGCACGGCTGGGCTCCCCCACCGGACAGCTGCGTCATCACCAGTGGCGTAGTTCCGGCCCTGTTCGCCTCCGTCCGGGCCTTTTCCCGGACCGGCGAGGCGGCAGTTGTCCCCACGCCCGTCTACCCGCCCTTCCTCGACGCCGTCCGGCGCAACGGACGGGCGCTGCGCTGTGTCCCCCTGCTGCAGGATGGTGGGGGCCGGTATGGCATGGACTGGAACCTCCTGGACCGGGCACTGTCGGGTGCCCGCCTGCTGCTGTTCTGTTCCCCCCATAACCCGGTTGGTACCGTCTGGCGTCCGGATGAACTGGAGCGGCTCGCCGCCCTCTGCCAGAAGCATGGGGTCCAGGCCATCAGCGATGAAATCCACGCCGGTCTGGCGCGGGAACCCCACACCTCTCTTCCGGCACTCCATCCCACCGCCGTGCTGCTGGGTTCCGCCGGAAAAACCTTCAATACGGCCGGCCTCGGGGGAGGAATCGCCTTTTGCAGCGACCGGACCATCCGTGCCCGTTTCCAGGAAGAACTCCTGCGCAGCCAGAACCATCACGCTCCCCTGACAGGAATGCTGGCGGCCATCAGTGCATGGAACGACGGGCAGGAATGGCTGCGGTCGATCCAGATCCGGCTGGCAGAAAACGCCCGCACAGTCGCGGACTACCTCACGCGATACCTGCCGGAAACCAGGTACCGCATTCCCGGATTCGGCTATCTGGCCTGGATTGATGTCCATGCCTATGGAACAGATGCCAGGATTGCGGCAGCACTGGTCGAAGCCGGACTGGGTCTTAGCCTGGGCCCGGACTTTGGTCCCGGAGGCGGGGGACATGTCCGCCTCAATTTTGCGGCTCCGCCGGCAGTTCTGGAGGAAGGCCTGCACCGGCTCCGGAAAGCACTGCATGCCTGCAGAGGTGCAGCGGCAGAGCCGCCCGGTGGATAGACGGTCTCTCCGGATTCTGGTGATCCGCGCAGGCCGTCTGGGAGATACGGTCTGGGCAAGTACGGTCCTGGAAGGACTCCAGGCGCATTATTGTGGGGAAGCGGCCATCGATCTGCTTGTCTATCGGGGAATGTCTGGCCTGTTTTACCGGGATCCACGGGTGCAGGAGGTCATGGAAATCCGGCGCCGCAGTTTTCCCGCTATCCTGAGCCCCACCAAACACCGCATTATCCGTCATTCCCGCAGGACGCCCTATACCCTGGCCATAGATCTGGAAACCGGGACCGATTTTCTGGACTGCCTCGACCGTCTGGAGGCCACAAGGAAAATCCGGGCCAGGGACATTCTGGACCCGGGCGCACGAAACCACATCGTCTTCCAGATGCGCCAGGTACTGGAACACTGCATTCCTGCCAGTACGGCACAGAATGCCCACCCCCGCCTCCATGCACCCGGGACAACCGCCATCCGGGAACGCCTGGGTCTCCGGAAGGACTATCTTCTACTGCATCCCGGAAACAGCCAGATCTCCCGGAACCGGCCCTCACTCCGGGCCTGGCCCGTATCCCACTGGCGGGAGCTGGCCGGCATGATCCGGCAGCGGTTTCCCGGGCTGGAACTGCTGCTGCTGGGCGAACGGCGCGAACATGCCCATACCGAAAGCATTGCCCCGGGCCTTTCCGGGATCCGCAACCTCTGCGGAACCCTGACCCTTCCGGAACTTCTGGATCTGGCCGCGGGCGCCAGGGCCCTGCTTTCTTCGGACACGGGACCTTCCCATGTGGCCGCAGCCCTCAATACACCGGTTATCGCCCTCTTCGGTCCCACCGATCCGGATTTTACGGGCCCCTGGAACAGCGGTTCCGGACAAACCCGGATTCTCCGCCATTCCCTTCCCTGCAGCCCCTGCGTGCACCAGCCCGATTTTGGCAGATGCGCCCACCAGCGCTGCATGCGGGAACTGTTTCCGGTGGAGGCACTCCATGCCCTCTCCGAATTCATCGCCTGAGTTCCGGCGGCTGGCGGTTTTACCGGGGGTCTGCCGCATCCCCTCCTGAAGTTTCCGGTTCCCCATCCCCGGGAGGGATCCCGCTGTCCGTGAGGGGCAGCCACTTTTCGATCCTGTCCAGTGTCCGCTGGAGTGCGCCCTGCTGTCCTGCGAGCCACTGAAGGGCCCGCTGCCCTGTGCTGGTCCGCATTTGCTCCTGCTCCAGAAAGGTTTCCAGCCAGTGCTCCAGTCCTGTGGCGTCCTGGGTCTGGATGAGCGCCCCCGCCTCGCGCATCTGGAAACAGAGATCGCGAAAATTTTCCATGTGGGGGCCGACAATGATGGGCCGGCCCAGGGCCGCCGGCTCAATAGGATTGTGGCCGCCCCGTGCCACAAAACTCCCGCCTATCGTGACCACATCCGCTGCCGCATAAAAATCCATGAGTTCTCCCAGGGAATCGACCACAAACACGTCCGTATCGGGTCCCGGGACCATCCCCCCGCTGCGGCGGCAACAGGAAAAACCGCGATCCTGGAGTAGACCGGCCACGGCGTTTCCCCGCTCAGGATGGCGCGGGGCAAGCACCAGCAGGAGATCCGGATGGCGTTGCCGCAGGGAGACCAGGACCGCAGCCGCCAGGCTTTCCTCGCCTTCATGGGTTGAGGCAAACACCCAGACCCGCCGGGCTCCGAACAGATGGCGCCAGGAATGTCCCTGCCGGTATACGGATTCCCCCACCTCGATATCCAGCTTGATCTGTCCGAGCAGAACCACCTGTGCGGCGCCCAGTTCCCGGAACCCTTCCGCATCCCCAGGCGTCTGTGCCGCGACCAGCGCCAGGCCCTGCAGGGCCGGGGCGAAAAGCATTCTCCAGCGGGCGTAGCCGCGCAGCGAGCGCGCCGAAAGACGCCCGTTCAGCAGCAGCATGGGAATTTTCCGGATCCCGGCTTCGTGAAGAAGGTTGGGCCAGAGTTCTGTTTCCATCAGGAGCCCGAGACGGGGATGCTGGCGGCGCAGGAACCGCCGGACCGCAAAGGGGAGATCATAGGGAAGATAGACATGGGAGACATCCTGACCCAGACGCTGCGCAACAATGGCCGCTCCGGTTGGTGTGGTCGTGGTCAGCAGAACCGGGATGTCCGGGTGATGCTGCCGCAGGGCCCGGACCAGTGGCAGGGCAGCTACGGTCTCGCCCACACTGACGGCATGGATCCAGAGAGGGGAGTCTTTCCTGGATGGCAGCCACCCGAAACGCTGCCACCAGCGGTCACGGTAGGGAGGCCGCCGCCAGGCCCGCCACAGGGTAAACAGCAGAATGGCGGGGGCCAGAAGCCAGAGCAGGAGGGCGTAGAGGCGACGGACCATTACTCGCGGCGCAGCAGCCGGTCGGTGATCCAGTCCAGGCTGTACCAGGGATGGAAGCTGCGCAGCAGCGCCTCCCGGTCATAGCCGCTTTCCACCCACTGCCGCAGGGTCAGTCCGGGTGCCCTGGCCTCCGCCTGTTCGAAGCTCCGGAAAAACCAGTCCAGTATGCCGGTATTTGCCTGCCGGATATGGCCAAACGGCCAAAGGCGCAGCTGTCCTGCAGCTTCACGTACGGGGATCCGGAAGAGCGCGTGCAGGCAGAGAGCACTGATGATCCCCGCCCGGTCTGCACCAGACTTGCAGTGGAGCAGGACCGGTCTCTCCAGGGACGGTAGCAGGTCCAGGGCCGTGAGCAGGCTGGACCGGTCTGGAAGGTCGCGGGACCCGAAGCCCGGTAGCAGCACATGCCGGATCCCCAGCTGGTCACAGATTTCCTGTTCCAGACGGAAATGGGACTCGTGGGGTGCGGGAGCCCGGATATTCAGGACGGTACGGAAACCGTGCCGCGCATGCCAGCGGCGCAGCTGTTCCGGAGAAGGCTGTGCCGAACGGAAAATTCCTGGGGCAATTTCATGGAAATTGGCATAAAAAAGCTCCCGGAAAATTCCATGATCATTCCAGAACTGGCGTCGCCGGAAGCGGCGGTATTCCCTTGGTGTCAGGGGTGCATAGGTCATGGCTGATTCTCCAGGCAGGACTCCATGGCAGACCAGACCAGGTCCGGACCCAGGGAAATCTGGCAGGGAATGGACTGGCTTTCTTCCAGAATACGTGGGCATCGGGTACTGCGGCAGGGCGCGCAGGACTCCGGGCTGGACAGGGACACCAGGCGGACACCCGGCATGGAGAACTGTTCCCTGGCCGTTGGCCCATACAGGGTCACCCCGGGAAGGCCCAGGGCGCTGGCCAGATAGGATAGGCCGGTATCCATGCCCAGATAGGCCCGGGCGTGCCCGATGAGCAGCATGAGTTCTTCCAGATTCAGGGGAGGCAGGGCAACAACGCTGTCCCCACCTTCCCGCTGGATGGCTTCCACCCGCTGGCGCTCCCGCGGAGTGGCTGAAGGCAGCAGCAGACGGTATCCCGCAGAGGCCGCCTTTCTGGCCAGGACCCCCCAGTGGGAAACCGGCCATTCCTTGGTGTGCCAGATCCGGGAAGTCGCGTGGAATCCGAGGATAAAAGGGGTCTGCCCATCCGGCAACAGCATCCCGGGCAGAACTTTCTCCCGCAGGTCCTGCACTGCTCCCTTCAGCCCGTAGTCCGGAGATCCCGAAGGGGCGGGATACCCAAGCGCCTGGGCGAAAAGCTGACGGTTGCGGGTAATGGCCGGCTGTCCCCAGGGCACGGGGAATTTCCGGCCATAAAAGCGTGTGGCACCAGGCTCCCGGGCACTGCCAGCATCCAGACCCAGGATCTCCGTCCCGGAAAGGCGGGCCAGCAGGGCACTTTTAAACAGTCCCTGGCTGTCCAGCGCCAGGTCATAGCGCTGTTCCCGCAGGTATTTCCGCAGCCGGTACAGCGAACCTGGCAGCCGCCACCACTTCTGCCGGAGGGAGCGCAGGGGGTAGGGAATGGTTCCTCCGACCACGGGATGCAGGCGGACTATGGGCACGTACGCCGGTTCCAGAAGCCAGTGAATCTGGACATCCGGCCGGAAAGCCTGCAGGTCCGTCAGTGCAGGAAGAGTGTGGAG
>JAKARO010000011.1 GCA_021821885.1 Pseudomonadota bacterium
CTCTCTTGCCAACTACTTCCATTTCTACAATCATGAACGACGTCATCAGGCATTGAACCGGCAGACACCGTGGCAGGCTTATACCGCAGTGCCACCGGGACAGGCCGCCTGATCAACCCGGCGGATGTTCTCTCCAAGAATCACGAGAAACTGTCCAAGGGATGGGGTCCAGCTAGGACCATCAGGTTGCCTCCATGATCATGCAGAGCTGGCCCCAGAAATTTGAATGGGCGGCCAAGTGGAAAACCTGCCATTTTTGATGCCTGTAGCTGGCATGGAAATGGAGCCGGAAATGGCAAAAAGGACGGGGCGGACGCATTCGGCAGCATTCATGGCCAAGGTCGCTCTGGCGGCGCTATCGGGGGAAAAGACGCTGGCGGAACTGGCGCAGCAGTATGAGGTTCACCCGAACCCGATTACCGGGTGGAAACGGCAACTTTCCGATGGCGCGGCCAATGTGTTCGACAGGAAGGGATCTACGGAACCTGCGGTTGACCTGAAGGTTCTGCATGCCAGGATCGGGCAGTTGACGCTGGAGAATGATTTTTTGGAAAGCGCGCCCACCAGGGTGGGACTGCTGGGCGCAAAGCGATGATTGATCGCAACCACACGCTTTCCATCAGCCGCCAGGCACGGTTGGCGGGTATCAGCCGGGGCAGCGTGTATTACATTCCGCGCCCGGTCAACGCCGCTGATCTGGCGCTGATGAAACGGATGGATCGGCTGCACCCCGAACACCCGTTCATGGGTGCCCGGATGCTGCGGGATCAACTGAAGCTGCAGGGCTGTGAAGTGGGCCGAAAGCATGTGGGCAGGCGGATGAAACGCATGGGAATCGAAGCGCTGTACCGAAGGCCTGGAACCAGCAGGAAGCATCCTGGCCATACGGTTTACCCGTATCTGCTGCGAAGCCTGCGATTGATCGGCCCAGACAGGTCTATGCGCTGGATACGGCGTATATCCCGATGGCCAAAGGGTTTGTGTATCTGGCTGCTGTGATGGACTGGTTCAGTCGCAGGATCATGGCCGCCAAGGTGGCCATTACGCTGGAAGCCTGCCATGCAGTTGAGGTGTTGCAGGAAGCCTTCAGCCGGCATGGCGTACCCGAAATTGTGAACACCGGCCAGGGCAGCCAGTTTACGGCAAACGGGTTCGTGCAGGCGGTAACAAACCGGGGATGCAAACCCAGCATGGGCGGCCGCGGAGCGTGGCGGGACAACGTATTCGTTGAACGGTTTTGGCGATCCGTGAAACAGGAACGGGTGTGCCTCCATGCCTGGGAGACGGTCAGTCCGGCAAGGGCGTCCATCATGGATTACGTGAACTGGTACAACACATTCAGGCCGCATTCCAGCCTGGGCGGAAGAACCCCGGATGAAAGGTTCAACGTGATGCTGCCGACGGTCGAACGGACAGTGTGAGCATGGCAGGCAATCCACTTAAAAACCGGATTCCGCTGTTCAAACAACCGGAGCCAGCTCTATGCACTGGCATGCGGGTTCCGGTACCATGCTTGATGGAGATCTTTCCGGTTTGGTTTCTGTCACTCTTGTAACCTGCTGAATATACCGTTCATCTGATTTATTTTTGGGAAGATATAAATTGTCCTTACCATCTTGATGGTGGAAATATCGGAATTATGTAGCAGTTGCCAAAACCGAATTACTACAATAGGGTACGGCACACGTTCCTTGCCAGCCCCTTCATTTTGTTTTTGCTGAAATCCATTTCAGCAGAATAGCTTCGCCATCCTGTTCCACCTTAGCCACCAACCTGGCGCGTTTTGCGGCGTCGTGCTCATTGTGAGACTTCTCCACCAGTTTCGACAGCGCGACATGAGAGGCATTTGTGGCATCATATTCAGGAAGATTCATGTGCTTGAACACGTCACCCATTTGAATGGATACGGTGTGGCTTTCCACCCATTCACGCACCATGGGAGTATTCAATAGACCGCAGAGAAAATATGCCGGTTTTTTGGTATCGAACCCTGCGAAGTACACTTTGTGGTCTGGCACATACGGTCGAGATCCCGCTACCGGCACCGTCGAACTTCCTGCTACTGCCGCGTAGAAGCGGGAGGACATTTCCGGCCACACCACTTTCCATGGCTGAAGGG
Source organism: Pseudomonadota bacterium (assembly GCA_021821885.1). Taxonomy (GTDB): domain Bacteria; phylum Pseudomonadota; class Gammaproteobacteria; order Acidithiobacillales; family Acidithiobacillaceae; genus Igneacidithiobacillus. The sequence continues at coordinate 2,120 of JAKARO010000011.1, forward strand.
TGTAGTCGCCCACGTTGTACACGTCGTAGAAAGGAGCGCCTTTCATTTGACGCCGGTACGTGGAACGCACTTCCAGCAATGTCTTGTATGCGGTGAACCAAGCCTTGGTCTTTGCCAGCGGAACGCCATTCATGGCGATTTCGCTGGCAGTGTAGTCGGCCTTATCTATGCCTATGTTGGGCACGAAAGTGTACAATTTTTCATCAACTCTACCGGGGTTGTTCAGGTGTAGATAGCAGGATTCAAAGTCGCCTGCACCCTTTACCAAGGGGTAAAGCAACGTCGGCTCTACCCAAGCTGTCTTCACCGCGCCCAATGCCTTTTTACCCGCCTCTGGGCGACTGCGAATCTGTACCAGTGTGCCGTTGTCTTGAATCACAGGTACGAAATACACGCCGTTCAAGTCCGTGGTGATCCCCTTGCGCCCCGCTGTCCATGTGCATTCACCTGAAATCGCCTTCAATGCCTTGAAGCGTCCCTTGGTTAGCACCGCCCACGGAGAGCCGTTTCCATCGACAGGCGCGGCCTCCTTGGCGGTAATTGAAATCCGCCCCATCACCGCGGATAAAGAGGAGTTGACCGGGATGGCTCTGGTGAAACCTGGGGCGCTGTTCCATAGCCGGTATGGCACAGGGTAAGTGGCGGGTTTTTTGGATTTGTCGAAGACCGCTACTACTGTGTGGTTGGCGGCATCATTGAATGGCTTCAATGCTTTCATGTCATCGACACTGATTGGGGTGAGGTGCAGGCTTTTGGCCTTGGATGGTTCTAATTTGAAGTGCCTGAACCCCGCCGAAGAGGGGTTCTTGAAGATGGTGCCGGTGATAACAAAGGCTAGCCTACCATTCGGTTTCAGCCATTTATCGGACGTGGTGTAGGTAATCATGGCAGAGATGTCCAGCTCGTTGCCACCATGACGCTTGTTCTTGGAGAAGATGCCGTAACGTTCGCACGTTGGCTTAACCCGTTCGCGGTATGCGTCGGGCAATTTCGACCACCGAACCCATGGCGGATTGCCTAAGATGCAATCGAAGTGACCCGCCGTGGCCGACCAGAAAAAGTTTCGCACCACGCGAAACCAGATGCCGTTCCACTGCTGGCGATGCAGTTCCAAAATCTGGTTGTAGGTATGTTTCAAAGGGGGGCGCCAGTCGGAAGCTTCGGTGGCGTTTAGCAGACCGGCAGACTGCAATTGCGTTTCTGCTTCTTCGTAGTCCAGATCGCTTTCAACGTCCTCGCCCATTTGAGCAAATACTTGATCCAAACGAACGCGGTTGAAGGCTAGTGCGGCGGGTAAGGCAATGTCCAGCCCGGCCACCTGGCTACCGATTTGGTACTTCACCACCTCCTGCCCCTTTTCCGGGTTCGGCGCGGGCGAATAGATGGCATCAGCGAGCAACACAGGGATTTCCAGCGTTTGCCCCGGCGCAGCCTTCAATAGATCGGCGATTTCCATCAAGAAGTTGACCCGTGCAGTTTGTACTGCCAAGGGGTTTAAGTCGAAGCCCCACACGGACGTGCATAGGTGCTGCACAATATGTTTCGCGTCCCATCCAGCCTTTGTGGCTTCGTCTCGAATACGGCGAAGAACGGCCACCAAGAACGCACCCGACCCGCATGTGGGGTCCAGAGTACGTTTGTTCAACCAGGGCTCTTGTTGGGCCATATCCACCGTGAAATCTACTAGCCAGTCCGGCGTGTAGAACTCCCCGAGACTCTGGCGAAGTTTGCCAGGGACTAGACCTTGGTACAGATCGCGCAACACATCTCGGGTGTGTGTCATGTAGTCCGTGCGGTACATCGACAACGACGCCAACACGCCGCGTAATGCGGGGAGCAGTGTTGGTGCGTGAGTAGCGTTGCGTGCAACGTCCAAGTACCAACTGAAAATGGCTTCTTCAACAAATCCATGAATACCGGCTTGAGCAAAAATGCCCGCGTGTTCGATGTCGTGATCCAGGGCATCCAATAGTGCCGTGTTATCCAACAAGGCCGCCATGGCTTGCGCTGGCTGTTTAGTCGTGGTCAAACCGTGGGCTGAAATAATTTCTGCGGCCAGCAGCTTGATAAGCAGCGAGTTGTACGAGTGGATGACGAATAGCCGCCCCGCCATGGCTTGCTTTGCTTGCCCATTCCAAGTGAAGCCCATTTCCCCATTGATAGCGGTGGCTTGCAAAACAGACATGTCGGCTACTTGGCCGTAGAGAGTGCGCCATTCCTCGAACAGCATTTTGATCTTGGAGTTGCCCTTTGCCGTCAATTCGGCGGCAAGCGCATCACCCATCGCCTGCATTAAGGCTTGAGCATTGGCTGATCTATGGCCGAAGTCGGCAAGAAGGTTGTCCACAGTGATGGCGCGGCGCGTGTCGGCTTTGATTGCTGCTATCACCAACGCCACGGCGTATTCCGAGAAGGGCACCAAGTGCTGCGAATAGATGACTCCGGCGCGTACCTGAGCGAAGCACACATGATCGCCGTCAATGGCGATGCCGATGTAATCCTCGGTAGGGATGCCAGACTTAGTTGCTTCGCGCTGGATGTATGGCAACAAGCGTTTGTCAGTGGCTTCCTTGAACTTGGCGCTGGCCTTGGAACCCTTGAACAAGCCGGGAGCTTTAAACTCAATGATTACGTTGTTGTAGCTGCTATCCTTTTTCGCCCGCTCTGCATCAAAGTGGATGCCCATGGCTGCTTCCAGTCCAGCCACCCAGGCTAGTCGCACTTCTTCTTCGTTTTGCCATGGCCGGTTACGTTTAGCGGCTATGTGGTCGAAAGCGATCTTTGTGGAAACCATTACTGCTCCTCGCTAAGTTGTTTGCCACCAAACTTACCTTTTGCCGCCGATCCCCGAGGCTTCGCCGCATCAAAATGAATTCGCGATAACGCAGAACGAAAATCCAATTCGTGATCTGCCATGTCCGCCATCAGCGCCACGATAATCGCCAGATGGGGGGGCACCTCACCCTGCGCGGCATAGTTGGTGATGGAATTTGGTTTCTGCTTAATCAGTTCGGCGAAGCTTTTAACTGTTAAGCCAGCCTTACCCAATTGCCGTCGGAATTCGTCATAAGTCATGGCTGGGATCATAAAACAAACCGCTCCGTTTGCACAGTCTTTACTTTATACAACAAATCAACTGAAGTGTGCAACAATGTTAATAATGTGCTTTTGTGCTTGCAACACATAGTAGTCTGTGTATAATAAACACATAGTTTACTGTGTTTGCGAGGTTCGCAATATGTCCCAACACTTCCTGCTCTCCGCCAAAGCTCGCACCCTCTCGGTACGCAAGGTCATGGAAATGACCCATGACCAGGCGTTTCAGGTGTTCAGGGAATTGCGCTGGGGCGAAGGAGAAGAAACCGCCTGCCCGGTGTGCGGCACCATCGATAGGCACTATTTCCGCAATGACCGGAAGCAATGGCGGTGCAAGGCTTGCGCCCATGCGTTTTCCGTCACGTCTGGTACGATCTTCGCCAATCACAAGCTGCCGCTGAAGGTGTACCTGGCGGCGATTGCGATCTACACCAACGCGGTCAAAGGTATTTCAGCACTGCAACTGAGCCGCGACCTCGGAGTCCAGTACAAGACCGCCTTCGTCCTGGCTCACAAGATCAGAGAATCCCTGATGGAACACCGCGACGATGCACCCTTGGCCGGGGAAGTCCACATGGACGGCGCTTATGTGAATGGGCACATCCGCCCGAAGAACAAGAAGGAAGACCGCATAGACCGCCGCCTGGCGATCCACCAGAAGCCCGGTAAACGCTGCGTGTTCGTGATGCGCCAGAGGGTGGAAGCCGTTGAGGATGAAATCAGGGGTTCCAACAAGACACTGACCTTCGTTATCAAAGCCGAGAATCAGACCGACGTGAGCAAGCTGGCAAATGAATTCGTGAAGAAAGGCTCCACGATCTGCGCCGATGAATCCAACGCCTACGATCCGCTGCATGCCAAGTTCGACACCCGGCGCGTCAATCACAGCCAGGAATACCAGGCCGACGACGGCACGACGAACAATCTGGCGGAATCCTACTTTTCCCGCTTTCGCCGGATGCAGTACGGCCAGACGCACAAGTTCGGGAATCTCTATCTGGCGAACTATGCCAACGAGGCCGCCTACCGGGAAGATACTCGCCGCTGGAACAACGGCGCGATCTTTGCCGACATCACCAAGAAATGCGCCCACACCAGGACCAGCCGGGACTGGTGCGGATACTGGCAGGGGAACAAGCGCCAAGCCGAGCGGCTGGCCGCGTAGGCTAGACGATTCGCCAAAGCACCGTCAGGCCGTTTTCGGCGCGTCCCACGTCCTCGACCAGCCCGCGATTCACCAAGCGCCGGAGCGTTCCATTCAACGTGCGCTGAATGGACGTGCGCAACTCCTTCGTATCCTCCAAGCCTTTGGCAACGATGATTCGCTCCGCCATGACGACGGTCGTCAAGGGCTGCCCTGCCTCTCTAAGCTGATCCAGCACCCAAGTATGGCTCTCGCGGCTCTCGAAACGCTTGAAGCCGCCTGTACGGGATGAACTGACCCGCTTTGCACCCAGACTGCGCAAGTCCATTTCCGGGGCGAACAACTTGAGCGTGGCGTCCAGGTGCTTGAGATCGGACGCGACGCGCTCGATCTCTGTCCGGTGAAACTGGATCAATCCAGCCAACTCAGCGTGTTTTGCAATCAAGCCTGAAACAACATGGGATTCTGCCATGATGCACCTGTTTTGGAATTAAGGAACAGGTGTTATATTAGTGACTTACGAAGAATAAATCTTTTGGCAACTGCTACATAATTCCGGGAAATATTCCGTCAGCAAATTTATGGGGTACCATCCGCAACCTAACGGAATTCAAATTTTTTTGCACTCCAGGTTCTGCAGATCCAATATTTCTTAATAAAAGGAATTTATCGGTCTTTTTTTGTCGGAGTAGCGTCGGGGGCAGAAAATCTGGTGGGACGTTTTGGGCCAGGTTTTCGGCAGATTTTCCTGCCGGGCCTGGAGGGGTGCCATCCTGGCTGTTCCAGAAGGGACAGTAACAGGTTTGGGTATCGGTTTCTGGATGTGCCCTGACCGTGTTCTATCCGGATTTCCCTGTGTGCAGGTCTGACCGGGAGGGTTGCCCGGACTGCCGTCCGGACACTTGTACCGGCGGTGCGGCAGCAGAAGCCTGTGCTTTTCTTTCTGGCCGTCCCGCCCGTTGTGGTGATCAGGAATGACTGCCAGGGATGCTCTTCAGGCTGCCAATGACCATATGGTCAATTTTTTCGCCAACAGCCTGGGCGCCAGTCCCCTTGGTATACGCAGAGCGTTCGGCGTAGGCCACCGTGGTGACTTTCCCCTTGCTGTACAGGGTCAGGTTCAGGGGGCATACCGAGGCGGTTTTCGAATCCCCGTTGAGCAGTCCGCTGAAAAGAAAAGGGTTGCAAAATACAAGGGCCCGTACGTCGCTGTACCCTGGCTTGTTGAAGTTCGGGATGTGGAGCATCTTCTGCTTCGCATCAATCTTGCGCAGGATGTCAATATTCATGACCACCTTGAAATGGTGGTGGGTAAGAGCGGCCCGTACTTCTTTCTGGGCGACGGGCATCGATGCCGGAATGGTTTCCACATAGATGGATGCAGCCTGGGCGGTGCCTGCAAAAGCAGCCAGGATTCCGGCGGTCAGGCCAAGGGACTTTATAAGCAATCCATTTTTCATTGAAATTCTCCACGGTTAAATTTAAGAGTCATTAATCTTCTGGCTGTCCCTAACGGGAATGCCGGTTTCCTGATTTTTGTCCAATTTGAGACTATTGTGACGGAAATGCGTTACCATCTTCATGGTACGCAAGTTGCATACTAAGCTTCCAGCATAAAAAATCAACAGGGGTGGGGAACAACCGATGGAAAGGCTACGGAAAATTGCGCTCTGCACATCCGCAGGCGTATCAATGGTGGCGTTCGCTTCCACTGCTACGGCTGCAAACTGGTTTAAACTGCAAGATTTGAATCCTCCAAAAGTTTCTCTGTTTTCTGGATTTATTGAACCAACCATATGGGCCATGCCCGGAACTTCGGCATCCATATACAATCCAAATCTGCATAGATATTTTGAGGCTGTTCCTCGCGCAAATCTGGTAGGACCAAATTTCGACAGGAGTACGACCCTGACGATACAGCGTGCGCGGCTGATGATCCGGGGATGGGCTAACCGCCATATTTCCTATTTCTTTGCCGGGGAATTCGGGAATAATGCGGCTACCAATATCGGTGGGGGATATCAGCCCCAGCTGCAGGATGCACATATCGTATTCAGCTATATTCCCGGGGCACGGGTCGAAGTCGGCATTATCCGTGCGCCCAGTGCTGAAGATGCGATGAATGGCTATATGAGCTACAACTATGCCGTTTTTCCATCGGTCATCAACCAGTTGATGCTGCAGCCCTTCTACAATACAGATGCGGCCACCACTGTGGGTGCCCCTTCGCGCGGGTCCTACCTGATACCCGGTTCGGCCGGATTGGGCGTGAATGCTTTCCGGTATCCAGGCGTGCAGCTTTTTGACTGGAAAAACTGGGGGCACTGGCAGCTGGCCTATGGGGCTATGGTGGGGATGTTCGGTAGCGTTTCAGCCGAGAACCAGTCCCACAGTCCCCTGTATGCTGCGCGTGTACAGGGTTCCTACATTTTCGGGGGGCATGGTCCGTTCCGCAGCGATGTAACTGCCTGGCTGTGGTACCAGTATGCACAGCCCACGCTACTGGGCCGCAGCTATGCCATGCAGCGGGAAGGCACCGGTTTCCAGTATCTGCAGGGATACATGCATCCCTGGGGACGGATGCTGAAATTCGAGTATATGCAGGGCAACGGCTGGATTGCCGCTCCTTCAGCCTTCAGTCAGCAGCTGGGCCTTGCTCCGGCACTCTACCAGACCCAGCTCTATCCCGGCATCAGCAATTCCGCCTCGGGATACTATGTCGAAGGTGGGCTCTTCCTTACGCACCATGTCGAGCTGAGCCTCCGGTACGACTACTATGACCGCCTGCCAAACATTCCGGCCCAGGAGCGTATTTTTAAAACCTGGGCGGTAGCGCTCCAGTACCATATCACCCCCATTACCAAAATCATGGCGGGGTACTATTTCCGTACCATCAAGGCTCCTTTCGTTGCTTCGAATACCCCGGGCGCGGCGGTAAGCCGGGCCATGGACAACGAATTTGCCATGCAGGCCATGATTTCGTTCTGAACAGGAGAGACTTTTAATGCGGAAAATATCTGTGAAAACCATTCTGGCTGCCGCCGGAGTCCTGTTGCTGAATCTGGCAGGCCTGAATGTGGCATTCGCCAATACCTCCATGCTTGGCAATTTTCATTACAATAAGCCGACTTTTGTGCATCACCATCCTTTCGCCAAGAAGAAGCTGGTGATACAGGTGAGTCAGGCCAACAAGGCCCGCTGGAATCTCGTCCTGAACAACACCCAGAATCTCCTGAACTATCTTGGCCAGGAAGAAGTCCAGATTGTGGTGGTAACCTTTGGTCCCGGGGTGAAAATGCTGCTGGCCCACAGTCCTGTAGCCCAGAGAATCCAGGCCATTAATGCCGAGGGTGTCGAGTTTGACGCCTGTCATAACACGATGATGGCCATGAAGAAGAAGTTTGGCCACATGCCCAAACTGCTGCCTGCGGCGGTAATCGTGCCAGCGGGAATCGTCCGGATCATGCAGCTGGAATCTCACGGATTTGATTACGTGAAGCCCTGATTTTACTGCTCCTCAACAAGAACGCGGTTTTTGGGCTGATGCACCACAGTCGTGGTGCATTTTTTTCTGGTGCGCCCTGCCGGACGCACCGGCTACGAGGTGACAGACCTCTACCGCCTGGTAAGGGGAGCGCTTGGCCGAAGGCAAGGGTCTTGCGGGCAACCGCGAGTCTGAAGGAAGCCGGATGGCAAAGTGCTGGCCTGACGAACAGGAAGCGGATGCGGAGCGGCGTGCCTGGATGGGCTGTCCAAAATCATTAAAGCCCGGTACTGGCAAGGAAAGGCATGGCACGGCAGATCCGACAGGATGGCATGCCCAGGAGTCAGAAGAGGTCATGGCGGGCGCCAGTGCCAGCCTCCGCGAACGCGCGAATCGTACCTCTACCCGTTAGGCTCCGACGGGATCCTGCCTGCAAAATGAGCGTCAACAGAAGCGGGCGGCGGTGGAACGCGGGACCGGCCACACGCCCAACGCAGTGCCACCAAATCTCCCTGCCCGCATGGGGCTGATCTCGCTGCTGGGCCTCCAACACGACTCCGCGTTTTACTGGAACCGCCGGATGCAAAACCGCACATCCGGTGATGTGAGAGGACTGAGGGGTAATCCCTCACCCTGCTCAACAGCGGAGTTCGCCTAAAGAGAAAAATGCCGGGCCACTGCCGGTTCGGATGTTTCTCCCTATGGGACCGTTTTTATGGCCATCATGCCACACAGCCCAGCTGCCCACGTGGCATGAAGATTCCGTCCACCCGTATCCTGGTTGATAGAGCGGGAATCCTGGGTATGATGGAAACTGAAGGCGTGCAGCATCATGCGTGCCGCCGCCCAGTCGCACCACCACTGCCGGACGGTGCTGTGCAGGGACATTCAGCGGCAGGTCAGGACACGTTCCACTGCAGGGAGAGACATGGCGGGAAAATTGAGACGCGAGGTGGGATTTTCCGGCCTCATCTTCGCGAGTCTGGGGGGGATCATCGGCTCTGGCTGGCTTTTCGGCCCCTTGATCGCGGCCAGGCTGGCCGGCCCCCTCAGTATCGGATCCTGGATTATTGGCGCCCTGACGATCCTTTTTCTGGGGCTGACCTATGCGGAAGTGGGGCCACTTTTCCCCCGGGCGGGCGCTGCAGCACATATTGCCAATGTGGTGCATGGCAGCCTCCTGGGCAAAATCTGGGCCTGGCTCCTGTTCATGTTCTATATTGCCATTGCTCCAGTAGAAGTAACGGCGGTGATCACCTATGCCAACAACTATATTCCAGGTCTCCTGAGGGGAAATTCCGGGCTTCTGGCAGAGCCCGGCCTGATCACGGCCGTTCTGCTTCTGGGCTTTCTTTTTCTCCTCAATTTTCTGGGAATCCGGCGGGTGGCACAGCTGTTTTCCGGCTTGGGCTGGTGGAAGCTCAGCATCCCGGTCCTGATGTCTGCAGTTCTTGTCCTGTACAGCTATCACCCTGAAAATCTCCAGATCCGGGACTGGGGTGGAGACCTCCACGGCATGTTTGTTGCCGTGGCCTCCTCAGGTGTCGTATTCAGCTATCTGGGTTTCCGCCAGGCCATTGAGCTAGGGGGAGAGGCCCAGAATCCTGGCCGGCACATTCCAGCTGCCATGATCGGCGCGATTTTGGCGGGCGCTCTTATTTATGTGATGCTGCAGTGGGCCTTCCTGGTCAGCATGCCCCCGCAACAGCTGGTCAATGGCTGGGGGCATCTGCAGTTCCAGGGACTGTTTGGACCTTTTGCCGCCATCGCCTCGCTTCTTGGTATTGGCTGGCTGGCAGTCCTGATCTATACGGATGCCCTCATATCCCCCGGCGGAGCGGCACTTGTCTATGCCACTTCTGCCGCCCGGGCCGTGGTCGCCAACGGGGAAGTGGGAGCGGGGCCCGGCTTTTTTACCCGGGTCAGCGGGAAGGGAATCCCCTGGGCTGGGGTAGTGGTAGCGTATGTCATTGGCTGTCTCTATTTTCTCCCGTTCCCTTCCTGGCAGAAGCTGGTCGGTTTTATTACCACAATTTCGGTCATTACCTATGGTATTGGTCCCATAGTGCTCCTGCAGTTGCGGCGGTCCGTACCGGATATCAAACGCCCGTTTCGCCTTTGGGGTGCCCGTGTGGTTGCACCGGTCGCGTTTGTGCTGTCATCTCTGGTGGCATACTGGGGAGGGTTCCAGGCCCTGAGCTACATTTTTGGTGGGCTGTTTGGTGCCCTGCTGTTCTATGGACTGTTCCGTCTTGTCCGGGGCGGAACTCCAGGAGAACCATTGGGTTTCTACCACATCACCTGGATTTTTCCCTATTTTGGTGGCCTCTGGCTGCTCTCCTATTTGGGGCCCAGGATTCTTGGCGGTACGGGAGAGATTCCTTTTTACTGGTCAATGCTGTGGGTTGCCATTCTGGCCATGTTCAGCATGTTCTGGGCCCTGAAAGTCACGGTTCCGGATGGCCAGGTAACCAGCTATTTTGAGGCCATGGCCGAAGAAGGCATTTCCCTTTAGACGGCAGACTGCCGGTTCATCCGTTCCTTGGGGGGGCGCCCGGGGCCTGGCTTCCAGCCTGCACGCTACGGGAATATAGGTTTTGCAAGGATTTTCTTATCCTTGACAAAGAGCTGGGTGCGTCCGGAGAATTGGCCCCTTGACCCAGGCAAATAGCCGGCGGGCAATGTTCCTACAGGAGACTACCATTGATGGATCTTGATGACGTGAACAGGCTGGTTTCTGCCGACATGCAGGCAGTCAACCGCGTCATCCAGGAGCAGCTGCAGTCCGGTGTGCCCACCATACCGGCCATGGGGGCCTATCTGATCAATGCCGGCGGCAAGCGGCTGCGTCCCATTCTGCTGCTCCTTGCTTCCCGTATGGGTGGAGACCGGACTGCCCGCCCCATCCCGCTGGCTGCAGTCATCGAATTCATCCATACTGCAACCCTCCTTCACGATGATGTCGTTGATGGTTCGGAGCTGCGGCGCAGCAACGCTACCGCGAACCAGCTGTGGGGGAATGCAGCGGCCATTCTCGTGGGAGATTTCCTCTACGCCCGTTCCTTTGAAATTCTGGTACGGGATGGGGATATTCGGGTCCTAGAAACCCTTGCCGAAGCTACCAGTGTCATCGCCCAGGGAGAAGTGGCCCAGCTGGAAAATGCCGACAATGCCGATCTGGGGCCGGAGGCCTATTTTTCGGTTATTGCAGACAAGACAGCGAAACTGTTTGAGGCCGCCGCGCGGATTGGGGCCATACTGAACCGGATGGAGATGGACAGGGAGGAAGCGCTGGCGCGTTATGGTTGCCTTCTGGGCATTGCCTTCCAGCTGATGGATGATGCCCTGGATTACCAGGCGGTGGCAGTGAAGATGGGGAAGAATCCTGGAGATGATCTGGCGGATGGCAAGGCTACCCTGCCTTTCATTTATGCCATGCTGAAGGCGGAGCCGGATGAACGGGAAGTGCTCCGTCAGGCGTTGGGGGAGGAAAGTCGCCGGCACCTGCCCAGGGTGCTGGAGATCATTGCCAGAACTGGGGCAATTGCATACACTGTCGCCTCTGCTCAGGAAAGGGCGGAAGAGGCGCGGAAGTGTCTTTCAGGATTCCCCGAAAGTCCTGAAAAGACGGCCTTGGAATTTCTGGCAGATTTTTCGGTCCGGAGAGACCACTAAACAGCATCGGGGCGTGGCTCAGCCTGGTAGAGCGCCGCCTTCGGGAGGCGGATGTCGGAGGTTCGAATCCTCTCGCCCCGACCAATGAAAAAAAGACCTGGGAGATATTTCCCAGGTCTTTTTTGTGTGCCCAGCATGGGAGCGCTCCATCACGTTCCGTCGGGCCCAACCGCCAGGACTAGCCCGTCCGGGAAAAATGCCGGAGCATATTCCGCGTTGCCCATATCTCCTCCGAAACCCGCTACCTGGCAGAAAAACCGGATGGCGCCAGAAAGTGCAGCATTCTGGCAGAATAGACAGGGTGGCAGGCCGTTTCCGGATCCTGGGGGGACGTCCTCCCGGAAGGGTGGCCCTTTGCCGGCCATGTCAGGTGGCCGGATGGGCCGCCCGGGAAGCCTGTGAGGGGACTTGGGCCTGTGGGAGGGCGGTGACGGAGAAACACAGCCGGAAAGAGCCCAATGCGGGCCAGGAGGGCGGCAGACAGGTACGGGGAATGCTTGCGGTGCAAGTCCGCAAAACCTCTCCGAAAAACAGGGATGCCAGGGGAGAAAAAAGCGTACAAAAATAGCGATTGGCATTTTTCCTGTCACCGACTATCGTACCCAGTAAAACTTTCATCACGAGGACCCTCCATCGGTCACCAGGCGCGACAGGGATGCAAACAGCGGATCCGCGGACCCGGATCTCCAGAACCTTCAGGTTGCCCAGTCCCGGTGCAGGGGATGAAGTCGTGGAGCCATTTGAGATAGTGGCCGCGCCAGGAATGCAGTATCATTAAAAGCTTGGTACCCGTTCGCCATGAAGGAATCCTGCAGCAGGGCGGCCATCTGGTCAGGGGAAAAACCGGCAAATTCCGTATGGCAGGCGTCGGTATCCGCAAATAGGGCACCTGTGCGCGGGAAGTGGATAACGTTCCGGTTCGGGGAGCTGAACACGGAGTGGCTGGCATCCAGCGGTTCCTTGTGGAAGAAAAGATAGTTGCGCTACCGGAACTGTGGTAGCGTTTTGTGGCTGCCGCCAGGTGAGCTGGACGACATGTCCGGCGCCTGGACAATTTCTGGACTCTGAATCTGTAATGGTGGTCAACATACCTTTACATATCGGCAGGAAATCTTTTATGTCCATATTTATCCGTATTTCTCTACCGCCTGCGGTAGGAGGATGTCAGCGGTTCGAACGCTCTCGCCCCGCCTATTTGGATGCATGGAAAATACTTGGGGTTTTTCCATTCCACGAAACCTCGGAGGGATAACGGGCAGATGTGGAAAATCCTGGCGGTAGCCGTAGCGATTCTCTATCTTCTCTGGCACAGGCGCAGGTCTTCCCGGCTGAGGCGGGAGACCTGCACTTCCATTCCTATTCCTCTGCACTCCTGCCGCCGCTGCGGCCATTGGATGCCTCAAAATCCGGACGGGGACTGTGGTACCGCATGTGCAGATCTGCAATGCCCCTATCGCCAGTGAGTTGTCCCGATGCCTGAACCTGTGCGCAAACAGCTACCCCGCTGGAGAGCAGTGGCCCTGATTCTGCTCATACTGGGTGGCCTGGGAATGGTTCTGGCGCGGGATGCCGATCTGCAGTGGTGGCAGAAACGGCGTCTTCAGGGTCAGGGAGCAATGCGGTACGAGCAGATGCGGCCGCTTCCGGCCCAGAGGGGCGTAATCTATGCCGATAATGGCAAGCCCCTGGCCGTAAACGTCCCAGCCGTTACCATATGGGTGGATCCCAGAATTTTTGACCGGTACCAGTCCCGGTGGAATCAGGTGGCTGCCGCATTGCATATGGATCCCGCCGTACTTTCAAGGCGGGTCCATGGAGGTGGTTCCGCCTTTGCCTATATTCAGCGGCAGGTGCATCCGCAGCTGGGCCAGGCCCTGGATGCCCTGCACGTTCCTGGAATCTACGTGGAGAAGACCAGCCGGACCTATTACCCCATGGGGCCGGTTACTACGGCGCTGCTTGGCCTTGTGCACCTGGATCACCACGGTGCGGCAGGACTGGAAAGGGGCTATGACAGCTGGCTTGCAGGAACGCCGGGTTCCGAGAGAGTTCTTGTGGATGGAAAAGGCGAGGTCCTGCGGGTGCTCGGACATCCTGTACCTGCCCGGGAAGGGCACAGCCTGCACCTCACCATCAGTCCCGAGATCCAGTATTGGGCCTATATGACCCTGCTGGCGGCCCAACGGCATTTCGGTGCCGCGAACGGGTCCGCCGTGGTGATGAATGTCCATAACGGCCATATTCTCGCGATGGTGAGCGTCCCTTCCTGTAATCCTAATTCCCGCAATGGCTGCAGCAACCCCCTGGATTATGTGAATAGTGCCGTACATCAGGCCCTTGAGCCCGGTTCGGTCATGAAGCCTTTTGTCATTGCGGCAGCCCTGAAAACTGGGGCAGTGCAGGTGGACCAGACTTTCAATGTGGCCCATTGCCTGCCAATTGGCGGTTTCTGTATTCGGGACGATGTGACCCACCGGAAGCTGAATCTTGCCCATATCCTGAAATACTCCAGCGACATTGGTGCCGCGAAGGTTGCCCTGCGGACCCAGCCAGATGCTATTTATGGCATGTACCGGGCTGCGGGATTCGGAACAGCCTCGGATCTGGGATTTTCCGGTGAAACAGCCGGGGTGCTGCCATTGCCCCAGACCTGGGACCGGGCCCGTCATGCTACCATCGCACTGGGATATGGCGTATCGGTTACGACACTGCAGCTGGCCGACGCCTATGCCGCCATAGCAAATGGTGGCTACCACTTTCCCCCAGTGCTGGTCCGGGGGCAGAACGGTACACCCCAAAAAATTATGTCCGCTTCCATTGCAGCGCATCTCCGCCATTGGCTGGAAGGGGTCTGTGCGGCTAACGGTACGGGAATTCTCGCGGCCATTCCCGGCTACCGGGTGGCCGGGAAGACTGGCACGGCCAATCTGGCGAATGGCAAGGGCGGTTTTCTCAAGAACAAGACCAATGCCACATTTGTGGGCTTCGCCCCTGGTTTTTCCCCGGACCTGGTGATGGCCGTGTCCCTTAGGGGCAGTACCAAACACTGGAATTTTGGAGGAGTCGAATCGGCACCCGTTTTCCGGGTGACCATGCGGCATGCCCTGGAGCAGCGGGATGTAGCCCCCCGCTGGTGTGGTGGGAAGGTATGCCAATCCCGGGAAAGTAGGGTTACAACAGTCCAGGCCGAAATCTGGGCGGAAGGAGGGGGTGGAAAGTGAGTTCCAGGGACCGGTGGGTAGCAGGCATTCTGGCTGCCGGGGTTGCAGCCATCCTGGTGGGGGTGCTGGTCACCGCGACAAGGACGCATATTCCGGTTTCCCACATTTATGTGAATCCTGCAGGTGCCCGGCTGCTGGAGGCCGCGGGAGAAAAAGTACGGTCTGCGCCAGACTGGCCAGGAACCTTTGAAGCCAATCCCCGCTATAGTGCGCCTGCCTTCACGGGAGAATCCTGGCTGACCTTTCCGGACGGGCGTGTGGTCCCTCTGCCAAGGAAGGAGATACTGCTGTGGGTCTATCGCGGATGATTCCTGTCGTGGGACTCTGGGCCCAGCGGCTCGGATCGGTGCTTCTGGTATTTCTGGGGGCGATGTCTTTGCTGGCGCTGAACGTTCTGCTGCTGGTCCCCGGTCTGATGCTTGGTTTTACAATTCTCGGGATTTCCTGGCACTGGCAGGGTGTGGCTCCAGTACCGGTGGTTCCTCCCCATCCATGGAGCGCCATGCTTCTTGGGGTTTTGGCATCCCTGGTCCCCGCCGGTCTGGATGCTGCAGTCCTGCAGGTGCTCCTCGGCAGATCAGGCAGACAGATACACCAAGGGCCCCGGACCTAGGGGGCGTCCTGCTGGCAGGCAATTTCCTGCAGCCTGGCTTCTAGGGCTTCCCAGCGGGCATAGGCCGCCGCCAGCTGTTCCTCCAGGGCACGACTTTCGCCCTGCAGGAGCTGGGCACGTTCCGGATCCCGGTAGGTCTCCGATTCGCCCATTGCGCTGGCCAGACGCTGCTGCTCCTGTTCCAGATGCTCAATTTTCTCCGGGAGCTGTTCCAGTTCCTGACGCTCCCGGAAGCTCAGTTCCGGCCGTCGCCTGCGCAGTCCGCGGCCCCGGACCTCGGCGCCCTTCCCGGGCCCGGGTTCCTGGGCGGCTGGAGCCGTCACTGGCGACTGGCCTGCCTGCC
The DNA here is from genome assembly GCA_021821885.1 of Pseudomonadota bacterium. Lineage (GTDB taxonomy): Bacteria > Pseudomonadota > Gammaproteobacteria > Acidithiobacillales > Acidithiobacillaceae > Igneacidithiobacillus. Next base: position 17,696 of record JAKARO010000011.1, read on the forward strand.
ACGCCAGCCAGTCTGCGTATCCTCCCGCCATATTCAGCCAGCGCCCGTTACCAAGGCTGACAATGCACTGGGTTGTCACCTGGTCCAGGAACTCCCGGTCGTGGGAGACCAGCAATACGGTACCTGGAAATGCCTGGAGGCGCTCTTCCAGAAGATCGAGACTTTCCAGGTCCAGATCGTTGGTCGGCTCGTCCAGCACCAGGATATTGGCTGGACGGGAAAAAATTCTTGCGAGCAGAAGGCGTGCACGTTCTCCTCCGGAAAGGGATTTCACTGGGCCCCGCGCACGGTCCGGAGGGAACAGGAAATCCTGGAGGTAGCCGAGGACATGGCGGCGTTCCCCGCCAATATCGAGAAAATCATTTCCATCGGCAATGACATCCATGACCCGGGCTTCGGGATCCAGCTGGCTTCTTAGCTGGTCGAAGTAGGCCACTTTCTGCTGGGTTCCCATCCGGATCTGGCCCGACTGGGGTACCAGTTCTCCCAGGATGAGGCGTAGCAGGGTGGTTTTCCCGGCGCCATTGGGGCCGATGATGCCCACCCGGTCTCCCCGTTCGATGCGGGTCGAGAAGTTGTGGACGAGCTTCTGGGGACCATAAGCGAAAGATGCATCTTCCAGCGCAGCGACAAGAGTGCCGGAAGGGAGTGCAGCCGTGATCTGCAGCTGGGCCGTCCCATTGCGTGCCTGCCGCTGGCGGCGCTCCTCCCGCAGCCGTTCCAGCCGCCGGAGCCGGCCCTGGTTTCTTTTGGTCCTTGCCCGGACGCCCTGACGCAGCCAGGCTTCTTCCCCGGCAAGCTGGCCTTCCAGCCGCTCAAGGCTGGCTGCTTCTGCAGAAAGAAATTCTTCCCTGCGCTGAAGATAGGAAGAAAAATCCCCAGGGAAGCTGCGCAGCTGTCCCCGGTCCAGTTCGACAATCCGTGTCGCCAGCCGTTCCAGAAAGCGCCGGTCATGGGTAATGAAGACAGTGGTGCCCCGAAAGCGCAGCAGCGTTTTTTCCAGAATCTCGATTCCTTCCAGATCCATATGGTTGGTTGGTTCATCTAGGAACAGCAGATCCGGTTCGGAGAGCAGGGTTGCGGCAATGGCGGCCCTCTTCTGCTGTCCCCCGGAAAGGGACCCAACCGGAGCGCCGGCAGACAGGGCCAGCATGTCACACAGGGCCTCGGCGCGTGAACGTAGCGTCCAGATTTCCGGATGGTCGAGATGGCCAGCTGCCTCCAGGGGTGGATTCGTTCTGGTCTGCAGCTCCCGCCAGAGCGGATGGCCTGCCAGGATGCTGTCCACCACGCTCCCCTCGCCCTGGAACGACGACTCCTGTTCCAGATAGGCGCTGCGCAGTCCGGGCCCTGTCCAGAGAACTCCGCCGTCCAGGGGATATTCTCCGGCCAGAGCCATCAGGAGGGTAGATTTTCCTTCACCATTGCGTCCGATGAGTCCAATTCGCTCACCGGCGTCCAGAGTCAGGTCGGTCTGGTCCAGGAGTGTTCTGCCTCCCCACTCCACCACGCCCTGTGTTAACTGCAGAACTGGCATCCCTGCGGCCTCCTGGACCAAAAAAGATTCACGCTTGTTGAATTGAAATGCCCCATCCTCCGGGATGGGGATTTTCTTCTGCCGGACCTTTGTTTCTGGCTGGTCCGGCCGGCACCACACACCACACCCCCGGCAGGCCGTGCCCTCCCGGTCTGCGGAAACAGATGGCCTGCCCAGCGCAGTGCCGCCCCTGCGGGAGGCCTGGGCAACTTCCGGGAGAATCCTCTATTCTGCACTCTGGGGAAGTCGGGTACCACCTTCTGTCAAAGCCTGGCTCCATGCCTTATATGCCGGCAGATGGTTCCTGTGCATTGGACAGGGCAGGTTTCCACAAGTTTCCATCACCAATCTCTGGCGGGTGGCGGATTCATGATGCGGTCTTTTGCCATGCCTGGCCCCTGCAGGGTACTATTTTTCCATGCCTTCCCATCCTTTTTCTGACCAGCAGAAGCGCTTCCTTCGCCTTCTGGAACTGCCCGTTCCAGGAGAGCCTCCCCCTGTGCCATCTCCCCGGTCAAAGGACTCTGTTGGCCACAATCATGGCCGGGAGCAGTTTCAGGCGTCTCCGGCTGGGGTGGCTTCTGCCCTCCGTATGCAGGTACCGGAAACATCACCTGTACCAAAGGCAGGGGAGAAGGGCTCCGCAACCCCGGTCCTGTCCGGCGTGCCGTCCCTCCAGGGACTCCCGGGAACGGGAGCAGGGCTGCCGGTGGACGATCCAGGCCGCGCGCCGCGCATCGCGGCAATGGACTGGGTGGAGCTGGAGCAGGCCATCCAGTCGTGTCGCGCCTGCCAACTCGGCGATACCCGAAAAAATGCGGTTGTTGGCGCCGGGAACCAGAAAGGGCGCTGGCTTTTTGTAGGGGAGGCCCCTGGAGCCGAAGAAGACCGTCTGGGAGAGGCGTTTGTTGGACGGGCAGGGAAACTTCTGGATGCCATGCTCCAGGCCATGGGACTGTCGCGGACGGGGCAGGTCTACATTGCCAATATCCTGAAATGCCGCCCCCCACAGAACCGGGATCCGCTTGGGCTGGAAGTGCGCACCTGCATCCCGTTCCTGCAGCGCCAGATCGCCCTGCTGCAGCCCCGCATCATCGTGGCCCTGGGGCGGTTTGCCGCCCAGGGACTGCTGCAGAAAGATACCCCCCTGAACCGTCTGCGGGGGGTGCCGCAGCGCTACCAGGACATTCCCGTGATTGTTACCTACCATCCGGCCTATCTCCTTCGCAACCCGCTGGACAAGCGCAGGGCATGGGAGGACCTCAGGCTGGCCCTGCAGGTTCATCTGTCCCTGGACGACCGTTCCCGTACGGACTCGATCGCTTCCGCTACCGAGTAGCGTGCCTTCCATCCCAGATGGATCTTTGCCCGTCTGGTGTCCACAATGAGCGGGTACTGCAGGCCCGGGAGCCAGCCAGGATCTCCGAGGATCCGGGTAAGGGGGCGGATCACCCGGTGCAGGTGATGCACTTGCCCGGGACTCAGGGGGATCTGCCATTTTCTGGGAATGGCAGACCAGGGAACGGGGCTGTCTGCGGCAATATTGAAAATACCGCTTGCCTCCTGTTCCCAGGCCCCCAGAAAGGCGGAGACTGCATCGTCCTGGTGCACGCACTGGATGGGAAGTGCGGGATTGGGCAGACGCAGGCTCCAGGGGCTCGTGGCAATCTGGTTGACCAGTGGCTGTGCATCCGGGCCAACGATGGCGTGAAGTCGCAGCCTGCACAGGGCTATTTGTGGATGGAGTACTTCCAGGGCATCCATGCATCGTTCTACCGCTGTCTTATCCTCACCATAGGCAAAACCCGGTACCGGCCGAAGGGGATGGCTTTCCTCCATCCCCAAAGGGTTGTCTGGCCAGGCACCGTAGACCGAGACGCTGCTGCCATACAGGAACTGCCGGACACCGGCCCGTGCAGCCGCCCGCAGGAGCCGGAGCGTGCCCTGACGGTTGACTGCGGCCATCTCGGCCCGCCACCGTTTTTCCGGCCCCAGTCCCGGACTGAGCACGATAAAGGCAAGATGGATGACGGTATCGACTTTCTCCAGAAGTTCCATCCATGGAAGGAAGCGCAGGTCAGCTGTCCTGCTTTCCAGATGGGGGTGATGCAGGTCAGGTGACCGAATATCCACAGCCAGAATCCTGGGCTGCGAGGGGTGCTGCAGCAATGCCGGGAGCAGTGCCCGTGCCGTGTGTCCGGCAGCGCCCGTCAGCAGGATGCGCATCAGTTCTTTTTTTTCGGAACGGGCCCGAGAGTGGGCAGTACTTCGGTCGCCAGCAGCTGCATGGACCTGCAAACCATTTCAGATGGAACCATCCCCGCGCCCAGGGCCAGAAGGATCCGGTCCACACCAGCCGCCGCATAACGCGCCAGCTTTTCTCGGCAGTGCGCCGGATCGCCTACCACAACCATTCCCATCCTTTCCAGCAGGGAGAGGGACAGGCCGCGCCGGAGCAGGGGTTCAAGGAAGCCGAGCCGATGGTAGTATTCATAGCTCTGCCGCATCTGCGCCAGTACCGGCCGCGTCTGGTCCAGAAGCCGCTGATAGTACCAGGTGAATCCTTCCGCCCACTGCTTTGCCTCTGCCCGGCTTTCCAGACAGAGGCACCCGATGGTCATGGCAAACTGGCCATTTTCCCCGGGCCGTATGGCATGGCCGCCGGCTTTCCAGGCGTTCTTGTAGGATTTCAGGTCCTGCCGGATCAGAAACCATGGTTTGAACGGCCCGCTTAACACCCCAATCCGTTCCCGTGCAGCCCACTGGAAAGTCTGTGGACTAACCGCTGCAGCCCAGAGGGGAGGATAGGGCTGCTGTATGGGTTTCGGCAGTATGTCGATGGCATCGAAATGGTAGATCTTGCCGCGGTGGCTGAAAGGACCTCCCCCCGCCTGGCGCAGAATGTCCAGTCCTTCCTGGAGATGGTGGCGGCTGTCGGCCATGTCACTGCCAAAAATCTGGTATTCCCTGGGAGAAAAGCCCCGCCCGATGCCCACCTCCATCCGTCCGCTGCTGAGGATGTCCAGGGCGGCGACCCGTTCAGCAACACGCAGGGGATGATTGTAGGGCAGGACTACCACCGCATGGCCCAGACGCAGGTTCCGGGTACGCTGGCTGGCTGCAGCAAGAAAAATCTCCGGGGCGCTGGAATGGGAATATTCCTTCATGAAATGGTGTTCCACGACCCAGACACCATGAAAACCCAGACGGTCGGCAAGTTCTATTTCTTCCAGGGTTTCCAGGTAGACCTGGGATTCCGGGCGCCCCAGATGGGCTGGAACGGCAAGTTCGTAAAAGAGATCCACCTTCATGCCGCTGGCGCCTCCCCTGCCTGCGCAGATGCCGTGGCAGACTGCCGGACGGCCGGAAAGGGAGATTCTAGCACCGGAATGGTGATGCCAGTACCGTGGACGGAACAGGGGGATACTCCGTAGCTACAGGGCGGCAGGCCTGGTTCTGGTTTTTGCTGGAGGAGACTATCCGGGAAGCTCGCTGCTCGTGTCGGAAGTGCCAGCAAGGTTTCCGGGGTTCCGGAACAGGTGCCGGCTATAGTACAGAAGCTCGCCAATCGACTCACGGATGTCACTGAGTGCTTCATGCCGTTCAGCCTTGGCATAGCGGGGAAACTGGGGATACCAGCGGACTGCAAGTTCCTTGATGCTGGAAACGTCGATCAGGCGGTAATGAAAAAAACGCTCCAGCCGGGGCATGTGCTGGGCAAGGAAGCGGCGGTCCTGGCAGACACTGTTGCCGCAAAGTGGAGAGCTTCCAGACTGGACATGGGTAGACAAAAAATCAAGGGTCTGCGTTTCTACGGCGGAAAGATCCAGCCGGCTTTCCCGGACCCTCTGGAGCAGGCCCGAACCACTGTGGGTACGCTGGTTCCAGTCATCCATGGACTGCAGGACGGATTCGGGCTGGTGAACGGCCAGGACCGGTCCCTCGCAGATGATGCGCAGGGAGTTGTCAGTTACTATGGTGGCGATTTCCAGAATGGTATCCTGAACGGGATTGAGGCCGGTCATTTCCAGATCAATCCATACAAGACGCGGGGATTTTGTGGCCATGGAGATTTCCTGGAGGTAGCTGCTGCGATGATAGCATGCCCCCGGAGCGAAAAAAAAAGACGGGCAGAATGCCCGTCCAATAGCCGCAAAAACGTTTTCTGCCGGACTGCCGGAAACCGGGAGGTGCATCCTCCCTGGCTTTCCGGGATACGCTCCATCTTCATCTGGGGTTCGGGTTGACCCTTTCCTTGCCCACGAGAATATCCGGGAATTGTTTCCGGAATATTTCCTGCCGGTAGACATGAACCCGGGAAGGGGAGAAGCCTGGAATGCCTCTGAAAAATGGTCCACAATCCTGCATTCCGCTGCTCTGGAACGGTCTGGCAATGGCTGTGGTACTGATTGTCGATGATGACTGGCGCCTGTCCCAGATGCTCAGGGAATTTCTGCAAAGGGAAGGCTTTTGTGTCCTCCTGGCCGGAAATGGCCAGGAAATGTGGGAGCAGTTGGGCCTCCATCCGGTAGATCTGGTGGTGCTCGACTGGATGCTGCCAGGAGGACGTGATGGGATTTCCCTGGCCAGGGAACTGCGAAGCCGGACCGCAACTCCGGTGCTGATGCTGTCGGCCCGGGGAGAGGCGGATGACCGCATTGCCGGTCTGGAAAGTGGCGTCGATGACTATCTCGCCAAGCCTTTCAATGCCCGGGAACTGGTGGCGCGCCTGCGGGTGCTGCTGCGCCGGCAGGGGCATGAAGAGGGAGGGCGCCATCTGGAGTTTGGCCCCTTCCGTCTGGACCTCGCCGAAAGGCGGCTCTACCGCTCCGGAAAAGAAGTGGAGATGCCGCAGGCAGAAATGGAGCTGCTCATGGCTTTTGCCCAGCGTCCACGGCGTATCCTCAGCCGGGAGGTGCTCCTGCAGGCCTTGGGGGCAGAAGATGACGGGCGGTTTGACCGGAGTATTGATGTGCGTGTCACCCGCCTGCGCAAGGTGATCGAGGAAAATCCGAAACAGCCGCAATATCTCCTGACAGAGCGGGGGGTAGGGTACCGCTTTCTGCCTGCCACCCTTTCCTGATGCGGCATCATTCCGGTGCATGGTTTTCCGGATCGGACTTGCCGCAGTTCCTGCTACACTCAAGAGGCGTCTGGCAGCAATCCGGATGAGTGGGGGTGGGTTATGGATATTGTGCGACTTTTTTCCCTTCTGTCTGTGGTGCTGGCTCTTGCCGGGTGTGCCACGGTTTCCCCGGTTGCCGGTAAATTTCCGCCGATCACCCCGCGGCAGGCCCAGACAGGTGGCCACAATGGCACGGTAGTGCGCTGGGGTGGCACACTGATCCAGACAGAAACGGAATCCAGCCAGACATGTTTTGCCGTGCTGGCCTTTCCCCTGAATTCGTACGGTCGCCCACAGCCGGGCCAGGAATCGGCTGACAATGGCCGTTTCCTGGCCTGTGCACCAGGGTTTTACGATCCCCAGCTGTATGCTCCCGGGCGTGAGGTGACGGTAATCGGAGCTATTCAGGGAATAGCGGAGAAAAAGGTAGGCGGGTTCCCCTACCACTATCCCCGGATTGCGGCCACCATCGTACACCTATGGCCCCTGCAGAGACCGGAACCGGTCCATCAGGGTGTATACATGAATGGTGGACTGGGATGGCCAGGGTACTGGTGGGGTGCTCCCGGTTTCTGGTGGTGGGGATATCCCTGACAGACAGGGTTCCTTACCTGCTGGCCTTGTGGCCCGCATGCGTGGGCTGCTATGATTCTCCCGTTCCAGGCCGGGATGGCGGAACTGGTAGACGCGCCGGACTCAAAATCCGGTGGTGGTGACACCGTGTCGGTTCGATTCCGACTCCCGGTACCACAACAACGACATGGGGCATGTGCCAGATTTTTGGGGAATGGTTCCCAGAGGGACAGGAAGAGAAACCATGCAGAACTGGAAAGGTCTCAAATGGGTACCGGCGGTTATAGCTCTGTCCGTGCTCCCACTCGGGGGGTGTGTAGCTCTCGTGGGCGCGGGCGCGGGCGCGGGTGCGGTTGCCTATGTGGAGAATGGTGGCGTTGCGAATTACTACGCCTATTATCCTGTTTCCATTTCCCGGGCTTCCCAGGCGGTGCGGGGAGCGTTTTCCCGTACGGGGATCCGGTATAACGGTGCCATCCGGAAAAATCCGGAGGAAACCGTGATCGAAGGGACCGATGCCCGGGGGCGGACGGTTCGGGTGACACTGACCCTGAAAGCGACCGATGTTTGCAGGGTTAACATCCGGGTTGGCACCTTCGGAGACAAGCCGCTATCCCTGAAATTCCAGAGGGCCGTCTCCCGCCAGCTGGGGATTCCCGCCAGTGCCCAGCCACTCCAGGGCGGTGGCCAGGCGGTGCCTCCTCCTGCCGCCGGTCAGGGAGCGCCTGCGCAGCAGCCGGAATCCTCCCAGCAGCAGACCACTATTCCCCTGCAGTAGGCGGGAGACACGGATCCAGGCAGAAGACACGAGATCCGTTTCCCCTCAGCGGGAACGGTCACTCTGATCTTCGGCTGCATAGCGGTCAGCCTGCTGGCCTATGGCCGGCTGCAGCGAGGAATGGCCATCCGCCCGGAGACGGACCGCCAGCCCGGACACGATTTCCCCAACCAGTTCCATTCCCCGGTACACCCAGCCGGTATAGACCTGCACCAGGCTGGCACCGGCCAGGATTTTCTGGTAAGCATCTTCGGCCCCGAAAATTCCCCCGACGCCAATAATCGGGATTTTCCCCTGAACCGCCTGGTACAGCCGGGCAATGGTGCGGGTAGAAAGTACGGCAAGAGGACGGCCACTCAGTCCACCGCTTTCTCCGGGACCAGGCCAGGAAGGTGGGCGGGTAGTGGTGGTGTTGGTGGCGATGAAGCCGTCGAGCAGCCCCATATTCTCCAGCATGAGCCCCCCAAGTGCCGCAATCTCTTCCGGCGGCAGATCTGGAGCAACTTTGAGCAGGAGAGGGCAGCGTAGGCCACCGTGGCGGCTGGCGAGAAGGGCATTGGTCTGGCCAATTTTCTGGAGTAGCGGTAACAGATGTCCACTTTCCTGGAGTCCGCGCAGGCCCGGCGTGTTGGGAGAACTCACGTTGATGGCGAAATAGCTGGCGTGCGGGTACAGGATTTCCATTGCCTCAAGGTAGTCGTCCGCGGCAGATTCCAGTGGGGTATCGCGGTTTTTCCCGATATTGATGCCTACAGGAATCCCCAGTGTGCCCAGGGCCGACAGGCGCTGGGCCGCAGCCCTTGCACCTTCCCCGGGAAACCCCATGCGGTTGATAACGGCTTCTTCTGCGGGATAACGGAACAGACGGGGCCGCGGGTTGCCGTTTTGGGCACGGGGGGTAATGGTTCCGACCTCAATGAAGCCAAATCCCATCCGGGATAGGGCTCCGGCTGCCCGGGCGTCCTTGTCGTAGCCGGCCGCCAGGCCCAACGGATTTGGAAAATGCAGTCCCCAGAGGTCCTGGGCGAGAATGGGACCGGGCTCCTCTGGAGCCGGCCATAGCCGTTGCAGGGTTCTGGGCATCCTGCCCAGGCCCTCCAGCAGGGAAATGCTCAGGCTGTGGGCCGTTTCGGGATCCATCCGGAGGAGGATCCGGCGCAGGGCAGCGTCGTTCATGCCCAGTCCCGGGGGAAAAGAAATTCCTCGCGGAAACGGGCCTCAGGGCTCCCTGGCTCGCCGTGCCAGTCGTATTCCCATGCCGCGAGGGGCGGAAGTGACATAAGGATACTTTCGGTACGCCCGCCAGACTGCAGTCCAAAGAGCGTGCCGCGGTCATAGACCAGGTTGAACTCGACATACCGGCCCCGCCGCAGAAGCTGGAACTGTCTTTGCCGTCCCCCATATTCCATGTTTCTCCGCCGTTCCACGATGGGCATGTAGGTATCCAGGAACGACTGGGCGGCGTCTTCCCAGAAGGCCTGAAGGCGTTCGGGGTCCCCGGTCAGGTCGTCGAAGAAGATGCCGCCAACACCCCGCATTTCATTCCGGTGGGGGATGGTAAAATAGTCATCACACCATTTTTTGAACCGGGGATAGAATTCTGGATCGTGCTGGTTGCAGCAGTCGCGCAGGGTCTGGTGAAAATGGCGGGCATCGTCCGCAAAACCGTAAATGGGGGTCAGGTCTGTTCCCCCACCAAACCACCAGATTTCTCCCGCCTGAAAAAAGCGGTAGTTCATGTGGACGATGGGCACATAGGGATTGCGGGGATGCAGGACCAGGGAAAGCCCGAGGGCCGTAAAGGGTGCGCCAGCCAGTTCCGGCCGCCGGGCAGTGGCCGAAGGAGGGAGGGTGCTGCCCTGGACAAGGGAAAAGTTTACTCCACCTTTTTCCAGAAGATCCCCATCGCTGACAACTCGGGTTCTTCCGCCGCCTCCTTCCTGCCGCTGCCACCGGTCCTCGCGGAAGCGGGCGGCGCCATCTGCTGTTTCGAGGGCCGAACAGATCCGGTCCTGCAGGCCGGTAAGAAAAGTTTCCAGTTGGGGAATGTTGGGAGAATGCATGGTCAGCTCCTGAGGATTTTCCCGTTCCTTGCGTCCAGAATGCGGCTGGGATGGCGTCTTTTTCCGGGGCGTGCGGGCAGGGCCCAAACCGAATGGGGGGAGAAATAGCGGCGCAGCTTCCGCAGCGTCCGCGGAGGCTGCAGACCGGCCGGGTTGGCACTGGTAGAGACAATGGCCCCTCTGAACTGCCGGCAGAGGGCGCGGATGGCCGGGTGGTCGCTGACACGGAGGGCAACTCCACTCTGTTTCCCCCGGATCCACACCGGACAGTGCGGGGAAGCCGGAAGGACCAGGGTGGTTCCCGGCCAGAAATGCGCAGGGTCAAGCTGCAGCGGGTCGCCGGAGGACCAGTAATGCCCGCTCTGTCTGGCAGAAGCGGCGACCAGCAGTACACCCTTCGACTGGGTGCGCCGCTTCGCTGCCAGAATTTTCCGGAAGGCCCGCCGGTTTTGGGGGTCACAGCCCAGTCCCCAGACACCTTCGGTCGGATAGGCGATGATCTCTCCCCGCCGCAGGCGCGCTATGGCATTACGCAGATCCGCGTGGCGGGGATATTTCGGAAACATGGGAGAAGTCTAGCACCGCCCAGGGCGGGCACGCCAACCGATGTCCCGGCGGAAATGCAGGCCAGGCCAGGAAATCCGGCGGGCAAGGGCATAGGCTTCAGACTGTGCCGCACTGACACTGCTGCCCAGGACCGTGATCCCAAGAACTCTCCCTCCGGCCGTATACAGATGCCCGCCGGACGCGCGGGTGGCGGCATGGAAAATTTTCTGGTGTTCCGGAAGTTCTTCCGGGCGGGGTACTCCCTGGATCCGGGCACCTATGAGCGGGTGGTCCGGATATCCTGGTGTGGCCAGAACCACGCAAAGGGCGGTGCGGGTATCCCAGTCCAGGGACGGGGGAAGGGCATCTCCGCGTGCCGCCTGCAGAAGAACTGCATACAGGTCGGAACGGAGACGCATCATGAGTGGCTGGGTTTCCGGATCTCCCAGGCGGCAGTTGAATTCGAGCACCCTGGGTCCCTGTTCCGTAATCATAAGTCCGGCATAGAGAAACCCGCGGTAGGAGAGCCCGTCGGCCATCAGACCCCGGGTCGCAGGCAGCATGATTTCCCGCCCGACCCGCTCCGACATGGCGGCGTCCAGGACCGGTGTGGGGGAGTACGCACCCATGCCCCCCGTATTGGGTCCCCGGTCTCCGTCCTCTAGACGCTTGTGGTCCTGGGAGCCCGCCAGGGACAGAACCTGTCCGTCGCTGACAATCGCGATATGGCTGGCTTCCTCGCCTTCAAGGAATTCCTCAATGACGATGGGGCCCCATTCCAGGAAACGGTGCAGGGCCTCTAGGGCCTCACGACGGGTCTGCGCCACGACGACCCCCTTGCCGGAGGCCAGGCCATCCGCCTTGATGACAACCGGGATCGGCTGGCTGGAGAGATACCTTTCTGCCGGACCGGCCTCAGTGAAACGCCCATAGGCCGCGGTCGGAATGCCATGACGCTCCATAAAGGATTTGGCAAAGGCCTTGCTTCCCTCCAGGCGGGCAGCCGCGGCGTCGGGTCCAAAAACCGGGAAACCTGCCAGGCGCAGGGCATTGCTGACCCCCGAAACCAGGGGTGCCTCCGGGCCAATGACTACAAGATCCACCCCCAGGGTATGTGCCGCAGTCACAACGCCGGCCGCATCGAGTGGAGACAGGGGAAGATTTTCACAGCCAGGTTCCCGGGCCGTGCCAGGATTCCCGGGGATACAGTACACCCGGTCCACTGCTGCGGACCGCGCCAGTTTCCATGCGATGGCGTGCTCCCTGCCCCCGTTTCCCAAAACCATCACTGCTGCCATTGTGTGCTCCTTTCAGCCATGCCGGAAGTGGCGAACGCTGGTGAAAACCATGGCGATGCCGTGCTCGTTGGCACTGGCAATGACTTCCCCGTCGCGGATGGAACCACCAGGCTGGATGATGGCGGTCACGCCAGCGGCAGCCGAGGTATCCACACCATCCCGGAAGGGGAAGAAGGCATCCGAGGCAAGCGCCGATCCCTGCAGGCCAAAGCCTAGTTCCTGGGCCTTGGAAGCTCCGCATTTTGCCGCATCTACCCGGCTCATCTGGCCTGCGCCGATCCCCAGGGTTTTCCCGGAGGCTGCATATACTATGGCATTGGACCGTACATGCTTGGCCACCCTCCACGCAAAGGCCAAATCGGCCCATTCTTCTTCGGTCGGTATCCGTTCACTGGCAACGCGCCAGCTTTCGCGGGTTTCCGGGAGAACATCCCTGTCCTGGACCAGCAGCCCTCCCTGGACCCGCTTGAAATCCCAGGAACCGGGCTGGTACCAGCTCTGTTCGCTGCCGAAGCTTATTAGCCGCAGGTTTTTCTTTCTGGCGAGCAGTTCCACTGCCTCCTGGGTGACCGAGGGGGCGAGAATGACCTCCACGAACCGCTCGGACAGGGCTTTGGCCGTGGCTTGGTCCAGGGGGTGGTTGAAGGCGATGACGCTGCCAAAAGCCGAAACCGGATCCGAAGACCAGGCCCTGAGGAACGCATCCAGGGAATCCCGGCCAGTGGCGACCCCGCAGGGGTTGCCGTGCTTGATGATGGTGCAGGCGGGATCTGGAAATTCCAGAACCAGGGATACCGCGGAATCGCTGTCGGAAAGATTGTTGTAGGAGAGCTCCTTGCCCTGGAGCTGCCGGGTCTGGGCCAGCCCGGTTCCGCTGCCATCCGCGTAAAAGGCTCCTTTCTGGTGCGGGTTTTCCCCATAGCGGAGTTCCTGGAGCCGCGTCAGCTGCAGGGTCAGAATGCGGGGAAAACTGTCGGGGGTGTCCTCCTCGCCCTGACGGGCAAGATAGTTTGCTACCAGGCCGTCGTAACGGGCCGTGTGGGCAAACACCTTGGTAGCCAGCTGGTAGCGCAGCCGGGCACCAACTCCCCCGTGACTCTGTTCCATTTCCCGCAGTACGGCCGGGTAGTCGTCGGGATCGACCAGGACCGTCACGGATTCCCAGTTTTTTGCGCCAGCCCGGAGCATGGTGGGGCCACCAATATCAATCTGCTCTATGGCTTCCCCAAGACCCGTATCCGGCCGGGTGATAGTGGCCTCAAAAGGGTAAAGATTGACGCACAGGAGGTCGATGGCCGGGATCTCGTGGATACGGATTTCTTCCATGTGGCGGGGATCGTCACGTTTTGCGAGAAGCCCCCCGTGGATTTTGGGGTGGAGCGTCTTGAGCCGCCCATCCAGGAGCTCTGGAAAACCGGTGTAGTCTTCCACCGGCTGGACAGGGATGCCTGCTTCCTGCAGGAGTCTTGCCGTCCCTCCGGTAGACAGGATTGTCACCCCCTGTTCGTGGAGGCGCCGGGAGAAATCGACCACCCCCCTCTTGTCGGATACGCTGATCAGTGCCCGGGTAATCTCGCCCATATCCCATAACCCCTGTAATTCTGGATGTCCCACACCCATGGTGCATGGCAGATAAACAAAAAAGGTACGAACAGGAAACCTGTCGTACCCAAACCTCCTGATGGAGGGAGCGTTTCGTAAGCCCAGGGCCCATGCCCGAAGCAATGGGGAAATTATAGGGTGATCGGGCTGCCTAGGGCAAGGGATAGTCTTTTCCAATGCCGATGGGCGACGTCTTCTGGCGTGGAATGGGGCTGAAAAGCAGCATTTTGGATCATCGGAGGATGGCCATGATCCATGGATCATAGGACCGCAATCGCTGGCGCAGGCCAGCTTTTCCTGGAAAGGCGCCTCGGCCCCTCCCCAAGATTGTGGGACCCAGGCCTTGGAGGGATATGAATGGATAACTGGCGGGCCATGCCGGTTCGGTACCGGCACCCGGGCAAAGCCGGCAGGGCCCGCCGCCGTCCTGCATGGTAGACTTTCCAGTCCTGCTACGCGGACACGCTGCGGGCGTACCTGCTCCGTGTCCGGTGGTGCCCGCTACAGGCCGCATGGCCACGATTTCCGGCGCCCGCCTGTGAACCCCGGACGCCGGGGCGGCACCAGCTCCATCGTGACACTGTCGCACGGTCAGATAGTGCCCTGTCTCCGACCGCGGGGCCCAGGTTCCCGCAAAACGCCCCACAGCCTCGCAAAGCCCGGGGTGGCCTTCGCACATGCGCCCTGGGCGACAGGGAAATCCTGCCGCCTGTCTTGCCTCTTGCCTCCTTCGGACCTGTCCCGGGATTGGAAAGGACCGGGATGGCAGCTATCTTAACCTGGTCTGCCCTAGGCACTGCAGGACGGGCAGGCACCAGGTTTCCGGGGGGTTTCATCCGGAAACGTTTCCGCCATCACCCAGCAGGTGCGACCGTCTGTTATGTCCCGACTGTCCAGAATTCTTCCCCGGACCGTGATCCTCCTCGGAGGGGTCAGTTTGCTGAACGATTTTGCCTCCGAAATGGTCGTCCCCCTGATCCCGGTCCTGCTGGCTACGGTGCTTGCAGCGGGACCGGTGGCGCTGGGGCTGGTTGAGGGGGTGGCGGATGCCCTGGCAAGTTTTCTCCGGCTATGGTCTGGCAGATGGTCCGATTCCCTAGGTGGCCGCCGCAAGGTTTTTGCGGTATCCGGCTATCTGCTTTCCAATGCGGTTCGTCCGCTGATCGGCCTGGCCGGCAGCTGGCCCGTGCTCCTGCTCCTGCGCAGTGTCGACCGGGTTGGCAAGGGTATCCGGAGTGCCCCACGGGATGCGCTGCTGGCGGATTCTGCACTTCCGGGACAGACAGGGTTTGCGTTTGGCTACCAGAGGGCCATGGACAATGGTGGAGCTGTGACAGGTGCTCTGGTGGCCGCGGCTCTCCTGCACTATCTGCAGTTTCCCATCCAGGACACCATTTTTGTTTCCGCGTTTCCCGGTTTTCTCGCTGTCGTACTGCTGGCTGCCGGCGTGCGGGAACCTTCCCGGGCTTCTGCCCGGGCGGTCCGGGTGAAACAGCCCCTGGATCCCCGCCGGCTGTCGCCGGTCATGCGCCGCTATCTGGTCACCCTGGGCATTTTCACTCTGGCCAGGGCCACGGAGACTTTTATTCTCCTGCGGGGGTACGATCTGGGTATGGGGCCAGACGCGGTGCTTCTTCTCTGGGCGTTTATCCACTTGGCCAAGAGCAGTACGGCCACACTGGGAGGGAGGCTGGCCGACCGTGTGGGCCGCAGCCCCGTTCTGCTGCTGGGCTGGCTGGCCTACAGTGGCAATTATGTCCTGTTTGCCCTCGTGGACCATCTGCCCGCCCTATGGGCCGTGTCACTTTCGTACGGGCTGTTCTATGGTCTCGGAGAAGGGGCAGAAAGGGCACAGATCAACGATCTGGCCACGGCGGAAGAACGGGGAACCGCCTTTGGCTGGTACTACCTTGCGGTAGGCATCAGTACCATCCCGGCGGGGGTATTTTTTGGGTGGATCTGGGAACGCTGGGGTGCGCCTCCGGCATTCGGCTTTTCCGCTGCAGTTTCCCTGCTGTCCGTTTTTCTTCTGCTGTCCTGGGTATACCGGAAAGTGGGGGGGAAGGACTGAACAGGGCCGACGGCTGTCGTGGCCATGGCTTGACATTCCCTATCGATATCCATAGCTTCAACTCTTTGCCAACACGCTGGGGGCGCCTCTTTATGAGGCTGAGAAGGTACCCTTGGAACCTGATCCGGGTTATGCCGGCGTAGGGAAGCGGTGAGGGTTTCTATTCCTCCTGGCGCTTGGCTCCATATGATTTTTTAAGGAGAAAGCCCATGGCAATCCGGTCCCAGGATATTCCCGTTGCTCCCCAGGAAGCTTCCGTTACCTGTGGCGCCATTCCGGGCTCCCAGAAGCGCTATGAGGCAGGCCAGCTTTTCCCGGACCTGCAGGTTCCCTACCGGGAAATTGCCCAGACGCCCACCCGGAAGCGGGATGGCGAATTCCAGCCCAACCCGCCCATACCGGTGTACGACGCCAGTGGACCCTATACGGATTCCGGGGTAGATATCCGCATCGAGAAGGGACTGTCTTCCCACCGCTGGAACTGGACCTGGACGCTGCCCGACGGCCTGGTCCTGGACATGGAGCCGGCGTCGGCCTACGGGCGCATCCGGGAAAATGATCCTGCGACCACGTCCATCCGTTTCCAGCGTCGCGCTGCGATCCGGCGGGCCACTCCAGGAGGGAATGTTACCCAGATGCACGCCGCCCGTTTTGGAATTATTACTCCGGAAATGGAATATGTGGCCATCCGGGAAAACCAGTCCTTGGGGCGCCTGCGGGAAACCCACCCTGAACTTTTTGGTGCCCATGCCGGGCAGGCGTTCGGTGCCAGCATTCCCGGGCGCATTACCCCGGAATTTGTCCGGGACGAAATTGCGAGGGGACGGGCCATCATTCCGGCCAACATCAATCATCCCGAGCTGGAGCCCATGATCATTGGCCGCAATTTTCTTGTGAAAATCAATGCCAATATCGGGAATTCTGCCGTCACGAGTTCTATCGCCGAGGAAGTGGAAAAGATGGTCTGGGCCATCCGCTGGGGTGCGGATACTGTCATGGATCTTTCCACCGGCAAACACATACATGAAACCAGGGAATGGATCCTGCGCAACAGCCCGGTACCCATCGGAACGGTCCCCATCTACCAGGCCCTCGAAAAGGTGGATGGCAGGGCGGAAGAACTGACATGGGAGCTGTTCCGCGATACCCTCATCGAGCAGGCCGAGCAGGGGGTGGACTATTTTACCATCCATGCGGGCGTTCTCCTGCGCTATGTCCCCCTGACCGCCCGGCGTCTGACGGGCATCGTTTCCCGCGGTGGCTCCATCCTGGCCAAGTGGTGTCTTGCCCACCACCAGGAAAATTTCCTGTATACCCATTTCGAGGAAATCTGCGAGATTATGAAAACCTACGACGTGAGCTTCTCCCTCGGAGACGGCCTGCGTCCGGGATCGCTTGCCGATGCCAACGATGAGGCGCAGTTTGCCGAACTGCATACCCTGGGGGAACTGACCAGAACAGCGTGGAAGCATGATGTGCAGGTCATGATTGAAGGGCCTGGGCATGTACCCATGCAGAGAATCCAGGAGAATATGGCCGAAGAACTGGATCACTGCCATGAAGCGCCTTTCTATACCCTGGGACCCCTGACTACGGATATCGCTCCGGGTTATGATCATGTTACCAGTGCGATTGGGGCAGCGCAGATTGGCTGGTATGGGACGGCCATGCTCTGCTATGTGACCCCCAAAGAGCATCTGGGTCTTCCAGACCGGAATGACGTGCGCGAGGGAGTCATGGCCTACAAGATCGCCGCCCATGCTGCAGATCTTGCCAAAGGCTTCCCGGGTGCCCAGGTGCGGGACAACGCCCTGTCGCGGGCCAGGTTTGAGTTCCGCTGGGAAGACCAGTTCCATCTTGGACTGGACCCGGAAAAGGCCCGGGCCTATCACGATGAGACCCTTCCCCAGGAAGGCGCAAAGCTTGCCCACTTCTGCTCCATGTGCGGTCCCCATTTCTGTTCCATGAAAATTTCCCAGGACCTGCAGCAATATGCCGAAGTCGAGCAGGGACTGAAGGAAAAGTCAGAGGATTTCCGGCGCCTTGGAAAGAACATCTACCTTAGGCAGTAATCCTTCCCCTCCGGGCCAGCCGTTTTGGGCTACCCCGAAACTTCGGGGTAGCCTGGAAGAAAACGGTCTCGGCGGGGCGCGGGGAAACTGTGCTGGTGACCGGCGGAGCCCTGTACACGGCGGCAGGGCATCAGCAGGAAGCCCGCCCTGTGCCACCAGCCGGAACCCTGAAAGCCATGGCTGCTGAACCGGAAAAATCTGGCTGGCCCCATGGGGGGCTCTGGGAGCGTCCAGGACATAGCCTCTCTGCCCCGGTGCTGGTCCTGCTCCATGGTCTTGGTGCGGACCGGCTTGACATGAAAGCGGTGGGGGAAGCACTGGACCCAGGGCGGCACTGGCATATTCTGGCCCCGGACGCACCGGTCCGCAGGGTTACGCTTAATGGTGGACAGCCCATGCAGGCCTGGTTTGACATCAGCAGGCTGGATCAGGGTGCCCAGGAAGATGGAGAAGGCATGTCCAGCATGGCCGAAATCCTGAGGCGCCGGCTCCTGGATCCTCTGGGGCGGAAACCGGTGGTGCTGGGTGGTTTTTCCCAGGGTGGGGCCATGTCGCTCTATGCCGCATTGCGTGCAGCTATCCCCTCTGTGGCACTGCTGGTTTTTAGCGGCTACCTGCCGCAGCCAGACCTTCTGCCGCAGGCGTGGCCCCACGCCCCCCAGATTTTCTGGGGGCATGGCCGACAGGACGGGATCCTTCCCCTATCTCTGGCCCGGAGAGGCGCCAGTCTGCTGCAAGAGAAAGGATTTTCCGTCGCGTGGCGGGACTATTCCATGACCCATGGCATCTGCCAGGAAGAGATCCAGGACGCCGCCCGGTTTCTCCACACTGTCGCACGCCAGTTTTCGGGCTAGTTTCCGGCCCCGAAAATCTGCTCTGCAAGACCCCACCTCGCAGCGAGAGTCTCGGTGGCGTTGAGAATTTCCTCCGCCCGGGCCGGGTGGTTGAAACGCATCGCTGCCAGCCGACCCAGCGCATCCTCCCGGTTTCCGCCCTGTGCCAGCAGATGGATGAGCTCTCCTGCTTCCTGGCCGATGATCTCCCCTCCGAGCAGTTCTCCACTGTCCATGTCTGCAAGAATCCGCACAAAACCCTGCGGATCATCCTGTCCGAGAGCCCGCGGGGAAGTTTTGAAGGAGGCAAAACCAACAGCCGGCTCAAAGCCTGCGTCCTCGGCCTGTTCGTCGTTCAGGCCAACCCGGGCCAGTTCCACGGCCGAATAGACCAGCTCCGGAACCCAGAGTGGTTCCCGTTCATGAATATGGCCATCCAGAATGTTCCTGACGGCGATGGTTGCATCAGCAAGGGCCTGGTTGGCGGTCATCACCGGGCCTACAGCATCCCCAATGGCATAAATACCGGGCTCGTCACATGCAAGGTGGCGGTCTGTCTGGATGAACCCCTTTCCGTCCAGGGTGACTGCGGTGTTCTCGAGACCAAGTCCAGAGGTATGGGGCCGGCGTCCCGTGGCCAGAAGGATCCAGTCGCCGCGTACCTTTTCCCCTTCGGAGTTCTGTACCCAGGCCCCAGCATCATCGGCCCCGGCCGCGGTTACGGAGAAACCGTTCCGCGGAACAATGCCAAGGGCGCGCAGGGACTGTTCAAGGGTTTCCTTTGCCTGGCCGGAATACTGGGAGCGGGCGAGGGGCCTGGAACTGACCAGCCACGTTACATCTAACCCCAGCTGTGTAAAAATATAGGCGAATTCTGTTCCTATGACGCCTCCACCCACCAGAACGACCCGGTTTCCCGCTGGAATTCCTTCATCAAAGAGCGTATCGCTGTGGAGTATCCGCCTAGGAACTGCCGAAAATCCGGCAGGAAGGACCGGAGAGGATCCAGTAGCAATAATGGTGTTTTCCGCCAGTATGGTTTCTTCGCGTGATTCCCCGGAAATGACGATTTCCCCTGGGTTGTGGAAATGGCCGGTGCCCGCGAACATCTGCACTCCGAGACGGTGGAGATAGTCTACATAGCTTTGCCGCACAGCCCCGACTACCCGGTGCTGATGTTCCCATGCCACAGACAGGTTCCCCTGGAGGGGGCCACCCGTGATGCCCCTCTGTTCATGGTGGCGGCTGTTTTCGATCCATTTGGCTGTTTCATACCAGTCTTTTTTGGGAACGCAGCCCCGGTTCAGGCAGGTGCCACCCCACACGGCCTTTTCGACAATGGCGACTTTTTTGCCCCGCAGGGCAGCCAGCACGGCCGCCCGATAGCCGCCAGGGCCACTCCCAATGATGCCAATGTCAAATTTTTTCATGAAGCTCTCCCCAAGCCGACAGAAGAATACCTCTGAATCGGATTTCTGGCCACAAACACGCTGTTCCGGGTGGGAACCGCCAGAGAGCCGGCTGCCGGCAGAAGCCTTGCCAGGCATGCATCCTTGCTCTATGATGCCCACTTCCTGCTGTGCAGAAGCTCTGCTCCCATCGTCTAGTGGTCCAGGACACCGGCCTCTCACGTCGGTAACAGGGGTTCGAACCCCCTTGGGAGCGCCATTTCTTTACCGGCGCCATCTGCCCCTCCTGCAGGGGCTTTTCCTAGGTTCTGCGGATCCTCCAGGCTTTCTCCCTCGTTTTTTCCGGAACTCCATGTGTGCCCTTCTCTGTCGGAAACAGGACTTCTCCATGATTTCCCGGGATATGGGTCATGAACCAGTGTTCCCTTCCCCCGGAATTGCCGGTTCCTAGCCCGGGGCTTTGGACGGGGAATGTGCCGGCTGAAGGGCGGCTGTGGAGGCGCTGTCTTTGCTGCCGTGTGGGTACGCTCTACCCTGTTTCCCGGGCTTTCGGCGATATCGGCAGATAGAGCCCGGTTTGCCGGCGATGGTTCCTTCCCTGGTAACCTGGCGGTGGTATGGAGGTGGTGGGGGTTCCAGAACATCCAGCCATCGGACCCGAAGGCCCTCGCTGCAGCAATCTGTTCCAAAATTTTTCTGGCATCAAACGGCTTGCCTCCAAAGGCGAAGTCCCGGAAGGCCTGCAGCCAGGGCCGGAAATGGACAGGGGGCAGAGCTGTCCGTTTCTCGGCCCTGCGCAGGGAAAGATAGACCGTCGGGTACGCGTGGAGCACCGGGTTGGGGTAGCCGGGAATCCCGACCTGGAAGGCTGACGGATAGAGCATCGGGCAAATATAGTCGGCCTCCCGCGCCATTTCCTTCCGTGTCTGGCCAATTCCGGTATCGCTGGCGTTCCAGATCACATAGCCGAAAATGTCTGCAGAAAGAAAGACGTTGTAGGGTATGAGCCGCCTGCGGGACTCGGCCAGGAATCCCTATATACAGAGCGGTGTCCGTCATCAATGGTAATGGCCACGGAATGGGGAGGCGGGGGCGGACCTGTTCCCCGAAGACTACTGGTACGGACCGTCATGGAATCACGGGCTGCCAGACCAAAACGGTGGTAGAGAAGCACCCGCACGGTAGCGGCAGTTGCCGGTCCAGAAACCTGCACCGCAAATGACACTGCAGCAGAATTCCCGCTACCAGGAACCGCATCCTGCCCATTTCTGCCTTTGCCCAAAACCCTGCCACCAGACACCGCCTGCATCCTGTCGGGAAAGCTGCCGTGCATTCCACCCTATCATGGAAATCCAGTCTGGAATTCCCCGGGATGCTGCCGCTTTGTACCAGGCCTGATTCTCCACGGGAACACGGTACCCGGGGAGTGGGTACGGCTGGTCCCTGCCCATGTGCAGGCCACCTGTTCTCCAGCAGATGCTGCCAGAAGGCCCATCCTTGATCCTGGTCAAGGACCATGAGTGTGTCATGGGCGATACTGCGCGTACCGGGACCTCAGCGGGTTCCGGAATTCCGGCCCACTTCTTCAGGAGCATACATGAGCATCAATACCAGCCTTATCAAGGAAAGCGGCAAGGCCGTCCAGGATCTGGGAGTCCAGGTGGCAGAGTATTTCTACGACAACATGTTCAAGAATTTTCCCGAGGTGCGTGCCATGTTCCCCGGCGACATGAGCGAACAGCGTGTACGTCTGTTCAATTCCGTCCTCCTGATTGCGGGAAACATTGACAATACCGATATGCTGGTCCCCTATCTTCAGGAACTGGGGGTGGGACATATCAAATATGATGCCCGTCCAGAGCATTATACCATTGTGGGCAAGAGCCTCCTCCAGACCCTGAAGCATTTCCTGGGGCCGGCCTGGACAAAGGAAATGGCAGAGGCGTGGATTGCTGCTTACAACCTTGCTTCCACCATCTGCATCAAGGCAGCGTACGAAGCCATGGCCCCTGGACGTTTCCAGCCGCTGACACTGGAGGATGTGCCTCCGGCACAGGCCGTCTGAGTTTCACCCCCAACAGCGGCAGTGCGGGGGCTATCCCAGGTGGAGGATCCCGGCTGCCGGTCCGGAAGGAGTCCATTATCAATGAAACACGAGATTGTTCTGGAACCTTCGGGGATCCGTTTTCATGCCAGGGACGACCAGAGCATTGTCGCCGCCGCTTCCGGACAGGGAATTGCCATCCGTCACGGATGCGGAAACGGCTCCTGCGGGGACTGCAAGGGAGTGGTCCTTGAGGGAGAAGGGGAACAGCTTCCTTTTATGCCCCTTCTGCTGACCCCAGAAGAGAGAGCAGCACGGATGGCTATTCTCTGCAGGCTGCAGCCCCGTACGCCCATGCGCATCCAGGCGAGGGTCCAGGAGAGGGAGACTTGGCAGGCAACTGTTCTCGGGGTTGGGTCCCTGGCCGGGAATGTCCGGGAACTGCGTCTGCAGACCAGTCGCCCCTACCGTTACCAGGCGGGGCAGTATGCCCGTATTGCAGTGCCAGGACAGGACGGGGAGTGGCGGTCCTATTCCATGGCCAGGCCGCCGGCGGAGGACGGCACACTGGTTTTCCACATCCGTGCTGTGCCGGAGGGGCGATTTGGCACTTGGCTGTTCCACCAGGCACGCCCGGGCGATGTGCTGACCCTGGGAGCCGCACAAGGGGAGTTTTTCCTGCGGCGGGACACGGAAAAGCCCATCCTGTGTGTTGCGGCCGGTACGGGGCTCGCTCCGATTGAGGCGATTCTGCAGGAAACGTTGGATATGGGGTGGCGGCGGCCGATCCACCTCTTCTATGGTGCCCGCAGACGCAAGGATTTCTATCATCTTTCCCTGTTGGAGGAGTGGACCCGCCAATATGGCCACCTGCAGGTGACGCCCACACTCTCGGATATGGAGGATCATGACTGGGGTGGTGCACGCCGTCTGTTGCCCACAGTTGCAGCACATGGCCCCTGGAAGGAGCATCAGGCCTATCTGTGCGGGAGCCCGGCCATGATTGAAGCAGCCGTCGATCTGCTGCTTTCCCATGGGCTGCCCCATGAACAGATCCATTTTGACGCTTTTTCTCCTAATAGCTAGGCCGGGAATGCGCTGGCGCGTGGTGTCTGGTGGCGGCGAGCCAGCTTCCGGATCCGCAGGGACGCGCTGCAGATGCAGGGGACATCCGGCCGTGAATGCTATGGCTATACTGTACACGGGTTATCAGACAGGAGATGCGGCGGTGCAGAGAGACGCCGTTCTGCAAGTGGAACAGCCCCCTTTTGATGGAGGACCAGAATGGAATCACCCATTGCAGCAGTTTTGCAGCAGGACCATGCGCGCCTGGACCGGTTACTGGAATCTGCAGCAGAGGCCGTTCGTGCTGGGAGGTGGAAAGAAGCAGCGGTACTGCTGGAGCGGTTCCGTCATGGCATCGTAGACGGGCATATGGATGTGGAAGAAAAAATCCTCTTTCCCGCTTTTGAACGCTGGGAGACAGACGTGGAACATTCCCTGACGGCGCTGCTGAAAAAGGGCCATCAGGATCTTCGGGTATTTTTCCAGGAAATGGCCGAGACCATTGGTGCCAGTGACATGGAGGAATTTCTGGATCTTCTGGGAACGGTGCAGACCATTCTTCGGCAGCACGATGCAAAGGAAGAGGCAGAACTTTACCCTTTTCTGGCGGATGCCCTGCCGGATGGGGGGGGGCACGGCCGCAGGCCTGCTGGCTGAAAGGAGGGATGCCTGATGGCCGAGTTTCAGGGCTGCCAGCTGCCAGAAGATCTCTATTATGACCTTGATTACGTATGGGCCCGTCCCGGGGACGATGGAACCTTTACCCTCGGTGTCACGGATCCGGCCCAGACCATGTCGGGGCGACTGCAGAAGGTCCGGATCAAAAAACCGGGTACCCACCTGGAGGCCGGTCGGCATGTGGCAACCCTGGAGAGCGGGAAATGGGCAGGCGGGGTGCCGGTTCCCTTTGCCGGAGAAGTGGTGGCGAGGAACGATACCCTTCTGGAAGATCCGCACCTGATCAATGTTGATCCTTACGGCGACGCATGGATTGCCCGCATCCGTCCCGATAGCATATCCACGGTCCTGGAGCGGCTGCATGGCGGTTCAGAGGCCCAGGAGGAACTGCGCTCCTGGATCCGTCGCTATGACGTCCAGTGCATGCGCTGCGCCGACTGAAAATCCTGCAGGAGCAGTGACCGCAGGGTTTTTTCTTGCCCAACGCCCGAGACTCTTTATCTTGGCCCTGCAGATCTGGATCCCGGCTCCGGCCGGCTTACCGGGAACTGGTCTCCGTTCCGCCTGGCCATTGTCTGGTGGAGCACGCCGGTCCTTTCCGTCCAGCGCAGGTCCCAGGCCTTGGGGGCCGTCTAATGCTGTGCCGGTGGCTCCTAGGTGCGACCATTGCTCTTCTGCCGGCGATGCCAGTGGTCGATGATGCTGAAGATGAGATGCAGGAGCCAGAGAGACAGCGGCCATTGTACGATGTCGGGGAAGAAGACCTTCTCCCCATTTCCGGAGCAGGACACCAGGAACCGCAACAGCACTGGAAAGAAGCAGGAACAGACCCTTCAGGCCGGCAGCCAGCCCTTCCCGCAAAGGGATCGAGCCTTCGGAACATCTGCGTCACTGCCCAAGGAAATGCTGGTGCGCAGAATCCGATCGGGAAAATCCGCGCAGCGGTCTTCCTTCCTGGGGCATGGCCCAGCAGCCAGTCCGTCCAGGATGTGGAAGGGCAGGAGCCATAGCCAGCCAACCGCAAGGAGAAGACCAGCAGGAATCTGCAGAATGACTGCCAGGACCAGTCCCATCAGGACAAAGAGCGCCCAGGCGGGGCGCAGCCAGATCTTTTCTCTGGAAAGCTCAGTCCTGCCGGCGCCGCTTTTCCATTTCTGCTCCCAGGACCATCCGTGTCTCTGGAGCCAGTAGCTTTTCAGCTTCTGGAAAGATCCTGCCATTTTCCCTGGCAATATGGATCCGGCTCATGGAAACAAACGGGTCCGGATGCAGATTGACTGCGGTGCCATGTTCCACCTGGGCAAGTTCCATATCCAGAGCCTGCCACATCTGGTCAAGCTCCCGGTGCTCTGCGGCAAGCTCCTGGAGGATGGTTCGCAGGCTGTCAGGAAAGCCCGTCTGCGCAAGCAGCCATGGAAACAGCTGTTCTTCCTCGTCGGCATGGTGGGCGGGGCCGGAAACCTGGAAATAGCGGCGTATCCGTGCGGCGGTCTGGCGTGCCTCGGCATTGGCACCGGCATGTTCCAGATGGTGTGCGAGTCTCTCCAGGGTCTCGCAATGGTGCAGGATACGGTCGTGACAGGCGCGGAGAAGGCCTAGGGGATCTTCAAAAGAAGGCGGAGGATTTTTAAAAAAACTCATTGAGTTGTGCGGGAAACTCCGGTGTTCTGGCCGGGGAGGGATAGCGCGGCGGCCTTAGGCTGCCCCATTCCTGCATCTCCTTTGATTTGCAAGCTATCTTTGTGAATGTGGAACTTCCTGTTATGAAGTACTCGGTGTCTCTGGGACTGGTTACGGCCCCCGGGCAGTCGGCGAAGCTCACATAACGCCCCGCACGGTTTTTGCGAGCCTGTTCCCCGTTATACTGTTTGCTGTGGAGCTCCCTACTGGAACCGGGTGGCCCTGCACCATCTGGCCTGCGCCTATGGAACACTCCAGGCCAACTGGGGCATTGCCAAAGACAAACCGGTTCTGACAATCCGGTTTGACCGGGAGGCGGTCCATGACGACTATCGCACCTGGTCCCTGCGGGATGGTGCCGTGCCGGGTGTGGATGTTGGGGAAAACCGTCATGAGCAGTGGCAAGGTCCTGGGTGGCCGGAAACTTGGGTTTGAACGGGAGCTGGACATGGCCCAATGTCGCTATCTTCCAGATGGAAGCTGCGGACTATTTCCGGTCGCGAACGCCGGCAGGTTGAACACGTCATCCACGGATTCTCCATGGCCATCGTCTAAGAAGCAGAACTCCGCATGGAAGACCTGATGCGTATCCCGGACCGCATCAGGGCGGGGAAACGGATTCGCTCCCGCCTATACGGGCCAGACGTGTCTGGTGTGCGGGGCCACCGGAAAACGGGGCGTCACCGCTTCGTCTGCCCGTGCGGAAACCAGCGGCACTGGGATGTGAATCCATCCGTAACATGGCTGGTTTTGCGGAGACTGGTGGCACCGTAAAGGCTGTTGTAAACCAGCTGGTATTCGCGCATCAGGAACCTTTCTAGTATAAACCAGAAAGCCCCATCCCCATCCTCAGGCCCTGGCTGTTTGCGTGCATTCTGGTCCACCGGGCCCTGCACCGTCTGGAGACTGGAACCGCCGTTCTCCTGTATGGTCCCGGATCTGGCGGTTCCCCATCCTTTTCCCGCTAGGGTGGCTGTTTTTACAGGATTTCTGACCGGCTCTGTTCCGATCTCCTGTTACCCACTGCCTCTTTGAGAGGCCAGACAGGCCACCGGGTACTGCCGAGCCTAGCCATGGCCGGGCAATCTGCAGGCGTCCCAGTCTGCTGCGATGAAATGGGCTGCCGCAGGCCCTTTTCCTAGAACCCGCATGGGCTGTCAGGTATGATGGCAGACACGCTACGCATGCTTGGATTCCAATGAACCTGAATGCCTCAGAGCTTGCCGCCATCCGTCGCACCCCCCTATTTTCCCAGCTGCCTGTCTCTGAGCTGGAGGCCATTCTTGGCAATGCCACCCATCGACGCCTGGGCAATGGTGCCCTGCTTTTTGCCGAGGGTGATCCAGCACATTCCTTCTATTTTGTCCAGGAGGGAGGAATCCGGCTCTTCAAGCTGGCTTCCAACGGGACCGAAAAAGTAATTGAGCTGATCCTGGAAGGGGAGATGTTTGCCGAAGCCGTGGGCTTTCTGGGCGGCCAGTATCCGGTGTCGGCAGATGCGCTTTATGCCACTACGGTTATTGAGATCCCCAGCCAGAATTTCCTTCAGGTGTTCCGGTCCAACCCCGATCTTGCGACCCGCATGCTCGCTGCGCTGAGCATGCGTCTGCGACAGCTTATCACCCATATCCAGGCGCTGAGCCTTGAGACTGCAGGCCAGCGGGTTTCCCGATACCTGCTGGAGCAGGCTCCGGGAGGGGCCATGCCGTTTTCCCTGCCTGCCCAGAAAAATGTGGTTGCTTCCCGTCTCGGGATTACCCCGGAGACTTTTTCCCGTGTGCTTGCCACTCTTAGGGCCCAAGGCCTGGTCAATGTCGAGGGGGCAATCCTCACTCTCCCGGATCCAGCCGCGCTGCGCACATGGGGAGACCTTCAGCAGCAGGGCTAGGGACCGGCCATCCTGCGGCGTCGGGCTCAGGTAGCTGCGCCGTCTCCCAGAAGCTCCAGTACCTCCCCTAGGGGCTGGGCTCCCACAGCTCTGAGCGTGCCATTGATCACCACAGCGGGAACTGTGCGGATGCGTAGCCGGCTGACAATTTCCCGGCCTTCCCGCTCTCCTACATCCAGCACCCGAAAATCCATGGGTACCTGATGGGAGGCTTCCCCCCACACGCGCTCTGCCTGCGGGCAGGTGGGGCACCATTTGGATACCAGCAGTTCTATTTTCATGACCAGTCTCCTTCGGCGCTGGGCCCAACCATAGTAGTTCCGGCTCCCTCACGCCATCACCAGGATAAACCCCGGGAACCAGAGAAGCATTGATGCAGATCAAGAAAATGAGGATGCAGGGCTGTCCCGGGTTTTCCGCCAGAACAGGCGACCGGACATCTGGGGCTGCATGATACGCAAAAAGGAGATGATACCCCGTTCAGGCAGGAGCATGGGTTTCCCGGACCGTCAGGGCAATCCAGGTGCCTGATAAGGCTACAGTGGCGGAGGTCACCCAGATCGCTGGCAGGATCCCGTGGCTCCACTGGGCCACCAGACCCAGTACAAGGCCGCCGATGGCATAGCCTGTGTCTCGCCAGTAACGGTAGGTGCCCAGAATTCTGCCCCGCTGCAATGGTGGTGCAATGTCGGACATGGCGGCGATGAGATTGGGGTAGAGCAGGGCCATACCTAGCCCCATGATTGTTGCGGTTCCGATCCATGCCACAAAGTTATGGACCAGAGCGGTTCCCGCGAGGCCCATGGCCAGCAGACCGAATCCAAGGACTACCGGCGGTTTGCGGCCGATCCGGTCTGCCAGGTGCCCGGTCCATAGCTGGGACACTCCCCAGACGGCCGCGTATATGCCGGTTATCCAGCCGATCCGTACGATATCCATGCCCTGCGAGCGGAAAAAGACAGGGAGCAGTACCCAAACGAGGGTATCAGCGATCTTGTTGGCGACCCCTCCCTGGCATAGGGCCCGGTAGGTAGTATTCCGGAAAGAAACCTGAACGAAGGCTGCCCAGGCCGTGACAGGGAAATTCTCCATGTTTCTCTGGGGTTGCTGCTGGGCATGCTCGGCGTGTACCCAATGGATGGTGTCCTTCATCCATGGTATCAGCAGAAGGGCCAGAGTGATGACGGCAAGTCCAAAACTCAGCAGTGCCACCCGGGGCCCAACGGATACTGCCATATAGCCAGTGCCAAGCCCAGCCAGACCGACGGCAAGATAACCCACCGCCTCATTGATGCCAACAGCGAGGCCCCGCTGGTGACTGTTCGCGAGATCAATCTGGCTGGTGACCGTCATGGTCCAGGTGAAGGCCTGGTTTACCCCCAGAAAAATATTTGCCGCAACGATCCACCACCAGTTCTGGGCAAAAAAAATAAGAACCGGTATGGGTATGCCGGCTATCCACCCAAGAAACAGGACTCTCCGGCGCCCAATACGGTCTGACAGTCCTCCGGCGGCAAAATTGAGGGCTCCCTTGACGAGACCGAAAGAGATGGCAAAAGTCGCAAGAAAGAAGAAGGCGCTTCTTCCTACCCCAAAGTCCTGGCTCATGGCCGGGAGGACATCCCGCTCCATTCCAATGATGAGACCGACAAAAAAGACCTCGACGGTCTGTAGCAGGAACTGGCCCAGGTTGGTGGTAATCCCGCGCTCGCGAAAGGCCATTCCAGTCTGGTCCGGGTTCATGGGCTTTATTTTCGGAGCGGAATGATTGCAGCCAGTTCCTGCCGGCAGGAACTGGCCAGATCCATCTGTTCCAGAATCAGGTGCCGGACGATCTCGCAGGTTTCCAGCACCTTGGGGCTGGTGAGCCGGTAATGGCAGAAAATACCGCATTTTTCGCAGTGTACCAGACCGCGCGCCTTCAGCAGGCTAAGATGCTGGGAGAGGTTTGCCTTGGACAGGCCGGTGAGTTCGGCCAGTTCTCCGGCGTTGCGCTGCCGTCCGCCGAGATGGTGAATGATTTCCAGCCGCTTGGGATGGGCCAGTGCCGAAAAGACCTCTGCGAAGAGCGCAAACCGCACTGTTTCGGTACTCACGCCGGCACCCCAAGATTGGCGGCCACAACCTGGTCCATTTCTGCCGGCCGTCCGGGAATGTGGGCGGTGAGCGCCTGGATAAAGGCCTCCCGGTCGGTTATCGAAAGGTAGGGATCCCAGCGTTTCTCAAAGGCGAGTGTGGAAGAAGGCTTGCCAGACAGTCCAGCTCCGCAGACACTGCCTGCTGCATGGCCAGGGAAGATCTCCAGGGTATCTGGCAGAGTTAGCAGCCGTTCGTGCAGGCTGTCAAAAATCTGTCCGGCCATGGTTTCTGGTGTGCCACCAAGGTCCGGACGGCCAACGCCTCCCACAAAGAGGGTATCTCCGGTCAGTATGAACCAGGGGTCAGGGCTGCGGCGCAGGTCCGAGACGAGCAGACAGATGCTGTCTGGTGTGTGTCCCGGCGTATGCAGAACCTTGGTGACGACATTGCCCGTTTCCAGGATCTCGCCATCCAGAAGGCCACGCATGGGAAAATGGACTTTCCCGGCATCGATTTCGTGCAGGCAGTAGGGAGCGTTGGCCTGCATGGCAAGGGACCGCCCGCCCGACAGGTGATCTGCATGAATATGGGTGTCAATGACGAAAGCAATGCAGACACCTGCTTTCCTGGCTTCTTCGAGAAACCACCCCTCGTCACCTGCGACCACGTCCACAGCAACGGCTAGCCCTTTTCCCCCACAACCATAAAAATAGGACAGGGTCCCATCGGCGCTGCTCCGCTGTCTGAAAAACATGGTAACCTCATCTGTTTACTGGTTAATGAAAATTGAAACAGTTAATCTATTCGCCGCCATGTGGCCCTGTCAACCCTGTGAAAAGGGCGGAAATCCAGGATGCGCACAGATGGTGGACGGGCAGGTCTCAGGAAATTCCATGTGGTAGCCGCCGCACTGCCATGATAAGGTTTTCTGGCCAGCGCATGTTTCTCCTGGGACATGAATCTGCGGAAAAGCCGGAGCTGGCGGAGGCCGCCAGGGAACAGGATTGCCGGGTTCCGGAAACCGGGGCTCTGTCAGGTAATGATTGCCGTTTGTTTGCCACCACAGGAGGGTGTTTATGCGTCGTAATGGTAGAGAGCCCCATTCCCTGCGCCAGATTTCGCTGGAACGGCATTTCACCCGGCATGCGGAAGGCTCGGTACTGGTAAGCTTCGGAGATACCAAGGTGCTCTGTACTGCGAGCGTTGAGGAAAAAACGCCCCCCTTCCTCCGTGGAACCGGGCAGGGATGGATTACCGCCGAGTACAGCATGCTGCCAAGAGCGACACAGACGCGGAGTCCTCGTGAGGCGGCCAAGGGAAAAATCGGCGGACGCACGCATGAGATCCAGCGGCTGATTGGCCGCAGCCTGAGGGCTGCCGTGGATCTGGGAAAACTTGGCGAACGGACCATCTGGATCGACTGCGATGTGCTCCAGGCAGATGGTGGAACCCGGACGGCAAGCATTACCGGGGCCTGTATTGCGTTGGCCGATGCGGTCCAGGTTCTGCTGCAGAAGGGACTCCTTTCCGAGAATCCCTGGCGGCACTGGGTGGCTGCCGTATCAGTAGGGATCTGTGGGTCGGAGGTGCTCCTGGATCTGGACTATGAGGAGGACAGCAGCGCGGAAGTGGACATGAACGTCGTAATGACTGATTCCGGTGATTTTGTGGAGCTTCAGGGAACAGCTGAAGGGGCGGTTTTCTCTGCGGGCCAGATGGCGGACATGCTGGTTCTGGCCACAGGGGGCATTGAGCAGCTGGTCAGGATCCAGCAGGGAGAATTTCCCCGGTGGCCCTAGGGCAGGACCTCCTCCTGGCCACTGGAAATCCCGGAAAAGTTGCGGAAATCCGGCCCTTCCTCGGGCCGCTGGGATACCGGCTTCACACGCTCCTGGATCTGGGGATTTCCGGCCCTCCCGAGGAAGCCGGAACTTTTCTGGAAAATGCCCTGCTAAAGGCGCGCCAAGGCTCCGTCCGGTCTGGCATGACCACCCTTGGAGAGGATTCGGGACTCTGTGTCCAGGCGCTACAGGGTGCCCCGGGCGTTCGTTCCGCACGGTACGCGGGCGAGAAGGCGGATGATGCCGAAAACAATGCCCGGCTGCTGGAGGTCCTGCGCGGGGTCCCTGCGGAGCGCCGCCAGGCTTTCTACACCTGTACGATGGTGATGCTCTCCCATCCGGAAGACCCCGATCCTCTGGTCGTGCAGGGTATCTGGTGGGGAACTATCGCTTTCGTTCCTCATGGACAGGGTGGTTTTGGTTACGATCCCCTGTTTATCCCTGCAGGGGGAGGGGGCCGTACGGCCGCGCAGTGGCGGGCGGAAGAAAAAGCCTGCGCCAGCCATCGGGGGGCAGCTCTTTCGGCACTGGTCCGCCGTCTGGGGGAGCGTCAGCCGTTTCCCTCCCCCCAGCCACCTTCGCCCATGACCTGACGCAGCCGCTTCAGGGCGCGTACCTGGAGCTGCCGGACGGCTTCCCGGCTGACACCCATCCGTTCGGCGACCGCCTCCAGGGTCATGGGAGCATCGCCATGCAGACCATAGCGGTACACCATGACTTCCCTCTGCTTGTCGTTCAGCTGCATGAGATGATGGCGCACCGCCCGGGCGCTGGCCTCCCGGTCGTATTCCTGTGCTGGGGATGCTGAATGGCCCATGATCTGTTCGATGCGGCTCTGTCCTTCCTGAATTTCCTCATCTAGGGAGCACACCCGGATATCGGCAAATTCCAGGGCCCGCATGGTACTCTCCCGGACACCAAGGGCTTCCCTGCGCTGTTCGCGCCGTTCTTCCTCACTGGTGTCTGCATCCTCTCCGATCTCTTTCTGGCTGCATGCGTGCAGGGACTTCGCAAGGTAGTCCGGGAGACGGATGAATCGCGCCCGGATCAGGGCCCGCTGCATGGCTTCACGGATCCACCAAGTGGCATAGCTCGAAAAACGGGTGCCGAGCCCTTCCTGGAACCGGTCGACAGCCCGCATCAGGCCCATATGCCCCTCCTGGACGAGATCTTCCTGGCTCAGTCCCTTGTTGCGGTATCCCCGGGCAACTGCCCGGACCAGGGGCATGTGGGCAGAGACCAGAGTGGCCCTGGCGCTTCCGTCGCCCAGGCGGATTCGCTGGACCAGGGCTGATTCCTGTTCCGGGCTCAGGAAGGGGCCCCGGTCTTCCCTGGCCGGTTCCAGATCGGCTGGAACACTGGGTTCCAGCGCCATGGGCAGTTCGGGGATATTGGCTTGTCGTGCAGACTCAGCAGATGCAGGCTTGGGCATGGTGGTTTCCCCTTTGGTGCATTGAACTTCATATGCAGGAACAATATGGTTCCCTAATTTTTTAATTTCAAACGGTTTCTTCCCGCGTTTATTAGTAAACTTTTGGATCTGGATGTCAAGCTTTTTGTGGATCAGCAACGTATAGTGGTTGCAGGGACGCGACAATACGGACCGCCTGGCCTCCGGAGACCGGATTTTTTGACTCTAGGCGGCGCAGCATGTATCTTATGCCCCCTTGTAATGTGGCCAAGTTACGGAGAGGGAACACTTTTCATGCCAACCATTCGCGTCAAGGAAAACGAACCTTTTGAGGTTGCACTGCGTCGGTTCAAGCGTTCATGCGAGAAGGCCGGGGTGCTGACGGAAGTCCGCCGCCGGGAGTTTTATGAAAAGCCGACCGAGGAGCGGAAGCGCAAGGCTGCCGCAGCCCGCAAGCGTGCCCTCAAGCGGATGCGCCGCCAGCAGATGCGCCTGGTGCGGATGTACTGATGACCCTTAGGGACCAGATTCAGGAAGACATGAAGTCGGCCATGCGCGCACGGGAAAGTGAACGCCTCGGTACGATCCGCATGCTCCTTGCTGCCATCAAGCAGCGGGAAGTGGACGATCGCCGCGAGCTGACCGATGCCGAGATTCTTGGGGTCGTGGAAAAGATGGTGAAGCAGCGGAAAGAGTCGGCGCGCCAGTTCCTTGAGGGCGGCCGCCCCGAGCTGGCGGACAAGGAAGAAAGCGAAATCCGGATCCTGCACGGCTACCTTCCGCTGGCGATGACCGATGGGGAAATTGATGTGGCTATAGCCGCGGCCATTGCGGATAGCGGTGCGTCTGGGCCGAGGGATATGGGGAAAGTACTGGGTCTTTTGCGTGGGTCCTTGCAGGGCCGTGCAGACATGGCGCGAGTGTCAGAAAAAGTCAGGGCCCACCTGCAGTCCTGAGCATGGACACGGCCGTCGCGGCTGAAATGCCATCGCAGCTGGATACTCAGGCCTGGCGTGTACTTGATGTTCCGGCAGTGCTGGCTGAATGGGAGAAACGCTGCGCCCATGATTATGGCCGCTGCCACGTACGGGAGCTTACCCCATGGGTGGACCGGGATGTCATACTGGAACGCATGGACTGGACCCGGGCAGTTCTGGAACGGGACCGGGCAGGCTTCACGACTCCGGCGGGTCCCCTTCCTGATATCTTTCCCCTTCTTGAGGTTGCCCGGCACCCGGGTGCCACCCTTAGCGGCGTAGAGCTGGTTCGTATCCTTCAGGTGCTGGAGGCGCAGCATCTCTGTGCAGATTACCTGCGCACAGTCGAGGACCTCCTGCAGCCGCTGGCCTCTACCATGGTGCCAGACCGGAAGCTGCTGGGCCTGCTGGCCAGGGCCCTGGATCCGGATGGTATTCTGCAGGGCGGTGCCAGCACCGAACTGGCACGGCTCCGGCGGCAATACCGCCAGGTCCGTGAGGGACTGGTTCGGCAGTTGCAGGGATATCTGCGCGATCCAGAAAGACAGCCATACTGGCAGGACCATACGGTCGTGCAGCGTGCTGGCCGGTACCTGCTTCCGATCCGGACCGATTTCAAGAACCGGGTACGCGGCGTGGTCCATGACCGCTCCGCTAGCGGAGAAACACTGTTTATTGAACCGCTGGATGCGGTTGATACCAACAATCTCCTCCAGGAAATCCAGCTGGCCGAGCGCCAGGAAGTGGAACGCATTCTTCGGGAACTGACCGGGATCGTAGGACAGCAGGCGGACCGGATTGGGGTTTCCCTAGCCCTTCTGGGGCGGCTGGAAGCCATCCGCGCCGGTCTGGAACTGGCGAGGGGCTGGAACGGTGAGGTGCTTGAACTGGGCCGGGAACCGGCCTTCGACCTGCAGGAGCTGTGCCATCCGCTCCTGCAGCTGCGCCATCCAGGAAGCATGGTTTCCAACAGCATACGCCTAGGGGAGGAATACTGGCAGATTCTTGTCACCGGCCCCAATGCCGGCGGAAAGACCGCATTGCTCAAGGCCGTCGGGCTGGCCCACATACTGGGGTATCTGGGTCTTCCGGTGCCGGCACGGGGCCATCTCGGATATTTTTGCCGCATCTATGCGGTAATTGGGGACAGCCAGGACATCCAGGCCGATCTTTCGACGTTTTCAGCCCAAATGCAATGGGTGCGCGAAATCCTGCGGCTGGCTTCCCGTGACACGCTGGTTCTCCTGGATGAACCGGGGAATGGCACTGATCCCCGGGAGGGGGCTGCCCTGGCGCAGGCCGTAGCGCTGGCCCTTCGGGACCGCAGGGTTCTGGCACTCCTTACCAGCCATATGGAAATGATGAGGCTCCATGCCATTGGGGAAGAAGGTGTGCTGATTGCCGGCATGGGGTTTGATACCGGCCGGATGTGCCCCAGCTACCGGCTGCAGGCGGGTGTGGCTGCAGCAAGCCAGGGGCTGGCCATTGCCCGTCATCTGGGCCTGCCGGCAGAAGTGCTGGACAGGGCCGTACGCATCCATGACGGAGAGAAGGAAGACTGGGAGAGACGGGAAGAAATCCGCGAGCAGCTGCTGCGCCATGCCTTAGCCTTTGAAGCGTCCGCCCGGAGAGAGGCGGAAGAAGCGGCGCAGCTGCGCCGGCGTCTGCAGGAAGAGCTGCAGCGGGCGGAACAGGCGCGGGAACAGGTGGCGCGGGAATCCCGAGAATACTGGGGTGGGTTGCTGGCCGATGCCCGGGAACAGGTGCGGGAGAGGATCGCATCCCTCAAGGCCGGAAGAAATACCCAGGCCGCATCTGAAGTTCTGGCGGCCGTGGATGCGCGGTTCGAACCGGAGCAGAAGGCGGATGTGTCAGTCTTTCCCCAACCGGGAACACGGGGGCTGTTTCTTCCTCTGCGCCAGGCCGTAGAGGTCCAGAGAGTGGATCTTGCTCAGGGTCGGCTGCAAATCCTTCTGCGAGGTAAACAAATCTGGATTCCTAGGGAACAGTTCCGGGGAGACGCCGCACTGGAGCTGCCGGCCGAGACTGGAAAGAGCTATTATGTGGCACCCGGAGAGCATCCCTGGCGTCTGGACCTGCGTGGCCAGCGCCGGGATCAGGCATGGATGGCGCTCCAGCGTCATGTGGACGGAGCCCTTGCGGCCGGACGGCAGCAGGTGGAAATCCTTCATGGAACGGGCAACGGCGTGCTGGCTGCGATGGTCCGGGATTTTGCCCGGCAGGACCCGAGAGTGCTGTCCTGGCGCATGGCGCGCCCGGAACAGGGGGGTGGAGGTGTCAGTGAACTGGATTTGCGCTAGAACCTGAAATATGGCCCGATTCTCCCGCCCATTCCTGGATGCTGTTCTAGAGCGCACCGATCTGGTACGTCTGGTGGGGAGCCGCATTTCCCTGAAGAAAAAAGGGAAAGACTATTGGGCCTGCTGTCCATTCCATCAGGAAAAAACGGCTTCCTTCTCCGTCAGCGCTGAAAAGCAGATCTATTACTGTTTTGGCTGCCATGCGCATGGCAATGCCCTCAGCTTCCTGATGTCCTACGACAGTTTGGGGTTTGTGGAAGCGGTGACGATCCTTGCTGAGGAGGCGGGAATTCCCCTTCCGGAGGGGGAAAAGGAGGGGGGAGAGGATATTGGGCCCCTGCGGAATACGCTTGAGCAGGCGCTGCGGGTCTATCAGCAGGCGCTGCATGGATCCCGCGAGTGCCAGGACTACTGGTTATCACGCGGCGTGCCTCCGGAAATGTGGAAACATTTCTCGCTGGGGTATGCCCCGCCCCATGGCGACCTGATTCTGCAGCGGCTGGGGCAGAGACCAGCCGACCGTGAGATGCTGGTAGCCTGCGGCGTGCTCGGGCGCAGCGCCACGGGTACGCTCTATGAACGCTTCCGTGGCCGGGCAGTTTTTGCCATCCGGGACGGACGTGGACGCCTCTGCGGTCTCGCCGGCAGGAGCATCGACGGACGGGAGCCAAAATATCTCAATTCCCCCGAGACACTTCTTTACCATAAAAGCCAGGTCCTGTATGGCCTGGATCTGGCCCGCCAGGGGATCCGGAAACACGGCCGTATTCTGCTGGTCGAAGGCTATCTGGATGTCATTAGCCTCCACCAGGCTGGTCTGGACTGCGCGGTTGCGGCCAGCGGTACGGCCTTGGGGGATGGCCAGATGGAAACCCTGTTCCGCGCAGCCAGGGAAGTAGTGCTCTGCTTTGATGGCGATGGGGCAGGGCGCAAGGCCGCATGGCGGACCATCCAGCTGTGTCCGGTACACCTCCGTCCTGGACGTCTCCTGCGCGTCCTGTTTCTGCCTGAGGGGGAAGACCCAGATTCCCTGGTACGCCAGAAAGGGGCCGATGCTGTTGGATGCTTACTGGATTCTGCTACCCCCGCGCTGGATTTCTACCTGGAGTCCCTCCTGGAGCAGTTCGACACCCGCAGAAATGACGAAATGGCCCAGTTTCTCAGGGTATCCCGAGAATTTCTGGGGAAGGTGGAGGATGCAGACCTGCGTGAAATCTACCTGCAGAAAGTAGCCGCTATTGCCGGGGTCTCCAGTCCCGCTCCCCAGGCTTCCGGATCGAAGCCCCCGATGCCCCAGAAACCATCGCCCCGGGGGTCCCAAGTCCGTACGCTTTATGGCCGGGGCCTCCGGCTTTTTCTGGGGCGTCCAGACCATCCCGCCTGGCGGGATCTGGAACGCGATATGCTCGCTCTTCTGAAGGAGGAATCAGAGGAGGCGGTGGCCCTGCAAATGGCCCTTGAAATTTTGGACAATGCGTCCCATATCAGCACACAGGCACTATATGCATGGCTGGAAATGCGCCCTGAAAGCGCACGCTACTTTGCCCTGGCCATGGAAATGGAGCGTTCACCCTTGCCAGATTTTTCCGCA
Source organism: Pseudomonadota bacterium (assembly GCA_021821885.1). GTDB lineage: Bacteria > Pseudomonadota > Gammaproteobacteria > Acidithiobacillales > Acidithiobacillaceae > Igneacidithiobacillus. Next base: position 55,178 of record JAKARO010000011.1, read on the forward strand.
GATGAAGCGATTGTAGACTGTGTCAGGCGCATGAATAGCGACCTGGCGAGGGCCAGAAGACAGTTTATTGGCCGCACGGCTGACAGGGCAGGAATTTCCGCGCTGTCGGAAGAGGAGCGGCAGGAGCTTCTCCGGTTGACCCGGAGAAGCTGCCAGAAAGGGCACACGGGGTCTTGATGGATATTTTCCTGGGAACAGGGGGTTCACAAGGCTGTAACTTATTCATTACAATATCCGGCTTCCCACGCCGATGGAATGTCTATGAGAGACAGTGAAACTTCATTGGACACAGAGTCCCAGCGCTCTGAGCTCAAGCGTCTGATTACCAGGGGCAAAGAACAGGGCTACCTGACCTACCGCGAAATCAACGATCTCCTGCCTGAAGACGTTTTTGATCCGGAACAGATGGAAAACGTCATCACCATGATCAATGACATGGGCATCGAGGTGTTTGAAGAAGCCCCCGATGACGAAAGTCTGCTCATGGACGGCGAGGGAGGAACCATTATTGCCGCCCAGGAAGTGGAAGAGGCGGCCGAGGAGGCGCTGGCTGTCGTCGAGGCAGATATCGGTCGGACAAGTGATCCGGTGCGCATGTACATGCGTGAAATGGGAAGTGTCGAGCTTCTGACCCGGGAAGGCGAGATCGAGATTGCACGCCGTATTGAAGACGGACTGCTGCAGGTACTGCGCGCTGTGTCGACCTGTCCCACCACAATTGCCATTCTGCTGGACGCCGCCGAAAGGGTCGAGCGTGGGGAAATCCGGCTGGATGAGGTGGTGGATGCTTTTGTGGATCCGAATGCCATTGATGAGGCGGTTACCAGCGATGAGGAAGAAATCCCGCTGGAAGCTGGTGAAGATGCGGACCACGAGGATGAGGAAGAGGAAGACGGCGGTGGTATGGCGGCGGACAAGGGGCCGCAGATGGAGGAAGCCATCGAGCGTTTCGCCTCCATCCGCGTGGGGTATGAGGCCCTGCTGGAACTCCATGCAGCAGGTGAAGTCCGCAGTGAGGCCTATCAGCTGCAGCGGCAGCTTCTGGCGGAACGCTTCATGGAGATGAAGCTGAATTCCCGCCAGATCGACCTGATGGCCGAGGCCCTGCGGGAGTTGACAGAAGAAGTGCGTCAGGCCGAACGGGAGATGATGATCCTCTGTATTGAGAAGGCCGGTTTTTCCCGCAAGGATTTTGTCCGGAGTTTTCCGGGATACGAAAGTGACCAGGGGTGGCTGGAAGCACAGATCAAGGCCAGCCGGTCCTACAGCCAGAAACTGTACGATCTGCGAGATGAAATTCTCGCCGTAATGAAAAAAATGGCAGATATCGAGATCCGTGCCGGGCTCCCTATTGCGGAAATCAAGGAAGCAAGCCGGCTGATGTCTATAGGGGAGGCCAAGGCCCGCCGTGCCAAGAAAGAAATGGTGGAGGCCAATCTGCGACTGGTGATTTCCATTGCCAAGAAATATACCAACAGGGGCCTGCAGTTCCTGGACCTGATTCAGGAAGGCAATATCGGACTGATGAAGGCCGTTGACAAGTTTGAGTACCGCCGCGGTTACAAATTTTCCACCTATGCGACCTGGTGGATCCGGCAGGCCATTACGCGGAGCATCGCGGACCAGGCCCGTACCATACGCATTCCAGTCCATATGATCGAGACGATCAACAAGCTGAACCGGATTAGCCGCCAGATGCTGCAGGAGATGGGCCGTGAACCCAGTCCAGAAGAATTGGCAGCGCGGATGGAGATGCCGGAAGACAAAATCCGAAAGGTGCTGAAAATCGCCAAGGAACCGATTTCCATGGAGACACCCATTGGGGATGATGAAGATTCCCATCTGGGAGACTTTATCGAAGACCGGAATGTAGCGGCACCGACGGATTCGGCCATTAACGCGGCGATCCGGGAAGTCGTGGAAGAACTGCTTGATACGGGCCTCACCCCCCGTGAAGCCAAGGTTCTGCGGATGCGTTTCGGTATTGGCATGAATACCGACCATACCTTGGAGGAAGTGGGGAAGCAGTTTGATGTAACCCGCGAACGTATCCGGCAGATCGAGGCCAAGGCGCTCCGAAAACTCCGGCATCCGTCTCGCTCGGAGCGACTACGCAGCTTTGTCGATGGAGAAATCACGATACTGGGCTGAGAGTGTTTTACGTTTTTCTGCCATGCTACGGCATGGCAGCCTAGGGCCTGTAGCTCAGTTGGTTAGAGCAGGGGACTCATAATCCTTTGGTCGCGGGTTCAAATCCTGCCGGGCCCACCATA
>JAKARO010000001.1:0-149905 GCA_021821885.1 Pseudomonadota bacterium
ACCCCACGATCCTCATGCTCACCGACCGCACGAACCTGGACACCCAGCTGTTCGATACCTTTGCGGCGGGCAGCCAGCTTTTACGGCAAGACCCGCAGCAGGCCGACAGCGTCAGTGATTTGCGGGAACTGCTGCAAAGGGCTTCCGGCGGTGTCCTCTTCAGCACCATCCAGAAATTCCAGAAAGACCGCAACGATGCCTTGACGCCCCATCCCGTGCTGTCCGACCGGAAGAACATCGTCGTCATGGTGGACGAGGCCCAGCGCAGCCAGTACGAGATTCTGGATGGTTACGCCGCCAATCTGCGGGCGGCCTTGCCCAACGCCACCTTCGTGGCCTTCACCGGCACCCCGCTGGAACTGGATGACCGGGATACGCGGGTGGTATTCGGCGATTACATCGACATCTACGACATCCAGCGGGCCGTGGAAGATGGGGCCACCGTCCCGATCTATTACGAAAGCCGCCTGGTGCGCCTGAACCTGCCGGAAGACCAGCGCCCCCTCATCGACAGCACCTTTGAGGAAATTACCGAAGACGACGAGCAGGAAAACAAGGAACGCCTGAAAACCCGCTGGGCGCAACTGGAAGCCCTGGTCGGCGCCCCCAGGCGGGTGGAACAGATTGCCGCCGATCTGCTGGACCATTGGGAAAAGCGCAAGAGCATCCTGTCCGGCAAGGCCATGATCGTCGCCATGAGCCGCCGCATCGCCGTGGAACTCTATGATGCCATCACCCGTATCCATCCCGGCTGGCACAGCGATGACGACACCCAGGGCCGCATCAAGGTGGTCATGACGGGTTCGGCCAGCGACCCCATCGAATGGAAGCCGCACATCCGCGGCAAGGCGGGCAATGAGGCCATTGCCGGCCGTCTCAAAGACCCCGAAGACCCGCTGGAGATCGTGATTGTGCGGGATATGTGGCTGACCGGCTTCGACGCCCCGGCCCTCAACACCCTCTATGTGGACAAGCCCATGCGGGGGCACAGCCTCATGCAGGCCATCGCCCGCGTCAACCGGGTCTTCACCAACAAGTCCGGCGGACTGGTGGTGGACTACATTGGCATCGCCCAGGACCTGAAAAACGCCATCGCCACCTACACCCGTTCCGGCGGCAAGGGGAATCCGGCCGAAACCGTCGAGGCCGCCATCAAGGTGCTGCTGGAAAAGCTGGACATTTGCCGCAGTATTTTCCACGGTTTTGATTATCAGGACTACCTGACCGGCGACGGGTCGGAAAAGGTGGCCACCCTGCGCAAGGCCACCGAATTCATTCTGTCCCAGGAACTCACGGAAGACGGCCTCAAACGCCGTTTCCGAAACGCCACGTCGGGGCTCAGGAAGGCCGCTACGCTGGCGGCGGGCGACGACATCGTGGAACGCTGCCGGACCGAGATCGTTTTCTTCCTGAGTGTCCGCGCTACCCTGGACAAGACCAGTGACGCGGAATCCCTGGTGGAAGAACAGGAATACGCCATCCGCCAGTTGATCGACCAGTCCATCGCCCCGGAAGGCGTAGTGGACCTGTATGCCGTGGCGGGGCTGCCCAAGTCGGAAATATCCCTGCTGTCCGATGAATTCGTCCACCAGATCGAGGCCATGCCCGAAAAGAATCTGGCGCTGGAAATGCTGCGCCGCCTGTTGCAGGACAAGGTGCGCAAGGAAGGCAAAGGCAACCTGATCCAGAGCAAAGCCTTTTCGGAAAAGCTGGATGAAGCCCTGCGCAAGTACCACAACCGCTCGGTGGATACCGTCGAGGTCATGCAGGAACTTATCGAACTGGCCAAAGCCTTGCAGGCGCTGGATCAACGTCATGCGGAACTGGGCTTGAGCAAGGACGAGGCGGCCTTTTACGACGCCCTGGCGACTAACGATTCCGCCGTACAGGCCATGGGCGACGAGGCCCTGAAAATGATTGCAAAAGAAGTGGCCGATACCGTGCGCCAGAACACCCGCATCGACTGGTCCATCCGGGAACAGGCGCGGGCGCATCTGCGGCGCATGGTGAAACGGGTGTTGCGGAAACACGGCTACCCGCCCGACATGCAGGAAGGGGCGGTGAATATGGTTATTGAACAGGCTGAGGGGTTGGTGGGGTAATTGGCAAAAGGCGAACTGCCCCCCGCGATACCGCGCATCGCGCCATTTTAATGCTGGATTATCTACAGAAACACGGTTAAGTCAGCCTGGAATATTTGGCAATAGCAGACAGTCCCGTTTCAAGCGGCCAATCGTGTGCCCGTGCCTCTTCTGGCGTTGTCGGACAGGCATAAATGATGTAGTGTTTTTTACGTTCGTGCGCATTCCGAAAGCACTAATGACGAGTGAAGACTGGGAACGGTCATTCAATGGCGGCAAGCAAATGACAGCATCCGACCCATAGTGGCCTGTTGTCTTCCCTGAGTGTCAATCGCTGGAAAGTGTCTAAAGAACTGGTGGCGATTCACTCTTCTACAGCTATTCCTGCTTGTGTTTTTCGTCGTAGCGTTCGCGAAGGACCTTGGTGAGCGCCAGCAATAACTCAAAATCAGAAAATATAACCTCACGTAATTGATCTAGTTTCTGAGAATATCCATCTATGATCGGAACGATTTTCCCATTTGCGCGAGCCAGCCAAGACTGAAGCCCGAAATATCTCTGTTCTAGAAAGCCGCCATGAACATATGCCGACAGATTGTCATAGGTCCTTTCTATTTCAGTAATGTCATCGCTTAGCGATTGAACAAAAGACATCACATTGAAACCATTCTCTTTGAAGATATTGTTGATTTCCATCCCTTTAGGCACGTAAGACCCTAGAAGGCGTGATGCACCTTCATAAAACTGATCGATCTGAGACCGATCTTTATCAAACACCCGCCAAAGCCGGGCACCCTTGTGTACACGACCACCCACTTCTATATAAGCGCGGGCAGCCAGTGCAAAGGCATACTCATTGTTCATGCCTTTAGCAAGATTAAGGGTTTGCTCGATTCTGATTAGCGGACTCACACCTGCGTAGTAGGCACTAAGCGTTATATAGACAATGCCTTGAGATAACCTATCTTCGATGTTGTGCTCGTTAGCATATTGTCGAACTTTATTGAGTTCGTTTCCAATTTCCACTAGGCGAGCTGAGTGAGGGCACCCGAGAACGCTCCGCCAGAACTCTTTTTCTTGTTGCTCGGCTAATTTTTGAGCTCCTTCTTCAGCTTTATCATTGGAGCGTAGCGAAGCGGAGCGGAAGGGTAAGCCGTCGGACTCGATGTGGTTGTTAGCCATTGTTTGGCAAGCCTCCAGCGCGGAGTTGGGTCCGCAGTTTGTCTAGCATCGATTCGGTAAGGCGCCTAATTAGGTCTCTACTTTCTCGATTGCTTTCGATAATCTCTTGGATTTGCTCGTCCGTAAGGTCTGCTGTGCGTCTGCATGTAACCAATCGGTCTTTCCCGATTTGGTAGTCTTCGAAGGCCTTAAGTGCCTCTATGATCTCTACATAGTGTTCTGGCTCGATCAAAAGAGCACTATTTTGGATCTGACGTCTGGCGCCCTTGAGCGCTCGGATGAATTCTCTTAGGTTGCGGGGAGAAGCCTCCTCCCACAACTGATCTACCCAGTGCTGAAGTTCGACGAGCGCCACCCATAAATCGTTATAGATCTTGAATTGCCCCTCGAAATACAGCGAGAACACAAGTTGGTTCTTGTCACGAACAGCCGTCAGTTCGTTCTTAAGTTGTTCGAGTACCGATGTGTATCTGAGTTTGTCCTGTTCAAGGATGCGGTTGGCAAAGACTTTCCCTAGAAATGTGCTAAGGCCCACGATAATTAGGGCAGCGCCTCCGGCGGAGTTCAGGATTTTCCCCGCAACTGCAAATACATCAGATATGGTCATATTTTGTCGGTGTCTTGGCTAACGTAAATTCGACGGCACTGTCGGTGCCGTGTAACAAATGGGCATGCCGTATAACGCGGGATGGTCTTCCTGCTGGTTTGCGAGACCTTTGGTATCATTCTGTCTCGTGGGCGTTTGGTTGGTGTAGACGGATGGGCTGGGTTTATGGCCTGCCGGTGCAGGGCCATTTTTCGGCATTACGATGAGGCTACTCATTTTTGGTTGAAATCGGGAACTCACGGCGAGCATGCACCACGTTCACGATCTCAATACAGGTGGCCGTAACACGATAGAGCACCATGTAGTTTGGATGCGCGACGATCTCACGCAAGCCCGGCACGCGATCGCTGATGCGGTACAGGTAGGGATGCTCTGACAGTGGCAACACACAGACGCGCAGGCGTTCCCACAGGCGTTCGGCTGCACTCACATCGTACTGACCGATGTAGTCTATGATAGTGGCCAGATCGGCGTCGGCCGACTCAAGCCAGAAGATGGGTAGCATCAGGGCGCTTTGCGCTGTTTGAGCCGTGCCAGTCGCTCGGCCATGCGTCGCTCAATCTCATCATGTGGGATGCTCGGGCGCGGGTCGGCCATGCTGGCGGCAGTCTTGGCCTGCAGCCAGGTCGTGTAGCTGGCCTCCTGCTCGGCGGTCTCAAACTCGGAGATGATAGATGGTAAAACGGCATTCATTCTGGGCGCTCCTCTAGTATCTATCATCAGTGAGGGTTTAAACTCCCATGCGGTCCCTAAGGTCTATATTAGGCGGTTTTCGCTCTTGCAGGAACCATCCACAAATTCTGTGCGCCACCCTGTGGATGGAACCAGCAACCTAGCGGAGAACATCGGGAAAATCCCCGGCCACCAAAAGCATCCAGATCCTCTGGAAGATCAGGCCGAGCCAGCTTCAACGCCATACCAACCGGCAAGGTCTAATCTGTGGTTGTCACTGTGACAATATCTCCCAAACGACCGTTTGTGAGAGTCTTCAGGTGCTGACGATTGTTGCAAAGTAAATCAATAAGTTGCAATTCTCAAAAATCATTCTTACAAGACTGCTGCGGTTTCCAGCCATGGCGACGGGTTTTGGGAACATGATATACATACCGCCGAATGGCAGCTATCGCTGCGATGCTGTCGCTCGCGGCCACAGGGCGAAGGGCAGCAATGGGTCGGATGATGCCATTTTATCGCCGCCAATGAACGTCCGCAATCTGTACCTACCCTTCAACAAGCAGCCTCGACCGACAGCTCTTGGCCGATACTACTCGTTCCTGTTCCCAGTGGAAATTCTGTTTACGCTGGCAACACCCATGCAGTTATTTCTGGTCGACGTAGCCAGACTTTGTATTAGTGAGATAATGAAAAAAGTTCTATAGACATCGGGAAGTAGCCGGTTACTGAAGTTCCACCACAACCGCCGTCCCATAAGCCGTAACCTCATTCATCGCCTGCCCCTGCCCGGCATCAAACTCACCGGAATCAAAGCGCATCCCCAGGACGGCATTGGCCCCAAGAGACCGGGCATGCTCGGCCAGTTGTTCCAGGGCATCATCGCGGGTCTGGGCAATCATGTTGAGATAACCAGCCTGCTTGCAGCCAAAGAGGGCGCGGACGCCACCCAGGAAATTGCCGACGATATTGCGGGATCGGACACCCGTGCCATAGACCGGCCCGATGACACGGACCACACGCATGCCGGGGCAGTCGTTCAGGGTAAGGATGAGAACATTCGTCTGATTTTCCATCATGCTGTCCTTTTGTATCCGCTATGGCTGTTTCCGTTGTCTTACGATAGGTCCTCGCGGATTACAGCGTTGCCGAAGCTGATTGCTGGCCCTGAATGTCACCACCCGCCTTGCCTTGATCTGGAAGGGCTCGTTGGACCTGGGATTGCGACCCGGCCTTTCCCGCTTATCCCGCAGGTCAAAACGGCCGAAGCCGGGCAACAGCAGAGGTGCCCCAGAGGCCAGCACTTCGCGCATGCGGTCAAAAAAATATCGGCCAGCCCCTTGCAGGTTTTGTGGTCAAGGCCAGGCATGTCTACCAGGAAAGCGGCGATGTCCTGTCTAGTTACAGTCATGTGTCCTTTCCAGTGCAGTTCTTTATTCTTTGGGCGGGTGGATTGCCCCGCACCGCGGCGACCAGGACCTTACCAGAAATATAAGTGTACCGCTTCAACCCCATGTCCATCCAGCCGATATCAGCCTGTCTCGCACAGCCATTCCTGCATATAGGTGGTGGCGTTCTCGCCATCCCCCATCTTCTCGAAACCCATCAAGCGTATCGACTGCGGGCTGATGGGCACCAGCCTGGGGTCGTACAGCGGGGGGCAACGGGCATGCATCGCGGGGCAAGGCAGGTTCCAGCGCGGCCACGGGCTTCTATGAATGGCAAACTCTGGAATCCGGCAAGAAACAGTCCTGGTACTTCGACAGCGCCGATGGGCAGGCGTTAGCCCTGGCAGGACACTGTGGGACCACTGGCATGACGGCAGCACGATCCCGGACAGTTGCACCATTCTGGTGGGTCCGCCCGATCCTGCCGTCACCGGCATTCATGACCGAAGTCCGGTCCTGCTGGGCGATGCGGCCATGTCGTTGTGGATCAGTCCGGCACTGAAGCCAGAAGATGTTTCCCGTGTGCTGGCCTTGCCGAACGACACGCTGACGGCGCAACCAGTGTCCCGTGTGGCGGATGATGGACTGTACTTGCTGACAGCCTGACGAATTCTGCTTCCCGGATAGCAAGGCCAAATCGGTACAAAAAAGCTATAGCAGGACACGAGTCACTTTATCTGGCGTTCCTTTGGAACGTTTAAGTTCATAGTGACCATATATTTAGTGATGACAACCATCTTGATTTAGGCTGCTGTCACCAATTCGTTTGGTGACAAGTGACTTAATAGCTATACCTCTACGTCACGGCTATACCAGTCTGTAATTGGTTATCCGCAACCTATGAGGTGAATTATGCAAAAGTCTATGACGGAACTATTGTCAGGGTTGGTTTTGCCAGAGTGGCCGCAACCCAAACCCGCAGCAGAAACCACGGCAGGCACACCCCAGGCACGGTTGGAACCACAGCCCTTGGCGACCCCGGCGCGATCGTCATGGGCAGAACCAGCACCAGTGGCGGAACCGGCAACCCCGGCCAAGCGAAAAGCCGGACGGCCCCGTATCCACGCCGAGCGCCCACTGTCTGGCCGTGAGAAGGCGGCGCGTTACCGGCAGAAGCGCAAGACGCTGGCGGCAGAAGCCATGACGGGCAACGTGGATGCCGCGGGCCTGCCCAGCAGGGATCTGTGCCTTGCCGTGGCGCGGATGCTGAACCGTCCCAAAGACCTTGAGCTGCGCCAGATCGGGCTGCCCCTGGTGAAGGAACTGAGGCGCAGGCTGAAAACCCTGATTGGCTGAGACAGAGCTATCCCGTTTCCCCTCACGCTATACCCCAGCGTGGAAATAAAAATCCACACGGCGGATGCCTCAGATGTGCTCTGGTCCGCCCCGGCTGGTCCCCGGATATATGCGCCCTGTGCGCCATACCCCACGGCCCAGATCATGGATGGGTTCACCCGAAAGGGTGGGCACATCTGAGGCATCCTGTACTTGACCTTGTTTAATGGGGTATGAAATGAAACATAGCAAAACGCCCAGCGCATGGGCCAAACTGCGCGCGCACGCTTACCGCCTCAGCGGTATTGCCATTATCCCGGTTATATTGCTTGCCCAGTTCGGCATATTGCCCCTCGTGCTGGCGGACCTCCTGCTCTCTGTTCTGGTTCTGGCGGCACTGGCGGCAAACGCCACCCATGTATTTGCCATTCTTACGGGGGACCAGCAGAAACAGCAAACCGAAGGACAGGCATGGAAAGGCACGGCCGTAACGGTCCAGAACGGCTTTCGGTGGGCACGCCAGTTCTGGACGCCGGATCGCAATCATCCCCTGCGCGAAGTCGGCGCTATCGGCCTGAACCTGGCCCGTTTCCCCGCCCGGATTGCTGGCCGTCAGCCCGGCGGCAGCAAGACGGGTGCTGGTGGGCATAAAAAGCCCGCGTCCAGCGGTTCCGATGACGAAGGCGAAGGTGAACCGCCTGCACATCTGCCCCTCATCTGGACCACTCATGATCTGGCGGCCACCCTTGCGGTAAGTGCCAAGACGCTACAGAACCAGCCGCCGCATCATCTACCCCCCGCTATCCGCATCCCCGGCTGCCGTGGCCCACGTTATCGTCTTCAGGATGTGATGGCATGGCTGGATGGCTTTTCTGCTGAACAACGCCCGGCCAGGCCTTTGCCCCGCAAAGTCAGGGGTCGCCCCAGAATTGCCCTGTCTTTGGGCAACGGGGGTGTGGCATGAAGACCGTTGCGGAACTTGTAGCAGAAGACCTGGCCCGTTCCGGGCTAACGCTGGACGACATGCAGGGCAAGGTGCTGACACATTTTGACGTGCAGCATGTGCTTGGAACGGATAATACCCCCGGTGCGTCGGGGGGATACAGTATCCCGTACCGCCGTTTCACGGGCGAGGGTGTCGTGGAAAACGGGCAGCCCTTTCTGCGGGTGCGGCTGGTCGGACCCCATTCCCCAGAAACGCCCCGCTATCTTTCCCGTCCCGACACCACGGCGCACCTGTACGTCCCGCCGCAGCTTCTGGAGGCGCTTCGGGACAGCAAGGTTGGGAAGACCCTCATTATTACCGAAGGGGAAAAGAAGGCCGTGTCCGCGTGCAAGGCAGGCTTCCCCGCGGTGGCGCTGGCGGGCATCCAGATGTTCCGGGACTTCCGGGATAAGAACCATCTGGCCCCGGAAATACGCGACATCATACGCCAGCTTCGCGAAGAAGGCGCCATCGATACCGTGGTTGTCGTGTATGACAGCAACGGGAGGCCCATGACCAAGGCCACTATGCCCAAAAATGCGGCTGAATTTGGCAAGGGCCGGGAAACGCATGCGGTCGGGGGTGGACAACACGTACTGAATCCCGATGTGTACAAAGCGGGCCGCAAGCTGGCCCAGCTTATCCGCGAAACCTTTAACGGGTTGCCCGTCGCGGTTACATGGGTACATCCTGCGCTTGAGGCGGTCAAGGGGCCGCGCGGCGGACACAGCCTGGTGTTAACAGACAAAAGCCGGGGCATCGACGACGCGCTTATCGGGGGGGGCGGCGAGGAAATAGCGGCGCTGATAAAGGACGCCGCTCACGACGCTGAAGCCCTCAGGCCGGATGCGGAAAACGAGGGTTATATTCCCCTTGGAACCCTCAACAGGGGTCTGGACATTGCCCTCTGGTCAAAACGGTCAGAAAATTTGATCACATTACCTGGGAAAGAATTGGTCAACATCAGCACGCTAACCCTCATAGCGGGCAGCTCTTTCCTGGAAACGCATTTCATCAAAATGGACAAGCAAGGCAACGTCAGCATCGATAACCAGCGGGCGGCGCGGGCCATTGCGGACGATTGCAGCCTGAATGGCCGGTTCAATGAAGCGGATCGCGTGTTCGGGACCGGCACGTGGCAGGGCGACGACGGGGGCTTGATCATCAATTCAGACGATGGCGCGTACAGGCAGGATGGGACCACCGTGCCCCGCATCGCCGTTGGCCGGAAAGCCATCTACACCCGCGAGGGCACTTATCCTCCACCCGCGTTCCGCGAGGTATCCGACGCGAACTACAAGGCAGTTATACAGAAGATCAGTTCCTCGCTCAGGCAGTGGCGGTATGCCTCAGAGGTGGGTGATGATCTGGTGATGGGCTGGATGGTGATGTCGGTGTTCCTGGGGGCCATGACATCGCGCCCCTCGCTGTGGCTGGTGGCCCCTCGCGGGTCCGGCAAGACGCAGTTGGCCCGATTCATCAAATCCTGCCTGGGCGGGTACGCATGGCATACGGACATGGCGAAGGAATCCACCGGGGCCGGTATCCGGCAGATGCTGCAGCGGTCGTCCAGTCCTTGCATCATGGATGAAATGGAAAAGGACAACACGGACGGCATGTACGTCAACGGCGAGCGGGCCACGGCGGCGATTCTCAGCCTGCTGCGTAGTGGATACTCGGCGGATTCCGATGTGCGCAAAGGCACGGCGGACCAGACGGGCAAGAGCTTCCGGGTCATGACCAGCTTTTGCTGTGTATCCATTGCCGATCCGGCTTTGGAACCCGCCGATCTGACCCGCATTGCGAAGATTTATCTGAAGCCCATCGACCACAGCGGAAAAATTGGCAAGCCGCCTGCCCTGTTGAGTAAAGAGGACGCCGCGGCATTCTTCTGGGGTACGATCCAGCGGTGGGAACAGTATCAGGCCATCTTCGCCGAAGTGCGGGACCAGTGGCTGGCCGTTGCCGGAAACGGCGATGCCCGCGAAGTGGATACCTTCGGCGTACTGCTGGCGGCGGCGCTGGCAGCGCGGAACTGCCCCGTGGATCGTGTGCGCGGCATGCTGGATATGGCCCTGCCAACTCTCATGGACCAGATTCAGGAAGCCCGCGAGGCATCGCAGGAGGCCAACCTGATCCTGGAGACGTTATTGTCCCTGCACATCGAGATCCAGCGGCACGAAACCGACGACCGGGGGAACGGGCGCATCCAGCGGGAAAAAATGTCCGTTGGGCGAGCCCTGCAGGCGGCGATTGCGGTGCGAAACGGCGACGAGGCGCAGGCGCTCGCAGGCGTAGGCATCAGGCTCACCACAGTGGGCGACCAGCAGTATCTCGCCGTTGCCGGGCGGCATGCCACCCTCGCCAGCCTGTTCCAGGGCACCCGGTGGCGTAAGGACGGTGCATGGTCGGCTGGCTTGCGTGAGGTTGAAGGGGTGATCCGAAATCATCCCGTCAAGCTCGATGGAACGCCCAAAAGATGCACTTTGGTGCCGCTGTCCGCGCTGAACATCGAGGCCGACACGCCCATCAGTGCCGAGGGATCGGTGGTTGCGTTCCCCGGCCCGAAGAACGGCTTTGGGGCCGCCAGCATGAACCGGGCCGGTCCGCCGTCCGCTTCTGACCATCCCGGCAGCGACCTATGCGAAACGGACGTTCCGTTCTAGATTTACCGTAGTTCACCTGGTATTGACCCGCCCTCACCGGCGGGTTTTTTTGTGTCTGAGGCTGGAGGTGGCAGCCGCAGGTGCAGGCGGCGAGGCGGCAGGTGGGTGTCACTGGGACGGGGGTTGCAGGTAACCTGCCGCGAAAAAGGTAACTGGGCGCGAAAAGGTAACCGGGAAGTAACCAGTTATTTTTAATTCTTTCATATAGTTAGCACAGCCGGTTACCTGGTTACTTCAGTTACCTGTGAAAATGATACATATGGTGGAAAATTTTTATAGATAAGACTGTGGTGGTTATCTATAAAAAATTCCCGCGTATAGGGGAAAACAGGAAGTAACCGAAGTAACCGATGCGTATATGTATCTGTTTTTATTTGTTTTTTACTGTTACTTTTTGGTTACTTTTTGGTTGCCTCCCGGCAACCAAAAAGTAACCAGCGGGTTACCGGTGGCAGGCGACGACAGCAGAACAGGCTCAGGCCGCACGATTCCGAGGAAGCGGTAGGGTAAAGCACCCCTTTGGGTCAGCACACGGCGGGACGGCCACGGGGAAAAGCCTTTAAGCGGTTTATAAGCTATATCTCTATTTTATCGACCCCCGGCTGACCGGGAGCGCAGGCGAGCCTTCGGCAAAAGTGGGGGGTCCGTGCTCAGAACCGAAGCCCCCTTGCCGCATGGAAGCCCAGCAACGGCAGGCAGGGTGGCGACCTCCATTCGGGCGTGATGGCTCTCAGGCAGGATAAAGTTATATCTCTATTTTTTATGTTTAGCCTTAAGAGGGAACGCCAGATAAAGTGCTTTTCGTCAGGGTATGGCTTTTCCCGGTGACATCGATGTTGGCCCCCTCATTTCCCCGGAAGCGTTATCGGGACTGGCTCTGCTTCGGACCGGGGAAGGCCGGGTATCAGACGGCCCTCCCCGTACTCCCGTTGGTGGCAGGGGCGGTTCGATACCGCTTCCGCCTGCACCTGGCAGTCCCCCTTCTTCCTGACGGTTTACCCCTGACATGCGCCTTGCCAGCCACAAGCTGCGGTCAAACCCCGCCAGCGTCACCCGATAAGCTTCACCAGATCTTCCGGTTTCAGGTGGGTGTACCGCTTCAGCATTTGCATGTTCTTGTGTCCGGTGATGGCGGCGACCTGCATCGGATTCAGGCCCTTTTCAAACAGGCGGCTGGTAGCTTCGTGCCTCAAGTCATGAAAAGTCAGGCCTTCGATGCCGGCCTTTTTCACGGCCTTGTTATAACTGGCCCGCATTCCTTCTGGCGTATAGGTCCAGACGCGGCCATCCAGATTTCGTGGCATGTCACGTAGCGTTTGCAGGGCCCTGGTGGTCAGAGGCACGACCCGCCTCTCGCCATTTTTCGTGTCATCCAGTGTTGTGGTGCGCTGTGCCAGATTCACCTTGTCCCAGGTCAGTCCCATGATCTCACCTTGCCGCATGGCCGTCTCAATGGCGAGAGTGACAATGGCAGCGAGTTCCGGATTCAGGGCACGGCAGGCGTTAAGCAGCCGTTCATCTTCGTCACCCACCAGGCGACGGTCACGGCCTCTGGGCAGTTTGGGTTTACGCACAAGCTCTGCAGGGTTGCTGAGGGCTTCCATGCCCCACTCGGTACGCGCCACGTTGAACAGGTGGGACAATAGGGCCAGGTGTTGGCGGATTTGCCCTCGGCTTCCATGTCGCGCATGACGGAAGCAATGTCCCGGCCACGAATGGTGGCCAGAAACATTTGGGCTATTGGGCGTGATTGCCAGAGGTGCAGGACGCTAATTTCCTGGCGGCGCCCCTTTTTTGCGGGGACGACTTCCTCGGCATAACGGGCAAGAGCTTCCCCCAGCGTCGTGCTTTCGCTTTCCCCGCGATCACGCCACACCCCGCGTTCCATTTCTGACTCGATGATGGTTGCCCATGCCTGGGCATCCGCCCTGGTTCGGAAGGTTTTCGTCTGGGGCGGATATCCCTTGCGCTGAATCTGCACCTGATAGCCAATGACGATGCCGTCACGGTCTTTTCTGGGTCGGATGGATGCCATTTTTGCCCTCATTTTGGATGCCCTGCCTGGGCACAGTTGGGCACAATTTGGGCAAAAAATCAATTTGGCGCAAAAAAAGCACCTAGACATTTGCCTAAGTGCTTGATTTACTTGGTGGCGCTTCAGGGACTCGAACCCCGGACACGCGGATTATGATTCCGCTGCTCTAACCAACTGAGCTAAAGCGCCATCGGTAGGCGATTAAATCCCGAACCCCCATTTCCTGTCAAGGGAAAGGAATACTTCCTGAAAAAGGATTTCCCAGGCTGGTTACACCAGGAGTCGCCGCCGGAAAAGCCGGAGGGAAAGGGTATAGCCGGCGAGGGCAAATCCTCCCAGTACCAGGAGATGGATCCAGGCATCCTGGGGGAGCCGGCCCGTCAGCAGTGGACGCAGAAGCAAGACGGCATGGGTCAGAGGAAGAGCCAGAGCAATCTCGCGAACTGGCAGGGGCAGGGTATGAATCGGATAAAAAACCCCACAGAACAGGAACATCGGTGTTACGCCAAGAGTAAAGTAGTACATGAAAAAATCATAGCTTCGCGCAATGGCGGTAAAGCAGAGGGCAATCGCGGAAAAGGAGAGGCCCACCAGGAATATTACGGGAATGGCAAGAAACAGCCACCGCCAGCTGATAGCCCCGAAACCGCTCGACACAATGATAATTGCCATCGCGCTGATCAGACCTTTCACGGCACACCAGAGGAGCTCTCCGCCCAGAATGTCGGCAATCTCCATTGGAGTGGCCAAAATGGCAGCATAAGTCTGCTGGATGCTCAGGCGGGTATAGGCCGAGTACAGCCCCTCGAAAGTGGCCGTATTCATGACGCTGCTGGCCGTGATACCCGAGGCGATAAAGGTCATGTAGGGGAGATTTTCCATTTTCCCTACAAAATGGCCCAGACCATAGCCCAGAGCCAGCAGATAGAGAAGGGGATCGCCAAAATTGCCCAGCAGGCTTGGTATCAGCAGTTTGCGCCAGACCAGAAAATTCCGGCTGAGCAGGGCAAGGGCTCCCCGCCCCGGCCACCAGCGCGTGTGGGCCGTCATGGATTTTCCTCCTCTCGCAGTTCCCGTCCTGTCAGGCGCAGGAACACATCTTCCAGCGTTGCCTGGCGGGATAGAAGACGCAAGCTGGAATTCCCGGAAAAATAGGCCCGCACGGCAGACAGGTCGGGCCCATAGAGCAGCAGGGTATCACCTGCCCGCTCGCTGGCTGCCACCCGCCCCCGGTGCCATCCTTCAGAATCGGGAGGCATCCCATCCTGCCGTCGCACTTCCAGCACCTCTCCCGGAATGTGGGTCCGGATCAGGTCTGCGGGAGTGTCTTCTGCAAGCAGACGGCCATGGTCAATGATCCCGACCCTGTCGGCCAGCCGCTCCGCCTCATCCAGATAGTGGGTCGTCAGCAGGAGCGTTACGCCCTGGCGCCGGAGATCCCGCAGCCGCTGCCAGACAAGATGTCTGGCCTGTGGATCCAGGCCAGTACTGGGTTCATCCAGCAGCAGGAGCCGGGGCTGGTGTATAAGTGCCCTGGCAATCGTCAGGCGCCGTTTCATCCCACCCGATAGCGCCTGGATGGGGCGATGTGCCGCTTCCTGGAGAGCGACGAACGTCAGAAGTTCCGCCATCCGCTGCTGTACTACTTTTGGAGACAGCCCGTAATACCGTCCATACACCCGGAGGTTTTCGGAGACCGTAAAATCAGGGTCAAGATTGTCGCTCTGGGGAACGATACCCATGACCCCCCGCCCACCCCCGGGCCACTCGCCGACGGGACGGCCATCCAGCAGAATTTCTCCGCCATCCAGCGGTGTCAGTCCCTGGATCGCACGGATCGTCGTACTTTTCCCTGCCCCGTTGGGTCCCAGAAGGGCATAGCATTCGCCCGGAGCAATCTGAAGGCTGAGTCCAGCAAGAACCGGGTGTCCGGCATAGCATTTGCGCAGCGCACGCAGTTCAAGCCGCGCCAAATTCACGGCAGGGAGAAGTTGCAGCTACAGCCTGGGCACCACTAGCCAGATGTTCCAGCAGCACCTTCTGGAGGGCGTTAAGCTGGCCATGAAAAAAATGGTCTGCCGGAAGATGGATCTGGCCGGGGGAAACAGGCAGGCCGGCCACCCAGGAGGAAACTGTCTCCTCAGGGACCAGCTCGTCCAGTTCCCCCTGTATCAGGGTCCAGGGGCAGGACGGGACGGGAACGGAAGAAAAATCAAAAAGATTGACGGGAGGAGCCACTGTCACAAGACGCCGGATCCGGGAATCACGGCTGGCGGCCTGGTAGGCCACATAGGCACCGAAAGAGAAACCAGCCAGCCATATATCAAACCCCGGCCTGCGGGAAGAAACCCAGTCCAGCGCAGCAAGGCAGTCCTCTACCTCCCCCCGGCCATCATCGTATGTCCCGGTGCTTTTCCCCACTCCCCGGAAATTGAAGCGTAAAGAGGGAATACCCAGCAGGTTGCACGTTCTGCTCAGATAATGGACTACCTTGTTGCTGAAGGTTCCGCCATATAGTGGATGTGGGTGGAGAATAACGGCCACAGCACCACGGGTCTCCTTTTCCGGACAGGCTGTCAGCCCTTCCAGGAGCCCGGCGGGCCCAGGGATTGAGACAGCTTCTCCGATGCATTCAAGAGCCAGTTCCTGGCCATCGTAGAGATGGCTGCGGTCAATGGGAAGCATCAGATGCGGAGCCGCTCAACGGGATGCCCATCCCGCAGGTGGGACTCGACAATCTCCCGCACGTCTTCTGCATCTACGTATGTGTACCAGACAGCATCAGGGTAGACTACCGCCACAGGTCCCAGACTGCAGCGTCCAAGACAGCCAGAACGGTTTACACGGACACAGCCCTCCCCGTGAATCCCCAGGGCCTTCGCATGTTTTTTTGCGGCATGAAACACTTCCTCGGCGAGCCCGCTGCTGTTACATGCCTGCTCGCCGCCCTCCCTGCGGTTCAGGCAGATAAAAAGATGCCGCTCATAAAATCCGGATGCCATACGCATTGACCCCTGCGGTTGCTGCCTCCATCATAACGTAAAATCCCTTCCAAGGTCAGGATGGAGGCACAATGCTCAGCGATTCCATTATCAGCGGCATAGACAATGCCCTGCGGACACTGACCGGAAACAGCCGGGGAAGCGGCCGTCCTAATCCTTCCACCGGACAGAAGGATTCCCTGCTTCGCCCACTGGACCGCCAGCAGGCCGGGCGGATGATGCGTGTCAACCATGCTGGCGAGGTGATGGCCCAGGCACTCTATACCGGCCAGGCTGCTGGCACGGACGACCCCGCCCTTCGCGAGACTCTGCTGACCGCACGCAGGGAAGAGGAGGACCATCTCCGCTGGTGTGAAGACCGGCTGCGGGAACTGGGCAGCCACCCCAGCCTGCTGGGCCCCATCTGGTACGCCACGGCCTGGGCCATGGGCTACGCTGCCGCACGGCATGGCAGGGGCAGCAACCTGGGTCTCGTGGTGGCGGTAGAGAATCTTGTGGAGGAACACCTGAAAGAGCACCTGGACGGCCTCCCTGCTGAAGACCGCCGCAGCAGGTCTATTCTGGAGCAGATGCAGGCAGACGAAACCTGTCACGCCCGTAATGCGGAACATCTGGGAGCCGCCTCCATGCCGGTCCCGGTGCGCATCGCCCTCCGGGGTTTTTCTCGCGTCATGACCCGGGGAGCACTCTGGATTTGACGTCCCGGGCAATCCCGCCGCCAGACAGGCTGTGAGGCTTAACGGCTGGCAGGCTCCCGGACCGGCCTCAGGCGCAGCTCTGGCCCACCGGGAAGATAGATGCGGTACTGCCCTCCCCGAACAGCCTCCGCCATCGTGCCTATTGTCTGTCTGCTGAGGAGATCAATCACCTGGGCCTTGATGGGCTTCCATGCGTAGTGGACCGGGCAGGCCGTTTCGTCCGCACAGGCCTTCAGTCCCAGCACGCATTCCTGGCCAAAGGGATGCCCCTCGACCACTTCCACCACCTCAAGAATGTTCATCTGCTCTGCCCCGGAACGCAGGACAAATCCACCTCCGCGCCCCTTGTAGGACTCCAGGACGCCACGCTTGGCAAGCTCCTGGAGTATCTTCGCCAGATATTGCCCCGGTACCCGGAGATATTCGGAAATCTCGCGGCTCAGTACGGGCTCTCCCGGGGGCTGTGCGGCCAGGTATATCAGGGCCTGCAGGGCATATTCACTGGTTTTGCTCAGAAGCATGGATATTCCTTTCCTCGGGCCTTTCTAGTCCGGAGGGCGGATTTCGAAGTCGTGGGTAATGGTAGCCGTTTTTCCCAGCATGATGCTGGCCGAGCAGTATTTTTCTGCAGAAAGCCGGATGGCATGATCGACCCGTTTCGGGTCAAGATCCCGGCCAGTTACCGTAAAATGCAGGTGGATCGAGGTAAATACTTTCGGATCGATTTCTGCCCTTTCAGCACGGATTTCCACTGCACAGCCCTGCACATCCTGGCGGGATTTCTGGAGGATGAGGACCACGTCAATGCTGGAACACCCGCCAAGCCCCATGAGGAACATCTCCATGGGCCGGGGGCCCAGGTTCTGCCCCCCGATTTCGGCAGCACCATCCATGACCAGTGCATGCCCACTGTCGGCGCTCGCCACAAAGGACATCTGTCCGGGCCCCATCCATTGCACTTTTGCCTGCACCTTCGGATTTCCTCCCTTTCAGCCCGGAATCACCTTAGCACAGTAATCCACCGGCAAACAGTTGCTGCATCGCCACCCCGGGCGCTGGCGCACGCATGAAGGCCTCACCCACAAGAAAGGCATGGATACCCGCCGCCCGGAGAACCGATACATCCTCTGGGGACCGGATCCCGCTTTCACTAATGGCAATACGGCCCTCCGGTACGCCAGAGAACAGCTCCAGACTTACTGAAATATCGGTAACAAACGTTCGCAGACTCCGGTTGTTGATTCCAATCAGGGGGGTCTGCAGCCGCAGGGCCCTCTCCATCTCCCCAGCATCATGGACCTCGACCAGCACCGCCATCCCCAGTTCGGCAGAGGCTGCCTCCAGCTCGGCCATCTGGCCGTCTCCGAGGGCTGCCACAATCAGCAGGACCGCATCGGCACCAATCGCGCGGGCCTCCCAGACCTGGTACGGGTCCACGCAGAAATCCTTGCGCAAAACCGGAAGACTGCAGGCAGACCGGGCTGCTGTCAGGTAGGCATCCGCGCCCTGGAAAAAGGCCTCATCTGTCAGAACGGAAAGACAGGCCGCTCCATGGGCAGCATAGTCCCTGGCAATGCTGACGGGATTGAAGTCGGAACGGATGACTCCCGCCGAGGGCGACGCCTTTTTGACTTCTGCGATAACCGCAGGTCGGCCGGACGCAATCTTCTGCCGGAGTGCCCCGGAAAAATCCCGGGGCGGGGCCGCCAGTTTGGCCGCCGACTGGATCTCCCCCCAGGACAGGCGTGCCCGTCTCACTCCGAGTTCTTCCTGCTTGTGGGCCAGAATGGTCTTGAGGGTATCTTCCATTTCTCACAGACTCCAGGAAAAATCGACCAGGGCCTGCCAGCGTTCCCATACCGAACCATTTTCCATGGCCGACCGGGCGAGCCCGATACCGGAGGCCAGGCTGGGAGCCACATCCGCCGCGTAAAGGGCTGCACCGGCGTTCAGCAGTACCACATCCCGGCGTGGTCCGGGCCGGTTCTGAAGGACGTCGGCAAACACTTCCGCTGCGCTGGCAACATCCCCAATCTGCAGGGCGGAGAGGGGTGCGGTGTCCAGCCCGAACTGTTCCGGATGGATGCGGTAGCGGACAACCTGCCCTTCGCGCAGTTCGGCCACCTCTGACGGCCCGGAAAGACTGATTTCATCCAGCCCGTCGTGGCCATGGACCACCAGGACATGCTGCCCTCCCAGCTCCCGTGCTGCCTCGGCCATAGGCACAAGCCAGGCCTGGGAATACACGCCCAATACCTGATGGGGAGCACCGGCCGGATTGCTCAATGGCCCCATCAGGTTGAACAGGGACCGGATGCCCAGTTCCCGCCGCGGACCTGCAGCATGGCGCATGGCACCATGAAGGGCCGGCGCAAAAAGAAATCCGATGCCTACCTTCTCGATGGAGGCCGCCACCTGTTCCGGTTCAAGACCAAGATTCAGACCTGCCGCTTCCAGAACATCAGCACTGCCACTACGCCCGGACACAGCGCGGTTTCCGTGCTTTGCCACCCGTGCGCCGGCTGCGGCCGCCACTACTGCAGCCGCAGTAGAGATATTGAAGGTATGGCAGGCATCACCGCCCGTACCACAGGTATCCACCAGATTCCGGGTCCCAACATGGACGCGGGTCATGCATGCCCGCAGTGCCCGGGTGGCACCCACCAGTTCTTCTACGCGCTGACCTTTCATGCGCAGCCCCATCAGCAGCGCGCCCAGCTGGGCCGGGGTCCAATCCCCGGCCATCACTTCCGTAAAAACCGCTTCCGCTTCCCGCCCGGACAGATCTTCGCCCAGGATGATCCGTTCCAGTATTTCCCGGGCATTCATGGGAGGGCCTGCTGGTGCAGAAAATTGGCCAGCAGGTCCCTGCCGTGCTCACTAAGGATCGATTCCGGATGGAACTGTACGCCTTCCACTGGCAGGGAGCGGTGGCGCAGCCCCATAATCTCTCCTTCTTCAGTCCACGCCGTGATTTCCAGGCACTCCGGCAGTTTCTCCCGGGCAACCACCAGCGAGTGGTAACGGGTGGCTGTGAATGGGTCCGGCAGGCCTGCAAACACGCCCACACCTGCATGAAAAACGGACGAGGTCTTGCCATGCATCACCCGCTGGGCACGGATTACCTGACCGCCAAAGGCCTGACCGATCGCCTGGTGCCCCAGGCAGACCCCAAGAATGGGCACACGGCCGGCAAAATGCCGGATTGCTGCGAGGGAAATTCCAGCCTCCATCGGCGTGCATGGCCCTGGTGATATGCAGATGCGTTCCGGGGAAAGTGTCTCAATGCCCGCGATGTCCACAGCGTCATTCCGACGCACTTCCACCCGCGCCCCCAGCTCCCCGAAATACTGCACGAGGTTGTAGGTAAAGCTGTCATAATTGTCAATCATCAGCAGCATGATCCGCACTCCCTTCGGGATCGAGGCCATTTTCCGCAATGTCTACGGCGCGAAACATGGCACGGCGCTTGTTCATGGTCTCGTCCCACTCTGCCCCAGGCCGCGAGTCGGCCACAATCCCCCCTCCGGCCTGAATGTGCAGGATACCGCGCTGTATTACCGCCGTGCGGATGGCAATGCAGGTATCCATGTTACCGTTCCAGCCCCAGTAGCCGACCGCACCTGCGTAGACACCCCTGGACACCGGTTCCAGTTCCCGGATGATCTCCATGGCACGGATTTTGGGCGCTCCCGATACCGTACCGGCCGGAAAAGTCGCACACAGCGCATCCATGGCATCCAGCCCCGGTTCCAGCTCCCCGGTTACCTGTGAAACAATGTGCATGACGTGGGAATAGCGCTCGACCGAAAAAGACGCCGTCAGCCGCACCGAACCTGTCCTGGAGATGCGTCCTACATCATTGCGGGCAAGGTCGATCAGCATGAGGTGCTCGGCGCGCTCCTTGGGATCCGCCAGAAGGTCCCTTTCGAGGGCCTCGTCCTCACCCTGGTTTTTTCCGCGCGGACGGGTTCCTGCAATCGGGCGTACCGTCACCAGTCCATCCTCTACCCGGACAAGAATCTCGGGCGAGGAGCCCACCAGATGGGTATCGCCCAGATCCACAAAAAACATGTATGGGGATGGATTGACACGGCGCAGGGCCCGATAGAGATCCAGAGGATCGGCCTGCAGGGGAATGGAAAGCCGCTGTGAGGGAACAACCTGCATCACGTCACCGGCCAGGATGTATTCACGGATCCGGTCCACGGCTGACATGTACCCCTCCCGCGTAAAACTGGCCTGGAAGTCTTCTTCTCCTACCCGGCAGCCTCTCGTCGGGCGGTCGCCACCCCCAGAAAGAGGGTTCCGCAGGCGCCGCTCCAGAACCTCCAGTCGTCCGCACGCCCTGTCATACGCATCTGGCTGTCGTGGGTCCGCCTGCACGATGAGCCGGAGCGTTCCCGCCAGGTTGTCGAACAGAAGCAGCTCATCCGTCACCAGCAGATGAATTTCTGGCAGGTCCAGGGGATCAGGAAGTTTCTCCATCCGGGCAAGACGTGGTTCAAGGTAGCGAACGGTGTCATAGCCATAGTAACCCACCAGTCCCCCGGCAAACCGCTCAGGAATTCCTGGCAGGGCAGCCGCCCGAAAGCCGGCGTGGAACTTCCGTATCCAGTCGAACGGATGCTTCCCATGGAATTCCCCGGCAAGCATGCCATCCTGGTAGTGGCGGATGTTTCCCTGCCGCACCTCAATGCGTTCGTGGGCTGGCAGCCCAATAATGGAATAGCGTCCCCACTGTTCTCCTCCCTGGACCGACTCCAGCAGATAAGCGTAGGGACCATCGACAACTTTCAGGAAGGCCGACAGGGGCGTATCCAGGTCGGCCAGTATTTCTCGGGTCAGGGGAATGCGGGTGTAGCCCTCGCGGGCCAGGGCATCAAAATGCTTGCCAGAAATCACGGATCACCTCAAGAAGCAGTCAGGGCATGTTTCGCAGCGCTTTCCTAGCGTCTACGCCATCGCCATGCTCCACCAAGTCCGTTCCATCCGTATGGCACTGAACAGTCCTCTGCCCGCCCGCGGGTCAGCCTTCTGCCAGAAGGCCCAGCAGTTCGCCCATACTATCGATTACCGCATCGGCTGCCAAGTTTTCCACCGGCATCTCTCCCCGATAGCCATAGCTTACACAGACCACTGGCATCCCGGCCGCCCTGGCGGCCTGGGTATCGTTAACGGAGTCTCCCACCAGAAGCCCCTGCGCCACATCAAGGCCAAAATGGCCGGCCGCATGCCGGAGCGGGAGAGGATCGGGCTTTTTTTTGGGAAGGGTATCGCCAGACAGCACCAGGTCAAAATATCCGCGCAGTCCCAGATTCTCCAGCAGCGGCTCCGTAAACCGGGCGGCCTTGTTGGTGATGCACACCAGCAGGCGGCCCTGCCGTCCCAGCGATTCCAGGGTTTCCTGGACACCAGGATAGACCCGGCTGTGCTTCTGCAGATGCTTCCCGTAATAGGCGCTGAAAACAGGCATGGCGGCATCCACTTCCGCTTCCGACGGTTCTCCCTGGATTGCCAGGGCCCGGCGAACGAGTTCCCGTACGCCATTGCCAATGAATCCACGGATTACCGGCATGTCCACCGCCGGACGGCCCAGGGTTGCCAGCACATGATTGGCCGCTTCCGCAAGGTCAGGTGCCGTATCGACAAGGGTTCCGTCCAGATCCAGCAGAACAAGCCTGGGATTGAGGCGCCTGTACATGGCCGTGGCCATGAAGTCAGCCATTGCCCGCAAGGGCAGCACGGAAGGCAGCAATCGTCGCCCGGTAGTCCGGGGTATTGTATATGGCGCTGCCGGCCACAAAAACATTGGCCCCTGCGTCCGCTACCCGGCGGACATTATCGGTCTTGATACCGCCATCGACTTCCAGCTCAATATCCTTCCCGGTAGCGTCGATCCGTCGGCGGATGGCCTCGATTTTGCGCAGACTATAGTCAATGAAGCTTTGTCCGCCAAACCCGGGGTTCACACTCATGACAAGAACCAGGTCCACGTTTTCCAGAATATAGTCCAGCACCTCAAGGGGAGTGGCCGGATTGAGCGACACACCGGCACGGCATCCGAGGCTATGGATCAGCTGTATGGTGCGGTCAAGGTGAATGGTAGCCTCTGGATGGACCGTGATGATCTGCGCCCCGGCCCTGGCAAATTCCGGGATAATGGCATCGACGGGACGGATCATCAGATGCACATCCAGGGGCTTCTGCGTGTGCGGACGGATCGCGGATACCACCAGCGGTCCTATAGTCAGGTTGGGCACAAAATGGTTGTCCATGACATCCACATGGATATAGTCAGCTCCGGCCTCATCCACGGCACGGACCTCTTCCCCCAGCCGCGCAAAATCTGCTGAAAGGATGGATGGAGAAATCTTGAACTGGGACATCGCAACTCCTTGAAAGACAGCGGGGGCGCCCGAAGGGCGCCCCGAGACACCAGAGGCCGCTGGCGCCAGCGAAGGTGTTTCCTAGGCGCTGGTTACCCGTGGATCCAGCTGGCCTGCCTTGTAGCGCCCGACCATGGTGTCGAGGGGGATGACCTTGATCCGGCTGGCCTGTCCCGCTGTACCGAAAGCTTCGTAGCGCTGCCGGCAGATATCCCGCATCGCGTCCAGGGAGGCCGTCAGGAACTTGCGGGGGTCAAAGTTCTTGGGATTCGTGTACAGGCTCTTTCGTACCGCACCAGTCGCGGCCAGACGCAGATCCGTATCAATGTTGACCTTGCGAACACCGTACTTGATCCCTTCCTGGATCTCTTCCACAGGTACCCCATAGGTTTCACCAATATCTCCACCGTACTCATGGATTACCTTGAGCCAGTCCTGGGGTACTGAACTGGAGCCGTGCATGACCAGATGGGTGTCCGGGATGCGGGCATGGATCTCCCGGATCCGGTCAATACGCAGGACCTTGCCCGTCGGGGGCTGGGTAAACTTGTATGCACCGTGGCTGGTTCCGATGGCAATGGCCAGGGCGTCCAGCTTGGTCGCCTTCACAAACTGGGCCGCCTCTTCAGGATCGGTCAGAAGCTGGTCATGGCTCAGACAGCCTTCAGCGCCAACCCCGTCTTCCTCTCCGGCCATGCCGGTTTCAAGGGATCCGAGGCAGCCGAGTTCGCCTTCCACAGTCACACCAACCGCATGGGCCATTTCCACGACCCTTGCCGTCACGGCCACATTGTAGTCGTAGCTCGCCGGGGTCTTTGCATCCTCCAGCAGGGAGCCATCCATCATCACGCTGGAAAATCCTGACCGGATGGCCTGGATGCAGACGGCCGGACTTGCGCCATGATCCTGGTGCAGGACGACCGGGATATCCGGATATTCTTCGATCGCAGCCAGAATGAGATGCCGCAGGAAAGGCTCTCCCGCGTATTTCCGTGCCCCGGCGGAAGCCTGCAGAATCGCCGGCGCATCCACAGCAGCTGCCGCTTCCATGATCGCGCGGACCTGCTCCAGATTGTTGACGTTGAAGGCGGGAATGCCATAACCATGCTCGGCCGCGTGGTCGAGCAGTTGCCGCATGGAAACCAGTGCCATATCTCTTATACCCCTAACTTAAGTAGAACGAATGAAAAATCTGTCCTGTACATGCTAATCAGCCCCACCGGCCGGCGCAACACCGCCCCTGCGGGAGCTCTTGCGGTTCAGCCCCGTGTTGTTGCCTCACCCACTCGTACCAGCTTCAGGGTGTTTGTCCCGCCGGGTGCACCGATCGGCTCCCCGATGGTAATCAGGATGAGATCACCATCCCGGACAACACCCCTGCGCCGGAGCTCGTCTTCTGCTGCCCGCATTACCTGCGTCGGGTCGTCATGACGGCTCTGGGGGAAGTTGACCGGATATACCCCGCGGAAAAGGGTAACCCTGCGACGGGTGTGCACCTGCGGCGTAAGGGCATAGATCGGCACCTGGGAGTGGGCTCGCGAAAGCCAGAGCGCCGTAGAGCCACTTTCCGTAAAGGCTGCGATCGCGGCAATTGGTGCCCGCTGTGTGGCCAGAATGGCCGCGGCCGCGATGGTTTCGTCCACCCGGTCCAGTGACCGCGCTGGCAGCGTAACCCCCGGACTGCAGGGCATCTCCCGCTCGACTTCCAGACAGGTACGCGCCATTGCGGCAACCGCCTCTACCGGATAATGGCCACTGGCGGTTTCGGCCGACAGCATCACCGCATCTGTTCCATCCAGAACCGCGTTGGCCACATCCGAAACTTCGGCACGGGTGGGAATGGGCTGGTGAATCATGGATTCCATCATCTGGGTAGCGGTTATAGTCAGCCGGTTGTACCGGTGGGCCATCGCGATGATTCGCTTCTGTACCGGTGGCACCGCCGCGTCCCCGATCTCCACTCCCAGGTCCCCGCGCGCCACCATCACGGCCTCGGAAACCGCAAGGATGTCCTCAATGGCCTCGACGGCCTCCGCCCTTTCAATCTTGGCCACCAGGGCGCCGTGCCCACCCGCTTCACGGAACAGGCGGCGGGCCTCCTCCATGTCTGCCGCGCAGCGCGGGAAAGACACGGCAAGATAGTCTGCCTCCAGGCTTGCCGCGGTAACAATATCGGCACGGTCCTTGTCTGTCAGTGCGGGGGCCGTCAGCCCCCCCCCGGCCCGGTTGATCCCCTTGCTGTTGGAAAGCTCCCCACCCTGGACCACGCGGGTATGGATTTCCTGTCCCTCTACCTTCTCTACCCACAGAACGATCATTCCATCATTCAGGAGCAGGGTAGCTCCGCGCTCCACATCATTGACCAGTTCCGGGTATGTAACCCCCACCCGCGTCTGGTCTCCTTCCCTGCAGTGGATGTCCAGGATGAAGGAATCTCCCTCGTTCAGATGGATCTTTCCCCCGGCAAACCTGCCTATGCGGATTTTGGGCCCCTGCAGGTCGGCCAGTATGCCAATTGCCCTGCCATGAGCCCGTGCCCGCTCCCTGACAAGGTCTGCGACGCGGACATGGTTTTCCGCACTGCCGTGGGAAAAATTGAGGCGCACCACATCCACGCCGGCCTCGATGAGGCGGTCAATGACCGATGCATCCGAACTGGCCGGACCCAGAGTGGCGACTATCTTGGTGCGTCGTATCAAGGATTACCCCTCCCGGGTGCGGGTCTCTAGTATGGCGACGGCCGGCAGGGTTTTCCCTTCCAGGAACTCCAGGAAGGCACCACCGCCGGTACTGATGTAGGATACCCGGTCTTCGATACCGAATTTGTTGATGGCTGCGATGGTATCTCCACCGCCTGCGATGGAAAAGGCACTGCTGTCGGCGACAGCCTTCGCAATCGTACGGGTTCCACCAGCGAAGGCCTCATATTCGAAAACCCCCACCGGGCCATTCCATACGATCGTCCCGGCCCCGCGCAGAATCTCCGCAAGCGCAGATGCACTGGCCGGCCCGATGTCCAGAATCATCTCGTCCTCCGCCACCCCGTCCACGCTGCAGATCCGGGACGCCGCCGTTGCCGAGAATTCCTTTGCCACAACCACATCGGTCGGAAGTGGTACATCCCCTCCCTTTGCCTTTGCACCAGCCATGATGGCTTGGGCCTCGGGTACAAGGCCAGGCTCACTGAGTGATTTTCCAATACCGTGTCCGTTGGCGAGGAGAAAGGTGTTGGCGATACCGCCCCCCACTACGAGCTGGTCTACCCTGCCTGCCAGGGACTCCAGAATTGTGAGTTTGGTGGATACCTTGGACCCGGCCACTATTGCGACCAGCGGCCTTCTGGGGTTTTGCAGGGCTTTGCCTAGCGCTTCCAGCTCACGGAAAAGAAGAGGACCGGCACACGCAATCGGGGCGTATTTGGCAATTCCGTGCGTACTTGCTTCCGCCCGGTGGGCCGTACCGAAAGCATCATTGACATAAATGTCGCAAAGTTTGGCGTATTTCCGGGCGAGGGCATCGTCATCTTTCTTTTCGCCCCTGTTGACCCGGCAGTTTTCCAGCATGACAATTTTGCCCTGCGCCACTTCAAAACCACCATCTACCCAATCCGCCTGCAGCCGCACCGGGAGGTCCAGCAGGGTGGCCAGACGGCTCGCCACCGGCGCCAGCGAGTCCACAGGGCGGAACTCGCCCTCCGTCGGGCGGCCGAGATGGGAAGTAATCATCACGCCAGCTCCAGCTTCCAGCGCCATTCTCACTGCGGGAATGGACGCCCGGACACGGGTGTCATCGGTGATTTCGCCCTGGTCATTAAGTGGCACGTTAAGATCGGCGCGGATAAAGACCCGCTTGCCCTGTGCAAGTCCACGCTTGCAGACATTTTCGAAGGTGAGTATATCCATGGGTTCGTCTCCAGAACTGCAGTAGCGGTGTACGGTGCCAGCCGGTTTCCGGTGGCACCGGGTGCGGCAGGCAAGATCAGCTCTCCGCGACGTGCTTGACGAACCGCAGCATATTGCAGGTGTAGCCGTACTCGTTGTCGTACCAGGACACTACCTTGACGAAAGTCGGGTCCAGCTGGATACCGGCACCGGCATCGAAGATCGAAGGTACCGGGTAACCGCGGAAATCTGTCGAGACCACCGCAGCATCCGTGTAGCCAAGCACGCCCCTGAGGGCGCCTTCACTGGCCTCTTTCATGGCCCTGCAGATATCCTCGTAGCTGGCTTCCCTGGCAAGCTCCGCAGTGAGATCCACCACAGAAACGTCGGACGTCGGGACACGGAAGGCCATGCCGGTGAGTTTCTTGTTCAGTTCGGGGATAACTTTCCCCACCGCCCTGGCCGCGCCAGTCGATGACGGGATAATGTTTTCAAGGATACCGCGGCCGCCACGCCAGTCCTTGGCGGAGGGCCCATCCACCGTCTTCTGCGTTGCGGTAGCAGCGTGCACGGTACTCATCAGTCCACGCCTGATGCCGAAGCTGTCGTGCAGAACCTTGGCCACCGGGGCAAGGCAGTTGGTGGTGCAGGAGGCAGCCGAAACGATCTTCTCCCCCGCATACCTGCCATGGTTGACACCGAAGACAAACATTGGTGTTTCATCCTTGGAGGGGGCGGACTGCACTACCTTGCCAGCACCGGCATCGATGTGCTTCTGGCAGGTGTCCAGGGTCAGGAAGAAGCCGGTGGACTCGATGACCACATCGACGCCTGCTTCCCCCCACTTCAGGGTGGCCGGATCACGCTCGGCGGTCAGGCGGATGCTCCGGCCATTCACGACCAGACTGCTGCCGTCGACCTTCACATCGCCCTGGAAACGCCCGTGCACGGAATCGTACTGCAGCATATAGGCAAGATAGCTGGGCTCAAGAAGATCGTTGATGGCAACGACTTCAATGTTGCTGAATTCGGCTTCCTTTGCAATCGCACGGAAGGCCATGCGGCCAATGCGACCGAAACCATTGATGCCGACTCGGATGGTCATTGTTTACTCCTCAAAGTTGCAGTTGGAATTCTTAGAGACTCTGGAATTTGGCGACGACATGGTCGACGGTAAAGCCCAGTTTCTCAAACAGAATCGGGGCTGGCGCCGATGCGCCAAAACGGTCGATGCCAATCACCGCACCCTGTAATCCGACATGCCTGTACCAGAGGCCGGTCGTTCCTGCCTCGATAGCCACGCGGCGGGTTATCCCGGCCGGCAGGACCGCTTCGCGGTAGGCGGCGTCCTGGGCTTCGAAAATTTCCATGCAGGGCATTGAAACCACCCGGACCTGAACCCCCTGTTCCGCCAGCCGCTCCTGGGCAGCCAGTGCCAGCTCCACTTCGGAGCCGGTTGCCACCAGAATCCCGCTGGGCTGGCCATTGGCCGCATCGCGCAGGACATACCCCCCCCGGCGGATCCCTTCGACCGTGCGGTCATCGTGCGGCAGGGCGGGCAGGTTCTGGCGGCTCAGGGCGAGAAGACTCGGCGTCCGCTCCCGTTTGATCGCCGATTCCCAGGCAACCGCCGTTTCGACTGCATCTGCCGGGCGCCAGACATGGAGATTCGGGATCAGCCGCAGGCTGCTCACCTGTTCTACCGGCTGATGGGTTGGGCCATCCTCTCCCAGCCCGATGGAATCATGGGTCATGATGTAGATGGTACGCACGCCCATGAGTGCGGACATACGGATAGCATTCCGCGCATAGTCGGAGAAAATGAGGAATGTGCCGCCAAAAGGCAACAGCCCGCCGTACAGCGCCATGCCATTCATGATGGCGGCCATGCCAAATTCCCGCACGCCATAGTGGATGTAGTTCCCCATGAGACGGTGCTTGCCAATATCCAGGGCTTCCTTCCACCGGGTATTGTTGGACGGAGTAAGATCCGCGGATCCACCGATAAACTCCGGAACCGCCGCTGCCAGCGCCTGGATGCACTTACCGGAAGCAACACGCGTCGCGATTTTGGGCGTCTCCTGGCGGAAGCCTGCGATAAGGCTGGAGACCGCACCATCCAGGGCAGCAGAAGGCTGGCCGGACAGGCGGCGTTCAAACTCGGCAGCATCTTCCGGATAGAGCGCGCGATACTGGGCAAAGCGCTCTTTCCATTCTGCCTCTGCAGTCTCGCCTTTTGCCCGGGCATCATAGCCCCGGTAAACCGCCTCCGGCACCTCGAAGGCCTCTCCAGTCCACCCGAGGTTCTGGCGGGTCAGGGCAATCTCCTCAGCACCCAGCGGCGCACCATGGACATCATGGGTTCCTGCCTTGTTGGGAGCCCCGTGACCGATCACCGTTTTGCAGCAGACAAGTGTCGGCCGGGAAGACTGGCTGCGGGCCTCGAGTATGGCCTGCCGGATAGCCGCCGGGTCGTGGCCATCCACACCCCGGATGACATGCCAGCCATAGGCCTCGAAGCGCCCAGGGGTGTCATCGGCAAACCAGTCATCCACATGCCCGTCGATGGAAATGTTGTTGTCGTCGTAGAAACAGATCAGCCGGTTCAGACCCCAGACACCTGCCAGGGAGCAGACCTCATGGGATACCCCTTCCATCAGGCAGCCATCTCCCAGAAACACATAGGTGAAATGGTTAACAATCTCATGGCCCGGATGGTTGAAGCGGCGGCCAAGAATCTGTTCCGCCAGGGCCATGCCTACGGCGTTGGCCAGCCCCTGGCCCAAGGGTCCGGTCGTGGTCTCCACTCCCGGCGTATCCCGGTACTCGGGATGCCCCGGCGTCTTGCTGTGCCACTGCCGGAAGCTCTTGAGATCCTCCACGCTGACATCGTAGCCACTGAGGTGTAGCAGGGCATACTGCAGCATGGAACCGTGCCCGTTAGACAGGATGAAGCGGTCACGGTTGGCCCAGTGGGGGTTGGCCGGGTTGTGAACGAGGAAGTCGTTCCAAAGGACTTCGGCTATGTCCGCCATGCCCATCGGCATGCCCGGGTGTCCGGATTTCGCCTTTTCCACGGCATCCATGGCAAGAACACGTATGGCATTTGCCAGGTCGGTGCGGGTCACGCTCATAAAAACTCCTTGCTGAAAGGCATCCGGGACGGACGTCCGGAAGATGCCAGATGGTAGTCAGAAAAATTCAGTCATCGGCCCGCTGGTGGGTGCGCACCCGGCGCAGAATGCCATCATGGCCAGAAATTACGAGGCTTTCGCTCTCCACGAAATACCGGGAACGGGACACCCCATCCAGGATGTCGCCAGAAGTAAGGCCGGTCGCCACAAACAGGACATCATCGCTGGCCACCAGCTCATCGCGCTCCAGCCAGTGGCCGGCCCGGAGGCCGGCAGCCTCGACTGCCCCGGCCTCACCCGGATTCTGGGGCGCCAGCGCTCCAAACATGTCGGCCCCCATGGCGCGGGCTGCACAGGCCGTGATCACGCCTTCCGGGGTGCCGCCGATACCCATCATCGCGTCGACCTTCACGCCCAGCGCCGCCATGATGCCACCACTGACATCTCCGTCCGTCTGCAGGCGGACCGTCGCTCCCGCTGCCTGAATCTCCCGGATCATCGCTTCGTGGCGGGGTTTCTTGAGCACAAAAATCCGGAGTTCCCGGACATCCTTGCCCAGCGCCCTCGCGAGGTCATGAAGACGGTCTTTCATGGGCGCAGCAGGATCAATCTTTCCCCTTGCCGCGGCAGGCACCACCAGTTTGTCCATATAGAACGCAGGACCCGGGCGGAACATGCTTCCCTTGGGGGCAGCCGCCAGAACACAGATGGAGCCAGGCATCCCGCTTGCCAGGAAGCTGGTCCCTTCCACGGGATCCACCGCAATGTCCACTTCCGGACCTGTCCCGGAGCCAACGGCCTCACCGTTATACAGCATGGGAGCCTCGTCCTTTTCTCCCTCGCCGATCACGACGGTACCCCGCATGGGAACCTGGGCGATGGCGGCCCGCATGGCATCCACCGCCGCGCCATCCCCAAGTTCTTTTTCCCCCCGCCCGATCCACGCGCTGGCCGCACGGGCCGCCGTTTCGGTCACGGGTAGCAGGGAAAGCGCCAGATTGCGGATGGTGGCCATGGTTTGTTTTTCCTCCGGGAAACTGTGAAAATGCTGGTGAGAATAACTCATTGTTCCAGTTTTTGGAACTCGGGAACCCCGGTTTCCAGCCATTGCCGCCATTCCCCGTGGAGGGCAGGATCCAGTGTTGCGAGTACGGAAGTTCTGGCCAGGGCCTGTGGTGGCAGGGCCTGGCCATCCAGGGTACTGCAGATTCCTCCTGCCTCCAGCAGAACCAGCGTCCCGGCCGCCCGATCCCACAGCTGCTGTGCCCCGTGCAGGTAGAAATGGTAGCGGCCTGCCGCCAGCCAGCACCATTCCAGCACACAGCTCCCAAAATTACGCTGGCTGTGGAATGGCTTTTCATCCATGATCCGGTGGGCAAGGGATCGGGACAGCCGCTTGTAGTCCACAACCCCTACTGTCGAGCGCAGCGCCGGGGCCTGCCGGTAATGCAGGGGCTGTCCATTGCAGAAAGCCCCCCTGCCTTTTTGTGCCAGAAACAGTTCCCGGCGGACTGGATCGTAGATCCAGGCCTGGCGGGTTCCGGAACTCTCCAGGAGCGCAAGGCTGATCCCGAAAACAGGCACACCGGCAGCAAAATTGCTGGTACCATCCAGCGGATCCAGACACCAGACAGGCCGCCCGTCTGCCAGAATCGCGGCCTGCTCCTCCGCGGGCATCTCCTCGCCCACAAGGGGGATTTCCGGATAGCGGGCGGCGAGCATCTGCTGCAGAAAATTCTGGCTGTCTATATCAGCACTGGTCACGATACTGCCATCCGGTTTCGCGCTCGCCGCCACTGTCAGATAACGGGGCAGAATAAAACGCTCAGCGCAGATGCGCAGCAGGTCGCCCACCCATTGCGGATCGATGGTGTTGGACATGACTATGGCTCCTTCTTTCGGGGTGCAGCAGGACATACCCGCGCTTAGGGCGGGATCGAGGACCGCAAGCCCGCGCGGCCGGTTTCCCCCTTTCCGGGTTCTGTCTTATGCTAGCGCTACCCAAGTGCCCTGTCGTCCGGTCATGCCGCGCATACACCTGTATACCCCTGTCGCCCCCCATTCCGGCGATTTTTTCCTGGAAGAAGGTGCCAGTCACCATCTGCTCCATGTCCTGCGCGCCAGGAGAGGCCAGCCCCTGACCCTATTCTGCGGGGATGGCCATGACTATCCCGCCATCCTGCAGGGAGCCGAACAGGGGCGTGCCAGACTCCTGGTAGAAGGCGCCCGGAAACGCGATACGGCATCTCCCATCGCCATTACCCTCTGTCTGCCCCTCCTGCGGGGAGAACGGTGGGACTGGGCCCTGCAGAAGGTCACAGAGCTGGGGGTAGCACGCATCCAGCCAGTGCAGACCGATCACAGCGTGGTTGACCTGGGTGGATCCCGGGCGGAAAAACGGCTGTCCCGCTGGCAGGAGATGGTGATTGCCGCCTGCGAGCAGGGCCAGGCTACCCGCATCCCCACACTCTGCCCCCTGGTCCCCCTGGCCGCTTTCTGGTCTGCGGTCCCGGCCGGGCCTGGCATTCTGTTCGACGCGGAGGCCACTGCTCCCCTCCAGCGCTCCCGGCTTCCGGAGAATGGAGAGCTCCGCCCCCAGGCCATCACCCTGCTCACCGGTCCTGAAGGAGGACTCAGTGTGGAGGAACGTCAGGCGGCCGGACGCATGGGTTTCATCTCCGCACACCTGGGACCCCGCATTCTGCGGGCCGAAACAGCCGCCGTAACCGCCGTCGCCCTCGTACAGCATTTATGGGGAGACCTGTGTTGACAGGAAGCCCGGCAAAGACGGACCATGGAAACAGTCCAGACGAGGCCTGACATCCATGGAAATCCTGCTTGCCAATCCGCGCGGGTTCTGCGCTGGCGTGAACCGCGCCATCCAGATTGTTGAACGCGCGCTGGAGCTCTTCGACGCACCCATTTATGTCCGCCATGAGGTAGTGCACAATCGCCATGTCGTGGAAGACCTGCGCGCCCGTGGGGCCATTTTTGTGGAAGAACTGGACGAAATCCCGGATGGTGCAACGGTCATTTTCAGTGCGCACGGCGTTCCTGTCTCCGTACGCGAAAAGGCAGCCGAACGCGGTCTTACGGTTTTTGACGCCACCTGCCCGCTGGTGACCAAGGTCCACATGGAAGTCCGGAAGTACAGCCGGGAAGGCATGGAAATGGTACTCATCGGCCACGCCGGCCACCCTGAAGTGGAAGGCACCATGGGCCAGGTGAAGGCCGGGATGATGTACCTGGTCTCCAGCGTCCAGGATGTCGCGGCACTAAATCCGCGGAACCCGGAAAAACTGGCCTATATTACCCAGACCACCCTCAGCATGGACGATACCGCCGAGGTAATTGCTGCCCTGCGCCAGCGTTTTCCCATTATCCAGGGACCCAAGAAAGACGACATCTGCTACGCCACCCAGAACCGCCAGGATGCCGTCAAAAATCTTGTGCCCGATGTCGACATCCTGCTTGTGGTGGGGGCACCCAACAGCTCCAATTCCAGCCGCCTCGCCGAGCTGGGAATCCGCCTGGGGATTCCTGCCCATCTCATTGAGGACGCCAGCCAGCTTCAGCTCGACTGGTTCCGGAATGTCCGCAAAATCGGGATCAGCGCCGGAGCTTCTGCCCCGGAAACCCTGGTTCAGGGCATCATTGATGCCCTGCAGGCCTGGGGTGCCACCGCACCGCAGGAGCGGGAAGGGGTGGAGGAAAAGGTAATTTTCAGTCTGCCTCTTGCACTGTCCCAGGCCCGTCCGGAGATTCCGGAGACCCATTCCTGATTTCCTCCTCCGTCGGCACGACAGTCCGCGGAACCAGATCCACCGGGTCCAGAACAGGAAGAACCCGGTCACGGCTGGCAGCGCCGAGATCCTGGAAGCGGCGGGCGGAAACCAGCACACGGCTCTCCAGGGACGCCGTTGCCTGATTGTAGGCATGCACGGCCTGGTGCAGCCCTTTCCCCACTTTCTGCCAGTGTCCTGCAAGCGTTCCCAGCCGCTCATGCAGCTCCTGGCCCAGGGCGCTGATGACCTGGGCATTGGCGGCTATTGATTCCTGGCGCCATCCATAGGCAGCGGCCCTTAGCAGGGCAATCAGGGTGGTAGGTGTGGCAACGATGACCCGCTGCTCCACGCCATACTCGATAAGTGCCGGGTCCGCCTGCAGCGCCGCACTGAAAAAATCTTCTCCGGGCAGAAAAAGCACCACAAACTCCGGGCTGGTGCTGAGCTGTTCCCAGTACGCCTTTTTGCCCAGCTGGCCCAGATGGGTCCGCAGTTCCGCCGCATGCTTGCGCAGCCATCCCTGGCGCTCCCGCTCATCCTGGGCCTCAACCGCCTCCAGATAGGCATTCAGGGGGGCTTTGGCATCCACAACAATCTGTTTTCCACCCGGCAGCCGCACGATGAGATCCGGGCGCTGGATTCCCTCCTGCCGGTCCAGGGTAGCCTGCTCCACAAAGTCGCAATGCGCGAGCATACCCGCCATTTCCACCACCCGCCGCAGTTGCATCTCGCCCCAGCGGCCACGGGCCGCTGGCTGTCGCAAGGCCTTGACGAGGGCTGCAGTTTCCTGGTGAAGCCGTGGCAGATGATCCTGCACCAGCCCCCTAAGCTGCTCGCTCAGGCTGCTGTAGGCAGCGTTGCGGACAAGTTCCAGGGCATCCAGGCGCTCATTCATTTTCGCCAGGGATTCCTGGATCGGCTGCACCATCTGCCCCAGGCCGCTCTGCCGCAGATCCCAGTCCTGCCGGGCCTGATCCTGAAAACGCCCAAGGTTCTCCTGGGCCAGCCGCAGGAAATCCTGGTTATTGCGATGCAGGGCATCTGCGGACAGCGCTGCAAACAGCTGGGCGGACCGCTCCCGGCTTTCTTCCAGGAAGGACTGCCTTTCCTGGGTTTGCCGTCTTTCCTGTGCCAGCCTCTCCTGCAGTGCGGCCAGCTGGCGCTGTGCATCCGCATGAAGACCGCGGACTTCAGCAAGGGTAGCCTCAAGAGACTGCCTTTCCTGCAGCAGGACAGGGATACGGCGGTTTTCCACTTCCAGCTCCGCCCGCTCGACCATCTGGGCCTGAAGGGCAGATTCCAGCCCGGACATCCGGAGACGATCCTGGTCGAGGGACTGCTGAAGGGCCACATTTCTGGCAGCAGCGTCTTCCTGCTGTTTCTGCAGGCTGTCTAGCCGGGCCAGAAGGGAGGCCCGCCGGACCAGCCCGGCGAGCCAGGAGAGCAGACCACCCGCAAGGGCTCCGGCCAGAAACCACAGCAGTTCCCGGACCATCAGGCCGCACCCCCCCTGGTCCTGTACTGTTGTCTGGCCTCGCCCCGGGGAAGAATGCGGCAGACAGGGAGAACCGCGGCAATGGCCTTAATCGTGGCCTTCCAGCTGCGAGGTACAGTGTGGACAGCGGGTGGCTGCCATCGGGATTGCCGTCGCACAGAATGGGCAATTTTTGGTCGTTACCGGTGCTGTGGGCTTGGGATAGAGGCGGTTAATGCCCCGGACCAGGGAAAAAATGACCAGGGCAACGATCACAAAACTGATAATGGACATGACAAACAGTCCATAGTTGAGGGTTACCGCTCCAGCCTTCTGGGCTGCTGCCAGGGTCACGTAGGGTCCAGGAATTTTTCCTGCATGGAGAACCAGGAACAGGTTGCTGAAATCCACATTTTTCAGGATCAGGCCAATCGGAGGCATGATCATGTTGTTGACAAGGGAAGTTACAATGGCTGAAAAGGCCGTACCGATCACAAACGCGACTGCAAGGTCTATGACATTTCCGCGTTTCAGAAACTCCTTGAAATCCCCAATGAATTTCCTCATTTCTGGCTCCTCCATACTGTTTTTTCTTAACTTCAGTTAGAGTCTAGCAGTGGCAGCCGGAACCGGAAAGCCGCCGGAAAAATTTCTGGCGGCAGGGCAGTGGTTGTCCCTTTTCATCCTTCAGGCGCCACACCAGCACAGAAGGCACTGATGGCTTGCCGCTGCTGGTGCATGCCATTCCGCTGCGGCGCGGCCACACATCCGGGGGAACCGTTTTCGCAGACCAGTGCCCATTTCCCGGCAAGGGCAAAAAAACGGGCCGCCGAGGAAGATGCTTTTGCATAGGGCGGATTTTCCGCCAGAAGTCCGTGGAGGGCAGAATAATAGCGGCTTTCTTCCGTCGCCCACCCGGAAACTGCCTGCCAGCAGGTTTGCTGCTCCACCGGACGGGTACGCGCACAGCCTACGGCATCCCGCCTCGCCAGCAGGAGCGATTTTCTCCAACCGGGGCAGAACCGCCGTTCTGTCGCTTCCCGTCGGACATTAATGGTCTCCAGACGCCTTTCGGCCTCTTCTGCCTTTTCCGTGGCCATCCTTGCCCGCTCTGCCGCCGTAACGGCCGCGCCTGCCGAGCCAGCGTTTTCTGTTTTTGGTGCCATTTGTGCACAACCCGACAGAAGGACCATGCCGGCAGCCAGAATGGGCATTTTGCGCATTTTCAGAATCTCCCTCTTTCCTGGTCCCCCTTTATAGCACAGAATGTCTTGGCTTTGCGGCCAGATCGGGTTCCCGGAGGCCGGAACTATCCGGACCCGGAACGGGCCCGGAGATTTTCAAAAAACACGTAGAAGGCCGGGGTCACATAGAGGGTGAGCAGCTGCGAAACCACAATCCCCCCGGCTACGGCAACACCAAGCGGGACCCGTGATTCGGCACCCGCTCCAAAACCGATGGCAATGGGCAGGATTCCCAGAATGGCGGCCAGATTGGTCATCATGATGGGACGGAACCGGGTCATGCAGGCATCTGCAATGGCTTCAGCGGCGGCGGCTCCCTCGCGTCGTCGGCGGATGGCAAAATCGACCATGATGATGCCATTTTTCTTTACCAGTCCCACCAGCATGATAATGCCCACAAAACTGAAAAGATCCAGCTGCTGGTGAAAAATCCACAGGGACAGAAGCGCCCCAAGGCCTGCAAGGGGCAGGGCCGTCAGGATGGTGAGGGGATGGATAAAATCCTCGTAGAGAATGGCCAGAATGGCGTAGATAAGTGCCACAGTCGCAAGAAGCAGCAGCGGGAGCGTGCTGCTTGACTGGCGGAAGGCAGCGGCCGTACCGCCAAAACTGCCGTGGACATTGGCTGGCAGTATCCCTGCAGCTGCCTTTCCGACCTCCCGCGTCGCCTGGCCCAGGGAAATTCCCGGGGCCACGTTGAAAGAAACCGTAACACTGGGAATTCCATCATAGTGGCTGATGCTCAGCGGACCCACCCCATAGGAGAAATCCGCCAGCGCTGCCAGTGGCACAAGGCCGGCATTGCCCGGGAGCATGATAGCATTGAGGGCACCGATGCTCTGCTGGAAACGTCGCGCAAGATCCAGAATCACCTCATACTGGTTTGTGGCCGCATAGATGGTACCCACCTGTGTACCGCCGAAAGCGAAGTCAAGGGCCTGCTCAACCGCTTTGGTCGTAACGCCCAGGGATTCTGCGCGATGGTGCAGAATCCGGACGTTTATCTGCGGATTGGCCACCTGCAAATCCGTGCTGACGGCCTGGATGCCAGGAATCTTGCGCAGGGCCCGGACAAGGCGTGGCACGACTGCATCCAGGTTTTCCTGGTTCTCGCTCTGCAGGGTGTACTGGTAGCTGGCCTGGGAGGCAATGGGTCCCATCTGGATGGCAGGGGGCAGAAGAAAACTGCCCTCTACTCCAGGAAAACGCTGCACAATCCTCCTCAGCCTGGCGATCACTGCAGATCCACTGGAACGACGGGATAACGGTTTCAGCCGGATGATGAGACGGCCAGTGTTGGCCGAGCCGAATCCTCCCACACCCTGTCCAGCGCTGGACAGGACCGATTCCACGGCAGGGTCATGGCCTACGGCAGCGGCCACACGCATCTGGACCTGCTCCAGCCGACTGAAGGAAATTCCCTGGGGATATTGCAGGTTGCCCATAACCATTCCGCTATCTTCGCTGGGAATAAATCCTTTGGGCAGCACCAGAAACAGGCCGGCCATGGCCAGAAAACTGAGCATGGCTCCAAAGTACGTCCAGATCCGGTGCCCAAGACTCCAGCGCAGACTACGGCCATACCAGGAGCGAAGACGGTCAAATCCTCTCTCAAATGTACCAGGATTTCCATGCCGGATCCGGAGGTAACGGGCGCAGAGCATGGGGGTAAGGGTAAGGGACACCAGTCCCGAAAGCAGGATCACGACGGCAATTGTCACCCCAAATTCCCGGAAAAGGCGCCCGATAATCCCGCCCAGCAGCAGAAACGGCAGAAAAACCACAGCCAGGGAAATGGTCATTGAAAGCACGGTAAACCCAATCTCGTGGCTTCCCCGATAGGCAGCCTGTTCGGGCAGCTCTCCGGACTCCCCATGCCGGGCGATGTTCTCAAGCATGACCACGGCATCGTCCACCACAAAACCCACGGCGAGAGCAAGGGCCAAAAGGCTCAGGGTATTCAGGGTATACCCCAGCATAGCCATTACGGCGAAGGTCCCCAGGATGGAGACTGGGATGGCAAGGGCACCAATCAGGGTTGGACTGCCACGGCGGAGAAAGAGCCAGAGTACCCCGGCCACGAGCAGGGAGGCGAGAATCAGGGTAAGTTCCACTTCCTGGACTGCGGAGCGGATATAGCCGGCCTTGTCGTAAACAACCTGGAGCCGGGCCCCGCCCGGGAGGTCGGCGGCGAAAGCCGGAAGTCTCTTCTGGATGGCAGAGGAGATGGCAACGGTATCCGCATTGGGCTGCCGTACTACTGCCAGAATAAGGGCGCGACGCGATCCTATCCAGCTGGCTATCTGGTCATTGTCAACTCCATTCTCTACCGTAGCCACATCCGCAAGGCGGACGACTGCACCACCGTTCTGCAGGACCGGCATGCTGCGGAATGCAGCAGCATCGTGCAGCTGCCCATGGACATTGAGGGCATAGTTCCGGTCGGGGGCCAGCAGCGTGCCTTGGGGAAGATTAACATTGTGGCTGGCAATGGCCTGGTCCAAGGCCTGGAGGGACAGTCCCCTGGCCTGCATGGAGAAGGGGTTGGCATGAATCCGGACAGCATAGTTCTGCTCACCAAACACTTCGACCTGTGCCACACCCGGTATGCCGGAAATGGCGGGAACCACCCGGTCGAGGGCATACTGGTTAAGGCGGTAGATAGGCATGCCGGATGCCGAGAGGGCAATGAACTCGATGGGTGCCGCCGACGGGTTGAGCTGCCGGACGAAGGGAAGGCTGGGCATGCCGGGAGGCAGGAGGTGCTGCGCCTGGGTGACCGCATTCTGGACGTTCTGCGTCGCCACATTGATATTCTGGCTGAGATCGAACTGCAGGATGATCCGCGTCGAACCCTGGCTGCTGGTCGAGCTCATGGCCGAAAGTCCCGGTATGGCCGAGAACTGTTTCTCCAGCGGGGTAGCGACACTGCTGGACATCGTCTGCGGACTAGCACCCGGCAGACTGGCGGCAACCAGTACCGTGGGAAAGTCCACACTGGGAAGCATGGCTACCGGAAGCCCTAGAAAGGCGAAAAGCCCATATATGACCACTGCCAGACTGACAATGACGGTCATCACCCGCCGGCGGATGAAGAGGGCGGAAAAGTTCACGGTTTTCCCGCCCTGTCACCGGCCGGGCCCGGACTCAGGGACGTCTCCGCCGAAATTTCCGGAGCCACGACCTGGACCCTTGCCCCGGCAAAGATCCGCGCAGGCACGGGATATATGGCCGGGCTACCGACGGGAAATCCGTCAACCACGGCGTCTTTTCCATTTTGCCAGAGCACCCGGACCACTTTCGTTTCCACCCGCCCATCCAGGGCCTCATAGACAAAATGTCCTGCATTCCCCTGCTGTACGGCCGCAACAGGCAAAACGGTGGCCCGGGCCAGATGTTCTACCGGCAGACGCACTTCCACAAACCCCCCTGGCCACAGACGTGCCCGGAGGTTCGCAGCCTGCGCCTGGACACGGATGGTCGCCGTAGATGTGCTGACGCTGTTGTCCACGATCTCCAGCCGCGCCGTATCAAGTCTTTTACCCTGCTTTTCGTCAAAAACCGGGATGGCCCAGCCTTCCATCTTGGCCCTGTGCACCGCTTCCAGTAGCCCCTGGGGGATCTGGAACGTGATTCCCATGGGACTCACCTGGTTGATAGTGGCCAGCAGGGTCTGGTTTGCGACCACCAGATTCCCGGGCTTGAGCTGCGCGAGCCCGATCCGTCCGCGGATGGGTGCCACAATTCGGGTATAGCCCAGGGCAAGCCCGGCCTGGCGGACCGCCGCCTGGTCCGCAGCCACCTGGGCCTGGGCCGCCTGGGACTGGGACACCGCCTGCTCGTAACTCTGGCGCGTAATAAAATCTTTCTGTACCAGGGGCTGGTCCTGCCGCACCTGTTCCGCATTGTACCGGGCACTGGCCCTGGCCGCTTCCAGATTGGCCCTGGCCTGCGCCAGGGCTGCCTTTGCCTGGTCAGGATTGATGACAAACAGCAGCTGTCCACGCCGAACCATCCCCCCCTGGCGGAAATGGAAGGATTCCAGCATTCCGGAAGTCTGGGGTACCAGATTGACGGTCTGGAGTGGGGTTACCGTTCCCAGGAAACTCTCGTAGCGGGTCATGGAGCGTACCTGCGCGTGCACGACAGTAACTCGCAGGATCGGCGGACCCTGGTGCCCTGACTTCTGGCAGGCGGCCAGACCACAGGACAGAAAAAGGACAAGGACCATTCGGTTCCAAAAACGTCGTTTCACGGATGTGCTGCTCCCACCGGCATACCCACGGCCTGGCCAAGCTGGGCCAGGGCCACATAACTGCTGACCAGATTGGAAATGAGACTGTAACGGGACTGGGCCAGGGCCGTCTCGGCCTGCAGTACATCCTGGATGGTTGCCTGCCCAACCCGGTACTGGGCAAGGACCACTTCCAGCGCCTTGCCCGCGTTGGCCAGACTGCTGGAGGCACCGGGATAGGCGGCCAGGTCCCCCTGAAAACTGTGATAGTCCTGCCAGACAGCGGCAAGAGTAGTGTTGCGGGTACTGTTCATTGTGGCTTCATCCTGCCGGGCCGTGGCTTCGGCCTGACGGACCTGGTAGTGGTTGCTGAAGCCGGTAAAGAGGGGCACGGTCAGTGTAAGCCCCAATGTCCAGGTGTCTCCTGGCTGGAATCCTCCCTGAAACTGGTAACCATAGGATCCGGAAATTCCAAGGGTGGGCAGTCCTTCTTCCCGGACTGCCCGTACGCTGGCACGGGCAACGGCGACCTGGGCCCTTGCCTCCTGGAGGGCCGGATTTTCCTTCTCCGCGGCCCGCATCAGCCGGCGGGCCGCATCCCGCAGGCCCGCCGGAGGATGACTCCCTGGAGTCAAAGGCACAATATGGATGGCACTTCCCGGTGCAAGTCCCAAGGTGCTCGCCAGGGTGCCCTGGCTCGCAAGCACTGCCTGCTTCTGGCCCGCATAGGCGGACTCGGCCTGGGCCAGCGCAGCCCGGGCCTGGTAGAGGTCGCCAATCGTTGCCTGGCCTGCCCGGTGAAGAACCTCCGCCGCCTCCAGGGCCTTCCGGTTTTCAGCCACCGTCCTGGCATCCGCTTCCAGCAGGGCCTGGCTACCCATCAGCTGGTAATATGCCTGGGTTACGGAGAAAACAACGCTCTGCAGGGTCTGGTTCTGGGTAAATCCGGCTACCCACTCCTGGGCCTCCGCAACGTCATACCGGGCACGGCGCAGGCCAAAGTCCCACAGGGTGTAGCTGAGAGTCAGGTCTGGAAAGGCGCTGTTCCGGGCCGGGACCCTGAAACCGGCGGTCGATACCGCCTGCCGGCGCGTAGCCGTACTCCCCAGGGTAAGGGTGGGCAGCCAGACGCTTTCCGCGACACCCACCGCCGCCGCCCGGGCGAGCAGTCCTTCCCATGCCGCAGCCGTCTGCGGGTTATGGGACAGGGCAAAAGACGTCAGTGCCGGCAGCGTCCAGATGCGTTCGGCCTGCACGGCAAACCACGGTATCCGGCCAGGCAGCCGGGGAAGCGGGGCCCTTTTTCCCAGCCATGGTTTTGCAGGTTGGCCAGGGACTCCCCGCCCGGTATCCAGGGGATCTCCAGAAAGAAACCCAAGGCCCGCCTGCGCAGCTGTCCCCCAGAAGAAGCATCCCAGCAGAAATGCCATTCCTGCTCCGCTGCGGCGAATACCCATGAAGGTGCCTTTTCCTGCCTTCTGATAGA
Organism: Pseudomonadota bacterium; assembly: GCA_021821885.1. GTDB lineage: Bacteria > Pseudomonadota > Gammaproteobacteria > Acidithiobacillales > Acidithiobacillaceae > Igneacidithiobacillus. The sequence continues at coordinate 42,279 of JAKARO010000001.1, forward strand.
GGCCATTGTCGGAAATTGGCAGGAAAAATAGAAGTGGCCCCTACAGCTGTTTTGTGTTGCAACCTGTGAATGCAGGGAACAGAATTCGCAACCTTTAAAACTTGGCTGCTGGCAAAACTGCCGGGAAGGAGACTATCTTTTCAGGGTGGGAACCATTTCCCACCATTTTGCGGGGACAAAATCATGTCAAAACCGTCTGGAATACATAACCTGTTTTTTGCCGTGATCCTGGCACTCGGACCGGCTGCCGCACTGGCTACCCCAGGTGCGGGCGGAATGGGGCAGGCCCCTGGCATGCCGATGGCCGGCGCTGGCTGTCACCTCTCGGGTCCCGGATTGCACTGGAGGATGGCAAACGCCCCAGTTCCCATGCTCATGCCCATCGTCTGGCGCCATGCCGTTGCACTGAAACTGACTCCCACCCAGGAATCGCGGTTGCGGCAGTGGCGCGGCGAACACATGAAAGTCATGCACAGCCACTGGGAACAGATGCAAAAGGACAGCAAAGCCCTGCGAAAGGCCCTGCTCGGGGGGGAATCTGGCCGTGCTATCACGCCACTGGAAACCGCGGTCCTGAAAGATCATGCAGGAATGCTGCAGCACGCCATCGGCCAGGTGGAATTCCTGCACCATCTGCTGACTCCGGCCCAATGGACTGAAACTACCCGGATCTACACCCACATGAAAAAAGGCGGGAAACCGGGACCTGGAACCTGCCAGGCCCGATGATCCGTCGGGGCAAAATCCTGCTGGTGGATGACGATGCCAGGCTTCGCGCCATGCTGCAGCGCTACCTGGAAAACCAGGGATTTTCTGTCCACACTGCTGCCTCCGCTACCCAGATGGGCCGCCACCTGGAGCGTGAGGCTTACGATCTGCTCCTGCTTGATGTGATGATGCCAGGAGAAGACGGGTTTTCCATCTGCCAGCGCCTCCGGGAGCAGCAGTCTTCGCTGCCTATTATCATGCTTACCGCACGCGGGCATCTGGATGACCGTATCCAGGGCCTTGCCGTGGGCGCCGACGACTACGTACCCAAACCTTTCGAACCGGAGGAACTGGTTGCCCGCATCCGCGCGGTCCTGCGCCGCAGCCAGGACAATTCCACGGCCACTCCGACATCCGGCTTCATTGATTTCGGATCTTTCCATCTGGCCCTGGATACGCGCACGCTCTGGCGGGACAGGACCGAAATCCCCCTGACAGAAACGGAATTTTCGCTGCTCCATGCCCTGGCAGGCCATCCCTGGCAAACCCTGTCCCGGGACCGCCTGCTCACCATGATCCATGGCCAGACAGAAGGTATCCCTGGAGCACGCGGGATTGACGTTTTCATTTCCCGGCTGCGTCGGCTGATCGAGGACGATCCGGCGCGTCCGCGCCATATCCAGACCGTCTGGGGAAAAGGGTATGTCTTTGTACCTGGCACGCACGGGGGGCCCCCACCAGCTTGAAACGGTTATCCTCTCTCTGGCCTGACACCCTTTTTACCCGCATGTTTCTGCTCATTGGCGGCATTCTTCTGGTCAGCCAGGCCGCCATTTACTGGTATTTCATCCTGAACCCGGACAACCCCCAGGCCCGCCGGCTGGCGCAGAACTGGGCACAGGTCCTGGCCCTTGGAAGCCAGATCGGCTCCCAGAAGGCGATCCCTCTCCCCAACGCTGCAGCCATTGAGTTCCGCCCTGCCTCCAGGATCCATGGGGTTCCGCCCAGCAGCCCCCTGTACCGCAATGCCCTTCATTTTCTGCATGGCATGGGCTGGCCAGCTGCGCGCCTGGCGGAAAACCGCCAGCAGAAAATACTCTGGCTTATAGCCTCACCCCCCAGGGGGATAGCCATCGGGATCCCCCCGCCAGAACCTTCCAGCCCTCTCCCTCCATGGGTACGGCTCGGCGGGATAGTCATGCTTTCTCTGATCGGAGCCTTTCTGACGGTACGCCAGCTTACCCTTCCACTGAGCCGGCTCATCTCTGGAGTCATGGCAGCACGAGAAACAGAGCACCCGGTCGTCCTGCCGGTATCGGGACCCGCCGACCTCCGGCGGCTGGCAGTTCATCTTAACAACGCTCTCCAGGACCTGGACGAGCTCTGGAAAGAGCGCGAGATGCTGCTGCTTGGCGTTTCTCATGATCTCCGGACTCCGCTGACCCGCATGCGCATGCTGGCAGAATTCCTGCCCCGGGAGGATGCGGCCATCCGTACGGACATGATCACCAACCTGAGGGAAATGGACCAGATCATTCACCAGTTTCTGGACTACGCCCGCAGCGGCAGCGGCAGCGGGGAAGACAGTGTTACGCTGGATCTGGGCTCCTGGCTGAAAGCCTTTGCGGAAAGGCAGGGCCCGGGAACCGTTCTTGACCTTCCCCCCGGCCCCGCCATTCTTCTGAAAACCGGGCCGGTTTCCTTGGGGCGCATCCTGCAGAACCTCGTCGATAATGCCCGCCGGCACGGTACTCCACCTGTTCTGGTTTCTCTGGACAGGGCAAAGGACGGTGTCCGCATTTCCGTAAGGGATGCAGGCCCCGGGATTGATCCCGAGATTCTGGTCCGGCTGGGAACCCCCTTTGCTTTTGCGGGCCAGGGAGGAGGAACCGGACTTGGATTGGCGACCGTCCAGCGCATCCTCCGCAGGCTGGGCGGCAGGATCAGCTTCCGCAATTTTCCAGGGAAGGGCCTGGAAGCCAGGATTTTTCTGCCTTTCCCGGAAGAAGCCGGACAGAGGGCTACGCCCCCGGGACAGCTTTAGGACTTCGGATGCCCTGGACAGAGCCGGCGCAGCTCTGCCGCCTGGGTGGAGGTCAGGTTGCGCCAGGCAATATTGCCGCAGTGCCCCTGGAGCTTCCCTTCGAGGGTACCAGGCTGGGAAACGGTACGGCCAACCGGAAAAGCGGGTACGGAACGGGTCGCCACGACTCCCGGCCCGGAAAGGCTGGCTGCCACTACCGGCGCTGCGGATTCTGCCGGTCGCCAGGGTTTCCAGAACCAGAGCACCCCACCCGCTACCAGCAGAAGAATCACCCCAGCCCATGCCATTATTCCCATGCCGCGTTTTCGCATCACCACCTCCCTATCTGCCCTGGTGTCTGCCGTCAGGGGCCAGGCATTCCAGGGGAACGACCCCGAGAGCAAGCCATTTGCTCCCCGAGGGGAACTGGATCCGGATCCGCCCCTGCCGGCCTCCTGGCTCGTAATCAAGAACGGTTCCTTCTCCAAAAACAGGATGCCGGATCCGGGATCCTGGCGGATAGGGCCAGTCGCCAACCCCCGCTACCGCAGCGATGGGCGGGACGGGACGGGCAATCCGGACCCGCGGACGCAGCTCCTGCAGCCTGTGAGCCGGAATTTCCCGGAGAAAGCGTGAAGGAACTGCCATCCGCTCGCTCCCGTTCAGCCGCCGGCTGTCGGCATGGGTTAGGACCAGGGTCTCCATGGCACGGGTCATTCCCACATAGCAGAGCCGCCGTTCCTCGGCCAGTCCACTGGAATCTTCCATGGCACGCTGGTGCGGGAAGAGCCCCTCTTCCATGCCCACCAGAAACACAAGCGGAAATTCCAGTCCCTTGGCGCTGTGCAGGCTCATCAGCTGTACACAGTCCTGCCACTCCTCTCCCGCACCATCCCCAGCCTCAAGGGCCGCATGGGTCAGAAATTCCGAGAGCAGATTTCCGGGCTCTGGACTCAGTTCCTGCAGACTGGCTGACGCATCCCCCCTGGCGAAAGCCCGTGCAGCATTCCCCAGTTCGTCCAGGTTCTCCTGGCGCCCCTCCGCACGGTCCCCGTCCCTGGCATGCCAGGTCCGCAGCTCCGTGAGCTCCAGAATCTTCTCGACCTGAAGATCCAGCTCCAGGCCACTACAGGCCCCAGAAAGACGGTCCACAAGGGTCAGGAAGGCATTTACCTTCGGCTGCTTCAGATCAGCGGCCGCCTGCCAGAGGGATATGCCCCGGCCCTGGGCCAGCTGACGGAGCCGTTCGAGGGTGACCGCCCCGATTCCCCGGGCGGGTACATTGACGACCCGGTCAAAGGCCATATCGTCGTGCCGGTTCAGGACAAGACGCAGATATGCCAGAACATCACGGATCTCGGCACGCTCGAAAAACCGCAGCCCCCCGTAGACACGGTAGGGCATTCCCTCCCGGACGAGAAGTTCCTCAAAAGCACGGGACTGGGCATTGGAGCGGTAAAGAATCGCGCAGTCCTGGCGCTTTCCTCCTTCCTCCAACCACTGCTGGATGCGGGCAACCACAAACCTGGCTTCATCATCTCCACTGTAGGCATTGTACAGCTGGACCGGGCCGCCATCCGTGCGGGCCGTCCAGAGAGTTTTCCCCATCCGCTCGGGATTTCTGGCAATCACGGCGTTTGCGGCCTCCAGGATCGGCGCCGTGGAACGGTAGTTCTGCTCAAGCCGCACCAGCCTCGCCTCCGGGAAGTCCTCGCCAAAACGGAGCAGATTCTCTACACGGGCACCACGCCAGGCATATATGGACTGGTCGTCATCGCCTACCGCAAAAATCCGCCCATGGCCTGCCAACCGGCGCAGCCACCAGTATTGCACGACGTTGGTATCCTGGAACTCATCCACCAGGACTTCCTGGAAACGTGCCTGGTAATACGCCAGAAGGTCAGGCTGTTCCCAAAGCCGGCCCGCAAGCAGGAGGAGATCGCCAAAATCTACCGCATCGCTGCGCTGTTTCAGCAGTTCATAGCGCCGGTAAATCTCTACAAGGGGGGAAGCGGAGGGGGATTCTTCCTGGGCCACCCGGTCAGGAGACCAGCCGTCATCCTTCCAGCGGCCAATCCTCGCGGCAACCGCCCTTGGGGTCCACTGCTTCTCGTCAATCTGGAGTTCCCGCAGGGCACGGCGGACCAGCCGCTGGCTGTCTTCGGCATCCAGTACCTGGAAGGTTTGCGGAAGGCCAGCTATCGCATGATGCTGGCGCAGCAGCCTGTGGGCGATGCCGTGGAAAGTCCCCATCCAGAGACCCGCCAGATCCATTTCCACCATGGCCGAGAGTCGGTCACGCATGGACCGGGCTGCCCGGTTGGTAAAAGTCACCGCCAGAATTCCGCCCGGCCGCACACCTTCCTCCAGCAGGTGGGCAATACGGCTGGTGAGAACCCTCGTCTTTCCCGAACCGGCCCCTGCCAGAACCAGGGCTGGACCTGGTGGCAGCAGTACCGCCTCCTGCTGGCGATCATTCAGCTGCATCTGTACTCCACTCATATTCCCCGTGAAACTTGAAAAACCCCGGAAATGCCCCCATGGTGTGGGCAGAACGGTTATCCCGTCCGCTGTTCTCAAAAAGGCATAATAAGGGGGTTCCCTTGGAATACAAAGACTATTATCAGATTCTCGGCGTCGCACGCGGCGCCGACGCCCAGGCCATCAAGGCGGCATACCGGAAAATGGCCCGCAAATACCATCCGGATGTAAGCAAGGAACCCCATGCCGAGGACCGCTTCAAGGACGTGCAGGAAGCCTACGAGGTACTCCGGGATTCCGAGAAACGCCGTGCATATGATCAGCTCGGGAGCAACTGGCGGGCTGGACAGGAATTCCGTCCCCCTCCCGGATGGGAACATTTTAATGGCGGTTCTCCCGGAGCGGGAGGTCCCGATCTTGGCGGATTCAGCGATTTTTTTGAAGAACTGTTTGCCCGCCGGGGTGGCGGAGGACGGGGTCACGCGGGATTCCGCATGCGGGGTGAGGACAGCGAGGCCACCCTGACCATTTCCCTGGAAGATGCCGCCCAGGGCAGCCAACGGGAAATTTCCCTGGAAATTCCGGGCTCTCCCGGCCCCGATGGCAGAATTCAGCGGGAAAGCCGGCGGCTTACCGTAAAAATCCCGGCTGGGGTTACGGAAGGACAGCGCCTGCGCATCGCCGGCCAGGGACAGCCAGGGCATGGAGGCGGTCCCGGTGGGGATCTTTATCTGCGTATCCAGTTTGCACCACATCCCAGGTTCCGGGTGGAGGGACGGAACCTGTTCCACGACCTTCGCGTGGCCCCCTGGGAGGCTGTTCTGGGCTCTTCCGTAGAAATCCCCACCCTGGCCGGTCCGGTACGCATGAAAATCCCTGCCGGCAGCAGTAGCGGCCAGAAACTCCGGCTTGCCGGCAAAGGCCTGCCCGGGACAGGGGGGAAACCACCTGGCGATCTCTACGCTATCCTTCAGATAGTGGTTCCCCGCCATATATCCGGGGAAGAACAGTCGCTCTGGCAGAAACTGGCGGAGGAAAGCCATTTCCATCCCCGCCACTGATCTTCCGGACTTGAGGAGAAAAGCCCATGACATCCATCCCGGTCCCGGTAATTGAGGCAGAACTGGTAGAAGACAGCACCTTCACCCTTGATTTTGCCATGCTCTGCACCCAACTCCACTGTGGTGCCGATGAAGCCCTGGATCTGGTTCATTATGGCGTTTTACAGCCCCGGGGACAGAGTCCCCAGCACTGGCGCTTCAGCAGCCTTGATATCTACCGGGCGCAGCTCAGCCGCCGTCTGGTCCGCGACCTGGAGCTGGATCTTGCCGGTGCAGCCCTGGCGGTCGAACTGCTGGAGCGGCTTTCCCCGGCCTGCCCCTGAGCAGGCGGCAGAGAGCTGGCTGGACCGGGTATGGCGGAGAAATGCAGATACTGCCCCAGGGCACCAGGTTCAGGCTGCGGACCGGGATGTTACACGCATGGCGCAGTGCTGCCCGCTCATATATGTTCCACGATCAACAGCCCTTAAAGATGGTAACCATCCGGGTCTTTTTCCCGCAGACGCCGGGAAAGCACCTGGATGCAGAAATGGTTTGGAATGGCGATAAAGACCCTCCGGTACATTCTCTGGGTGTCCTGCAGTGGACGAACCATATGCCAGGGGTGCTCTGCCTGTGCAAAAAGAAAACTCCGGTTTCCGACCACCTCCGCCGTCGCGGCCACACGCAGGTCTTCATAGCCTGGGGCAAACTTTCCGGGAAGTCCTGGCCGTGGCCGTCCAGTAGCGGCCCTATCCTCCGGCCAGACGGCCCGCATGGGGGCTTCACTCCACGGTTACAGCCTTGGCCAGATTCCGCGGCCGGTCCACGTCTGTCCCCTTCACCAGGGCGGCATGATAGGCAAGGAGCTGGACCGGAATGGCGTGCAGAACTGGGGAGAGTTCGCCCGCATGCCGTGGCAGGCGGATGACATGGACTCCCTTGCTGGCCTGGAACCGGCTGTCGAGATCCGTGAAAACGTAGAGCTCCCCGCCACGGGCGTGGACTTCCTGCATGTTCGACGCCAGCTTCTCAAGCAGGCGGTCATTGGGAGCAATGACCACAACGGGCATCTGGCTGTCCACCAGGGCCAGGGGCCCATGTTTCAGTTCACCTGCCGGATATGCCTCAGCATGTATGTAAGAAATCTCCTTGAGCTTCAAGGCACCTTCCAGGGCGATCGGATAGTGCAGTCCGCGTCCCAGGAAAAGGGCATGCTCCCTGTCCGCGAACCTGGCCGCCCAAATCTGTATCTGGGGCTCCAGATTCAGGGCCTGCTGGACTCCTCCGGGAAGGTACCGCAGTGCCTCAATGTGCTTCTCCAGATCCCCCGGACCCAGTCGCCCGCGGATCCAGGCGAGCGAAAGGGCCAAAAGATATAGCGCCACCAGCTGGGTAGTAAATGCCTTTGTCGATGCCACTCCGATTTCCGGGCCCGCACGGGTTAGAAAGCTCAGAGCCGAGGCCCGGGGAATGGCGCTTTCCGCCACATTGCAGATGGATAGCGTGTGCGTATGTCCCAGTTTCTGGGCATGTCGCAGGGCCTCATAGGTGTCGAGCGTTTCTCCTGACTGGGAGAGGGTAACCACCAGCTGCGCCGGATCCGGGATGCTTTCACGGTACCGGTATTCGTGTCCCAGTTCAGACTGGGCCGGAATCCCGGCAATACTTTCCATCCACTGGCGGCCCACCAGGCTCGCATAATGGCTGGTTCCCGATGCGAGAAAAAGCACCCGTTCCACCTGGCCGAAATGGTTCTCGGCCTCTTCTCCCCAGATGTTCCGGAGGGAAAATGCGCCGCCCAGGACGCCTTCGAGGGTCTCGGCAATAGCCCTTGGCTGCTCGTGAATTTCCTTCTGCATGAAGTGCCGGTAGGGCCCAAGATCAATGGCGGCCGCGCTCATCTGACTCCAGCGCTCTTCCCTGACCAGATCGTGGCCCTGTCCATCCTGTATCCGGACACCGTCCCGTCGCACCTCTGCGACATCGCCATCCTCCAGATAGACGATGCGCTTCGTAACCGGTACCAGCGCGGCGACATCGGAGGCAAAGTAGTTCCCGTCCCCGGAAAGGCCAAGAAGGAGGGGACAGCCCATACGCGCTACCACCAGTTCATCCGGATCCCTGCTGCTCAGAACCGCAAAGGCATATGCTCCGCGCAGCTCCCGTGCCGCACACTGCACTGCCGCTAGCAAGGTAGGAGTCTGCTGCCGGTAGCGGTGTACCAGATGCGCAATCACCTCCGTATCGGTTTCTGAGGCAAACTTGTAGCCGCTTTTCTCCAGTTCCTCGCGCAACAACTGGAAATTTTCCACAATCCCGTTGTGGACAACTGCGATTTCATTGTGTGAAACGTGCGGGTGGGCATTCTGTTCAGCGATCCCCCCATGCGTGGCCCAGCGGGTGTGACCAATGCCGGCCAGCCCCTCTAGCCCTGCACTGGCAACCAGCGCTTCCAGTTCGGCGACACGGCCAACGCTACGCAGACGGCGCAGTGTTCCACTGCCATCACGCAGGGCAACACCGGCCGAATCATAGCCACGGTATTCCAGCCGTCGCAGACCCTCAAGGATCATGGGCAGCACGTTGCTTGCCGCCATACCACCAACTATGCCACACATAAGGTCTCCCTGACCGTACCGTCCATGCTGCTCTTCCCCAATTCCGCTCAGCTCCCCGTGTCCGGTTTGCCGGGACGCTTCCATCCCGGGACGGTTTTCTGCGGAACCCGGCTCAGGGTAAGCCCACCTTCCGGAACATCCCGGGTAATAGTGCTGCCCGCGCCAACAGTGGCATTCTGGCCTACCTGTACAGGCGCCACCAGCTGGGTGTCGGAGCCAATAAAGGCCCCATCACCAATTACGGTCTGGTGTTTCGCCGCACCATCATAGTTGCATGTGATGACTCCAGCACCGATGTTTACTCCAGCCCCGACCCGGGCATCCCCGAGGTAACTCAGATGGTTGGCCTTGCTGCCGGCGCCGAGACACACGTTTTTCATTTCTACAAAATTGCCCACATGCCCTGCCGCCCCAATTTCAGACCCCGGACGGATGCGTGCAAAAGGACCCACCCGGGCCCCACCTCCGATCCGGGCTCCGTCTATATGGCTGTAGGGCAGAATTTCTGCGCCGTCACCGATCTCGGAGTCTCGCAGAATTGCCCCGGCACCGATTCGCACACCGGCTCCGAGTTGCACGCGCCCCTCAATGATGACATTGGGGTCCAGCCAGCAGTCCGGTCCGAAGGCCAGTTCGCCCCGGATGTCTATCCGCGCCGGATCGGCTATCCGCAGTCCCTGGTCCAGATACCCCTCTACGGCCCGCCGCTGGAATATCCGTTCAAGGCTCGCCAGCTGGCGGGCGTCGTTCACGCCCAGGGCTTCGTCCGGATCGGCAATCCCATGGGGCATTACCGTAAATCCCTGCGCAGCGGCCATCGCCACCACATCCGTCAGATAGTATTCTCCCTGCGCATTATGGGGTTTCAGCTTATTCAGCCAGCCGGGCAGATACTGTGATGGAAACAGGGTAATCCCGAGGTTGACTTCCAGGATGGAGGCCTCCTCTGCCGTACAATCCCGCTCTTCCCGGATCCCTGTGATTTCCCCGGCCGCATTGCGGAGGATCCTTCCATATCCCTGCGGGTTTGCGATACTGGCCGTACAGATTCCGAGAGCATGGGCCGCAGGTACGGCATCCAGAAATGCCCGCAGTGTTTCACACCGGAGAAGTGGTACATCCCCATAGAGTACAAGGATCCGGTCTGCCCCTTCCAGGCCTGGTAACGCAGCCCTGAGCGCATCCCCTGTCCCCTTCTGCTCAGGCTGGTTCCACCACTGGATGGCTGGATATCCTCCAAGACTGGTTTTGACCTGTTCCGCGCCAAATCCCAGAACCGCATGTACCTGACGGACCCCAGCAAGGCCGGAAACCGCTTTCAGCACATGCCCAATCAGGGGGCGACCACCCACGGGCTGAAGCACCTTGGGGATTGCAGACCGCATGCGCGTCCCCTTTCCTGCTGCCAAAATTACCACATCGGTTAGCATGTTGTACGACCCCCCTGCCCGGAGCGGTTCCCTTCGTGCCAGCAGAATGGCCCCAAAGGCATTTCCATGCCTCCGGGGCCATTCCATTCTGCTTTCCTGGGCGGCGAACCACCCGTATTGTGGCCCGACTAGCGCAAAATCCCCTGTTCCCGGAGACGCTGCAGTGCCTTCAGACGGGCAACCTGCTCCGCCAGCTCTGCCTGTACGGCGGCATAGTCCATGGCATCCAGCTGCCCGGCCAGTTTGGCTTCGGCTGCCTCCTTGGCCACTTTTGCACGGGCTTCGTCAATATCGGTTGCCCGCTCAGCCAAATCGGCCAGAACGGTAACCATATGTGGCTGTACCTCCAGAACCCCTCCATTTACGAAGAGATATTCTGTCTGCGCTCCGTTGCGGATCCTGAGCTCTCCAGGACGCAGGCCCGTCAGCAGCGGGGCATGTCTGGGGAGAATTCCCAGTTCACCCATTTCTCCAGGGGCTATCACCATTTCGGCGGTCCCCTCATAAACGCTGCCTTCTGCACTGACAACCCGGACATCAATCGTCATGGCCATGATCCGTCAGCCCTGCTGAAGCTTCTGGGCCTTGGCGATGGCTTCGTCAATCGTGCCGACCATATAGAATGCCTGTTCGGGAAGATGGTCCATCTCGCCATTCACGATCGCCTTAAAGCCGCGAATCGTTTCTTTCATGGAAGCATACGTACCCGGGCTGCCGGTGAACACTTCTGCCACAAAGAAGGGCTGGGACAGGAACCTCTGGATCTTGCGTGCCCGTGCCACCAGTACCTTGTCGTCCGCAGAGAGCTCATCCATACCCAGGATCGCGATGATATCCTGCAGCTCCTTATAGCGCTGGAGCGTTTTCTGGCAGGCGCGGGCAACATCATAATGTTCCTGTCCGACAATTTGGGGGTCCAGCTGCCGGCTAAACGAATCGAGGGGATCCAGTGCCGGATAGATGCCCAGTTCCGCAATCTGGCGTGATAGAACGACCGTAGCGTCGAGGTGCGCAAACGTCGTCGCTGGAGAGGGATCCGTGAGGTCATCCGCAGGGACGTACACTGCCTGGACCGATGTGATGGATCCCACCTTCGTCGAGGTAATGCGTTCCTGGAGCTTGCCCATTTCCTCTGCAAGAGTTGGCTGGTAACCAACCGCAGAAGGCATGCGCCCCAGAAGGGCGGAGACTTCTGTCCCGGCCAGGGTGTAGCGGAAGATGTTGTCGATAAACATCAGGATGTCACGACCCTCGTCCCGGAAGTGCTCAGCCATCGTCAGCCCGGTCAGCCCCACCCGCAGACGGTTTCCTGGCGGTTCGTTCATCTGTCCGTACACGAGGGCCACCTTGTCCAGAACATTGGATTCGGTCATTTCGTGATAGAAATCGTTTCCTTCCCGGGTCCGCTCTCCCACTCCGGCAAAGACCGAATATCCTGTGTGTTCAATGGCGATATTCCGGATCAGCTCCATCATCAGCACGGTTTTGCCCACACCCGCACCGCCGAAGAGACCGACCTTTCCGCCTTTGGCAAATGGACAGACCAGGTCAATCACCTTAACCCCGGTTTCCAGCACCTCCGTGCTCGCCGCCAGTTCGTCAAAAGCGGGCGCCGGACGGTGGATCGCCTTCCGTTCCTCACATTCAACAGCCCCTTTGCCGTCTACGGGGTCACCCAGGACATCCATGATCCGGCCAAGGGTACCGTGCCCCACAGGAACGCTGATGGGAGCACCGGTACGGCGGACAGCAAGCCCGCGCTTCAGCCCCTCGCTCGCTCCCATGGCAATTCCCCGTGCAACACCATCTCCCAGCTGGGTCTGAACCTCGATGGTCAGATTGCGGTCCTCGACCACGATGGCTTCCATGATCTCGGGCACCTGCCCACGCGGAAAAGCCACATCAATAACCGGTCCGATAACCTGGACAATATGGCCGGTGGCCTGCTCTGCTACTTGCGCTTCGCTCATGCTTTACCCCTCAAATATTCCAAAACTCTAGACTGCCGCAGCACCAGCGCTGATCTCCGCGATTTCCTGGGTAATCGCGGCCTGCCTCGCCTTGTTGTAGGCAAGCTGGAGATCACCTACCAGGCGTTTGGCGTTGTCAGAGGCATTTTTCATGGCCACCATCCTCGCACTCTGCTCACAGGCAAGGTGTTCTATCACGGCCTGGTAGACCACGGACTCGACGTAGCGCTGCATCAGCCGGTCCAGTACGGGCCGCGCTTCCGGCTCATAGATATAGTCCCATACTGCCCCAGTGGCACTGGCCCCGCCGCTCCCTGCGGCTGTTTTTTCAACCGGCAGCAGCTGTTCTACCGTTGCCCGCTGCAGCATCGTGTTCACGAACCTGGACGACACCAGATATACGGCATCAAGTTCCCCTTTCGCAAAGGCCTCGGTCATCACGCGAATGGGGCCGATCATGTCCGCCAGATGGGGGCGGTCCCCAAGTCCGGCCAGCTCGGCGACGACGTGCCCGCCATGGCGGCGCATAAAGCTGATCCCCTTATTCCCATAGACAGCGATATGCGATTCCACCCCCTGCCCATCCAGCTCGTGCATTTTCTGGACGGCACTTCGCAGAACGTTCACATTGAGGGCGCCACACAGGCCGCGGTCCGTAGTCACCAGCAGAAAGCCCACCTTCCGTACCGGCCGCACCTGCATGAACGGGTGCTCGTACTCGGGATGTGCCTGCGCAAGGTGTGCAAGAACCTCCCGGATCTTCTCCGCATAGGGTCTGGACGCACGCATTCGCTCCTGTGCCCTGCGCATCTTGCTGGCCGCAACCATTTCCATGGCCTTGGTGATTTTTCGGGTATTCTTGACGCTCTTGATCTGCGCGTTGATTTCCTTGGCCTTCGCCATGGCCCGCTCCTAGTAGGTTGCTGTCGTCTTGAACTGCTTTACCGCAGCCTCAATCTGGCTCCGAACCTCGTCGCTCATGTCCTTCCGTTCCTCAAGGGCATCGAGAATTTCCTTGTGTCCGGCATGGAGATACGCCAGCAGTGCCTTTTCAAAAGAGCGGACTCTGGTGACCTCCACGTCATCAAGGGCGCCACTGGCTGCCGCAAACAGCGCAACTGCCTGCTCTGCAACCGATAGGGGGGCGTACTGGTCCTGCTTCAGAAGCTCGGTCACCCGCTTGCCCCGCTCAATCTGCCTCCGGGTGATCTCGTCGAGGTCGGACGCGAACTGTGCAAATGCCGCGAGCTCGCGATACTGGGCCAAATCCAGACGGATGCCACCACCCAGTTTTTTGATGACCTTGGTCTGGGCTGCGCCGCCCACGCGGGATACCGACAGTCCAGCGTTGATGGCCGGACGGATGCCCGCATTAAACAGGTCCGATTCCAGATAGATCTGGCCATCCGTGATGGAAATCACGTTTGTGGGGACGAATGCGGACACGTCGCCTGCCTGGGTTTCGATAATCGGGAGAGCGGTCAGTGATCCGGTCCGGCCTTTTACCTCTCCATTTGTAAACTTTTCGACGAATTCCGCACTGACCCGCGATGCCCGCTCCAGCAGCCTGGAATGGAGGTAGAATACATCTCCCGGGTACGCCTCACGGCCTGGAGGCCGACGCAGCAGAAGGGAGATCTGGCGGTAGGCCCAGGCCTGCTTGCTCAGATCGTCATAAATAATCAGCGCATCCATGCCCCGGTCGCGAAAATACTCGCCCATCGTACATCCCGCATAGGGCGCAAGATACTGCATTGCAGCCGAATCCGAGGCGTTTGCAGCCACCACGGTGGTGTACTCAAGGGCACCATATTCCTCAAGCTTCCGCACGACCCCGGCGACCGTAGAGGCCTTCTGGCCGACTGCCACATAAATGCAGTAGATCCCCTTGCCTTTCTGGTTGATGATGGCATCCACCGCAACCGCCGTCTTGCCGGTCTGGCGGTCACCGATGATCAGTTCGCGCTGCCCACGGCCAATCGGCACCATCGCGTCAATTGCCTTGACTCCGGTCTGCATTGGCTGGTCCACGCTCTGCCGGTCGATCACGCCTGGCGCAATTTTTTCGAGCACGTCGTAGGCCTCAGCCTCTATGGCTCCCTTGCCATCCAGTGGCTGGCCGAGGGCATTTACAACCCGGCCCAGCAGTGCCTTGCCAATGGGTACCTGCATGACCCGGCCCGTGCACTTGACGACATTGCCTTCCTCCAGCCCCGTGAATTCGCCAAGCACTACGGCTCCGACGTTGTCCCGCTCCAGATTCATGGCCAGCGCATAGCGGCCGCCAGGCAGCTCCAGCATCTCTCCATACATGACATCTTCCAGGCCATGAATGCGCAGGATGCCGTCCGTGAGACTGGTAATCGTTCCCTGGGAACGTGTTTCCACACGCCCCTCGAAGCCTGCTATCCGCGCACGGATAAGTTCACTGATTTCCGAAGGATTCAGTTGTTGCATGCCATTCCCTCAAGTGTCAATTGCGAAGATGTTGCGCCAGCTGCATCAGCTGGCCGCGCACGGAAGCATCGACCGTCTGGTCACCTGCCTGTATCACGAACCCTGCCACAAGAGCAGGATCCACGGCTTCTCTAAGCACCATGTGGCAGCCCGGATGTCGGCGCTCCAGCGCCGCCTGGATTTCTCCCTTCTGCTGTCCGCTCAGCGCTATTGCGCTGGTAACCAGCACATCCACAAGCCGCCGGTCTGCCCACATGGCCTCGTCATAGAGCTGGGCAATCTGTGCCGCCACTTTCCACCGGCCGTTGCGGATCAGAAGACATACAAGGCGTTCCCACTCCGCACTGTCGACGTCCACCCCAATTCCCGACAGCAGGGCGATCCGGTCCCTCTCAGGGCGTTCCGGATCATCCAGGAATTCCTGTGCGGCAGCATTGGACACCCAGGCTGCCAGCTGCCCCAGGGCCCGGCTCCATTCCGTTTCCCGTCCCTCGGCCTTTGCCATCTCGAACAGGGCTTCCGCATATGGGCGGGCAAGGGTACTGAACTCTGTCATGAAACGCCCCCTCAGAGTTGCGCGACCATTCGGTCAACAATGTCCCGGTGGGCCTGCGGATCAATTTCCCGCTGCAGGATCCGTTCCGTGCCATTGATTACCAGCTGTACCACCTGGCCACGGAGCTGTTCCCTTGCCCGGTTGCTCTCCACCTCAATTTCGGCCCTGGCTCCCGCAATGATACGGTCTGCCTCTTCCCGGGCCCGGTTCTGGGCCTCTTCCCGCATCTCGTTCCCCCGCTTTTCCGCGGCGGCCACAATTTCTGCTGCCCGGTCCTTGGCCTCCCGAAGAATGTCTGCTGCCCGCTTCTGGGCCAGATCCAGCTCTTCCTTGCCCCGCTCTGCTGCTGCAAGACCATCCGCGATTCGTGCCTGGCGGGCATCCATCGCCTTCCGGAGCGGACCGTAGAGGTACTTGAAAAGCAGAGCCACAAGAATGGCAAATGTGATCAGCTGGATGATCAGTGTTGCATTAATACCTACTGGATTCATGATTCCCTCACATGCACAGGGGCCGGCTTAGCCGGCCAGCATCAGCCCACGAACGGGTTGGCGAAGAGGAACCAGAAACCAAAAGCCAAGATGATGAAAGGGAATGATTCCATCAGGCCGGCAAAAATAAAGGTGTTCACCAGCAGCTGCGGCCGCATTTCCGGCTGGCGTGTAATCCCTTCAATAGTCTTTGACGTGATCAGTCCCCAGCCAATGGCGGAACCAAGCCCTGCGGCGCCAAAAATGATCCCTACGGCGATGGCGGTAGCTGCAACGATAATGGTATGCGCGTCCATAAAAAGCTCCTTACACAGAAAATGGAAACAGAATGGA
This sequence comes from Pseudomonadota bacterium, assembly GCA_021821885.1. Taxonomy (GTDB): domain Bacteria; phylum Pseudomonadota; class Gammaproteobacteria; order Acidithiobacillales; family Acidithiobacillaceae; genus Igneacidithiobacillus. Next base: position 58,389 of record JAKARO010000001.1, read on the forward strand.
ATTCGTTCAGTGGTCCTGCATATTGGCCATGCCCAGATACACCACCGTCAGCACGGTAAAGATGAAAGCCTGCAGCATGATGATCAGGCTTTCGAAGCCGGACCAGACGACACCGAGGACCATCTCCCCCCACCAGGGCAGCATTGCCAGAAGCAGAAAAACCAGTTCCCCGGCAAACATGTTGCCAAACAGTCGCAGCGCAAGGCTCAGGGGCTTGGTAATCTCCTCGATGGCAGTCATGATGATATTCAGCGGGAACAGAAACTTCCCGAAAGGATGCGTGAGGTAGGTCCGGAAATAGGAAAACCCCTTGACCCGCAGGCTGGTAAAAATGGTCAGAATGAATATGGCCAGCGCGACCCCAAGGGTTGTATTGAGATTGACTGTCGGAGTAATACGGAAATCGCTGATCCCGAGCCAGCCAGCGACAAGCCCGGGCAGATAGGCCGGAAGCACATCCAGGCTGTTCATCAGCAGAATCCAGAGAAAGACCGTGAGCGCCACAGGAGCAATCAGGGGATCCCGGACCGGAAAACTGTCTGTCACCAGCTTGTCAATGAATTCGACCGCTGCTTCCAGCCAGTTCTGCAGGCCTGCAGGCACCCCGGCCTGCAGGCGCGCACCAACGGACATGGAGGCCAGCACGAGAATTCCAGCCATTGCCCACCCCATTACGATGGTGTCCAGATCAAAGGTCCAGAATCCCTGGCCCGCCGTCCAGTTGGTCAGATGGTGGGCGATGTCGCCTGAAGTCACAGTTAACTCCTTTGCCTGCTGCGTTCCCGCAGCATGAAACCCAGATAAATAAAATGGGAGAGCACAAGACCGGACACCAGCCCAAGCACGGGAAGATGCAGCCAGCCTATCGCTACCAGCAGGGCCACCACCGTGAAGATCCAGCGCTGCACCGCCGAACCCCCCAGGCGCCTTGCGGCACGATGGGGTGCATCGGGGAGCGCCATGAGACCGCTTCCCAGCATGATCATGTTGACAACGCTCAAAATGGCGGCATAGAGCAGGGCATAGGCCTCCATCCGCCCCCAGCGCCAAGCGGCCAAGGCTGCGAAGAGCAGGGCTGATACCAGCATCCATGCGGCGACTCGCCCCACATAAGACGAGAAATCGGCCCTGTTCCCCACTTTTTCTTTCTCTTTCAAGGGGCCGGCCCCAGTTTGGCGAGGAGTCTAATCAGCACGCCCGGGCTCGTCAAGACCCTTCAGGTCCCATTTTCATCCAGCTGGGGCAGTCCAAGCCGCTCCCATAACGCCGCCCCTTCTCCGGAATTCTTCCAGCGGATGCGCATTTCACCTCCACCACCAATTTCCCGCACCCGGACAGCCACGCCCAAATGGCGGGCGAGCACCTCTTCCAGTGCCCGGCTGTCCGGATCCGTCACTGTACCGCGTTTTTCTCCGGCACCCTGCCTCAGCCGCCCCTGAACCAGACGCTCAGTCTGGCGCACGTTCAGCTGCCCTGACATTACCGCGGCTGCAGCCTCACGCTGTTCGGGTGGCTCCAGAACCAGCAGGGCACGCGCGTGTCCAGCGCTGAGCGCCCCGGTCTCGACATGGGTCTGCAACCCCGGATCCAGACGCAGCAGGCGAATCTGGTTGCTGATCGCCGCACGTGACCGGCCCAGCGCATCCGAAAGGGCTTCGTGGCTCAGCGAGAATTCTTCCAGCAGCCTCTGCAGCGCGGCAGCCTCCTCAAGAGGGTTCAGCGACTGGCGCTGGATGTTCTCGATCAGGCCAATGGCCAGTGCCTGCTGGTCACTGCAGTCGCGCAGCAGTGCCGGAATATCCCGCAGCCCGGCCAGCTGGGCCGCCCGCCACCGTCTCTCCCCAGCGAGAATCTCATAGCGCCCCCCTTCTGCAGGCCGGACCACAATGGGTTGCAGCACCCCTTCGGCGCGGATTGATACGGCCAGTTCATCCAGAGATTCCTGACTGAACTGGCGCCGGGGCTGGTATTTTCCCCGCTGCAGCAGGTCCAGCGGGATCCGCCGCAACTCTCCGTCCCCCTCAGACGCTGAAGGGGAAAAAAGGGCGTCCAGCCCCCGTCCCAGAGCCATAGGGCGGCGGGTCATTGGCCCTTCTCGCGCAGCAGAAATTCCTCCGCAAGCCCGCGGTAGGCTTCTGATCCGGCGCAATGGGGGTCATAATCCAAGGCTGCGCGCCCGAAGCTTGGCGCCTCTGCCAGACGCACATTGCGGGGAATCACATTCCGGTAGAGCTTGTCCGGGAAATGGCGCTCCAGCTCCGTGCCCACTTCGGCGGCAAGCCGGTTGCGGCTGTCGTACATGGTCCGCAGCAGACCCTGCACCTCCAGCTCCGGATTGAACTGGCTGCGTACTCTCCGCAAGGTGCTGAGAAGTTGCGCCAGGCCCTCCAGGGCATAATATTCGCACTGCATGGGAATCAGCACCCGGTCCGCGGCAACCAGGGCGTTAATGGTCAGCAGCCCGAGCGATGGCGGACAGTCAATGATGGTGTATTCCCTTTCCGTTTCTTCCTCAAGGGCCAACCTCAGGCGCTGCTCGCGGTTCTGGACCTGCACGAGTTCCAGCTCCGCCCCGGCCAGGTCCGGACTGGCCGGGAGCACGGAAACTCCGCCCGCCTCCTGGATGGCAGCCGTGCTGCTGGCCTCACCCAGCAGCACCTGGTATACACCAGGTGTCCGCTGCCTGCTGGCACCAATGCCCGTAGTGGCATTCCCCTGGGGATCCATGTCCACCAGGAGCACTTTTTTGCCGGCCTGGGCCAGCGCTACGGCCAGGTTGACAGCGGTGGTCGTTTTTCCCACACCGCCTTTCTGGTTGGCTACGGCAATACAGCGCATGGTCGGCTCCGGTACTCCCTGCTGCCGTCAGAATCTCCCGCCAAGGATACCCCCTAGCGGCCCAGCCGGCCAGACGCTCCCTGCCGCACAGGCCCGGGCGGCACTCGCCAGTCCAGGATGACCCTTCCGGGTATGCCGGGAATTTCCAGATGGTGCACGCCCAGGTCCCCAGTAACCTCCGGTGGGCATTGGGCGATTTCCGCCTGCCATCCCGGCCCCTTCGCCAGAAGGAGCCGGGTGCCCGGCCGGAGCAGATGGTCTACCATCCGCAGAAAACGCGGAACCGGAGCTGTCGCCCGACTGACCAGGACATCGGGGGAAGCCGGCAGATCTGCCGACTCTACACGTGCCGCGCAGACCATCACCGAAGAAAGCTGCAGCCGTGCGCGAATGTGCTGGAGGAAAGCAGCGCGCTTGACCCCAGGTTCCACCAGAAAAAATTCCTGCTCCGGCCGCGCGGCCGCCAGTGGAATTCCCGGGAGGCCAGCGCCGCTTCCCACATCCACCACCGCCCCGGCCGGGAGGAACGGAAGAAAGGCCAGACTGTCGAGGAGATGCCGGCGCACCATATCCAGGGGTTCCACAACACCCGTGAGGTTATGCACTTTTCCCCAGCGCAACATTTCTGCAAGGTATATGAGAAGCGCCTCCCGCGTACCCTTGTCCACCGCCTCCAGACCCATCCTGGCGAGCCCGTCATCAAGGCACGCACGGGCTGCGGAGTAAGGGAAGGATTCTGGCAAGGGTCAGCCTGCCGCCTGCCACTGGCGGCGTTTCACGTGAATCATCAGCAGCGATACCGCTGCCGGAGTGACCCCCGGGATACGGCTGGCCTGCCCTACCGTAAGAGGCCGCTGGTGGTCAAGGCGCTGGCGGACCTCGGTGGAAAGTCCGGGCAATGCCCCATAATCAACATCGGGGGGAATCGCCACATTTTCCCAGCGCACGCTCCGCTCAACCTCCTCCCGCTGGCGCTGCACATATCCTTCATATTTGCAGTCGGTTTCGAGCTGTTCACAGATTCCGGGATCGGGGTCAATTTCGCTTTCCAATAGACCCGCCAACTGGCTGGAGTCGAGTTCCGGGCGGCGCAGCAGCTCCCATGCCGTACAGTCCCGGCGCAGCGGCTGTCCGGAAAGGGCGGCCAGCCGCCGGGCAGCCTCGCTTCCTGGATGGATCCGCATTTCCTCCAGCCGCTGCCGTCCTGCGTCAAGGGCGGCAGACTTTTGCTGGAAGTGCTGCCACCGCAGGTCATCCACAAGTCCCAGTTCCCGTCCACGCGGGGTAAGGCGCCGGTCGGCATTGTCCTCGCGCAGCTGGAGACGGTATTCCGCGCGGCTGGTAAACATGCGGTAGGGCTCATCCAGACCGCGGGTCACAAGATCGTCTACCATCACGCCCAGATAGGCCTCGTGCCGGCCTGGCCACCAGGACTGGTCGCCACGCACCTGCAGAGCGGCATTGATTCCAGCCAGCAGGCCCTGTGCGGCGGCCTCCTCATAGCCGGTGGTCCCATTGATTTGCCCGGCGCAAAAAAGTCCCGGAAGAATCTGGCTCTGCAGGGCGGGGGTCAGTGCCCGCGGATCCAGGTAATCGTATTCAATTGCATATCCGGGGCGGAGCAGTACCGCTTCTTCAAGCCCCCGCATGCTGCGGACCAGCGCCTCCTGAACCCGGAACGGCAGACTGGTAGAAATGCCGTTGGGATATACCTCACGGGTATGGAGCCCCTCCGGTTCCAGGAAAATCTGGTGTGACTCCCGGTGGGCGAAACGGACGATCTTGTCCTCAATGGAGGGGCAGTACCGCGGCCCCCTGGCTTCGATGTGCCCACCATATAGGGCTGACAGATGGAGATTTTCCTTGATGATCCGGTGGGTCTCCGCACTCGTATGCGTTATATGGCAGACCCTCTGGGGAAGATCTATGTGGCGGGTGAGAAATGAGAACGCCGGTGCCGGAGCGTCTCCGGGCTGCTCTTCCAGAACCCCGTAATGGATACTTCTCCCGTCGATTCTCGGCGGGGTCCCCGTTTTCAGCCGTGCGACCGGAAATCCCATGGCACGCAGGCGTTCTGCGAGGGCATTGGCCGGAGCGTCTCCGGCCCGCCCCGCCGGAAAGCTCTGGTTACCGATGTGAATCCGTCCGGCAAGGAAAGTCCCCGTCGTCAGAACGACTGCCTGCGCGGCAATCTCCTGTCCCGTTTCCAGCCGCACCCCGGCAACCCGCCCGTCATGGACCAGAAGATCCCCAACGCTGCCCTGAAACAGGGCCAGATATGGGAGTTCTTCCAGCATCTGCCGGGTTGCCTCGCGGTATAGCATCCGGTCGGCCTGGACACGGGTGGCGCGAACCGCCGGCCCTTTCCGGGCATTCAGGATCCGGAACTGGATTCCGGCACGGTCCGCTGCCCGGGCCATGACGCCACCCAGGGCATCAATTTCCTTGACCAGATGGCCCTTGCCAATACCGCCAATCGCCGGATTACAGGACATCTGGCCAATAGTATCGAGATTCTGTGTCAGCAACAGGCAGCGCATACCAGACCGTGCCACGGCCGCAGCCGCCTCAATTCCGGCATGCCCACCGCCCACCACAATGATTTCGGCCCGTTCCATGGGCAAATTATCCGGGAGCGGACGCCACTGCGCAATGCCCTGATTTCCAGGACAGAACAGCTGGGCGATGGTTTCCATACAAAACGGGCTGGTGGGCACAGGATGCAGAGCATGCCGGTCGCAATCCAGGGGATAGCCGATCAGATTTTCCAGCCAGCCGAAGAACTGCCCGCTACTGCAGAGGGGTAGGGCTGCCATTTTCTCTGGCGATGCGGCAGGTCCAGGTGACAGCCCCCATGTTCCTTAAGGGAGCCCGCGGCGAAACCTGTTTTTCGTCCGCGTTCCCGGGCTCCCGCCAGGGCCTGGACATCCGGAATTCCAGGCTGCGATTTTGCCGGCCCGTGCACTTCCTCCGCCGGTAGGCGCCCAAAAGGTGGCACATCTGGCGGGATGGGGACATTCAGTCCTGCAGGGTGAAAACGCCCTGCAGGACCGTCACCAGGATCCCATTTCCGAAGGGGCCATTGTTCCCGGTTCCAGCACCTGTGAAACGCATCCGGTCTGGACCCGAACGGACTGTAGGCACCCGGGGAGTTTTCTGGCTGGTACACGGACGCACCTGCCAGGAACAGCAGCAGCCCCTCAGGGGTCGTGACGGATACGTGGAAGCAGTTCTGCCAGATTGCAGGGCCGGTGTCTCATATCCAGCTGGGGAATGATGATCTGTTCCAGACCTAGGCGTACTGCCCCAGTAGAACCGGGCAACAGGAAAACTATGGTTCCCGAACAGATCGCGGCATCTGCCCTGGACTGGATCGTGCTTGTACCAATTTCGGCGTAGGACAGGCTGCGGAAGAGTTCGCCAAAACCCGGGATGGGCCGGGTCACAAGGGGAGCCATTGCCTCCGGACTGACATCCCGGCCGGTCAGTCCTGTTCCTCCGGTCACCACAATCACGTCTACCCGGACATCATTGATCCACTGCTGCATCTGCGCGCGCAGCCGCTCCCGGGCATCAGGGAGAATTATCCTGTCGACAACATCGTGACCGGCTTCCAGCAGCAGCAGCCGGGCCAGATCTCCTGACCGGTCGGTTTGCGGGGTACGGGTATCGGACGCTGTAAGAATGGCAACACCAAGGGCCCGAAATTCCGGAGCCGGCTTTTCTTCAGACATGGGTGACTCCATAGCCGGGGAATCTGCAGGCTCCGGGCAGGACCATTTCAGCTGTACTCCACATCATCACCTGCCCGGCGCTCACTGCGCAGGGCAATATTCAGACTCTTGAGCTTGCGGTAGAGATGGGTACGTTCAAGACCGGCGACCTCCGCAGTACGGGCAATGTTCCAGTCGTTTCTGGCCAGGTGGTACTCAAGAAACGCCCTCTCAAAGCGCTCCCTGGCCCTTTTTAGGGTACCCCCGAAATCTTCTCCCGTTACCGGCCCCGGAGGAGCAAGGCGCTGGTTCAGGCCCAGGACCCCCTCAATTTCTTCAGCCGTTACCTCAGGCCCCTCTTCGAGAATCAGCAGGCGTTCCACCAGGTTCTGCAGTTCCCGGATGTTGCCCGGCCAGGGATAGTGGCGCAGCACCTCGAGAGCCTCCGGCTGGAAGAGACGCCGCGGGAGGCCATCCCGCCGGCCGTAAAAGGCCATGAACTCCTCAACCAGTACGGGAATATCGCTGCTCCGGTGGGATAGCGTGGGTACCCGCAGCGGCAGGGCATTGAGCCGGTAAAACAGGTCCTGGCGGAACTGGCCCCCAGCAACGGCCTGCTGAAGATCCTGTGCGCTCCCGGCTATCACGCGGACATCTACAGGAACCGGCACAGCGCCGCCCACCCGCATGATACGCCGTTCCTGCAGGGCAGAAACGAGACGGGCCTGGCTCTCCAGGTCCATGTCCCCAATTTCGTCGATAAACAGCGTGCCACCATGCGCCATTTCCAGGCGGCCGCGCAGTATGCTGCCGCCTCCCTGCTCTGCCCCAAAAAGTTCGATGGCCACGTTGGGCCGCGCAATGGCAGCCGCGCGCAAGTCCACAAACGGACCGGCAGAACGGCGGCTCTGGCTGTGCAGATAGCGTGCCGCCACTTCCTTCCCGGTCCCAGGTTCCCCCAGCAGAAGCACCCAGGAATCCACGCTTGCAATACGGCCCAGCTGCTCCCGGAACTGCCGGATCGCAGGGCTCTCCCCACTGGGGCGCTCCACGAGACCCGCCTGTTCCCGAAGCTGCCGGTTCTCGCGCTGCAGGCGGCTGGCTTCCAGTGCATGGGCCACGGTAAGCAGTGTTTTGTCCAGGGACAGTGGCTTCTCAATAAAATCGTAGGCACCCAGCTTGGTAGCCTGTACTGCCGTTTCAATGGTCCCATGGCCAGACATCATGACGACAGGCTGCTCCAGGCCATGGCCGGTGAGGCGGCGGAGGAACGAAAGTCCGTCCTCGCCAGGCATCCAGATATCTAGCAGCAGGAGATCGAAAGCCGTCTCCCGCATCATCACCTCCGCTACTTCGGTACTGGCAGCGCTCTGTACCCGGTATCCCTCATCTGCCAGAATTTCGGCAAGGGTTGTACAGATGTCCGGCTCATCGTCTACCACCAGGATCTTCAAGCCCAACGGTTCCATCACCGTCCCTCCGATTCAGCCCCGGGCAGGGGAAAACGCATCAGGATCCGGGCACCCCTCCCGGGCCCCTGGTTGCCGGCAACGATTTCGCCTCCATGTTCTTCCACGATGCGCCGCACAATCGCGAGGCCAAGTCCGGATCCCCGGGGCTTGCTGGTCACATAGGGCTCAAAAACCCGGCTGAGCATCTCTGGCGGAAATCCAGGACCATCGTCCGCCACGGACCATTCTAGCATTGCCGTCCCACTGTCCTGCGTCAAGCCGGTCGTGATAACCACATGATGCTGGACCTTTCCGTCTGCCGTCTGGTGCAGGGCATCCAGTGCATTGCGCAGAAGATTGTTCAGAATCTGGCGGAGCCGGTTGGCATCCGCGCGCAGCAGCGGAAGGTCCGGCTGCAGCCGGCAGACGATTTCCACATTTCCTCCCTGTCCCTGGTACAGCTCCGTCACATCCTGGACCAGCGCATTGAGATCAAGAGGATGGAGTTCCAGCACCGGATTGCGCGCATATTCAGAAAAGGCGTCCACGAGCACTCTCAGGGCATCTACCTGATTGATGATGGTCTGGGTCGCCCGGTCGAGAGCCTCTCCTTCCCCTCCCAGCCGGTCGAGGTATTTGCGCCGGAGCCGCTCGGCGGATAGCTGGATGGGCGTCAGTGGATTCTTGATCTCATGGGCGAGGCGGCGCGCCACCTCACCCCAGGCAGCACTGCGCTGGGCGGCCACAAGGGGGGTGATATCGTCAAAAACCAGGACGAACCCCCGCCCTCCGTTTTCCTCGACAAACGGGGCCCCATGCAGGATGAGGGTCTGGACACCCTCTCCGCGTTCCAGCTGCAGCTCTTTCTGCATCTCCTGCCGGGGCTGCTGTACCCAGTCCCGCACCTGGCGCCAAAAAGGTTCAAGCCTTGCATCCGCAACCCTGGCATCAAAAACCTCTCCCGCATCCTCACCAAGACGGAGAATCAGTCTGGCAGCCGAGTTGACTTCTGTCATCTGTCCGTCTGCATCAAAAATCAGGATACCGCTGGAAATCTGTGCCAGGATGGTTTCGAGGTAGAGGCGCCTCTGCTCGGCCTCCTCCTGGGCGGCCGCTGCCAGGGATTTTGCCCTTGCCAGCTGGCGGGTCATGTTATTGAAGGAATGGAGCAGGACACCCAGTTCGTCGTGGCTGGCCACTGTCTGCAGGGGGATAAACTCCCCTCGCGCCACGGCCTGGGTACCGGCTGCCAGCCGGGCAATAGGCGCGGTCAGTCGACGGGCGAGCAGCAAACCCATCCAGACCGCAGAGAGAACGGTCAGCAGCAGGGCCACTGCCAGGCTCAGCTGAAAGGCCGTTTTCATTGGTTCCCTCAGCAGCGTAAGCTGCTTGTAGCGGGTATACGCTACCTGTACCGCCTGGGCGGCGCGGCTAAACTGCTCCGGCACCAGCTGTTCCACGTACAGAATACGGTTACTGGCACCCAGCGACGGCGACAAGACCGGGACCAGAACCCGGACCACCATCCGCCCTCCCGGACGGGTAAACACCTTTACGCTCGGCCGGCTTCCCGCCATCCCGAGGATCTGACGCCTGGGCAGATGCGGGACCAGTTCCAGACTGTCGCTGCTCGTTGCGATAATGCGGTTGGAGGCTGAAAAGAGGGTAACGCTGCTCAGGTGGAACTGGTCCCGCATCTGTATGACCGTCAGTACCGCACTGCTGTCGCTGGCACCCACCAGGTCCTGGGCAATACTTTCCGCCGACAGCAGCGTGGAACTGCGGTACCGGTCAATCCCTGTCCTCGCCACATCCAGCGCCTGGTCCAGGGCTCCCTGCACCGCGCTGCTAAACCATGAATCGATTCCCTGGTTGAGGTATCTCCACGAGAACGCAAAAACCACAGAGGCAGGGATCAGGCTCAGGACCGTGATAATCACCACGAGGCGGGTGGCCAGCTGGCTGCCCACTTCTCCACGGCGCAGACGGAGCACCAGACCCGCCACAGAGAGCAGCACCAGGGCCAGGAGCCCCAGAACAATGCCGGCCGACGCCAGAAGCATGGGCACAAAAAAGTGGCTCGTGGGCCCACTGGAACTACTGAAGAAAGTAAAAACAAGAAAGGCCAGCACCGCCAGTACCAGGACCACGGCCCACCAGCGGGGCACAAGGCGGTGCGGATATCTTTCATCCCCGGAACGCAGACTTCTGAGCCAGTACCGCACCGGTGAACGGCCTGGCGGGCGTTCCGCCGGTTTTCCCTGTTCAGTTTCCATTATGTTTCACATGAAACATCAGGGGACAGATACGGTTCCGCAGACATTTTCTTCAGCAGGGCGTAAAAAAACCCGTCCATTCCTTCTTTCCCGGGAAACCTCTGGCCACAGCGCAGATCCTCTGCCATGCGGGCATCCGGATGCCGCTCCAGAAAGGCTCCGATCTGGCGGACATTTTCCTCCGGAAGCACCGAGCAGGTACAGTACAGAAGGCGGCCGCCCGGACGAAGCAGTGGCCACACCCCCTCCAGCAGCTTCTGCTGTTCCGCGGTGGCGGCCAAAAGATCCCCCTCTGCGCGCCGGAGCAGAATGTCCGGATGACGGCGGATGACCCCGGTAGCCGTACAGGGGGCATCCAGGAGAATGCCATCAAAAGGACGCCCGTCCCACCAGCTTCCAGTCTGCGCTGCATCAGCAGCATGACATTCCGCCTCCAGCCCAAGACGGGTGAGGGACTCCTGGACCCGCCGGAGACGCTCTGGCGAACGGTCCAGGGCCACAACATGGCCAGCCCCCAGGGCGAGCAGGTGCGCTGTTTTTCCTCCAGGGGCGGCACACGCATCAAGAATGCGCTCGTTTTTTCCTGGGGCCAGAATTTCGGCAGCGAACTGCGCCGCACCGTCCTGGACTGCAACCCAGCCCTCCTTCCATCCAGGCAGATCCTGCACCGGCAGGCTCTTTTCCAGCCTCAGGGCATGGGGGAGAGACGGATGGGTACCAGATACAATACCGCGCGCCTCCAAAAGGCGGGCATACGTGGGAACATCCACAAGACGCGGATTCGTTCGCAGCCAGAGTGGAGGTTCGGTCAGGTTGGCACGGACGATTTCCTCCCAGCACTCCGGATAATCCTTCTGCAGCCGCCCGAGAAGCCAGGCCGGATGTCCGCGGCCGGAATCCTGCAGCGCCCTGTCCAGGGCCTCACGTTCCCGGAGATACCTGCGGAGCACCGCGTTAATCACCCGGCTGGCCCAAGGCTTCCCCACAGCCCGGCATGATTCTACCCAGTCGTTGACGATGGCATGCTCAGGGCGGCGCCCATGCCGCAGCTCACAGAGCGCCAGCACCAGCAGGGCGGACAGGTCGGCATCGGCAGATGTCCATGGCCTGCGCAGCAGGATCGCTGCAAGATCCCGCAGCAGCAGGACCTCCCGCAGCGCCGTACTGAGCAGCCACTGCAGGGCGGCGCGATGGCTGCCTTCCAGGCCGGCAGAGGCCAGCTGAGGCTCCAGCTTTCCCCCCTTCAGAAGTACGGGATAGGCAGCGATGGCGGCGACGCGCATGGCCGTGGCGCCCTGGAGTTTCCGGGTCAACCGAACTTCTCTCCGGCTACAGGCCGGTAACCACGCAGAAAGTCGGACCCGGTGATTTTTGCCTTCCCGGCAGGCTGCACCAGGAGAAGGGCCAGACTGCCTTCTCCGCAGGCGACTACAGGACCTTCGGGGTCCAGCGCCATCAGGGTCCCCGGTTCTCCGGACCTGCGGTCCACCCTGGCTTCCCAGATCCGCAGCGGCTGCTCCCGAAACCGCGTATGCGCTACCGGATAGGGATTGTAGGCCCGAATCAGGCGGCCACACCGTTCGGCCGGCTGCCTCCAGTCCAGAAGTGCCTCTTCCTTGCGCAGTTTTGTGGCATAGGTGACCAGCGCGGGCCCCTGGGGTTCCGGCACCAGAACACCCTGCCAGAGCCGGTCCAGGGCTTCCCGCAGCGTTTCCGCGCCCAGCCCGGCCAGCCGGCCGTGAAGGGAGCCGCCTGTATCGTCCGGCAGAATGGGGGTCCTGCGACACCAGAGAACCGGCCCGGAATCCAGCCCGGCTTCCATCTGCATAATGCAGATGCCCGTCTCTGCATCGCCGGCTGCCAGTGCCCGGACAATGGGCGCCGCGCCTCGCCAGGCAGGCAGGAGGCTTGCATGGACGTTAATTGCGCCCAGGCGGGGAACATCCAGCAGGGCCTGCGGGAGAATCTGGCCGTAAGCCACCACTACCAGCAGGTCCGGACAAAGGTCACGGAGCCAGGCAAGCGTCTGCGGGTTCCGGGCCGACTGGGGCTGCAGGACCGGAATCTGTGCCGACTCCGCCAGCTGTTTGACCGGGCTGGTCTGGAGCCTGCGCCCGCGGCCCGCCGGCCGGTCCGGCTGCGTGATGACGCCAGCCACCACTTCCGGTCCCTCCAGCAGCCGTTCGAGAACGACCCGGGCAAAATCGGGAGTTCCGGCAAAAACGATGCGCCGGGTATCAGCCATGATGCCGAAGCCGCTTTTCCGCTTTCCTCCGGATTACGTTCTGCCGGAGCCGGGAAAGATGGTCCACGAAAAGTGTGCCGTTAAGATGGTCAATTTCATGCTGCAGGCAGACAGCCAGCAGCCCGTCTGCCTCAATCTCGAGAGGCCGGCCATCCAGACCGAGGGCCCGAACCGTGACCTTTTCCGCCCTTCGCACGGTTTCCAGTACCCCGGGTACGGAAAGACACCCCTCTTTCATCTCCTCCTCACCGCTGCGGACGATGATTTCTGGATTTATCAGGGTAAGCAGCTCATTCCGGGCATCAGAAACATCCACTACGACCAGGCGCTGGCCAGCAGCTACCTGTGGGGCAGCCAGACCGATGCCTGGCGCATCGTACATGGTCTCTGCCATATCATCCGCCAGGCGCAGGGTTTCCCGGTCGACCCTGGCGACCGGAACTGCCATGTCCTTGAGCCGGAGATCAGGATATTCGAGGATTTTGAGCAAAGCCATGATGGCACCGTTACGGATTCTCGCAAAAATCCTATCTTGGACTAATACTATGGTCGGCGGAAGTCTACAGGAGAATGCTCATGCCCAAACACTCACGGTCCCTGGCCCTCTGTCTGGCCCTCGGTCTTGGAGCCCTCGCTCCCATTCCGGCCATGGCATATCCCGGGAGCGGCAGCGTTCAGGCCGGGCAGACATATGTGGTTCGCACGGGGGATACGCTGTGGGGTATTGCTTCCCACTTTCTCCGCAATCCCTGGGCATGGCCCAGCATCTGGAGGCGCAATCCCCAGATCCGGAATCCCAACCTCATCTATCCCGGAGACCGGATCGTACTTACCCTGTCGCCCGGAGGTCAGCCACAGCTGCGGGTTGTGGAAATCCGCCCAAGGATGAACGCGCAGCCCATACCCAGCTACCACACTGGGATTATTATGTCTTTTCTTGGCAGCCCGGGAGTCACGCCCGGTAAAAAGGCCTACAGAATGCTCCCCTATATTGCCGCCGCGCCAGAACAGCGACTGGCCTATTCAGCCGGAGACGAGGTTTACGCGGGCGGCCTCGGCAACACCAAGCCTGGAACACGTTTCAGCGTTGTCCAGCTGGGCACGCAGCTAAAGCGCCCGGACAGCCCGCGCAGTCTTGGGTACACCTTGGAACAGCTCGGAACCGCTGAACTGGTAAAGGGCGGTCTCCACCCAACGCTCCGGATCCTCGTCTCCCGGCGGGAGATCTCCCTTGGGGACCGGCTGGTGCCGCTGCCCCAGGCACCCGTACCGCATTTCTTTCCGGACGCCCCGCTCCATGCGGTCTCCGGGCAGATTATCGCCAAAATGACCGGCTATCCCGAGATGATGACCGATCAGGTAGTGGTTGTGGACCGAGGGAAAAATGCGGGCCTTGCGCCAGGCAACGTACTGGAAATTCTCAGCCATCCCCGCACCACACGCAATGCCGTAACCGGAAAGCCCTATGACCTTCCTCCCCGGAAAACCGGCATGCTGATGGTGTTCCGCGTTTTTCCCGAGGTGTCCTATGGTGTTGTCACCGCTGCGAGCCGCGGTATCGTCCTTGGAGATGGCGTACAGAGTCCCGCAGGCCATGGCGCCCACTTCCGGGATCCGGATGGTTCCTGAGCACCCCGGCCTGAGATTCTTGCCCGGGCATGCAGATTGACGCTGCCCGAGCTTTCCGCCATCCTCTAGGCCATGGAAATGCACGGACATTCTGCTCCTCCCTGCCCAGGGAAGCCCCAAAGGCGCCCTGGAACCTGTGCCTAGGGGGCCCCATGGAAGATGTCATCGACATAATCGCCTATCTTCTGGACCATCTGGACGACGAGGACGATGCCGAAATCGAGGACCAGCTTCGTGCCGTGGGTTATCCTGAAGAAGGTATCCAGCGCGCCCTGGACTGGATGGATGGCTTTGACCTTGAAACAGGCAGGGAAACGAGCGGCGCGGCACTGCGCAGCTACCACCCCCTGGAAACCCGCCATCTCTCCGTGGCCACCCGCGGACAGCTCCAGGAATGGGAACGGCTTGGCGTGATCAGCAGCAGCATCCGGGAACGTATCATCGACCGACTGCTGGCCCTGGAAATGGACGAGACGGACCTCGAAACACTGGACTGGGTAGCCTTTCTGGTTATGGCCAACGAAAGTGGTCCTGAAGCGTACTGGATGGACCAGCTACTGAGCGCGGACGGCCACCGCATCCTGCACTGATCCCCATGACGCAGCATCTGGTCATCGTTGAGTCTCCGGCCAAGGCCAAGACCATCCAGAAATACCTCGGACCCGACTTTGAGGTACTGGCATCCTATGGCCATGTACGCGACCTCCTGCCCAAAGAAGGCGCCGTTGATACCGAAAACGGGTTTACCATGCGCTATGCGGAAATTGGACGCAACAGCAAGCATGTCGAGGCCATCGCCTCAGCCCTGAGGAGAGCGGATGACCTCTGGCTGGCCACCGACCCGGACCGGGAAGGGGAGGCCATTTCGTGGCATCTGGTAGAACTGCTGAAAGACCGGAAACTCCTTGGAAACAAGCCGGTCCATCGGGTAGTCTTCCACGAGATCACCCGCAGGGCCGTGCAGGAGGCGATCAGCCACCCACGTCAAATCGCCATGGATCTGGTAAATGCCCAGCAGGCCCGTCGGGCCCTGGACTACCTGGTCGGCTTTAACCTGTCCCCCCTTCTATGGCGCAAAGTACGGACAGGCCTTTCGGCTGGCCGGGTACAAAGTGCGGCCCTGCGCCTGATATGTGCCCGGGAGGATGAAATCGGCCATTTCATCCGCCAGGAATACTGGACGTTGGAAGCACGGCTAGAACAGTCGGACCGGGCCTTTACGGCCCGGCTGACCTCCTGGCAAAACCAGAAACTGGAGCAGTTCAGCATTACTGACGCAGATCAGGCCACCCTGGTGCGAACGGGCATGCTGGCGGATCTGGAACATTCCGCCCTCCGTGTCCTGACGGTAGAAAAAAAGCGCAGGCAGCGGCAGCCCGCGGCCCCCTTCACTACCTCTACGCTGCAACAGGAGGCCTCACGCAAGCTGGGGTTTAATGCCAGCCGGACCATGAGCGTTGCGCAAAAGCTTTACGAGGGTGTAAACCTCGGCAGCGAAACGGTTGGCCTTATCACCTACATGCGCACGGATGCAGTGAATCTGGCGGAGGAAGCCCTTGCCTCCATGCGGGGCTATATCACCAGCCATTTCGGCAGCGAATTTGTCCCGGAACACCCGAGGCGTTACAAAACCAGGAGCAAAAACGCCCAGGAAGCCCATGAGGCTATCCGGCCAACCGATATCGCCCGGACACCGGAAAGCCTGAAAAGCTTCCTGGACCGCGATCTCTGGAGACTCTATGACCTCATCTGGAAGCGCAGCCTGGCCTGCCAGATGGCGCCGGCCCAGATGGATCTGGTCGCCGTAGATCTGGGAAATGGCGGTCACTGGACCCTGCGAGCGAACGGATCGACGGTGGCGTTCCCGGGCTTTATGGTAGTCTACCAGGAAAGCCGGGACGACCAGGAAGAGGAGGAAGACCAGCGCACCCTTCCCCCCCTAGAGAAAGGAGACCAGCCGGAGCTTCTGGATCTTGTAACGGAACAGCATTTCACCGAGCCGCCTCCGCGCTATAGCGACGCCACCCTCGTCAAGACCCTCGAAGCTTACGGGATCGGGCGCCCTTCCACGTATGCCAGCATTATCCAGACCCTGCAGAACCGGGATTATGTGGCTGTCGAACAGCGCCGCTTCCATCCCACAGATCTGGGAAGTGTTGTCAACCATTTTCTGGTCCAGCACTTTGACCGCTATGTCGATTATGGATTCACCGCCCAGATGGAAGACGAACTGGATGCGGTATCGCGCGGCGAAAAACAGTGGCAGCCAGTGCTGCAGGAATTCTGGCAGCCCTTCCGGGACCGTCTCCAGGAAAAAGCCACCGTCAGCCGGAGCGAGGCCACCAGCGAAGCCCTGGATGAAACCTGTCCGCAATGCGGTAAACCGCTTCTGCTGCGGCTGGGCCGTTATGGACGTTTTATTTCCTGCAGCAGCTATCCGGACTGCACCTACACCCGGCCGCTGGAAGGTCCCCGCGAGACCCCGGAACCTGTTGGCAGGGACTGCCCGGAATGCGGGAAATCCCTCGTATACCGCAGCGGCCGCTACGGACGTTTTATTTCCTGCAGCGGGTATCCCCAGTGCAAATACCTCGAAAATCTGCAGCCTGCCAAGTCTACCGGCGTTACCTGTCCGGCATGCGGGACCGGCGAACTGGTCGAGAAGCGCAGCCGTTTTGGAAAAACATTTTTCTCCTGCAGTACCTACCCCAAATGTTCCTACGCAGTCTGGGGGGAACCGGTGCAGAGGCCCTGCCCAAGGTGCGCCTGGCCGGTACTGTACAAAAAAACCACAAAACGCAGGGGAGATGAGCTGGTCTGCCCTCAATCCGGCTGCGCTTTCCATTTTCCTGAAACGGCATCGCAGGAAGAAATAGCCGCCCTGCTTGCCACCCATACCCCTCCAGTTCCAAGGAACAGTGGCGACACAGCAGCCTCCCGTGAAAAATCTCCGCGAAAATCCTCCCGCCGGACAGGTGCGGCCACCTCCGCCGGGGCTCCGGCCACCCGACCGAAAAGCCCAAAAAAGACGGTCCGCAAAAAATCCCCTGTCGTCAAGGCATAACCCATGACCTACGTTGTTACCGAAAACTGCATCCAGTGCAAATACACGGACTGTGCAGAAGTCTGCCCCGTAGAATGCTTCCATGAAGGTCCAAATTTTCTGGCCATTGACCCCGCAGAATGCATTGACTGTGCCGCGTGCGTCCCGGAATGTCCGGCTGATGCCATCTTCGCGGAAGATGAGGTCCCTGCAGACCAGCAGCACTTCACGATAATCAATGCCGATCTTTCAAGGATCTGGCCCATAATAATCCGGAGGAAGGCACCGCTTCCGGAGGCGGAAAACTGGAACGGAAAACCGGGCAAGCTGCCCCTGCTCCGGCGCAACAGGGATCCGGATTCACGTGAAACATGACTGAAGAACGCACCTCTCCCCCCCAGCTCCGCCTAAGTGGAGGAGTATTCACCTTCAGCGTGCTCCGACTGGAAAGCCTGGACCCCGGGCAGCTTGAGGTCCAGCTGAAAACGCCCGAACCGGTCAAGCAATTCCTGCACAACGCGCCGATCGTGCTCGATTTTCTCCATCTCCCCGACCAGCAACTGCCCCTGCGCCCGTGGATGGACATCCTGCGGGCGGCCGGCTGCTTTCCGGTTGGAATTCGAAACGCCTCACCGGCCCAGGCAGAAGCTGCCGCAGCCATGGGATTGCCGCATCTGCGCGGACGCGAACTTGAACCGGCTCTCCAGGAAACCCCTGCGGAACCCTCTGCTTGCAGTCCGGCCCACACCACCGGGACCGGTGTTTCCACAGAACCGGGGCAGATTCTTCGCCACCCCATGCGTAGCGGCCAGCGGCATTATGCCCGCAACCGGGACCTGATCTGCCTTGCCGCAGTAAACGCAGGCGCAGAAGTTCTGGCCGATGGCCATCTCCATGTCTATGCCCCGCTCCGTGGCAGGGCAATGGCGGGTGTTATGGGGCAGGAGCACAGCAGAATTTTCTGTGCCAGTCTCGAAGCGGAGCTGATCGCGATCGCAGGCATTTACGCCATGCCGGATCCCGGCCACCCCCTTTGGGGAAAACCTGCGGAGATTGCTCTGGAGGGGGAACAACTGCGTATAATGCCACTGGGAACATAGAAAACCAGAGAGAGGACTGCCCGTGGCCAAGATTGTCGTCGTGACTTCAGGAAAAGGAGGCGTGGGAAAAACCACCACCAGTGCCGCGTTTGCAAGCGGTCTGGCCATACGTGGATTCCGTACGGCTGTCATCGATTTTGACGTAGGGCTGCGCAATCTTGACCTGGTAATGGGATGCGAAAGGCGGGTTGTCTACGATTTCATTAATGTCATTCAGGGAGAGGCGAAGCTGCAGCAGGCACTTATCCGTGACCGGATGCTGGAAAAGCTCTTTATCCTGCCGACCTCGCAGACCCGCGACAAGGAAGCGCTCACTGCAGAGGGCGTTGCGCGCGTCATGGATGAACTCCACGGAGAATTCGACTATGTTGTCTGTGATTCTCCAGCCGGAATCGAAACCGGGGCCCTTCGTGCACTGTACCATGCCGATGAGGCAATCGTTGTAACCAACCCTGAGGTTTCCTCGGTCCGGGATTCAGACCGCATCCTCGGCATTCTCGCGGCAAAATCCCGGCGGGCGGAAGAAGGAAAGGAACCGGTCAGGGAGCATCTTCTGCTTACCCGGTATGCGCCCCGCAGGGTACAGGGAGGAGAAATGCTTTCCCTGGAGGACGTGAAGGAACTGCTCCGCATACCCCTCCTCGGTGTGATTCCCGAGTCGGAAACAATTCTCCAGGCATCCAACCAGGGAATACCCGCCATCCACATGAAAGGCAGCGAAGTCGCCGCCGCTTATGAAGATGTGGTTGCCCGGTTCCTTGGCGAGGAAAAACCTCTCCGATTTACCCAGCCTGAGAAACCCAGTTTTCTGAAACGGCTTTTCGGAGGCTGAAAAAATGTCCTTCCTCGACTATTTTCTGGGCTCCCGCAGGAAATCGGCCAGTGTCGCAAAGGACCGCCTGAAACTTATCCTTGCCCATGAACGCAGTGACGGAACACCAGATTTTCTCCCGGCTCTCCAGGAAGAGCTTCTCGCGGTCATTGGCAAATATATTCCCGTAGAAAAAGACCAGATTAGCGTAAACATGGAAAGGCGGGGGGACTTTGAGGTGCTGGAGCTCAACGTGCTCTTTCCCGACCAGCACTAAACCTGGGAGAAATTCCCGGAAAAAACGGAAGGCAAGGCTCCGCATGCTGTTCCATGGATATCACGTTTTTCCCGGGCCAGACGGAAAATCCAGAAGTTTCTGGGTTTCCCGCCAACCCGGGAGAAAATGATCCATATGCGCATAAAAATGGCTGTTGTGCCCGCGCTCCAGAAAATGTACCAGTTCGTGTACAAGCACATACTCCAGACACCTGCGCGGATACCGGGCCAGCATCAGGTTCAGCCACACCCGGCGCTGGCCTGGATGGCAGCTACCCCACCGCGTCTGCATTTTGCGGATCCCAAGGAAACTGGGAAACAACCCGCAACGCTCAGTCCAGATGGGGAGAATCCGCGCAATCTCACTTTGCAACAGCTGCCGGTAAAAATGGTCCACCAGGCGGGTCCTCTCCTCAGGAGTCCAGCCCTTTCGCAGCAAAAGGACAAGGCTGGTACCATCGTTCAGGAGCGCATGTCTCGAGCGCTGCTTCACGCGCTCCTCAACGTGCACGGGAACAGCCTGCCCCCACACCGAGAGAGAATCCATCTCTTGCAGGCTTCCAGGGAAAGGTTCCACCATGGTGCCCGAAATCCTGGACTTCTGGACGCGGATCCACTCCCGACGCGAGACCAGGATCTCGCAGATGCAAGATTCCGGTGTCTGCCACGGCGCAGACACCCGGACCTCGCCATCGGGCGGGACCACGCGAATGTACACATGACGTATGGATTTGCGCTGGAGGCGGATCTTCATGCCTGCCAGAACAATGTGAAAGGATACAGATGCAGGGAGTTGGCGCAATCGGATCCTGCGCAGTCTTCTACCGGCCTGAACCGCTGCTGAGCGCCGCTCTCAGCTTCCGTCCCATTTTTTCCCTTTCTTCAGGACGGTCCTCACCAGCCAGGGCAAAATTGAGATCGCTCACGCTGTTCATGGGAACAAGGTGGACATGCGTATGCGGGACCTCCAGGCCAGCCACCATAATCCCAACGCGCCTGCAGCCTGTCACCTGCTCAATAGCGGGAACCACCCTGCGGGCAAAGGGGAGAAGGCCGGAGAGCGTAGCGTCGTCCAGTGTGAAAATATAGTCGTGTTCCTTCTTCGGAATTACAAGCGTATGACCTGGACGGATAGGCCGGATATCGAGAAAGGCAAGGTAATGATCATCTTCCAGAATTTTTTCAGCTGGAATTTCTCCCCGGGCAATCCTGCTGAATAGTGTCGTCATGACAGCTCCTCTTCCTCTATCTGCATCTTCTGGAAGGCGCAACGTGTCGCCTCCAGCGTGGCTACCAGAATGGCATCGTCATGAACGGACGATAGAAATCCGGCTTCATAGGCGCTGGGCGCCAGATATACTCCTTGTGCCAGAAGGGAATGGAAAAATCTTGCGTACCGCTG
Source organism: Pseudomonadota bacterium (assembly GCA_021821885.1). Taxonomy (GTDB): domain Bacteria; phylum Pseudomonadota; class Gammaproteobacteria; order Acidithiobacillales; family Acidithiobacillaceae; genus Igneacidithiobacillus. Next base: position 79,173 of record JAKARO010000001.1, read on the forward strand.
CGCGTCGGATGCCAGTACATCATCAAAAGACCGCACGGCCCGGCTGGTGAAAAACAGGCCAAACATTCCAGGCACCCGGTTGATCTGCAACGGGATGCCAAATTCGGAAGCCTGCTGTGCAAGTCCCTGGCAGAATATTTCTGTCTGAATCCCCAAGCGGTGGTGGAATCCGGGTTCCTGGAGAAGGCGCAGCGTGGCCAAACCGGCAGCCATGGCCAAGGGGTTGCCGGAGAGGGTTCCCGCCTGGTAAACGGGGCCAGTAGGGGCCAGGAATTCCATGATTTCCCTTGATCCACCTACCGCCCCAACGGGGAGACCACCGCCGATGACCTTGCCAAGTGTCGTCAGATCTGGAGAAATGCCATACAGCTCCTGCGCGCCGCCAGCAGCAACCCTGAAACCGGTCATCACCTCATCAAAGACCAGGAGGCTCCCATAGCGGTCACAGACCTCCCGCAGGGTTTCCAGAAAACCGGGATCTGGCGGAACACAGCCCATATTGCCGGCTATGGGTTCCACAATAATGGCAGCTATGTCAAAGCCCATCTGGGACATAATCTCCTCAACAGCCCCGGGACTGTTGTAGGGCAGAACAAGGGTCTCCCGGCTGAACTCTTCCGGAACCCCAGCACTGGAAGGCTGGCCGAGGGTGAGAGCACCAGAGCCGGCCTTGACCAGAAGACTGTCACTATGGCCGTGATAGTTTCCCTCAAACTTGATAACCCGATCCCTGCGGGTATATCCGCGGGCCAGACGGATTGCGGTCATGACAGCCTCGGTGCCACTGCAGGCCATACGTACCATCTCAAGGTTCGGCATCAGCGAAATGACGGTTTCAGCCATTTCGAGCTCTATTGCTGTTGGCGCCCCGAAACCAAGCCCGTTCTCCATCTGCTCACGCACAGCAGCGAGAATCTGTGGATGTGCGTGTCCGTGGATCATGGGACCCCAGGAGCCTACATAATCGATATAGCGCCGTCCTTCGACATCCCAGAGGAAAGGGCCTTCGGCACGGTGGACAAATACTGGTGTGCCCCCAACGCCCCGAAAAGCCCGGACAGGAGAGTTGACACCGCCGGGAATAATTTTCTGCGAGGCGGCAAAAAGGTTTTCAGAATTCTGCTGTTTCATGGATTCTCCGGGACAGCTGGATCCGCAGGATCCAGAAAACAGTTGTACAGTCCATGGTAGGCCGAGGCCACATCCGCGCAACCAAAAAGCGCAGAAATGACCGCTATGGCGTCCGCACCGGCGTCAACCACCATTTTCGCATTATCCTGCTGTATACCGCCAATGGCTACTACCGGAAGATCCAGCCGGGAACGTGCCTCATGCAGGATTTCCAGGGAAGCCCTGGCAGCGGAAGGTTTCGTCCGGGAAGGAAAAACGGAACCGAAAGCCAGATAGTCGGCCCCGGCCAAGGAAGCTTCAAGCGCACGGGACATGTCGGCATAACAGGAAACCCCCAGCAGAAATTCTGGCCCGAGTTCGCGGCGTATGGCAGCCACGTCCGGATCCTGGGCACCCACGTGTATGGCACGGGCACCCACCTGCAGCGCGAGCCGGGGATCGTCGTTGATGACCAGAAGGGCTCCATAGGAGCGGCACAGGTCCATCAGGGCATGAGCCTCCTCCACTTTCCGCTGGAAGTCACCGCTCTTGTCACGGTACTGGAGAATCCTGAGTCCTGCCCGGAGAGCCTGTTCCGATTTTTCCAGAAGGCACCGTCCCGGCATCAGGCTGGCATCGGTAATGCCATAGACACCCTGAACCAGTTCCCGGGGATTCATTATGCATCTCCGGACAGAAAGGCAGCCCTGTCCAAAAAAAGCTGGCCCCGCCCCAGGGCCCGGGCATGGGCTACCGCCCTTGCCGTAAACGCCAGTGCGGCATCTACAGCTTCGGGGACCCGCCTGCCGTGGGCTAGACCAGCCGCGATTGCAGTAGACAGGGTACAGCCAGACCCATGGAAAACTCCGGGAAGCCGTTCCTGGACAAACCGGTCATGGAGAACACCATGCCGGTAAAGCCGGTTATCGATATTCACCCCTGCCCCATGACCTCCACTGACCAGAATCCACTCCACTCCGCATTCAGCAAGGATCCTGGCTGCTTCGTCCAGATCATCGGCACCGGAAAGGGAAAGAATCTCGGGAGCATTTGGCGTCAGGACATGTACCCGCGGAAGGAGTTCAGAGAGAAGAATTTTCTCAAGATCCGGGCCTGAGAGCAGCTGGCCACCCCCTGAGCGCAGAATTGGATCAAGAACCACCGGAACATCAGGGTGACGGTCCAGAAACCCGGCAAGCATTCTTCCCATTGCAGCCGAGCCAAGCATACCCAGCTTCACCACAGAGACAGAAAAATCCGCCATAAGAACCTCCATCTGGTCCCTGGTGTACAACGGATCAAGAACCTGTACGGAATGCACTTCGACCGAATCCTGCACCGTCAGGGCTGTAACGGCCGTACACACATGGACCCCAAGGGCTGAACCCGTAAGCAGGTCAGCCTGCAGGCCCGCACCTCCACCTGGATCAAAGCCGGCAACCGAGAGGATCACCGGAAACATGCTTCTCTCCGAAATATCCGGAAACATCCCGGTTCATGCACCAGGGCCCTGCACGCAGCAGCTTCCCTTGAACACCATGCCATTTCCTGCTTCATACACCTCTCCGGATTCCCAATCATGCCCGGAACCGCGCGCCCATAAAATCTGGCGATTTTCCTGCACCCGATTTCCTGTGGATAACTTTGTGGATGAATTCTTCATGAAAGAAAAATTCTGTGAAAAAAGGGTGGACAGAAACGGTTCAGTATTCGGCAACATCATTATATATGTTTTAAACCATAGCGTTATGGACAATGCTCAAAGTACAGGTGAAGTTTGGTTGGCTAAGCCATTGGAAAGGCCTTCTGTGGAAAAGTTCTCCGGGCAAGATTCATTCGGCTGAGATTTTTCGTGCCTTCGTGCCTACCCTGGTGAGGATCCTGTCGTAAATCCTGCGTGGTAGATGTTTCAGGATCCAGCCGGCGATAGCCATCTGCCACGGGACAACCAGCCAGGGATGCCCAAGGTCAATAGCCCTGCGCATCCGCCTTGCAGCACGGTCCGCTGGCATGAGCCAGGGCATAGGATAAGCATTTTCTGCCGTCATCGGGGTCGCAATGTAACCAGGTGCAATACAGGTTACCCGGATATTCTTGGGAAGAAGCTCCAGCCGGAGACTCTCCAGATAGCAGATAACGGCGGCCTTCGAAGCAGAATAGGCCGCCGCTCCGGGAAGTCCCCGGAAACCTGCGACACTGGCAATTCCCGCGACCCGTCCGCCATCCTGCATGTAAGGAAGAAAAGCGCTGAAACTTATTTGCATACCCAGAACATTGGTCGTGAGAATATCGGCAAATACGCTGCGGTCCTCTTTCTCTCCTGTGAGTGTCCCATGACTGATACCCGCGCTGGCGACGAGAACCGATACCGGTCCATGGCGGGAGGCAAAACTGCTCGCAAGGCTGTCCAGGGCTTCCGCATCACGGACATCGGCAATCCCCACCTCCGGACAGGCACCCAGACCCCGGAGAATTTCTGCCAGTCTGGCCAAGGATACCTCACTCCTGCCAAGCAGGAGCACAGGCCGTCCAGGATCCGCATATTCACAGGCGAGCGCATATCCGATTCCGCTGCTGGCACCTGTGATAACCACAGGACCCGGCCGGTATCCTGCATCAGGAGAGGACATGGTGAAAGGCGCTCCTGGTACTTTCGCGAATCTGGAGACTATAGCAGATGGAACAGGAAAGGTCCCGCTGGAAAAGCAATAAAATAACCATTTAAAAACAGATTACTGCATCCGCACCTTCCCGTTTCCTGACTTGGGAGAAACTGGCAGCAGGGGTGCCATTCGGATATACTTGTCCATTCAATTTTTCAGCACCAGATGTCCAGGTTCCTGCCGGTTCCCGACACCGCCGGAAACCTTCGTGCCCTGGACATACCATAACCGCGGCGGGATTTGCATGGGCAGGGAAACAGCATTGCAGGAGGGGGCAGCACTCTGGGGCGCCCTGAGTGTCCGGTTGGAGATACTGGTTTCTTCCCAGCAGTTCAATACCTGGCTGCGTCCGCTACGTGGCGAGCTGCAGGGGGAACAGCTAAAACTCCTCGCCCCGAATACTTTTGTCCGGGACTGGGTACACGACAGGTTTCTGGACCTGCTGCAGGGCCAGCTCGCCGAGATGGTACCCGGGATTACCCTGTCCCTGGACCTGGAAGAGCCGGAGGAAGTCCCGGAGACCAAAAATGGCCATCCGCCGGTAGCGCAGGAAAACCGCCATGGACACCGGCTGAACCCCTCTTTTACTTTCCAGTCTTACGTTGAAGGAAAGTCCAACCAGCTGGCAGTTGCCGCTGCACGGCAGGTTGCCGGCCATCCAGGGAAATCCTATAACCCCCTGTATATTTACGGGGGGGTCGGTCTCGGGAAAACCCACCTCATGCAGGCCGTAGGCAACGACATACTCCGGCGCGATCCACAGGCCAAGGTCCTTTATATCAGCTCCGAAGGGTTCATAATGGACATGGTGCGGTCGCTCCAGCACAACACGATCAATGACTTCAAGCAGCGATACCGGAAACTGGACACCCTTCTCATTGATGATATCCAGTTTTTCGCCGGCAAAGACCGGACACAGGAAGAATTTTTTCACACCTTCAATGCGCTGTTTGATGGTGGCAGCCAGATCATCATTACCTGCGACCGCTATCCGAAAGAAGTTGAAGGGCTGGAAGAACGGCTGCAGTCCAGGTTTGGCTGGGGACTTACCGTAGCCATCCAGCCCCATGATCTGGAAACGCGTATGGCGATCGTCCTGTGCAAGGCCGAAGAAATTGGCATCAACCTCCCGGAAGAGGTCGCCTTTTTTATTGCCGAAAAAATCCGCTCCCATGTCCGGGAGCTGGAGGGTGCGCTCCGGCGTGTCATTGCCCATGCCAATTTTGCACGAAAGGCCTATACGGTGGAGACTGCGCGGGAGGCCCTGAGAGACCTCATCGACATCCAGAAGCGGCTGGTCAGTCTGGAAAACATCCAGAAGGTGGTAGCTGAATACTACCATATGCGGACCTCGGAAATGCAGTCCAAGCGACGTAACCGCAATGTGGCAAGGCCCCGCCAGATTGCCATGTGTCTCACCAAGGAACTCACCCAGCACAGTCTCCCGGAGATCGGAGAAGCCTTTGGTGGCCGCGACCATACGACCGTGCTGCACGCATGCCGCCAGGTAGAAAAGCTGCGGCTCGAAGACCGGCAGATCAGCGAGGACTATACCAATCTCCTAAGGATTCTTGGGGCATGAGGGAAGCCGAAAAGCTGTGGATAACTTCCGGTAAAACCCTGCCGGTAACCTGTGGAAAAAACGGCAGCAAAAAACCATCCCGGATCATACGCTTTTATCCACAGCTTTTCCCGACTTTCCCACGCGTTTTTTTTACAGCAGAAAAAACGGGTTGCATGTGTTTCGCACAGACAAATTCGGCACTAATAAAAACAAAAAGAAAAGGAAAATTAAATTATTTATATAGATCAGGGGAAAGTACGTGAAAATCCATCTCGAACGGGACAAGATTCTGCCGATACTGTCCGCCATGGCGAACATTGCCGACCGCCGGCCCATACAGCCCATTCTCTCCCATGTACTACTGGACGTGAGGGAAGGAAAAGTCCGGATTCTGGCAACGGATCTTGAGGTCCAGCTTGCGGCCCAGCTCGAAATATCCATTGAGACTCCCGGGAAAACCGCCGTTCCAGCGAGGAAGCTCTTTGAAATCTGCCGGGCACTCCCTGAAAATGCCCAAATTGAACTGAAGCAGGAGGGAGAACACATCCGGATCCTTTCCGGAAACGCCAGATTTAACCTGCATACCCTTGCGGCAGAACAGTTTCCTGGCCTGCAAGCGGGGATCCCCAGACTGCAGGGAAACTGTGAAGCCGAATCCTTCCGGCGAGCGCTGTCCGTCGCTTCCGTATCCATGGCCCAGAACGACGCCCGTTTTTTTCTCAACGGAGTGCTGGTCGAAATCACAGGGCAGCAGATGCGTCTTGTTGCTACGGACGGACACAGGCTCTCCCTCATGCATATTCCCTTTGCACACGAGGGAGCCCAAGGCGGGTACCAGGGAATCCTGCCCAGAAAAGCTGTTCTCGAACTGCTGCGGCTGATTACCGGCAACAGTGTCTCCCTGCGTTTCAGTGACACCAGCTTTGTCCTCGAAACGGGTGAACAGCAGTTTTCCTGTAAACTGGTGGATGCGAAATATCCAGACTACCGCAGGGTAATTCCTGTAGGCCATCCTTCCAAGGCGCACATTCAGCGTGCAGACTTCAAAAGTGCCCTTCAGCAGATTGATGTCGTATCCAGTGACAAAAATCCCGCCGCGATACTGGTTTTCCAGTCTGGTGAAATTACGCTTCGCAGCCGGAACGAAGAACAGGAAGAAGCGGAAATACGGATCCCGGCCGGATTCCAGGGAGACACCGTTGAAATAGCTTTTAATACCCGCTATCTGATGGACAGTACCCAGATTCTGGAAGATGAAGACATTCAGGTCAGCATCAGGGATGGCAACAGCAGTGCTATGTTTACCGGCCCGGAAACCGACAATCCCCTTTACATCGTTATGCCCATACGGCTGTAGCAGATGTCCGTAGCCGAGCTGGAGATCCAGAACCTGCGCAGTATCCGCCACGCACATTTGCAGGCAGGACGCCGGTGGAACTGGCTGATAGGCAACAATGGTGTCGGGAAAAGCACCGTGCTGGAAGCCATCCATCTTCTCGGAACTGGACAGAGCTGGCGGCATGGACAGCGGCAGCTCGTACAGGATGGATGCAGCGCCTACTTGGTACGCATCGGAATTCTGGACCAGCAGGACAGCATCGCCTGGCTAGGCATGCACCGCCATGGGGATGCCCGCGAGATCCGCTTTGATGGACGCCGGGTAGATTCGGCATGGGAACTTCTGGATCTGTTGCCCATCCAGGCATGGCACGAAGGAAATGCCCACTTCATTTCCGCTCCGGCTGAAGAACGCCGGCGGATTCTTGACTGGGGAGTCTATTACGCGGACCGGAACTATGGCCGCCTGCTCCAGGATTACCGGCGTGCGCTGCAGCAGCGCAATGCCGCTCTGCGCCAGCACCAGAATCCACAGGCCTGGAATCCGCCACTTGCACGGCTCGGGGAAGACATACAGAAACGCCGGGAAGTCCATCTGGCCTCCATGGCCCCTTTCCTTGAAAAAATCTGGACCAGTGGGCCCCAGAAGGATGTCGATCTGGGTATATCCCTGCAGAAGGGCTGGACAGAATCCCTCTCCCTGATGGATGCTCTTCACAGGGATATGGAAACTGACCAGGAAGGAGCCTTTACCCACAGTGGACCACACCGGGCCAGGCTGGTCTTCCGCAGCGATGGAAAAAATGCCGCAGATATTCTTTCCCGCGGACAGCTGAGGCTGGCTGGCATTGCCTTTCGGCTGGCGCAGATGGCCGTCTACCGGGATATGGGACATCCACTTCCGGTAGTACTGATTGACGACTTTGCCAACGATCTTGATATGGCCGCCCAGCACTGGTGGATGGAACACCTGGACCTTCTAGGTGCCCAGGTGTTCGCCGCCACCACTGGCGGGTATTTCGGCGGGCGCGCGGAAGATCACCACTTTTATCTGCACGGCGGCCAACTGATGAAGGATAAACCTTTATGAATGAAGTCTATGACTCATCCAGTATCCAGGTGCTGCGGGGTCTTGATGCCGTACGTAAACGGCCTGGCATGTATATCGGGGATACCGATGATGGCAGCGGCCTGCATCATATGGTTTTTGAAGTGGTCGACAATGCCATTGACGAGGCTCTGGCCGGATACTGCGACCGCATCAGGGTGGTTATTCACGATGATGAATCGGTAAGTGTCTCCGACAATGGTCGCGGCATTCCGGTAGATATCCATGCGGAAGAAGGAAGGTCAGCGGCTGAAGTCATCATGACGGTGCTTCATGCAGGCGGAAAGTTTGACGACAATGCCTACAAGGTTTCCGGCGGCCTTCATGGTGTGGGCGTTTCGGTCGTCAATGCTCTTTCACAATGGCTCAGGATGCGGATCTGGCGTGACGGTTTTCTCTGGACCCAGGAATACGCGGATGGGGTTCCGGTTGCCCCTCTTGCCCAGAGGGAGGCATCCAGAAAAAAAGGAACGCAGATCCGGTTCAAACCTTCACCGGCAATTTTCGCGGATACACATTTCCATTATGAGATTCTTGCAAGACGTCTGCGGGAGCTCGCTTTTCTCAATTCAGGAGTGCACATTGAACTCCACGATGAAAGGGCGGATGGGCGGCAGGATGTTTTTCACTATGAAGGGGGCATCCGTGCATTTGTTGAACACCTGAACCGCAGCAGAAACCCGGTACATCCCTCAATTATCAGCCTGGCTGGCGCCAGGGATGGGGTCACCGTTGAGGTAGCCCTGCAGTGGAATGACGGTTACAGTGAGACGGTCCTCTGCTTTACCAACAATATCCCGCAGGCAGATGGAGGAACCCATCTTGCCGGCCTGCGTGCTGCTCTCACGCGTACCCTAAACCAGTATATGGAGCGTGAAGGCATTCTGGCCAAGGCCAAGATTTCGGCCAGTGGCGACGATGCCAGGGAAGGACTTACAGCGGTCCTTTCCGTAAAAGTGCCAGATCCAAAATTTTCTTCCCAGACCAAGGAAAAACTGGTTTCCAGTGAAGTTAAGCCCATTGTGGAATCTTCCATGTCGGAAGCGCTCGGGATTTTTCTGGATGAGCATCCCAAGGAAGCCCAGGCCATTGCCGCCAAGATCGTGGAAGCTGCCCGGGCACGGGAAGCCGCCAGACGGGCGAGGGAGCTTACCCGCCGCAAGGGTGCTCTTGATGTGGCCAATCTCCCCGGAAAACTTGCAGACTGTCAGGAAAAAGATCCTGCAAAATGTGAAATCTATCTTGTCGAAGGTGATTCTGCCGGTGGATCGGCAAAACAGGGCCGGGACCGCCGTCATCAGGCGATTCTTCCCCTAAAGGGCAAGATACTGAACGTAGAACGGGCCCGTTTTGACCGGATGCTTTCTTCTGAGGAGATCGGTACCCTCATCACCGCCCTGGGTACCGGGATCGGTAAAGAAGATTTTGATGTCAGCAAGCTGCGCTATCACCGGGTCATTATCATGACAGACGCAGATGTCGATGGCAGCCATATCCGCACCCTCCTGCTGACCTTCTTTTACAGGCAGATGCCAGATCTGGTGGCGCGTGGGCATGTGTATATTGCCCAGCCACCGCTTTACAAGGTCAAGAAGGGGAAAGATGAGCGATATATCAAGGATGACATCGAACTCGCATCCTACCTTCGGGAAATCGCCATGCTTGGCGCGGCGTTCCGGCCGGGCGGGGAAAACGATTTTCTGGCGTTCGACCTCCTGCAGGGCCTGATGCGGCAATATCAGGGTGTAGATGCCCTGATCCAGCGCCTCGAACGGAGATTCCCTGCCAACCTGCTCTGGGCGCTGGCATCCGTGCCCCCCCCCGCTGCCGGGGGAGATGCCTGGAAAGACTATGCAGTCCGTCTTACTGCCTACATGCAGGGCACGGCGCAGGCAGGAGAAACCTTCCTTCTCGAATGGCTTGGAACGGAAGACGAGCCACGCATGCTGGTCACCCGTACACAGCATGGCAGCCATGAGCAGCGATACCTGGATGCCGATTTTTTCGAAAGCGGTGATTTCCGCCACCTCGCCGACTACGCGCGCCAAGTCGAAAACGGCCTGGGTGAGCGTTCCCGTATCGAACGGGGGGAACGTGGAAAAGATGTGGGGAGTTTCCGGGAGGCCATGCTCTGGCTTCTGGCGGATGCCAGGCGTGGTGTGGAGATACAGCGTTACAAGGGGCTCGGTGAAATGAATCCGGAACAGCTCTGGGAAACGACCATGAATGCTGAAAACCGCCGCCTTGTCCGGGTGGATGTTGAAGATGCCATCGCAGCAGATGAGGTATTTTCCATGCTCATGGGAGATGCGGTTGAACCACGCCGGCGCTTTATTGAAGAAAACGCGCGGTTTGTCTCCCGGCTCGACATATGATGCTGGCAGAACACAAAATACCCGTATTTTCTGGTGGGAGTAGGAAGTGCTGAAGCTGAACGACCTGGATTTCAAAGAGTTTCTGGATCCTGTCTCTCTGGAAGGACTGGATCAGGAGTTTCTCCGGATGCTGTCCGGTCAGGCCCCGGAGCTTGCGCTGGAGCTGGGAGATTACCGCGCCGGGAAAAAGCACCAGGAAGGACAGGAAAGCAGTGCCCTTCTTCTCTCCCTTGCCCCCCATCTGGAAGTATTTTTGGGACGGTTTTTTGGCATTGAAAAAGAAAACCGGGAACTCCAGGAACGGATTCGCGGCCAGGATGTGGTTCTGGAGTTCAAAAAGCATTTTGTACTCCGCCGTGCCCGCCGCTACCGGGGTGACTTTCCGAGGACATTTAACGAACTCAGCCAATGGCTGGACAGCGAAATCGCAGAAAAAGCCTTTCCCGGGCAGGACCGGGAATGGGCCATAGCCCGTCTCGCGGAAATGTGGCTGGCAAACGAGACGGAAAACTCTCTGGACATTCTTGCGCTGACACAGTGGTGTGCCCTTGCGCTTGGTGATCCTGAGGCACAGAAGTCGGTGAAGGGATGGACCAGTTTCCGGATCCCACAGCGGGTAGACCATGAAAACCTGGTCCCTCTGCACCGGCATGACGGGCTTCCTGGCCGTCCATACATGGCGGAGCCGGCCAGGCTGAGACGCCGGGATGCCTTCCACCTTACTGACCAACGCATGGGCATGAGGGAAATCCAGGGAGAGGTGCATTACTGCCTCTACTGCCACGACCACGATGGTGACTTCTGCTCCCGCGGGTTTCCAGAAAAAAAAGGGGTTCCTGAACTCGGTTACAAGGTGGATCCTCTTGGGGTTACCCTGACAGGATGTCCCCTTGAGGAGAGAATTTCCGAAATGCAGCTCCTGCGCCGCGACGGTTTCAGCATTGCGGCGCTTGCCATGATCATGGTGGACAATCCCATGGTCCCGGCAACCGGACACCGGATCTGCAACGACTGCATGAAGGGCTGCATTTACCAGAAACAGGATCCTGTCAATATCCCCCAGGTGGAAACCGGGATCCTCAGCGATGTCCTTTCCCTGCCATATGGCGTGGAAATCTACGATCTTCTGGCCCGCTGGAATCCCCTGCGGCGGGAGCAGTACTTGGCAAAACCCTACAATGGCCGGAATGTGCTGGTTGCCGGCATGGGGCCTGCGGGCTTCACGATGGCCCACCATCTGCTGCAGGAAGGCTGTGCGGTCGTGGGAATTGACGGTCTAAAGATCGAACCCCTGCCTTCCCCCTGGCTTAATGGCCCCGTCCGGTCCTGGAGCCTACTTCAGGAAGATCTCGACGAGAGGATTCTTCTGGGGTTTGGAGGAGTAGCCGAATATGGCATTACTGTCCGCTGGGACAAAAACTTCCTCAAGCTGATCTATCTCAGCCTGGCCAGAAGGCCCCTGTTCCAGATTTTCGGTGGGATCCGTCTTGGCGGAACTGTCACCCTGGAAGATGCGTGGGAACTGGGCTTTCATCATGTCTGCATTGCTACTGGCGCGGGGCTGCCACGTGTGCTGGCCCTCCCCGGCAGCCTTGCACGTGGCATGCGCCAGGCCAGCGATTTTCTCATGGCCCTACAGCTTACCGGGGCAGGAAAGCAGAGCAGCCTGGCCAATCTCCAGGTACGTCTTCCCGCCGTGGTGATCGGTGGCGGACTGACAGCGGTGGACACCGCCACGGAAGTCCAAGCCTATTATATCCGCCAGGTCGAAAAGATACTGGAGCGCCATGAGACCCTGGAACGGGAACTGGGAGCTGAAAGGGTTCTGGCAGGGCTGTCTCCAGAAGATCTGGTCATTCTTGAGGAATTCCTGGCGCACGGCCGGGCGGTACGCGAGGAAAGGAAACGTGCCCTGGCTGCCGGGGAGGCACCCAGCTTTGCTCCCCTGCTGCACGCATGGGGTGGAGTAACGCTGGCTTACCGCAAGGGGATGCAGCAGTCTCCAGCCTATACCCGCAACCATGAGGAAGTTGTCAAGGCCATGGAGGAGGGTCTCTTCTATCTCGAAGGAGCGGATCCCCTTCGTGCCGAAATGGATTCCTATGGCCATGTGGAGCGGATGGTGTTCCGGCGCATGGAAGAAGTGGAAGGGCGCTGGAGACCGGCAAACGAGGAGATTCCCCTTCCCGCACGCAGCGTTTTTGTAGCCGCGGGTACCGTACCCAATACAATCTATGAGAGAGAATACCCTGGAACCTTCCGTCTGGATGGAGACCACTTCCAGCCCTATCTGGACCACGATACCGGACCCCTACAGGCAGTGCAGGTTGCAGAGCACTGCAAAGCGCAAGAAACGGGTCCATTTACCTCTTATCAGGATACGGAGGGGCACCGGGTCAGTTTCATTGGGGACACCCATCCGGTCTATCATGGCAGCGTTGTGAAGGCGATAGCGTCTGCGAAGAGGAGCTATCCGGACGTTCTGAAAAGTCTGGAGCACCTTTCCCTGCCCCATACGTCCGGACTCCAGATTTTTCAGCAAAAACTTGATGACAGGCTCGTTGCCCGGGTTCTGCGGATCAACAAGAGCAACCCTGCAGTCTGCGAGATCTGGATAAAGGCACCCGCTGCTGCACGGAATTTCCGGCCAGGACAGTTTTTCCGCCTGCAGAGTTTTGAGTCCTCCAGCCCAGTAGTGGCAGGTACTCGCCTTCAGATTCCCGTGCTTACGGTAAGTGGTGCCGGTGTGGAAGAAGATGCCATTCGTCTCATGGTCCTGCAGTGGGGTACTGCACCCAGGCTCGTGGGCCGCCTCAAGGAAGGCGATCCGGTTCTGCTCATGGGACCGACAGGAGCCCCAACGGACATTCCCCAAGGAAAAAATCTTCTGGTGGTGGCTGGCCGTTGGGGAGCGGCAGTCATGCTAGATATTGGTCCTGCCCTCCGTGCGGCCGGGAACCGTGTCCTGTATGTGGCAGCGTTTACCGAAGCGGCTGAACTGGACAACCAGGACGAACTCGAGGCTGCCGCAGACCAGATTGTCTGGTGTACGACCAGAGGACCAAAAATTACGGAGCGACGCCCACAGGACCTCAGCGTGGAAGCGTCGGACATGGTACAGCTCCTTCAGGATTATGGACATGGCCGCCTTCCAGGACAGTCTGGGACCGGTATTCCACTATCGGCAGTAAACCGGCTCATGGTTATGGGATCTACTGGGCTCCTCAGGGGATTCCAGACGGCACTCCGTGGAGAACTGGCTGTACTCTTCCCCCGGGATCTTGAAGCAGTAGCTACGGTTGGAAGTCCCATGCAGTGCATGCTGAAAGGGGTGTGTGCCCAGTGTCTCCAGTGGCAGGTGGATCCCGAAACGGGTGAGCGTACCCGTGCGGTATTTACCTGTGCGGGCCAGGACCAGCCACTCGCCTGGGTAGATCTGGACAACCTGACCGCTCGCCAGAGCCAAAACCGCCTTCTGGAGAGAATTTCCAGCCAGTGGCTGGATTATGTACTACGGCAGACAGCAGGATAAGGAAGGTTAAAACGGCAGTGTTCCGGGTATCTGGTCACTGCCTCCTTCCCACAGGACAAATCTCCGGCCAACCAGAAGATGCAGCGTTTTGTAACCTGCATCTGACGAAGCCACAAAGTCAAGGGACGGTCACATCAGGATAATGTCATACTGTTCCTGGGTATAGGTAGGCTCACCCTGCACCCGGATAGGACGGCCAATGAATTCTTCGAGTGCCGCAAGACTGGTACTTTCCTCATCCAGAAGTTTTTCTCCCACTTGGGGGGATGCCAGAACAATAAAACGCTCGGCAGGGTATGCCCGGGTTTCGCGCACAATTTCCCGTAGAATTTCATAGCAGATGGTTTCGGCCGTCTTCATGAATCCCCGTCCATGGCAATAGGGGCAAGGCTCGCAGAGGATCTGCCGGAGACTTTCCCGGGTACGCTTCCTGGTCATTTCCACTAGACCCAGTGCCGAAATCTGGGTAATGGTGCACCGGGTATGGTCGCTCTGCAGGGCTTTTTCCAGCGCGCGCTGGACCCTGCGTTTATGTTCTTCATCTTCCATGTCGATAAAATCGATTATGATCATTCCGCCGATATTGCGGAGGCGAAGCTGGCGGGCGATTGCGGCCGCAGCTTCCAGATTGGTCTTCAGAATGGTTTCTTCCTGGTTACGGCGGCCAACAAAAGCGCCGGTATTTACATCGATGGTGGTCAGAGCTTCTGTCTGGTCAATGACAAGGTACGCTCCAGATTTCAGGGTGACACGACTCTGCAGTGCCCGCTCGATTTCATCCTCGACGTTGTAAAGATCAAAAAGGGGCCGTTCACCAGCATAATGTTCAATCCGGTCCGCCACTTCCGGAATTACTTCGGAGCAGAACTGTCGCGCAGCCTCAAAAGTTTCCCTGGAATCAATCCGCACGCGCTGGATATCGCCAGACATCACGTCTCGCATTACCCGGAGGGCCAGGTTTAGATCTTCATGGATTACTTGGGGAGCCTTGCCCTGCTGCAGTTGCTCGAGCACGCTCTGCCAGAGCCGCCGGAGAAATTCCAGATCACTGCGGAAATCCGCCTCTTCAACGCCTTCCGCAAGTGTCCGGATGATGAAACCTCCGGTTTCTTCCGGAGGAAGCAGTGCCTTGAGAACATCCTTCAGACGGCCGCGCTCCTCCGGGATTTCGATGCGGCTGGATACACCGATCCGAGGAACAAACGGCATGTAGACCAGGTAGCGGCCAGGCAGCGTAATGCGTGTAGACAGGCGCGCCCCCTTGCTGCCTACCGGATCCTTGATGACCTGGACGAGAACTTCCTGCCCCTCGCGCAGCAGGCTGGAAACACTGCGGGTTTCATGCTGCACTACAGGACGTGCCTCTACATCCGTTTCACCCTCATTTATGGGCACTTCATCCGTATCTTCTTCCTGGATGTCTGCAGCATGCAGAAAGGCTGTTCTCTCCAGTCCGACATCGATAAAGGCTGCCTGCATACCCGGCAGAACCCTGCGCACAACGCCTTTGTAGATATTTCCTACCAGTCCGCGATGGCTGCTGCGCTCTATCTGCAGTTCCTGGAGGACACCATTGTCTACCAGTGCAACACGAATTTCCTGCGGTGTTACATTTATCAACAGTTCTTCACTCATGAGTGCCCTGTAAAAAAAGTGGAGGGAACCCGACAGCTCCCAGAAGCCCGGCCGTTTCCGCCAGGGGAAGCCCCATTACGCCACTGTAAGAGCCGCGGAGACCAAGGATAAATGCAGCCCCGAGACCCTGTATGGCATAGCCACCAGCCTTGTCCCGGGGTTCCCCCGTTTCCCAGTAGGCACGGATTTCCCTGGTCGACAGGGACCGCATGAAAACGGCATTCTTCGAGAGACGGACGTGCAGCCTGCCAGATAGGGGATGAAGCACGGCTACCGCGGTGAGTACCTGGTGCCAGCGTCCCCCCAGGGTCTGGTACATGGCTTCTGCGGAAGCCATGTCCATCGCTTTACCAAAAATCTTTCCATCTGCCGTAACGACGGTATCCGCACCAATGACAGTAGCCCCGGGGTGCTGCCGCCCCACGGCCCGCACTTTTCCAGCAGCAAGTCGCCGGACCAGGACGGAAGGGGATTCTCCGGGAAGGGGAGTTTCGTCAACATGGGGTACACATACCGAGGGTGCATAGCCCAGCTGGCGAAGAAGTTCCAGACGGCGGGGGGAAGCGGAGGCAAGAATCAGGTCCATCAAAGGATCCGGTCCTTCACGGGTTTTCTGCCGCATTCACGAGAAACAGCTCTGCGGTACCCTCTGGTAGACCGGAACCGGTAGCCAGCGCCAGGCGCTGGTCCGGAATTCCGTTTTTCCTCAATGTACGCAGAATGCGTTCTGCCCGCTGTGTGGCGAGATTGGTCCCTCCAGGCCTTGGAGCCACCCGTACCAGAATTTCACGGGTTTCTACCCGCTGGAGGGCGGATGCTACTGCCCGAAGCCGCTCAAGCCCAGTGGTGCTCAGGATATGGCTGTTTTGGAACAGGGTGCTGACCGGCATCTGCAGATGAACACCATTCCTGCCGGTTCGGACGCTGCCATATGCGGAAAGCGCACTTGCAGGGGAGGAATTGTTTCCAGCATTGCCCGGGGTTTTCATCTCGGCCAGGGCACCTTCTTCCTGCCGGATGGTCTTCTCCTGCTGCCGGATTTTTTGCTCCATGTGCTGTGTCTGGGCACCAGCCATTGTTTTCTGGGCCAGCTGCTGGCGCAGGGCAGAGTACCGCGCCGCTAGCACCTGGTGCTCATGCTTGAGATTGGCGAGCTGGTTTTTCAGGTGGACAGCATTCCGGGCCTGCTCAATACGCTGCCGGTACTGCAGTATGCCCTGGAACCGTGCTTCCAGAATGGCACGGTCAACCCTGAAAAGGGCTGGGTAGATCTGGTCAGCGGTCATCATGTGCAGGGTCTCCTGCAGGTTCCGGATTTGCGCCTGGGTCAGGCCTCCCTGCTTTTCCTGTGCCTCTACCCTGGCAGTGGCATTCTGGATCTGGCGGGTAGTAATAGAATCGCCTTGGGCCAGAAGGGGGAACCCCAGAAAAAAAAGTACCGGAACAAAAAGGGATCGGCAATTCATGGAGCGGTTTCTCCCAACTGCTGGCGGGTCTGGACAATTTTCTGGCGGAGCGTGGCAATGCGGGCCTGGACTTCCCTGACCTGCTCCCGTAGCCGGGCATTTCCGGAATAGCCCGCACTGCTGTCCATCCGGCTCTGGATATTATCAAGATACAGTTTGGATAGGAGGATTTCCCGCTCAGCCATGGGATAGTTCTTCTGGTTCTGGTCTCGCTGCGCATTTTCCAGTGCGCTACGCGCCGGTGCCAGCTCTCCCTGGGTCACTTGGGGCGAAAGGGAAAGGATGCGAAGGCGCCCCTCCTGCACAGCGAGGGCACGGCTGGTCTGCTGGAAAAGGGAAGGCGCCGGTGCCATCCGGGCACAGGCCCCAAGCTCCAGAACCAGACTCAATGCCAGAAGCAGATGCTGCAGGCGTTTGTCCAGGAAGTTTTTATTCACGGTATTTACTCTCCGCCACGATGATAGGGCAGGCCCGCACGAATGCTCCAGGCCCGATAAATCTGTTCAGCCAGAACCACCCGGACTACAGGATGTGCCATCGTCAGTGAAGACAGGGACCAGCGCCAGTGTGGCTTCAGATCCGGATCCAGCCCGTCTGGCCCTCCTATCCAGAGCGTGACATTCCGGGTTTCATCTATCCACCCCCCAATTTTCCGGGCCAGTTCTTCACTGGCGAGCTGTCGACCCCCTACCTCAAGGGCAACAATTTCGCTGTCTCTGGGTGTTGCGGCCAGCAGTTTTTCTCCTTCTTCCTCCCGCCAGCGACGGCTGTCTCCGCGGCGCGTTCGCGAAGCCAGGGGCAGAGCCCGCCATTCGACCTGTAGGGGGGGGAGGATGCGGGCACAATAGTCCTGGACCGCCTCATCTACCCATCCAGGCATGCGGGTTCCCAGGGCCAGTACAAGAAGACGCATGAAATTTCAGTGGGTATCTTCCTTCTGCCCGCGGACACGGGGCAATTCTCCCCACAGCCGCTCAAGCTGGTAAAAGTCACGGGTTTCCGGGCGCAGCAGATGGACTACTACATCTCCCAGGTCTACCAGCATCCAGTCCCCCCCTGCCAGGCCTTCCTTGCCAAGAGGCCGGACACCTGCTGCCCGGGCCTTCTCAAGAACCGCGTCCGCCAAGGCCCGTAACTGCCGGTCGGAGTTTCCTGAGGCGATGACCAGATAGTCGGTGATATCGGTCTGGCTCCGGACATCAATACTCTGGATATCAATGCCCTTGTGTTCATCAAGGGCGGCTATCGCAAGATCGCGGACAGTTTCAGCACTAGGCAAAGGGGGTCCTCCTGGTATCAGGGGTTACGGTAGAGTCCATGCCGGTCAATATAATCCAAGACGGCATCTGGCAACAGAAAGCGGGCGCTACGCCGGGCTGCCAGCAGGCTCCGTATCTGGGTGGCGGAGATTTCCAGGGCAGTGACCGTATGAAATGCAATCCGGCCGGCAGGAGCAAAGAGCAGATCATTGAGACTGGCGGCACGGCGGCTATAGAGCGCTTGGCGCAATGGCTCGGGGAGTTCAGCCATCGGCCAGCCCGGACGGCCGGTGACCACCAAATGGGTGAGGTCAAGAATTTCCTCCCAAGAGTGCCAGGTATCAAAGCGCAGAAAGGCGTCCATGCCGATAACCATGGCCAGAAAAGCCCCGGGATGTGAAATCCGCAGATGCTTCAGGGTATCGATGGTATAGGAGGGGGTATTCCTTTCTACCTCAAAAGCCGAGACGCGGAAGGCCGGGTGCTGCTCGGCCGCAACGCGGGTCATGGCAAGCCGGTGTTCTGCCGGTGCCCATGGACTGTGCCGGTGGGGAGGATGACCGGCAGGGATGAGCAGTGCCGAACCAAGACCAAGGGCTTCGCGGATTTCCTCAAGAGCCCGCAGGTGACCATAATGGATGGGATCAAAAGTTCCGCCCAGGAACAGACAGCTGTTATCCATGGGCGGAATATAATAAATGGCTGGATGCGTGGGAAGCCTCTGCCCCCTGTGCCGCTAGCGGCCGCTCTTCCGGGAAAGAGGATATCCGGTTCACTCTACCTCAATCCGCCGCCGCTTGGCTGATTCAGCCTTTGGCAGAACCAGCTCCAGTACGCCATCCTTGTAGGATGCCCGGCTCTGGCTTGCATCCACGTCGACAGGAAGCTGGATCGTGCGTGCAAATTCACCGTAACGCCTTTCCCGGTAAATATATTTCCCTTCTTCCCGGGTACTGCCCTCTTCCTTGTTCCCGCTGATATAGACCTGGTTGCCGTGAACCTGGATGTCCAGCTTGTCCCTGTCCACACCCGCCACCTCTGCCTTGACAACGATTTCGGTATCCCGGTCAATGACATCAATATGCGCGATACTGGGGCGGGTACTTCCTGAAGCGGCCTGCATCGGGCGAAAAAATCCTGGCAGTACCGCGTCGAACAGCTGTTCCATGGGGTCCACAACGCGAACGGGACCACTGCTTACCGCTTTTTCCTGGGCCATGGCCGTCTCTCCTTTCTGAAAACACCAACTAACGATTCCTGAAACAGAAATTGGGGACAGGGAAATAGCTTTTCAAGGGGAGCGGTTAGTAGGGATATTCCCATCCGGGAGCGGGATCCTTGTAGCGGCGGTGGACCCACCAGTACTGTTCTGGAGCCTTGAGAATGGCTGTTTCAAGGACAGCGTTCATCGCAGCGGCATCCGCTTCGTCATCCCCGGCAGGGAACCCCGATGCCATTGGAACAATTTCCATGCGGTAGCCCATCCCCTTCGGCATACGGTAGGCATAGACGCCAAATACCGGGCTCTGCCTTCGCCCGGCGAGTCGTGCCAGCAGTGGGGTCGTGCAGGCCGGACGACGGAAAAAGGGGGCAAAAACACCCTCTTTGGGATCGACATTCTGGTCTGGAAGAACGCCAACTGCCTCCCCTTTCTGAAGGGCCTGCAACAGGGGGCGTATGCCTTTTTCCTTGGGCACCAGCCGCGCACCACTCCGACCACGGCCTGTGGTCATCAGTGCGTTAATGGAGACGTTCCGGGTGGCCATATACATTACGGTCACGGGCCAGCGCTGTCCTATATACTGTACCGCTGCTTCCCAGGCCCCGAGGTGGGCGGTAAAGAGGACGACACCATGCCCACCAGCAAGAGCCGCGTCTACGGCTTCTGCACCCTCGACTTCCCGTATGAGGGAAAGGGCCTGCTCCGTCGGCCAGAACCACAGTGGGCCGAGCTCCACCAGGCCCTGGCCAAGAGAGCGGAAATGCGCCCGGAGCAGTCTTCGTCTCTGTTTTTCTGTCAGTTCAGGAAAAGCCAGTTCCAAATTTTTCCGGGCTATGGTTCGGGCCCGTGGTACCAGAAGCCGGGCAATATCGCCAAGCCGGTTTCCTAAAAAAACCCGGAGTGGTCGGGGTGTGCGTGCGAAAATGCGGAGAAGCCCGGTCGCCAGCCTTCCCAGGACCCTGTCCTGGCCGGGGGTGGAGCTGTTTTTCATGCCGGCGCTGTGGACGGGAGGGATGGGGCCCCAACCTGCTGTCCAGGGAAGCAGATGGGTGGATTCTGGTTTGGCATCCGCAGATTCTAGTGCGTTCCAGCAGCCGCTGTCTCCTGGGCTGCCGCACGGTACAGGGCTGCCGTTTCTGCAAGCATCCATTTCTGGTAGCTGTATCCGGCCGGCATGATCTCATAGGCACCGATTACCGGTACGCTGCTGTCTCTGGCTTTTTCAAGAAACAGGCGGGTCAGGCTGCTGGTGACCTGCCGGTTATAGACCATGAACCGGACAGCCTTTTTCTCCAGCAGGCGGATCTGGAAACTGGTATCCTGGGGAGCGGGATCGGTACCGTTCATGATGGCTGCCTGGAGTGGCCATGGCGTGCGGATATCGCATCCCATGGCTGTGAGAAGATAGTCGGCAACCGGTTCAGTCACTGCTACGGGCGTATGGGCATACCGGGTCCTGAATCTGGCGATCTCCCGATACCATGGCTTTAGCGAGGTATCGAAAAGACGGACCTGCTGCTGGAAATACGCCTGGTGTGCCGGCTCCAGCTTTCCGAGGGCGGTTGCTACCGCAGAGGCCACTTGAGGCATGGTTTGGGGTTTGTACCAGAGATGGGGGTTTCTGGTATTTCGCGGCAGGTCCAGGAGCTCCTGTACGACAATGGTCTGTCTCCGGGGATCGGGGTTGGCTTTTAAAATTTTGCCGGCCCAGCTGTCATAGCCGAGCCCGTTGCGGACAACCAGCAGTGCCTGGGACAGTTTTCTGGCAATGGCCGGACTGGTTTCGAAAGAGTGGGGATCAACGGCGGGACTGCTCTCGATAGCCTGGACGGAAACATAGGGTCCGCCAATCTGGGCAATAACGTTCGCATACTGGCTTTCTGCCCCAACAGCACGGACAGGCGTCGCAGAAACTGGCTGGAGGGCCAGGCAGGGAACCAGGGCTGCCAGGAGCGGGAGATTTTTCCCCATCTTGGTGCAGAACAGCCGGTCCTGAAATCGTCTTGCCGGGGGCAGGCACATGGGGACGGACCTTTTGCAGCAGAGCTTTGCCGATTATGGCACGATGGCCTGGGCTGTGGAACTGAACGCGCCGGCCAGTCCGGCGCGAAAAAAGAAGCCTGGATTCGGGCTATTTCCCAATGCAGAAGCGCGAGAAAATTTCTCCCAGAATTTCCTCTACCCCCATCTCTCCCGTGACTCTGGAGAGCGCATAGGCAGCCTCACGCAGAGACTGGGCCAGCAGTTCTTCTGGCCCGGCGAGTTCCAGCAGCCGGACTCCGGCCAGGAGGGCTTCGTGGCAGTCCTCGAGAGCCTGGAGATGGCGGGTCCTGGCACTGAAGACGCTTGCCTCGGGAGGTACTCCTCCAAGGGAGGCCGAAAGATGCTGTTCAAGCTGCTCCAGTCCGTGACCAGTTCTGGCGGAGATGGAAATCTGCTTGCAGCCGGTCGGCAGATGGGGAGGATGTTCTACGAGATCAAGCTTGTTCCATATAATGGTGCAACGGGCAGAATCCAGGCTATCGAGGATTTTCTGGTCGGCTGGCAGCCACCCCACGCGGGCATCGGCAAGCAGCAGGATCCACTGGGAAGACTCCATGGCCGCACGACTACGGCGGATCCCTTCCTGCTCCACCAGGTCCTCCGTATCATGCAGCCCGGCGGTATCCAGAAGTTCTACGGGCAGACCATCAATAAGAATTTCTTCCCGCAGGATATCCCGGGTAGTTCCCGGCACCGGAGTGACAATGGCACTTTCGCGTTGTGCAAGGACATTCAGGAGGCTGGATTTTCCAACATTGGGGCGGCCAGCCAGGACGACGCGTGCCCCATGCGAAAGTCTCGCTCCGGCGCGACAGGGGCGCAGGATCTTTTCTGTCTGCAGAAGGAGCTTCTCCAGACCCTGATGGAGAAGCTCCCTGTGGCTTTCCCCCAGATCCTCCTCGCTGAAGTCCAGCCCCGCCTCTGCAAGTGCCAGGGCTTCCAGAATGGTAGACCGCAGACTGCCAACCGCAGAGGAGAAATGGCCTTCCATGCTCGCGATGGCTGCCCTGGCCTGTGCTTCGCTGCGGGAATGGATCAGGTCGGCTACAGCTTCTGCCTGTGCCAGATCCAGCCGCTGGTTCAGAAATGCCCGTTCACTGAATTCCCCCGGCCTTGCCAGGCGGGCCCCAAGTGCGATCGCCCGCTGTAGCAGAAGGTTGAGGACAACGGGACTACCATGCCCCTGGAGTTCAATGACATCTTCCCCTGTATAGCTATGGGGTGCCGGGAAATAGAGGGCAATGCCATGATCAAGCACCTGACCCTGATGGCCGAGGAATTTGCGGAGATAGGCATGCCTGGGGCGCCATGGGGTTGGGGACTGGCTGCCACAGATCCCTGTGGCAATGGCAAAAGCCTTTGGACCGGACAGACGGACAATGCCGACACCGCCCTCCCCGGCCGGGGTGGCGATGGCGGCAATGGTATCCCCAAGCTGGTACAGGTTTCCCGGCACGGCTGTGTTCAGGTGTCCTTCATGACATGGCGGGTGATCAGGTACTGCTGCGCGATGGATACCACGTTATTGGTCAGCCAGTACACCACCAGCCCTGCAGGAAAAAAAGAAAAAAAGACGGCAAAAACCACGGGCAGGATGGACATGACCCGTTTCTGTATCGGATCCACGGGGGCCGGATTGAGCCGCTGCTGGACAAACATGCTGACCCCCATCAGCAGGGGGAGCATGAAATAGGGGTCCGGTGCCGCGAGGTCGTGGATCCAAAGTACGAAGGGTGCCTGTCTTAGAGAAACACTTTCGACAAGTACCCAGTACAGCGCAATGAAAACGGGCATCTGGGCAACAATGGGCAGACAGCCGGCCATGGGACTGACTTTCTCCTTCCGGTACAGTTCCATCATGGCCACGCCCATTTTCTGGCGGTCGTCACCATATTCTTTCCGGATTTTTTCCAGTTTTGGCTGCAGCTTTCTCATGTTGGCCATGGAACGGTAGCTGATGGCGGAGGGATAGAAAAAAATCAGCTTGACGGCCAGTACCAGAAAGACAATGGCCCACCCCCAGTTTCCAGTCCAGCCATGAAACCAGCCGAGCACGCTGTGCATGGGTTCGGCGATAACCGTAAACCAGCCATAGTCCACGGTCTGTTCCAGACCATGGCCGAGATTGGCCAGGATATCCTGGCGCTTCGGTCCCAGATAGAGCTGCTGGTGGATGGTGACTGATGCTCCGGGAGCAAGCGATGCCAGTGGCTGCAGGACGCCTGCAGCGTAATTGGCGCCTTCGGGCCGGGCATAGACCTGTACCTGTGCGCTGGGCTCCGGAATGATGGCCTGGAGGAAATAGTGATCCGTCATGCCTGCCCAGCCGGGACCGCCATGTAGTTCTGGGTGTCCGCGGAGATCACTAAAACCTTTTTCGGTAAAGGAGCTGCCATGCATTACAACTGCGCCAGTGAAAATGGACATGAACCAGTGGCTCTGTGTACGTCCGTTTCGGAGGATCTGGTCAAAATAGCTGCCACTCCATGGCGCTGGACCGCGGTTGCTAACCCGGATGGTTTCATCCACAAGATACTTCCCCGGGAAAAACCGCAGGGTTTTCTGGACATCCAGTGGACCGGCTTTCCCAGCCAGGACGATGCGCTGCCCGCTGTCACTTACAGAAGAGGCGGCCTGGCTGAACTGTACCTGTATCGGCTGGCCCCCGCTCTGGATAAATCCACTCTGCTGGATGGTGAGCCGGGACGGAGTAGAGTCGAGAATCTGGTAGGGCGTGGGGTTTTCCACGGCAGATTTATAGTCCCTGAGGCCGAGATCCTGGATGTCTCCCCCAAGAAGACTGACCTGTCCAGTAAAAGACGGGTTGGAAAAGTGCAGAACCGGCCCGGGGGTTGCACCAGGGGGTGAAAGCACTGCAGCGGATGGTTTTCCCAGGCCGGAAGGAGGGAGTGAGGGCCGGGCGGAAGACGCTGCGGCAGCCGGACTCTGGGCATGTTTTGCTGTCAGAGACCCGGAACCCATCCAGTGGTCAAAAAGCAGCAGTACGATGATGGAAAGGACGACAGCGAGAATGGTGCGTTGTGTGTCCATGTGGCTCCGACGCTTCAGGGAACAGGATCATGGCCACCCTCGTGCCATGGATGGCAGCGGCCAATACGCTTGGCACCCATCCACATTCCACGCAGGAGGCCGTAACGTTCTATGGCTTCACAGGTGTACTGGGAGCAGGTGGGGTAATAGCGGCAGCTGCTTGCCATGAAGGGGCTTAAAAGCAGCTGGTACCCGCGGATCAGGGCAATGGCGGCAGAGCTGAACATCAGCCGAGCACCTTTTCGATCTGGCGGACGAACAGCGCAACCCCGCCATCTTTTCCGGCTGGCCGGGCTATCGCGAGAATGTCAAGACTGCGGTTTCGCAGCGGGGAAACGCGGAACGCCTCGCGAAGTCGGCGCTTGATGCGGTTCCGCTGTACCGCGTTGCCTGTCTTGCGGCTTACAGAAAGCCCTAGCCTGGCGTGCCCGAGGCCGTTATCTAGGCTGTACAGTACCAGTTCGGGGAAAACCCGTTTGCGTCCACGCTGCAGGGTGCGCTGGATGTCGGCTTTCCTGTGCAGCCGGTGTTCCCGGGCAAACTGCTGGCAGGGTCGCGCCCCGTGCATGCCTTAAGGGCAGAGCTTGTAACGGCCTTTGGCACGCCGACGCTTAAGCACCAGACGACCCGACCTGGTGGACATGCGGGCACGGAACCCATGGGTTCGCTTGCGGTGTACAACGCTAGGCTGAAAGGTACGTTTCATGGTTTTCTGTCCTAGAATATCCCGTAAGGGCACGCAAGATAAGGAAATCCTGGCCCAAAGTCAAGGACTGCTAGCAGGCAAGCGGGAGCCCGTTTGGTGGTTTTCTGGCCGGGACTTCTGTTCCGGGCATGGACCATCCCATTCATGGCTTTCTGGTAGCCAGTGCCTTCCCCCGCCTGGCCCTGTTCCGTTCCCCATGAGGAGGGCCTGGTTCGTGGGCCCCCTCTTTCATAGCCATAGCGCACCTGTGGTGCTTGGAACATGGCTTCCCCAAGCTGCGCTTCTGCCACTCCCGGGAAAAATGCCAGCCATGTCCGCTGCGCTGGTTTACAGGGTTGCTGGAGATGTTCTGGCAGGTATCTTCCCTGCCTGCCTGCCTGCCTGCGCTCACGGTCTGCGGATGCCCAGTGGCGATAACACTCCCAACCCGATAAGGCAGTTAATGGAAAGATGGGAGTTCTGGCCCTTCCGGGCAAATCCGGATCAAAGCGCACATTGCGGTCAGTCCGGGTTTTCCTCGGCGGTCAAAAGATCCGCCAGGTTTTCACGGCGGCGTACCAGCCTCGCTTCGCTTCCCCTGACCAGGATCTCTGGGGGACGTGGTCGGCTGTTGTACTGGCTGGCCATGGCAAAACCATAGGCGCCGGTACTGAGGATGGCCAGGAGGTCACCGGCACGGACGGCTAGAGGGCGGTTTCTGGCGAAAAAATCTCCGCTCTCACATATGGGACCGACCACATCCAGAGTGCCGGTTTCTGCAGGCGACTCTTCCTGTACGGGGAGGATATCGTGCCAGGCACCATAGAGGCTAGGCCGCAGAAGGTCATTCATCGCGGCATCTACTATGCAGAATTTTTTTCCGTCATTGTCCTTGAGGTATTCTACCCGGGTTAGCAGGACCCCAGCGTTGCCCACTACAGATCTTCCCAGTTCTACGACAGGCCGGACCGGCAGTCCTGCAAGGGCATCGTGGAGTACCGCGGCATAGGCTGCCGGCGTGGGTGCCTGTTCTTCATGGTAGCGGATGCCTACCCCCCCGCCCAGATCCAGGTGGCTGAGGGGTACTCCTGCACCAGCAAGCCGCTCGTAAAGTCCACGAACCTTGCGCGCTGCTTCAGCGATGGGTGCCAGATCTGTCAGCTGCGATCCGATATGGCAGGCAATGCCCCGGAAATCAACGGCTGGCCAGCGGGCTGCCTCAAGATACAGTCTTTCCGCATGGACCAGGGGAATTCCAAACTTGCTTTCCCGGAGGCCTGTAGCGATATAGCTGTGGGTTCCTGGGTCTACGTCAGGATTCACCCGCAGGGCTACCGGAGCCCTGCACCCCAGTCCGGAAGCAATCGCGTCTACCTGTTCCAGCTCTGCCTCAGATTCCACATTCAGGCAGAAGATTCCTGCATCAAGGGCGGCCCTGATTTCCTCGCGGCTTTTGCCAACGCCGGAGAATACTGTCCGTTGGGGATCGCCCCCAGCACGCAGAACCCGGGCCAGCTCACCCCCGGAAACGATATCAAAGCCAGCGCCCCAGCGAGCAAGGCTGGCCAGGACATGGAGATTGCTGTTGGCTTTTACCGCGTAGCACAGCAGGGTCTCCGGTCCAAGGGCGTGACTGAATGCGGTATAGCGCTCATGAATGGCCATTTCGGAGTACACATATGCCGGTGTACCGAAACGTGCCGCTATCTGGTCCAGGGGCACTTCATCTGCCCAGAGTCTGCCTGCGCGGTAGTGAAAATGTCTCATGACCGGGTCGGGGCCCCCGCAGTCGCGGTCTGGCTGTGATGTATCGTGGACGGCAGAACCAGTGCCGTTTTCCGGCCACAGCCAGCGAGAAGAATCCCCAGGCAAAGAAAGAGAGGCCAATGCAGGCGGGAAAAGCAGATCCCGGTTTTTGGGGTTCGCATCAGAAGGACCTCTCCCGCTGGAGACGGGTCCGAGCCCGGGCTATGGCAGAACGGACCTGTTCTGGCGCTGTCCCTCCCAGATGGTTGCGTGCGGCTACTGATCCCTCAAGGGACAAAACTTCGGCCACTTCGGGGCCCACCTGGGGACAGATTTTCTGCAGTTCATGCAGGGAGAGGCCCTCCAGCCCTATGCCCTGTGTTTGGGCAAGACGTACGGCTCGACCGACAATCGCATGGGCGTCACGGAAAGGGATTCCCTTGCGGACAAGATAGTCGGCAAGGTCGGTTGCGGTTGCAAAACCCTTTTCCGCTTCTTCCCGCATCCGTTTTGGGTAGGTGCGCAGTCCGGGGAGCATATGGATGAGAACTTCAAGGCTCGCCTGAATTTCGTCCAGGGCAGAAAAGAAAATGGACTTGTCTTCCTGGTTGTCGCGGTTGTAGGCAAGGGGCTGCCCTTTCATCAGGATCAGGAGTGAAGTCATCTGCCCCATGACCTTGCCGCTTTTTCCACGAATCAGTTCAGCCACATCGGGATTTTTTTTCTGGGGCATGATGCTGGACCCGGTACAGAAGGCGTCCGGCAGATCAATAAAGGCGAGGGCGGACGACATCCAGTAGATGAGTTCCTCTGACAGTCTCGACAGGTGTACTGCAAGAATGGAAAAGTCCGACAGGACTTCAAGAAGGAAATCGCGGTCGGATACCGCATCCAGGCTGTTTTCTGCCACATGGTCGAATCCCAGCTCACGGGCGACATCCCAGCGGTCAATGGGAAAGGTGGTGCCTGCGAGCGCCGCGGATCCCAGGGGCAGGACATTGACCCGTTTCCGTGCGTCCTGCAGGCGGCCGGTATCCCGGTGGAACATTTCCACATATGCCATGCAGTGATGCCCAAAGGTGACCGGCTGGGCTACCTGCATGTGGGTGAGCCCGGGAAGAACCGTTTCCGCTTCCCGTTCGGCGAGATCAAGAAACACCGTCTGCAGTTCCTGCAGACGGGCAATGGCATCATCCAGTGCCTCCCGGACATAAAGGCGCATGTCCGTAGCCACCTGGTCGTTGCGTGAACGTCCGGTATGAAGCTTCTTTCCAGTGTCTCCAATGAGCTCGATCAGCCGGTTCTCCACATGCATGTGAATGTCTTCCAGGGCCTCGCTCAGCGGAAGTTGTCCGGCGGAAATTTCTTCCCTGACCTGTAACAGCCCGGCAGTGATGGCCTCCACTTCTGCGGCTTCCAGTACGCCCACCCGTCCCAGCATGCGTGCATGGGCTATGGAACCCCGGATATCCTGCCGGTAAAGTCGGGCATCCACGGCAATGGAGGCGGTAAACCGTTCCACAAGGGCGTCGGTACTTTCGGCGAAACGGCCACCCCACAATTTCTCGCTCATTCATCTTGCTCCTTCTAACGGCAGGACTATACCGAAAACACGGGCTGCGGGGCCAGTCAGTCCATGAGGCGGAAAATGTCCCAGACGCGGTCGCGTAGAAATGTGTGCATGACCGCCATGCCAATATGGCCGATCAGGTAGGCCCAGACCACGTTGCCAAGTACCTTGTGCAGTGGGAGCAGGATGTGGAGGACCGGGCCCGGAGACGCACCGGCCTGTGGCAGGAAGAAAAACACTGCCGTGCCAGTCAGGGCCATCCATGTCACGGCCAGCAGGCCGAGTCCATGAATTACAGCACCCAGACCGGGGTGCGGTCCTACTCCACCCAGCCTGCCGCCCAGCAGACCCTTCAGGTCACGCAAGATGGGCTGCCAGGGGCCGGTAACAGGAAACATCTGCTTTCTAATCTCGGGGTGGACAAGAATCCATAGCCACTGCCAAAGCAGAAAAAATGTGGTTAACAGCCCGATCCAGGCGTGAAAGCTAAAAAGCAGTTTGCCAAGGTTCCCATAGTCGGCATGCTTGGCCCAGTGGGGGGACATCCAGAGGGAGGAGAAAAGCTGCCAGACTATGCAGATGGCGAATCCGGCGTGGAGCCACCGCACTTCCCTGGGCCAGAGATTCTTTGTGCTAGGTACTGTATTGGTCCTGGACATCGGAATTCCTCTCCTTTCTGGGTGGATCAGGTTTTGTCTGGGGCGCCATCCTGCACAGGAGGCCAGTTTCACCTCCGGCCGGGAGTCCTGGCGGTCGAAATTGCTCCTATGGTAGCGTGGAAAGCTGCGTCTGCCGTGGAGCAGACGTACAGCGTGGCTGTATTATTGTCTGCAGAAGATCTGCCGTTCTTGCCTGCGAAATGCTGGGGCGTTTCCCGCAGTGCCCCATGAAAGCCATGCCGCCGGGCTAGCAGAATTCCTGGCGGCGCAGCAGGATCCGGCGATATTCCTCGGGATCGCGGAGTTCCGTCATGTGCCCGGCGCGGGGGAAATGTCTGGCCTCCAGGCGGAGCAGCCAGAAGCGTAGGGCCGCAGCCCTCATATAGGGGAACCAGAGGCCATGCTCGCTCCTTTCAATGGGACGGACCTTGCTGTAATGCTGCCAGAGGGTGGCCGCCATCTCCTTGTCGAGGCTTCCATCCGGAAGGGAACACCATGCGTTGGCAACAACGGCCAGGTCGTAAAGCCACGCGTCATCCCCAGCGTAATAATAGTCAATAGTCCCGGAAATCCCGCTCTTGGTGAAAAGTACGTTATCCGGGAAAAGATCGGCATGGACTACCCCGCGGGGCACCCGGTCGTGGGGCCAAAACTTCTGTGCCTCCTGTTCTTCGACCAGAATTTCCCGCTCTGCCGGACTGAGTTTTGGTATAAGCCTCCTTGCGGTCTGCTGGCACCAGAAGACGCCCGCCGGATTGGGGTGGCGTTCTGGGAAGCCGGTACCGGCAATGTGCATTTTTGCGAGCAGTGTGCCGACCGCAGCAATTTCGGCGCCATTCGGGGGCCTTCCTTCGATGGAACTTCCCGGCAGGCGCTGTACGATCGCCGCAGGCTTGCCGCACAGTTCTCCCAGAATGCTGCCGTCCCGGGCATGGACCGGAGCAGGGCAGGGAATTCCCCGCAGGCTTAGCCACTCGGTTACATGGAGATAGTAGGGGATTTCGCTGGCAGGAAGGCGCTCGAACAGGGTAAGGACGAAATGGCCGTTGGGCGTCTCGAGAAAAAAATTGCTGTTTTCGGTGCCGGCACAAATGCCGGTCAGCGAGTCAGCTGGCCCAAGGTCGTAATCGGACAGAAAAGCGTCCAGGGCCTTGGCTGGAACATCAGTGTAGACAGACATGGAAAAGCCGGATCCTGAAAGCCCTATCTTCTCCTACCAGTGGAAAAGGATCCACTGGGGAACGCTCATGCGCTCGGCATCGTTTTTGGGGACGCGGGTGAACTCGCCGTTACCGCTCCGGTTGACCAGATAGTATGGCGGGAAGGGCCTGGGCGGAATGACCTTGACCATATAGACCTCGCCATTGACCCGGTATTCCTCTATGCGCGAACCCGAGGGCACATGCAGTTTGGCTGCAGGCCCACCAGGCGTGTCGGGAGCAAGGCGGGGCAAATGGTAGGGGTGGTCCGTTTTCTGCCCCTGGGCGAGAGCGGAAACCGATATCACCAGGGCAACGGCAGAGAGCACGAATGTAACGCTGCGAATGTGCATTTTTGCCTCCTCGTGTCTTCAGAGGTTGAGCAGGGCTTCGGTTTCTGCGGCTGATGGCGCAAAACCGCGTTTTTCATAATGGTCAAAAATGGCCGCCACGACTGCGTCAGCCTCGTCCAGAACCGTGACCAGGTCAAGATCTTCCGGATTGATGGTGCCATGGGCCAGCATGGTGTCTTTCCACCACTGGATGAGACCGCTCCAGAAATCCGATCCCACCAGAATGATGGGCATGCGCCTGGTTTTCCCCGTCTGGACAAGCGTCAGGCATTCAGCCAGCTCGTCTAGGGTCCCAAAGCCTCCGGGCATCACCACGTAGGCTGCCGCATATTTCATGAACATGACCTTGCGGGAATAGAAATGCTCAAAGGAAAGGGAAATATCCTGATAGGGATTGCTGATCTGTTCATGGGGCAGCTCGATGTTCAGGCCAATGCTGTAACCGCTCCCGTGGAAAGCGCCGCGGTTGGCGGCTTCCATGATCCCCGGCCCGCCACCGCTGATGACAGAAAAACCGGCATTGGAAAGGGTTTCAGCTATTTGCTGTGCCTTGGTGTACCATGGATGGTCTTCCCGGACGCGTGCTGAGCCAAAAATGCTGACGCAGGGTTCCACTGTGGCCAGTTTTTCATAGCCCCTGACAAATTCGGCTATGATCTGGAAAATTTTCCAGGCTTCCCGGGTCAGACGGTTCTCACCACTATCGCGGAGTCTTTCTGCTTCTAGTTGGGCACGCATCCAGGTTTTCCCGTGGCAAAATGGAACGGCTGGCATATTATGACCCAAATCCATGGAGAAGTCCCGAATATGGCCGACGATCCCCGCATCCTAGTGGATGCTTCCAGCTTTCTCTACCGTGCGTTTCATGCCCTGCCGGACCTTCGGGCACCAGATGGCCTCCCAACCGGTGCCATTTTTGGTGTGGCCAATATGCTGCGCCGCCTGGAGCGTGAATACCCCAGTGACGAAATCATTGTGGTGTTTGATGCTCCTGGCCCGACGTTCCGGGACGAGATCTTCCCGGAATACAAGGCCCATCGCCCCCCCATGCCCGAAGAAATGAGGGTCCAGGTAGACCTGCTGTACCAGTGGATCCGTGCCATGGGTCTTCCCCTGCTGGCCGAGCCTGGCGTGGAGGCGGACGATGTCATCGGTACGCTCGCGCGCCAGGCGCCTGCTGGCCAGGATGTCATTATTGTCAGCGGCGACAAGGATATGGCCCAGCTTGTGGATGGCCGCACCCGCATTGTGGATACCATGAAGGGCACCATTCTTGATCTGGCTGCCGTGAAGGAAAAATGGGGCATCCTGCCCGGTCAGGTTGTGGACTATCTGGCCCTGGTGGGAGACAAGGCAGACAATATTCCCGGAGTCCCTGGGGCGGGGGGCAAAACCGCTGCCAGGTGGCTGGCCCAGTATGGGGATTTGGGAGGGATCATAGCCCACGCGGATGCCCTGGGCGGGAAAGTGGGCGGATCTCTTCGGGAAAGCCTTTCCTTCCTGCCCCGCAGCCGGGAGCTTGCAAGGATCCGCTGCGATCTGGAGCTTCCTGGCCAGAGTTATGCGCGCCAGGCTGCTGATGTCCTGGCGTTGCGCCATCTGGCCGAACGTCTTGGGTTTCACGCCTGGCTGAAGGATCTGCCGCCAGTCCAATCTCCAAAAAACCAGGGCGGTCCAGAGGTGACTGATGGACTGGTCCACCGAGAAAAATATCTTGTCATTACCCGGACAGACCAGCTGGAACTCCTCATGGACAAGCTGCAGAAAGCACCCATGGTGGCCGTGGATACGGAAACGACCGCCCTGGATCCGCATGGTGCCGATCTGGTCGGCATTTCTGTTGCCTGGCAGGAAGGGGAGCATCCGTGTGCCGCTTATATCCCGGTCGGCCATAGTGCAGGTGAGCAGATGGACCGTTCCGAGGTGCTCCGCCGCCTGCGGCCCTGGCTCGAAAATTCGCGGGCAGCCAAAATTGCCCAGAATGCCAAATTTGACTGGCAGATTTTCTGGTCCCAGGGAATTGCCCCCGAGGGGCTTTTGCGGGATACGATGCTTGAGAGCTATGTGCTGGATAGCACCCGGGGGGGGCACGATCTGGACAGTCTTGCAGAGCGGTTTCTGGGGCATCGCAGTATTGCCTTTGCCGATCTGGTGGGGTCTGGCAGGCAGGCAAAAAATTTTGCCGAGGTCTCCATAGCTGAGGCGGCAGCGTACGCTGGTGAGGATGCCGATCTCTGCATCCGGCTGGACCGGCTCCTGTGGCCGATGGTTTCGGAGTATCCCGGGCTCCAGCATGTGCTGATGGAGATTGAGATGCCCCTGGTGACCGTGCTGGCGCGGATGGAATGGGCTGGTGTGAAGATTGACCGGTCGCAGCTGGAGATGCTTGGTGCTGAACTGGAAAAGTCCATGGCATCCGTCGAACACAGCGCTCACGACATGGCCGGGTATCCCTTCAATCTCAACTCGCCCCGACAGATCCAGGAGCTGCTTTTTGATAGGATGCAGTTGCCCATACGGAAAAAGACACCGGGTGGCCAGGCCTCGACCAGCGAAGATATTCTGGTGCAGCTGGGTGCCTACTCCCCGCTGCCAGGGCTGATACTGGAATACCGCAGTCTTGCAAAACTCAAGAATACCTATGCCGATGCGCTGCCCCAGATGATCCATCACCGGACGGGACGGGTGCATACCCATTTCCGGCAGGCAGTAACCGCAACAGGGCGGCTTTCCTCAAGCGATCCAAATCTCCAGAACATCCCCATACGGACCGAGCAGGGCCGCAGGATCCGCCGGGCTTTTGTCGCCGAACCCGGCCACCTGCTGCTTGGCGCCGACTATTCGCAGGTGGAGCTCCGGATCATGGCACATCTCTCCCAGGATGCAGGCCTGCTTCAGGCTTTTGCTGCAGGCGAAGACATCCACCGCGCAACAGCGGCCGAAGTCTTTGGTATTTCCCCGGAAGCAGTAGACAGTGAAAAACGGCGGGCTGCCAAAGCCATCAATTTCGGCCTCATCTATGGCCAGACCCCCTACGGGCTGGCCCAGCAGCTTGGTATCGACCAGGGTGCGGCCCGTGCCTACATGGACCGCTATTTCGAACGCTATCCTGGTGTGCTGCAGTACATGGAGCATACCCGGATTCTGGCGAGGGAACAGGGGTATGTGGAAACCCTTTTTGGACGCCGGCTTTATGTGCCCGAGATCCGGTCCCGCAATCCGGCCCGTCGCAGCTATGCGGAACGTGCTGCCATTAACGCCCCCATGCAGGGAACTGCAGCCGATATTATCAAGCTCGCCATGATCGCTGTGGATAGCTGGCTACAGGGAGATCCAGGGCGGGGGGGGCGGATGATTCTCCAGGTCCACGACGAAATTGTCCTGGAAATTCCCGAGGGGCAGCTGGCGATGTTCAGGGAGTCTCTCCGGGAGCGGATGGAGGGGGTGGTCGCGCTGTCCGTGCCCCTGAAAGTGGGTATGGGCTGGGGGGCCAGCTGGGATGCTGTCCATGCCTGAAACAGGACTCCAGCACAGGGGATGCTGGAGCGTCAGACTTCTTTTTTGCCTGGATCCCTGCCAGTAAAGCGGAACATGCGCACTACGGCATCGCTGTCGAGGACTTCACCATTGAGGGCCATGGCCAGGAGTTCTCCGCCGATTACCTGCGGAGCAATGATCATGTCGGGCTGTACCCGGCGAACACGACCAAGATTTTTGCTGTCGTTTACTGCAGCGACCGTTTTGGCCGAACCTTCCAGTTCCTTGACCGCAAGAACGACGAACGCGTTTTCCGAGTCATCGGCACGCAGGGCGAGGACGGCAAGCGCACTTTCTGCCCCGGCACCTTTAAGTACGTCTGTATCGCTGGCATCCCCGATGACCAGGTCTTCCGGCTGGAAAGCGGCATCCTGTGAAGACTGGTTGAGAATGACCAGAACCGGAAGGTTGCGCTGCTTCAGTTCCCGGTAGCTGTTCCGCGCGAGTGGCGTGTCACCAACTATGATGTAATGGTTTTTCTGCGTCATTGCCAGGGGTTCTCCTTTCAGGGCCAGCTGCAGCCGGTTTTGTACCAGTGGTACGAGAATGGCCGACAGGGAGGTGGCAAATAGGCTGATGCCGAAGATGATCAGGGAGACAACGAAAAGCCTGGTTTCATCGGTAACAGGCAGGATGTCACCATAACCTACAGTGGATATGGTCTCAATCGCAAAATAAAGGGCACTGGAAAGATCGCGGATCTGGGGATGGAAACCGGTACCCAGAATATAGGCCCCGAAAACCCCGTAGGAAAAAACCATCATGGCCGCAGCCATCCCAAACAGTGTGCCGGTGGCCAGGCTGCTACGGCTGAACTGGTTGCGGAATGACACCAGAAGAAGAACCAGGGTGGCATTGTAATAAAGCAGTGGGGTTGGGTGCAGGGGATGGCGGTAGAGACCGTAGCTCAGGATGGCAGAGGCGATCAGAAGCACTGTTATCCAGGCGAAGCGTGATCTTGCGAGAAGCCCAAGGGACATGATGGTTAGCAGGGCGCCGGCTGCGCCTACGGGAACCCCGTGGAAGGCCTTCAGGAGAAAGTGGTGCGAAAGGTGAAACAGCCTGCCGCTATAACGGAGGCCAAGTATCCTGCCAATTTCCGGGAGCAGGTTGAAAAGACCCAGTAGCCCGACTGCGGCGGCGATCGGCCAGTGGGGGTACCATAGGGAAAGGCGGAGCCTGTGGTCCAGGCGCTGCCACAGGCTCCCTGAGGCCAGCCGGAAATCAGGCCAGCGGTTCGTGACCAGTTCCGGAACTGGCTGAATCGGCTCCGGCTCCGGGGGGGGTGTGTTTCTGGGAGGGGGCAGACGGTGCTTCTCCCAGCCAGAGCGCCATGTGCCTGTGCAGATCCTCCAGACCAAGACCGCTCAGGGCAGAAAACAGCTGGATGTCGACGTCATCCAGCCCGGCCGCGCCGCGCATCTGGCGGAGGCATTGCTGGGCGGCCCCCCGGGAAAGTTTGTCTGCCTTGTTGGCAAGAACATGTATGACGTGCCCGCAGTCTCTCGCAAAATCGAGCATTTCCAAGTCGATGGGACTGGGAGCGTGCCGGATATCCATGATCAGAACCACCGCCTTCAGGCTGCGACGCCGGCGCATGTACTGCTCCAGGAGGTCACCCCACGACCGGCGCATGGTTCCGGGCACCTTTGCGTATCCGTATCCTGGCAGATCCACAAGCCGCTGGCCGGGATCCAGATCAAAAATGTTGATGGCCTGGGTGCGGCCAGGGGTGCGGCTCACGCGGGCAAGCCCCTTCTGGCCGCAGAGGAGATTGAGAACGGATGACTTGCCCACGTTGGATCTGCCGGCGAACGCCACTTCGGCCCCTTCGTCGGCTGGCAGGAGGCCCGGACGGGTGGCGCCCAGCCGGAAACGGGCGCGGCGCAGGGGCGCGAAACGGTAAGCTCCAGAAGCATCTTTCAGGTGTATTGATTCCATGCAGAAAGCATAGTCGCGGCCCTAGGCTGGTGGCAATTGCCACCAGCCCCTATACTCCACCATAATGGTAGGATAAAAGCCGGTGAAAGAGAGGTGCATGTGGGAATCAGCGGGGAGATGCGGTCGCCATCCCGGCGCCGCCTTCTATGGCAGTTTCTGGGGTCCATGCGGCTTGCCGTAAACCTTCTGGTGCTGCTGGCAGTTGCGTCGATCATAGGCACGGTTCTGCGCCAGCAGGAATCTTACAGTAGCTATGCATTCCGGTTTGGAGAATTCTGGTTCCAGGTCTACCGTGACCTTGGCGTTTACAACGTCTACCGTACCCTTTGGTACATGGGTATCGTAGGTTTTCTGGTTTTTTCTACAGCCACCTGCATTACCCGTAACACTCCGCGGATGCTCAAGGAGATTCTGGAATTTCCGGTCCGCCAGCGGGAAGGCGCAATCCGTGCCCAGGAGCATTTTCTGGAGCTCCATTCCGCACTTCCAGTGCCGGCACTGCAGGAGCGCCTGCTTTCCCTCCTGCGGGGTTACGGGTACCGGCCACGCACTGAAATCCGGGATGGGCTGTGCTACGTTGCGGCGCGCAAGGGGAAATTCAACCGTATCGGCTATTTTCTGACCCATCTGGCCATCATCACCATCTGTGGTGCCGCACTCTACAATGCAGATGTTCCTGTTCGCTGGGCCGAATGGATGGGCACCCTGGTACCGGAAACGAACTTTGACCTGCCTCTGCCCAAGATTCCCCATTCCGCCTGGATGCCGCTGCACAACCTTGCCTACCGTGGAAGCGTAACCCTGCCGGAAGGAGATACGGCAGACGTGGTTTTCGAATCGGCCGGCGATGGCTATCTGGTGCAGAAGCTCCCTTTCCGCATCCATCTGAAGTCCTTCCATATAAAGTATTATTCTACAGGGATGCCCAGGGATTTTGTTTCGGATGTCGTCCTGTACGGACCCCAGGGCCAGGTACTGAAGTCGGGCCTGGTCCGTGTCAACCATCCCATGTCGTATGATGGCACCGAAATTTACCAGTCCAGTTTCAGCGATGGCGGCTCCCTGCTGCGCATGCGTTCCTTCCTTCTGGGGCTGCCTGCAATGGCGGCAGGAAAGCTTGTGGGAAAGGTGGGGCAGACCCTGAAAGCAGGCAGTTCTGGCTATTCTGTATCGCTCAAGAACTTCAAGATGACCAATGTGGTGCCATGGAGTTCCGTGGATGGACATGCCCATCCCGGAAGCCCCGTCATCAACCTCGGCCCGAGTTTTATCTATGTTGTCCATACGCCGCAGGGGGGAGCGGGGGAATTTAAAACCTATATGCTCCCCATCCACAGGGATGGCCAGAGTTTTTATGTGCAAGGTTTCCGTGCGACCCGGGGAGCACCATACACGTACGTTGCCATTCCAAACGGACCGCATGGGGGTATCTCGCTGTTTGTGGACTACCTGGCTGCTTTGCAGCAGGCCCTGAACGGAGGAGCCAACCCCACTCCTGCTGTGCTGACACAGGTGTTCCAGCAGGTCGCCGAGGTTGCTGCGCCCACGATGCCGCCTGAGAAGCAGGCCCTTTTTGTCCGGGATAGCATGCTGGCCATGACACAGATGCATGACTATCCGGCACCCTTCATCCTGCGCCTTTCCAGCTTTCACCATCGCTGGGCAGCCAGTCTTCAGGTGACGAAATGGCCAGGCACCATCGTGATTTACTGGGGCTGTGTAGCCCTGGTTCTGGGGATTTTTATCCTCTTTTACCTGCCACAGAAAAAAGTCTGGGCAGAACTGCGTGAAGACCCGGAGGGTGGCAGCCGGCTACTGCTGGGTGGAAGCGCAGACCGGAATAAACTGGAGTTCTCGCGCACATTTGAGTTCTGGCAGAAGAACTTGACCGATGCAACAGAGATCCATTAATCCGTAGTCCGTTGAGAAGGAGTGTTTAATCATGGCCAATAGCCGTGCAGAAATTTGGGCGCCAGAACTGCCCTACGCCTCCCGTACTTGGCGGGATACCATTACCCGATCTGCTCCCTGGGCGATTGCCTTGACAGCAGCTACTGCATTTATCGTATTTCAGTACGGGGCACAATTTGGCATTTGGAAGTATACGGTGCTTATATGCTGGTACCTGGCACTGCTTGTAGCCGGATCCCTTTGGCGTTCGATACAGTGGGCAGTTCCAGCTGTGGTTATCCCGGCACTGGCGGCCGTATGGATGTACAGCGCTGGCCAGACGCCAGAAAATAGCTGGATTCTCCGTTATTTTCTGCAGGGCCTTGCCGCTGTCCTGTGGATGGGCGGTTTGCTGCTGCTGGCTACAGCAGCCTATGTTCTTCATGTCCTGATGAAGAACGAGACGGTAGGGCGCTGGGCAACGCGACTGACCTGGGCCGGCACCCTTATGGGATTTATAGGACTGGGTGTCCGCTGGCGCGAAACCTATATTGGCCATCCTTCCTGGGGGCATATACCGGTAAGCAACCTCTGGGAAGTTTTTGTCCTCTTCTGTGCATCGACCTCCCTGTTCTATCTCTATTATGAGCAGCGCTACCGGGCCCGCGCACTGGGCGCTTTCGTTATGCCACTGGTTGCATCCGCTGTGGGATTCCTGCTATGGCTGACTTTTGCCCAGCATATGGACCGGATTGAACCGCTAATCCCGGCCCTGCAGAGTTTCTGGATGAAGCT
This sequence comes from Pseudomonadota bacterium, assembly GCA_021821885.1. GTDB lineage: Bacteria > Pseudomonadota > Gammaproteobacteria > Acidithiobacillales > Acidithiobacillaceae > Igneacidithiobacillus. The sequence continues at coordinate 117,914 of JAKARO010000001.1, forward strand.
GCATGTCCCGATGATGTTTGTCGGATATGCCAACTTCACCGTTGCCAGTCTTGTTGGCCTTGCGTATCTGCTTACAAAGCGTTCGGCAGTCCGCGGCGGTACCCTGTCCAAGATGATGCCGGCACCGGAAATCATGGACGACGTGATGTACAAGGCCATTGCCTTTGGCTTCCTGTTTTTTACGACAGCGACCATTCTGGGTGCGGTATGGGCCGCAAAAGCCTGGGGGGGGTTCTGGTCCTGGGATCCAAAGGAAACCTGGGCCCTGATCGTTTGGCTCAACTATGCCGGCTATCTCCATGCAAGGGTGGTAAAAGGCTGGCGTGGCACCAATATGGCCTGGTGGTCTTTTATGTCCATCTGGGTGGTCACCTTCTGTTTCCTGGGGGTGAACCTGTTCCTGTCCGGTCTTCATTCTTACGGGAAACTGTAAGAAAACTGCCACCATTGCAGATGGGGGCTCCCGTACGTTCGTGGGGGCACCCGCAGCTTGCGGTGCTGTCTTAATGAAAACCCCGCTCCATGGCTTTCCGCCACTGGAGCGGGGTTTCTTGTTTCTGGGTGCTTTCAACCGCCAGAAAAGACGGTTCCAGTTCCGGTAGGGGGTCTGTTTGCGTCCGGCGGGTCCGTCAGCCTGTCCGTGCCTGAAGTTCCCTTGCGGACCGTGCCACAGCCGTATAGGGACAGGCCCGGACGGGTCATGGTTTGGCCGGTACCCGTGCACTGGATGGGAGTGCAGCGGGCATGGCACTGCTGCCGTGCTTCCTCTCTCCCCCTGTTTTAACCGGTTCCTTTCAGGATCTGTTCCGGAAAAAGTGGATAAAAAAAAGCAGGTACAGGCCCTGAAGTCCGGCGGCGATCAAAAAGGGCCAGGCCAGCAGGCTGGCTTCATAAAACAGCGAGGCCAGAACCGGTCCTGCTGCCCGGGGTACCTGTATGGAAAGACTGTTAACGGTTGCTGCGAGTCCACGGTGGCGGCTGTTGGCAAGCCCAAGGAAAAGTGCCTGACGGGAACCCGCACTGCCCTGGTTCATGGCTGCTCTAAGCACAAAAAGAACCATGGCCAGCCAGAATGTGGGTGCAAAGGGAATTCCCACCAGCAGCAGTATTCCGGCAAAACGCAGGCGCAGGACGGTTCCGGTCAGACCAAACTGGCGGATCAGCCGAATTCCATAGAGAGACATGAATGCCGCGGAAAAAAAAGCCACGGCCATGCCCGGCCCTATGAGGGAGGGACCCGCGCCAAAGCGCAGATAAAGCCAGTAGGACATAAGCGGGCCGATCATGCCAATACCGAAACCGTTCAGGCTGTTGATTCCGGCAAACACAAGCATGGGCTTCCAGTATCCCGCACGAGTATTTCCATCACCGGTGTGTTCTGGCCCACCATCATGTGGCGGGGCTATCATGGGGGTTCTGGCAGGTAGAGGCTCCTTGGCGCCATGCAGGAAGATCAGGCAAAGTACGGCGCCCAGAAGCACGACAGCGAAAAGGGTCCGGTAGGCCCCGGCCGGCGACAGCCACTGGAAGAGCAAAGGCGGAAAGGCGGCCAGAAGGGCTCCTGTACCCATGCCCAGAAAACCCAGGGTGGTATTGAGGTGAAAAATTCTTCCCCACATCCCATGGGGAATGGTACGGGAGAGCCAGGACTGTTCAGCAGGAGCAAAAGGGCCTGCACTTCCATTGGCCCCCCGGCCAAACCCTCCCAGTATGGCGGCTAGCCACAGAACAGCCGTATTTGTGCTGGAAACAGCAAGAGCGGCGGCCAGGATCTGCAGGAATTCATAGCCGACCAGGAAGGTTTTGGCCCCAAAACGGTCACTGGCAGGGCCTACCAGAAGGGTAACGCCGGCTCCCAGCAGGAGACTGGTGGAAAAGAGAACACCAATGGCGGAGGGTGTCCAGCGCAGCGCATGAAGATAGAGGGAAAAATCCACCACCAGGACACCCTGGCCTACACTGCGGGCAGCCCGTGCAGCCATCAGAAGGCGTGTGGAAGGTGGAATTGCCAGGGCCATGGGCAGGGCCAGGGTATATCAGCCCTAGTGGGGAGAAATGTTGAGGGGCCGGTTTTTCTGGTCGACGTGGATAATGGTTGGAGATCTTCCCTGCGCCTCTTCCTGGGTCATCTGCGCATAGGCGGCAATGATTAGAACGTCGCCAGGAGCAACCCGGCGAGCGGCAGCCCCATTGACGGATATGGTCCCGGTTCCCGCTGGCGCACTGATGGCATAGGTGGTGAAGCGCTCACCGTTATTGACATCATATATGTGAATCTGCTCGAAGGGCAGGATTCCGGCGCAGGCCAGGAGATCTGCATCAATGGCGCAGGAACCTTCATACTCCAGTTCTACGGCGGTAACCCGCACACGGTGGATCTTGCTTTTCAGCAGGGTCAATAGCATTCCTGACAGTCCTCATAAACTCGTTATTTCCCCGCCCTGGTCCTGGCAGTAAAAGCTGCAGGGTCGACCAGGGTGAGTGGGCCGGGGTATCCACATCCCAGGATACCAGCATGGCAAATGTTACCGCCTCTGGCCTTTCCCAGGGAAGTACGCCGCCACAGGAGCCACTATAATGTGGGTACAAGTCATGGAGAATACAGAAAATGGCCGCTAACCACTGTTCCGGCCTGAGCGGCCAGGAAGCCCAGGCCCTTCTCAGGCAGTATGGGCCCAATGTCATAGAAAGTCCGAGGCAGCGTCCCTTTTACGCGCTACTGCTCCGGTTCTGGGCTCCAGTTCCATGGATGCTCGAGCTGGCTCTTGTACTGGAAATGGTTCTTGGGAAATGGCCGGAAGCTGCCATTATCGGCCTGCTTCTTCTGTTTAATGGCATGCTGGGATTTTCACAGGAGCGCCGGGCACAGGTTGCCCTGGAACTTCTGCGTGAACGGTTGCACATCCAGAGCCGGGTATGCCGGGATGGCCGCTGGATGACCCTGCCTGCTGCAGGGCTGGTCCCGGGAGACCTGGTCTACCTGCGGATGGGGGATATTGCCCCTGCAGATCTCCGTATTCTTAGCGGGCAGCTGCTGGTGGATGAATCCGCCCTCACGGGGGAATCGCTTCCTGTCGAACGCGAAGCCGACGGCTCTGTCTATTCGGCCTCCATCATCCGGCGGGGAGAAGCCTCAGCACATGTTGTTGCCACGGGGGGCAGAAGCTATTTTGGCAAAACGGCAGAGCTGGTGCGGACGGCCGGGGCCAAAAGCCATCTGGAAATGCTGGTGCTTTCCATCGTGCGCTACCTCGTAGCAATGGACGTGATTCTGGTGGCGGCGATTCTGGTGGCAGCCGTCTGGACGTCCACTCCCCTGGGAGAAATATTGCCCTTTGCCCTGATCCTTCTCGTTGCGTCCGTTCCGGTTGCGCTACCTGCCACCTTTACGCTCGCCACGGCCATGTCATCCATGCATCTCACCCGGCAGGGCATCCTCGTAACCCGGCTGGCGGCTATCGAGGAAGCCGCCGCCATGAGCGATCTCTGCAGCGACAAGACCGGTACCCTTACCCAGAACCGGCTGGACCTGTCTGGGGTCCGGAGTTTTATGGATCCTCCCGATGAGGGGCATATCCTGGCAATGGCGGCACTGGCGAGCGATTCAGCTACCCAGGATCCTATTGATCTGGCCATTCTGGCAGCCGTTGCAGAGAGGTCTCCCCCGCTTCCCGAACGGACAGCTTTTGTTCCGTTTGATCCTGCAACCAAGCGATCAGAAGCAGAGTTTGTATGCCACGGAGAATCCTGGAAGGTCATGAAAGGTGCCCCGGGAGTGATTGCCGGGCTCTGCCAGACTGTCGGAAATTCCTGGGAAAAAGAAGTGGAAGATCTGGCCGCGACTGGAGCCAGGGTGCTGGCGGTAGCGGCCGGTCCAGCGGACCGGATCGCACTGCTGGGGCTTTTGGCCCTGGCGGATCCTCTGCGGGGGGACGCCGTGGATCTGGTCCGGCGTCTGGAGAGTATGGGCATCCAGGTTCGGATGGTATCGGGCGATGCCCCTGCCACGGCTTCCCATGTGGCAGAGGCCCTGGGCCTCAAGGGGCGAACCTGTGGACGGAGTGCCTTGCAGGAAGACTGTGGGGTATATGCGGGCGTGTTCCCAGAAGACAAGTTCCATCTGGTTCAGAACCTCCAGAAACGGGGCCGGATTGTGGGGATGACCGGAGACGGTGTGAACGACGCCCCTGCCCTTCGCCAGGCAGAAATGGGAGTTGCGGTGCAGAATGCCACTGATGTGGCCAAGGCGGCTGCCAGCCTGGTTCTTATGCAGCCCGGGCTTCAGGGCGTCGTGACGGCTGTGGAAACCGGGCGCCGGGTCTACCAGCGGATGCTGACCTATACCCTTAACAAGATTGTCAAGGTTTTCCAGGTGGCACTCTTTCTTGGGCTGGGGTTCCTGTTTTTCCACCGGTTTGTCGTAAGCCCGCTCCAGGTGCTGCTCCTCCTTTTTGCCAACGATTTCGTCACGATGTCTCTCGCCGGAGACCATGTGCGCCCCTCCCCCCGCCCCGACCGCTGGGACATCCGCGCGCTTGTGGGTGCGTCTCTGGTGGTAGCTATTGCGTGGCTGATCTATATTTTTCTGGTCTATGGAGCCGGCCAGGTGATGCGGCTTGGCCACCCGGCCTGCCAGAGTCTGGATTTTCTCGGTCTGGTTTTTTCGGGTCTTGCAAATGTCTTCCTGGTGCGGGAGCGGGGCCATCTTTGGGCCTCCCGTCCAGGGCGTTTCCTCGTCCTTGCCACAGTGGTGGATATCGCCGTCGTCAGCCTGATGGCCTGGGCAGGATGGCTGATGGCCATGCTGCCGGTGGGTGCCATCCTCGGACTGCTGCTGGTAACCCTGATGTACACACTTTTGCTGGACCAGATCAAGGTCCCTGTCCTGCGCTACCTGCAAGTGGCTTGATGGACGTCTGGAACCCGGCAGTTCCTGGACCGGCATATTCCCGGAATGGAGAACAGGAACAGGAGATACCCGGAGGGGGTCCCTGGCAGAGGGCTTTTCAGGTTAAAATGGCACTTTTGTTCGCCAGGATCACAACAGGAAGGAAGCCGCCATGGCCCAGTATGTTTTTACGATGAACCATCTCAGCAAGGTGGTTCCCCCCAAACGGGTTCTGCTGAAAGACGTTTCCCTGTCCTTTTTCCCTGGCGCAAAAATTGGTGTTCTGGGACTCAATGGTGCCGGCAAGTCTACCCTCCTCAAAATCATGGCGGGCGTAGACACAAATTACGAGGGGGAGGCGAGCCCCATGCCGGGGATCAGGATTGGCTACCTGTCCCAGGAGCCGCAGCTGGACCCGCAAAGAACCGTGCGGGAAGCTGTAGAAGAGGGTCTAGGTGAAATTTTTGGCGCCCAGAAAGCACTGGAAGCCGTATACGCGGCTTACGCCGAGCCAGAAGCCGATTTTGATGCACTGGCGGCGGAGCAGGCGAGACTGGAAGCCATTATCGCCGCCAGTGACGGCCACCAGGCCGGACAGCAGATGGAAGTGGCCGCGGATGCGCTACGTCTGCCCCCCTGGGATGCAGTTGTAGGAAATCTCTCTGGCGGAGAAAAAAGGCGGATTGCCCTATGCCGTCTGCTGATCAGCCGACCGGACATGCTCCTGCTGGATGAACCCACCAACCACCTCGATGCCGAATCAGTGGAATGGCTTGAGCAGTTTCTCCAGCGTTTCCCCGGGACTGTGGTGGCCGTTACCCATGACCGGTATTTTCTGGACAATGCTGCGGAATGGATCCTGGAACTGGACCGCGGACAGGGTATCCCATGGAAGGGCAACTATTCCTCCTGGCTTGAGCAGAAAGAGAAGCGTCTGGAACTGGAAGCCCGCACTGAGGCTGCCCGGATAAAAGCCATGAAACAGGAACTGGAATGGGTACGCCAGAGTGCGAAAGGGCGGCAGAGCAAGAGCAAGGCCCGTCTCTCCCGTTTCGAGGAGCTGAGTTCCTACGAATACCAGACCCGGAATGAAACCCAGGAAATTTTTATTCCGGTTGCGGAGCGCCTGGGGAATGAGGTAATAGAGTTCAAGGATGTGGCCAAGGGCTTCGGCGACCGGCTTCTTTTTGAAAACCTCAATTTCAGGATCCCGCCAGGTGCGATTGTCGGGATTATCGGTCCCAATGGTGCGGGAAAATCCACCTTTTTCAGGCTGATTACGGGGCAGGAGCACCCGGATGCCGGGGAGATAGTCCTTGGCCCTACCGTGCACCTGGCTTACGTAGACCAGTCACGGGATGCCCTGGATGGGAAAAAGAACGTGTGGGAAGAAATTTCCGGAGGGGTGGATATTCTCACCATAGGCCGGTTCGAGATTCCCTCCAGGGCCTATTGCGGCCGTTTCAACTTCAAGGGAGGCGACCAGCAGAAACTGGTGGGGCAGCTTTCGGGAGGGGAAAGAGGGAGACTGCATCTTGCCAAAACGCTGCTTTCCGGGGGGAACGTCCTGCTTCTGGATGAACCATCCAACGACCTGGATGTGGAGACCCTGCGGGCTCTTGAGGACGCACTTCTGGAGTTTGCCGGTACTGTCATGGTCATTTCCCATGACCGCTGGTTTCTGGACCGCATCGCCACGCACATTATCGCCTTTGAGGGAGATGCCCATGTGGAATTTTTTGCGGGAAACTACCAGGAATATGAGGCCGACAAACGCCGCAGGCTGGGTGACGATGCGGCGCGACCGCACCGCCTCCGTTACAAGCCGGTAGCCCGGTAGACGGAGTGGCCCGGTTTGACGCATGCATACCGGTTGGTATTATGTGCTTTCCGGCCAAAAAACCTGAGGAGCAGTTTATGGATGTTATTGAAGCGGTAAAACGAAGGCGCGCAACAAAAGCGTTTGATCCAAACCACAGAATTTCCGCGGAGGCAAAACGGGTTCTCCTGGAGACCAGTGCACTTGCGCCCAGTGCCTACAACATCCAGCACTGGCGTGTGGTAGACGTGCAGGATTCGGCGGTCCGTGAAGACATCCGGAAGGTGGCATGGGGGCAGGCCCAGGTAACCGATGCATCGCTCCTTCTGGTCCTCTGTGCGGATCTGGATGCCTGGCAGGAGAATCCCCCGCGGTATTGGGCCACGGCCCCGCAGCCGGTCCAGGATTTTCTTCTGCCCAAGCTGGACGAGTATTACCGGGGAAAACCGCAGGTGGCCCGGGATGAAGCCATGCGCAGTCTGGGTCTTTTCGGCATGGCCCTGATGCTGGTAGCACAGGATCTGGGCTATGATTCCTGCCCCATGGACGGGTTTGATTTTGATGCGGTCGCCCGAATCATTGGTCTTCCCGAGCACTATGCCATTGGCTACATGATCGCCATAGGCAGGGGAACTGGCAACAGCTGGGAGCGCAACCGGATTCCCGTAGCAGACTGGATAGTGGACAACCATTTCTAGAGGAACTGCTCCGGCCGCGTCGGCTGGAGCGGTCAATCCTTCCACGGAAATCCGGATCGGGGTTTGCCTGCCCCGCCCACGCGGGGGAAATGCTGGCCTAGATTTATCGACTGCTTTGGGGCAGACTTTACAGTCAATGTCCAATCTTCGCGAGTCTATGTCTGCCGCTAGCGTACATATCCTGGTTCTGCATGGCCCCAATCTCAACCTTCTTGGGGCCCGCCAGCCCGAACATTATGGTGCCACTACCCTGGGCCAGATTGAGGAAAATCTGGCCAGGCAGGCGGCAGACCTGGGATGGGAACTGAGCAGCAAACAGAGCAACGCCGAGCATGTGCTTGTCGATGCCGTGCAGGCTGCACCGGGCCAGGGAGTCCGTTTTATTATTCTCAATCCGGCTGCATTCACCCATACCAGCATAGCCCTGCGGGATGCCCTGGCAGCTGTGGATATACCCTTCATCGAAGTGCACCTTTCCAACATCCATGCCCGTGAGCCTTTCCGCAAGCATTCCTATTTTTCGGATCTGGCGCAGGGGGTGATCGCGGGGCTCGGTGCGGACGGTTATTATCTTGCCCTTCAAGCCATCCGCAGGCGCCTGCCTGGCTAGAAAGGCCGCTCGACTCCAAAGGAAAAAAGCGCATGGACATTCAATTCATCCGGCGACTGGCCGAATTGCTGGAAAAAAGCTCAATTGACGAAATTGAAGTGGTGGAAGGGGAAAGCAAGGTCCGGATCACCCGCCACCTGGCTCCCAGCATCTCACAGCCTCCGGTAACATACGCCCTGCAGGGTATGGCACCGGTACCGAATCCGTTTCCAGCCCAGTCCGCTCCATCCGCGGCCGCTGCTCCGGTCCCCGCTGCAGATGTCCCTGCCCAGCCAGAAGGCTATATGATCAAGTCGCCCATGGTGGGAACGTTCTACCGTGCGTCTTCCCCCGAGGCTTCCCCCTTCGTTGAGGAAGGGTCCGTAGTCCGGGCAGGCCAGACGCTCTGCATCATAGAAGCCATGAAGCTTCTTAACGAGATTGAGGCGGATGTGTCGGGCAAGGTTCTCAAGATTCTGGTGGCCAATGGCCAGCCGGTCGAATATGGTGAGCCACTTTTCATCGTGGCCCCCGAGTCCTGAAATGTTCGGCAAAATTCTTATTGCCAACCGCGGAGAAATTGCCCTACGTGTACAGAGGGCCTGCCGGGAGATGGGCATCCGTACCGTTGCCGTCCATTCGGAGCCCGACAGGGATCTCATGCATGTAAAGCTGGCCGATGAATCGGTCTGCATCGGACCGGCACCCTCGGACCAGAGCTATCTCCATATTCCGGCTGTAATCGCTGCAGCCGAGGTCACGGATGCCGAAGCGATCCATCCGGGTTTTGGGTTCCTCTCCGAAAACGCCGATTTTGCCGAACGGGTGGAAAAAAGCGGATTTGTTTTTATAGGTCCGCGACCGGACACCATCCGTCTCATGGGAGACAAGATTGCTGCCAAGGCGGCAATGCGCAAGGCGGGCGTTCCCTGCGTTCCTGGTTCGGATGGTGTTTTGCCGGAAGATCCCTCGGAAATCCACAGGCTGGCCCGGGAAATCGGTTACCCGGTGATCCTGAAGGCGGCCGGCGGGGGCGGCGGGCGGGGCATGCGGGTGGTACATACCGAGGCACATCTCATGAATGCAGCCAGTTTGACAGCTGCAGAGGCAGGTCGTGCCTTTGGCAATCCGGCCCTATATATGGAGAAATTTCTCGAGACCCCGCGCCATATCGAATTCCAGGTACTTTGTGATGGCCAGGGGCAATGCATTCATCTTGGGGAGCGTGACTGTTCGGTCCAGCGCCGCCACCAGAAGGTGATTGAAGAGGCTCCGGCTCCAGGTATTCGCCCGGAACAGCGGGAAGCCATGGGGAATGCCGTCGTCAGGGCATGCATTGAAATGGGATACCGCGGCGTAGGAACCATTGAATTTCTGTACGATCCGGCTTCGGAAACTTTTTATTTCATCGAAATGAACACCCGCGTGCAGGTCGAGCATCCTGTGACGGAACTGGTGACCGGAATCGATATCGTCAAGGCACAGATCCAGGTGGCAGCAGGCGAAACCCTGGCACTCCGGCAGGAAGATGTGGTTTTTCGGGGGCATGCAGTGGAGTGCCGTATCAACGCGGAGGATCCGGAACGTTTTATTCCGTCGCCGGGCCTGATTACCGCCTGGCACCCGCCAGGTGGACCCGGGATCCGGGTCGACAGCCATATCTATACTGGCTACCGTGTACCCCCTTTTTACGACTCCATGCTTGGCAAAATCATTGCCTATGGGCAGGACCGGCAGGAAGCTATCATGCGCATGCGCAGTGCGCTTCGTGAAATCAGTTTGGAAGGTATCCAGAGCAACATTCCCCTGCAGAGGAGGGTTCTGGAAGATGCCGGATTTTCGGCGGGTGGCGTCCATATCCACTATCTTGAGGCCCTGCTGGCCCCATGAGTGCCGTCTGGCTGCAGATGGAGCTGCTGGTTCCGGCAGGGCGGATTGAAGAAGTGGAAAACCGTCTCTTGGCGGCGGGTGCCGAAGCGGTCAGCTGGCTTGAAACGGAAGAGGCCGAGCCGGTTTTTACCCAGGGCCAGTACTGGCCAAGAAGCCGCTGTCAGGCCATTTTCGGCAGTCCGAAGAACGCCAGGAAGCAGCTTGATTCCCTGCTGAAGGATCCGGATTGGCAGTTCCTGGAGCCGCGGATAGATGAGCTGGAGGAGCAGGACTGGGTCAGCAGGACACAGGCCGATTTCCCGGTCCGCCAGTTTGGCCGTCTCTGGATCGCACCACACTGGGCAGAAGTGCCTGGAGACGCCATAATCCTGCGCATGGAACCTGGGCGGGCTTTTGGCACGGGAGCACATCCGACTACTGCGCTCTGTCTGCAGTATCTGGAAAAACGGATTTGCGGAGGAGAGTCGGTAGTGGACTATGGCTGCGGTTCCGGCATCCTCGCAATTGCTGCGCTGAAACTTGGGGCAGCTCAGGCCACCGGGGTGGATACGGATCCTGTAGCGCTGCAGGTTGCCAGGGAAAATGCGCAGCAGAACAGCGTGGATTCCCGTCTGCGCCTGTTTCTTCCGGAACGGGATGACCAGGTACCCGTGCGGGTCCTGGTGGCCAATATTCTGGCTGAACCTCTGGTGGCCCTTGCACCGGTTCTTGCAGAGCGGGTGCAGGAGGGGGGGGACATTGCCCTGTCCGGAGTTCTTCATGCCCAGGAAATGGCTGTAATGGCTGCCTATTCAGCATATTTCGATTTTTTTGCCCCCCAGCGTGATGGAGACTGGTCATTGCTGTCGGGTCGTCGCAGAAAGGGGGTCCAGGATGGAAATCCAGTGTCCGCGCTGTGAATCAACCTTCGCTGTCGATCCCCAGGAACTCCATCTGCACCAAGGGGTAGTATGCTGCGGTATCTGCCAACAGCTTTTCCAGGTGCCGCTGGGAGCCCATGGGGCGGAGGCAGTGCGGGAAAGGAAAGATGGGTCCCATACGGGTCGCTACCTGCTCCCGGCCATCATTCTGGTGCTTATGCTGGCCCTGCTGCTGCAGGTGCTCTGGTGGACGCGCAGTTATGCCTACCTTGCCACTTCAACCCCCATACGCCAGTTCATGGTGCGTATGGCAAGCGCCATGGGGACAAGAGTTCCCTGGCCAGGCCCCAACTGGAAGATACGAATTATCCAGAGTACCATTTCGGTCCGGCCCGGAAATCTGGCAGTCATCCGTGGCCGTATCCAGAACGCGTCTGGCATGGTTCAGGCCTTCCCGAGACTGCAGGTAAAACTCGTCAATCCCTACGGCTCTACCATAGCCCATCTGGTATTCCGGCCCGAACAGTATTTGCCCGAAGACATTCAGGCTTCTGGAGGGTTTGCTCCTGGCGCCCGGGTTTCATTCACCCTCCAGAGTCCACAATTGTCTGCGGTTCCCGGATACCAGGTAACCGTTCTTGGCAGCAACCCCGACAAGGAGTAGCCCGGTGAGTGAATCCCAAGCCATGACCTTGCGGGAGTGCGTGGCCGCCAAGGTGGAGCGCTACCTCCAGGATCTGGGTGCTGAAGTACCCCAGGGACTGCATGCACGGGTGATGGAAGAGGTGGAGCGTGCCCTGCTGGCAAAAATACTGGAGCACTGTGAGGGCCAGAAGGGGCTGGCGGCCCAGTGGCTGGGTATCAACCGCAATACGCTCAGCAAGAAGATCCAGAACTACGGACTGGACAGGTGAATGACGAGGGGGGGGGTCCAGGAGGCCGCCAGGGAGGACTGCCCGACGGTATGCCCAGGATTGTCAAGGTACCGTCTATAATAGTTCATCACGAGGGGAACATAATTCTGGGTTTCTTCAAAGGGCGGGATATGGTAACCCGCCTGTATAACCGCCCTGCTCCCGGCATTGTAGGCGGCCAGGGCTAGCCGCAGGTTTCCGCCAAACCGCCTGAGCAGCTCCGCCAGGTAGGCACTGCCCCCGTTAATGTTTTCCCTTGGACTGAAGACATTCTGGACGTCAAAGCGGGCGGCTGTAGAGGGCATCAGCTGCATGAGGCCCATGGCGCCCTTGGGGGAGACCGCCCCGGCGTTGAACCCGGACTCTACGGTAATGACGGCATTGATGAGCGCGGTGCTGAGACCAAATCGCCGGGCAGCCTGGTTAACCGCTGGCTGCAGTTCCATTCTGGTGACGGGATTGTACTGCTTTCTGGCCAGGGCCACCGGAATTGTAGAGGTATGCATTACCAGATGGTACCGGTTGTTGCCCTGACGGATGTTGGTCAGGTGGATGACGCCGTGGCTGCCTGTGTAGGCGTATATATTCCCGGAAGCCAGTACGGTACTGAGGCCGTAAGTGGAAATGCCCAGGAGGATCCTGAGGGTACGGTTCATTTAATGACCCGGAGATTGGGCCGGGCTCCGCCCTTTTCTCCAGCGGATTCAATACCCGAGGGCCCTGGGGTTGGCCGCTCGGGTGGCTGGGTGGGTTCCGGAAAGCCCATGCCCTCCTGGGTTTCCGCAGCGTAAATGGCCAGTATGGCGGACATTGGAATCTCGATCTTCCGGGGAGCCCCGCCAAATCTTGCCTGAAACCGTATCCATCCTTCGCCCATCTGTAGCGCATGGGTGGCTCCGGGAGAAATATCCAGGACAATCCTGCCTTCCCGGTCGTACCCGGCCGGGACCAGCACTCCAGGAAAGTTCACCAGGGCAACGATATACGGGGTATAACCCTGTTCGCTGCACCAGGCGTAGATGCCTTGGAGGAGGTGCGGCTTGGCGGATTCGGGAAGCACCAACAAGCTCCTGTTCAAGTGTCTTTCCTCCTTTTTTAGAACAGTCCTGAGGATATTCAAGGCATAGCGCGACGCCGGTACCGTTCACCGGAACCGGTAGCAGTAGTTCTGCCGGCTCCAGTGGGTAGCGGTGTCCTAGCTGTTGCCGGTGCTCTCCCGGTGATATTGCGTCACCCGTTCGACTTCGCTGCGGGATCCCAGTATGACCGGTACGCGCTGGTGAAGGCTTTCCGGCTGAATCTCCAGGATCCGTTCCCTGCCAGTTGTGGCCGCCCCGCCTGCCTGCTCGACCAGGAATGCCATGGGGTTGGCCTCATAGAGCAGGCGCAGTTTTCCGGGCTTTCCTGGGGTACGGGTGTCAAACGGGTACAGGAAAATCCCTCCCCGGCAGAGAATGCGGTGGACATCCGCAACCATGGAGCCAACCCAGCGCATGTTGAAATCCTGCCCGCGGGGACCGGCAGTCCCCAGATTCAGTTCATCTATATAGCGGCGGACGGGGGCTTCCCAGTGCCGGTGGTTGCTCATGTTTATGGCATATTCCCGGGTTTCTTCGGGAATGCGCATCTGCTGGTGGGTAAGTACATATTCCCCGATGCTGGGTTCCAGGGTGAAGCCGTTGACACCATAGCCAGTGCTATAGACCAGCATGTTGCTGGAGCCATACAGGGCATAGCCGGCACAGACCTGCTGGACCCCGGGCTGGAGAAAATCGGTGGGACCCGCATCCTTGCCCGCCACGGGTGCCCTGAGGATGCTGAAAATGGTGCCGACGCTGATTCCCACATCAGTATTGCTGGAACCGTCCAGGGGATCGAAGAGCAGGAGATACTTTCCCCGGGGAATCCCGCCCGGAAGGGTGTACGGGCCGTCCATTTCCTCGGAAACCATTCCGGACAGATGCCCGGTCCAGTCCATGGATTTCAGGATGGCGTCATTGGATATAATATCCAGTTTCTTCTGGATTTCGCCCTGGACGTTTCCGGTATCCGCACTGCCGAGAGCGCCAACGAGAGATCCCCGATAGACCTGGGCTCCTATAAATTTGCAGGCGACAGTAAGGTCATTGAGCAGTGCGGCGAAATCGCCGGAAGCTTCGGGGTAAAGGCGGGTTTCTTCAATGATGAACTGGCTGAGGGTGGTGCCTATCTGCATTTGTGGATCCTTATGGCAAAACTAACAAGCGCTCAATCCCAGGCGGAATGCAAGGGCCGATTCTAGCGCGTGGCCGGGGCCAGGGTCCAACCGCAGCAGAAACTGGATCTGCAGGCGGTGCAGGCCGCCGCTGATCTTCGGGTATGCCCGGTCCGACTCCCGGTCCATCTGGAGACTGACCATGGATATGGGCTGGCTGGCCTTGAGAGGGAGAGAAAAACGTCCTTCTTCGGCGGTAGCGTCGATCCAGGAGTACGATTGCCGGAGAAAGACCAGGGTTAGCCGGATGCTTTCTTCCAGAATCTGGAATTCTTCCCGCCACTGCGCCAGACGCCGGCCCCTGTCGCCTGCATCCTGCTGTTCCCAGAAAGCCAGGAGGGGGAGATCGCAGCCTGCCAGCCCTCCGGCTACCGTGCTGCGGCCACGGACCAGCTGCAGAATTTCCTGGTGGAGCAGTTTCCCGGCGAAGGCCTGTTTCCGTTCCCGCACCCGCTGGAGGTGAAAGCCAAAACGCTGCATCCAGGTATCCAGGGCCGCATGGTCCACATCAGGACCCTGGGACCAGAGCTGGAGAGTCTGCAGGATGCGTTCCAGTTCAAGGACCAGGTCAAGGCGCAGTTCCGGGCGCTGGCAGAAATCCAGGATCTCTAGATAGGCCCGCAGGGTGCTCCGCAGTATGGCAGGATTCGAAAGGTCCTGGTCAAGGCAGTCGAACAGCGCCTCCAGACGGAGAAAAGTCCGGATGCGTTCCTGCAGGGCGTATTCGTACTGGGTCATTTCGTTGGGTCCAGCCATCCGTGGGAGGAAATCCAAATCCGTGTCTGCCTTCCCGAGGGTGCCATAATGCGTTCCATGAGGCAAAACCTTATGAATCCTCCAGATGTTCCCACCATTGCTGCAGCTGGCGATGCAGCTCTTCGGGTGACCTGCGATTGGAGATGATCCATTGTGCGGAAATTCGCCGGGTTTCTGGATGGCTCTGGGCATCAATCATTACCCGGATCTGTTCCGGCGTCCATCCGTCACGTTTCTGCAGCCGCGCTTCCTGGATCTGTCTGGAGCAGTCGATCAGCAGGGTACCGTCCAGGAGGGGCTGGTAATGGCCTTCAACCAGTAGGGGAATAACCCAGAGGATAGTGGCCTGGGGATGACGGGCTTCCAGTTCACGGCTAAGTTCGAGCAGGCGCTGGCGGATCTGGGGATGGAGCAGGGCTTCAAGCCATTTTCTGGCCTTTGGATCGGCCAGGATGGTGGCCCGGAGCCGGGCCCGGTCCAGGGTGCCATCCTGGAGCAGGATAGAGGGTCCAAAATGGCCTGTTATCTGCAGGAGATTGGGAGTGCCCGGCAGGACAAGATCCCTTGCAATGCTGTCGGCATCCAGAACCAGCGCTCCCAGACTGGACAGGAAACCGGCGGCGTAAGTTTTGCCACTGGCGATTCCTCCTGTCAGGCCAATTCGCTTTGCCATTCAGATGCCAAGCATGTGCAGGTAAAAGTCCGTGATTTCATGCGGCCAGAGGAGCATGAGTGCGCCACCAAGGGCCAGATAGGGTCCAAAGGGCATGGCGTATTCTTTTCCTTTTCCTCGCGCCAGATGGAAAAGGGCAACAGTTCCGCCGCTGATGGCAGCAATGAAAATGGCCAGAAACATGGACTGCCAGCCCAGCCAGGCGCCAATCATTCCCAGCAGTTTAAAGTCTCCGTGGCCCATGCCTTCGTGCCCCTTGAGGCGGGCATAGGTTTCGCCCAGCAGTCGCAGGACCCCATAGCCCAGGAGAAGGCCGAGTACTGCCCCGAGCGGACTGGTCAGGCCCAGACCCGGCCAGATCAGGCCGGAAACATTGAGAAGGAGGCCAGCTGCCATCCCCGGTTTGGTAATGCGGTCTGGCAGGAGGCGGGTTTCCAGGTCAATGATGGTTAATGCCAGAAGTGCCCAGAGAAAAACCATGTCTGGAACCACCTGCCATCCGGGACCGGCACGCGAGAAGGCCAGCCAGGCCAGTAGGGCGGCCAGCAGTTCGACCAGGGGGTAGCGCCAGGCTATGGCCGACCCACAGGCGCTGCAGCGCCCGCGCAGCAGGAGCCAGCTCATCACCGGGATATTTTCCCAAGGACGCAGACCGTGCCCGCAATGTGGGCAGCGGGAAGCCGGGAAGGCGAGAGATTCATGCCGCGGAAGACGGTAGATGACCACGTTCAGAAAGCTTCCGACGAGAAGGCCGGTGAAAATGGCGGCAATATTCTCAAATGGTTCCATGAAGAGTTTCCTCCTGCAGGGTCATGCGGACCCGCAGGGAAAGTGCGGGAATGCCAAGCGCTTCGGCGCAGCGCCCAAAATCCCCGCCATGGGCGGCCAGCTGCTCCTGGAGAAAAAGGGCTTCTGCCTGTCCCAGTCTTGCTGCAAGGGGAGACCTGGCCGATTTTGCGGGCATTTCCCTTTGGGTAACGGCAGCCCGGGAACCGGGCTGCTGGAGATCCGCAATGTCGATCTCGTTTCCATGATGAAGAGCCAGGGCCCTTTCAAGCAGATTTTCCAGTTCCCGGACATTGCCCGCAAAATGCTGCTGGCCCAGCCACAGCATTGCGCTGCTGCTGACGGCACAGGACGGCTGGCCCTGCCGCTGGGCCAGTTTTTGCAGGAGTGCATGGGTCAGGACGGGAATGTCTTCCCGCCTATCCCGGAGAGGGGGAATATGAAGGGGGACGACGTGAATCCGGTAATAGAGATCCTCCCGGAAACTGCCTTCTGCAACCATCTGCTGGAGGTCCCGGTGGGTCGCGGTAACGAGCCGGATGTCGACAGGAATTTCCTGCGCAGATCCCAGTGGGCGTATGGCCCGCTCCTGGATGGCGCGGAGAATCTTGACCTGCATGGACAGGGGAAGTTCTCCAATCTCGTCGAGAAACAGGGTTCCGCCATTGGCAGTGAGAAAAAGACCGCCCCTTTTTTGTGTGGCACCGGAAAATGCCCCCTTTTCGGCGCCAAAAAGTTCACTTTCCAGAAGACCTTCGGGAATGGCACCACAGTTGACGGCGACAAAAGGACCTTTCCGCCGGGGGCCGGCATCATGGATGGCCCGCGCGGCAAGCTCCTTTCCCGTACCGGATTCTCCCCAGATGAAAACAGGCGCATTGCTGCGTCCAAGGAGGCGGATCTCCTGGCGAAGATGCTGCATTACCGCGCTGGTCCCTACCAGGCGGTTCACCAGCGGATCCGGATCGGAGGGCAGACTGGCGGCAGCCATGGCCTGTTCAACCAGCCGCCGCAGCCGTCCGAGTTCTATGGGCTTTGTCATGAAATCGAAGGCGCCGGCCTGCATGGCTTCTATGGCGCCCTCCGTGGAGGAGTAGGCGGTGATCACTGCTACAGGGACCTGGGGATAGAGATTGTGGAGACGCCGCACAAGTTCTATGCCACTCCCGTCCGGCAGGCGCAGATCGGTCAGGCAGAGAGTTGGGGGACCGGCATCCAGTGCAGAGTAGGCTTCCTGCAGGGAGTGGGATCCTTCTACGGCAAGCCCCATACCTTCCAGGGTGATGCGCAGCAGTTCGACAATGGTAGGTTCATCGTCGACAAGGAGGGCACGGGGCATGGGAGAGACAGCGTTCATGGCAGTTTCTGCAGGGTCCATTCAGGCAGGGAAAGCTCGAATTCTGCACCGTTTTCAGGGTGGTTGCGACAGCTGACCGTGCCCTGGTTAAGACGAAGCAGCTCACGGATCATGGAAAGTCCAAGACCGGTTCCACGGGAGTCCGTAGTAAAAAAGGGTTCAAATATGCGTTCCATGAGATCTGCCGGGATGCCGGCCCCATGGTCGCGGACAGTAATCAGGATTCTTCCCTCGTGATCCGCCCTGCCGATATGGATGTCAACCGGAATCTGGTTTCCACTGATGCCACCATGCAGGGCCGCATTGTGCAGAAGATTGGTAAAGATCTGTCGCAGATGTTCCGGGTCGGCAAACAGGACGGGATGCTCCGGTGCCGGAGGGAAATGGAGGCGGATGTCCAGACGGGCCAGGGTAGGATCCTCCTGAAGCTGCTGGATCATGACCGGCAGCCAGCTGCTGGCATTGATGGGTTCGGGGTGCGCAGGGGCGGGCCGTGCCATTTCCAGGACTGAATCAATGATCCGGCTGATGCGCAGGGTTTCCCGTTCGATGATATGGAAAAGGTGCAGGGAACCCGGTTCCGTAACCAGTTCTTCCAGAAGCTGGTTGGCGTGACGGACCGCGCTGAGTGGATTGCGGATTTCATGGGCGATATTGGCTGCCAGCCGTCCCAGGGCAGCCATCTGGACCTCCCGCTGCCGCTCGCGCAGGGCTGTGGCGTCCTGCAGGATCAGAAGCCGGTAGGGGCTTTGTGACAGGGCGATAGCCCGCATCAGGAGGGTATAGGCATCTGAGGTGGATTTGCCACCAATGGCAACGCTCAGTTCGGCATCGGTCTGGCTGCCATGCTGGCGCAGGGCCAGCGCAAGGCGCGGCTCTACCAGATCCAGGGCTACGGGGAGATTTTTCCAGTTTTCATAACCGGTCATCTGCCGTGCGGCAGGATTGCTGAGGACAACGCGGTTCTGGCGGTCCAGAACCAGTATGCCAGAGTCTACCTGCTGGATGATTTTCTGGTTGAGCGCGTTCAGGTCCAGAATTTCCCTGTCCCGCTGGCGCGCAAGGCGGTCACTGCGTTCCAGGCTCCGGACGAGGCTGTCTGCCAGAAATGCGATCGCGAGGAGGGCCAGCAGGTAGACGAAGGTCTGCCCTATGGGCGGAGCGCGCAGGGTTTTGCCAGTGTCCAGGAAACTGACGCCGAGAAGCAGTACTACCAGAACCGAAACGTAAAGGAAGGTTGCCCTGCCGCGCAGGACATGGGCAGTGGATACCAGCAGGAGCAGGGGAAGGATTGCAAAAGGCCCGGTGAGGCCGCTGCTGTAATGGAGCAGGGCGACCACCAGGGCGGTATCCATGACTACCGGTATCCCGTTGCGCCAGGCACGGGAAAGCGCTGGCACGGAAAAGCGCAGAAACAGCAGGTAGAGGAAACTCCAGACAACGGAAACGAAGGCAATGATCCGGAGGGCATGCGTATCCGTGGCCTCAAGGACCGGTATGGATCCTTTGGGAAGATGGAAAAGGATGACAAGGGTTACAGCGATGAGGAGACGATAGGAGCCAATGCCCCAGAGCCGCCGCTCCGGGGTGCCCGGGGCCGGGAACGCAGGTTCCGTGCCAGCGAGGGAGGACATCAGAGAGTGGTTACGCGGAGGACTTCTTCCAGACTTGTCATGCCATCTTTCAGGCGTCTCAGCCCGGACTGGCGCATGCTCAGCACGCCTTCGGCTGCAGCCTGGCGTGCAAGATCCAGGGAGGTCCCTCCGCGCATGATGATCTCGCGCATGCCGTCACTGACGGCCATCACCTGGTATAGCCCCATGCGTCCCTTGTATCCCGTGCCGTTGCACTGTTCGCATCCCACAGGTCCCATGGGTTTCCACCCCTGAAGCTCGGTTTCGCTGAAACCTGCTTCCAGCAGTGCCTGTTCGGGAATTTTGGCCGGTTTCCGGCAGGCCTGGCAGAGCCGGCGTACCAGGCGCTGGGCCATTACCAGATGCACGGCGCCTGCGATGTTGTAGGTTGGGATACCCATGTTCTCCAGGCGGGTCAGGCTCTGGGGAGCGTCATTGGTATGCAGGGTTGCAAGGACCAGATGTCCTGTCTGCGCTGCCTTGATGGCCGTTTCTGCGGTTTCCAGATCGCGGACTTCCCCCACCATGATGATGTCCGGGTCCTGGCGGAGGAAAGAGCGCAGGGCGGTGGCAAAAGTCAGCCCGATGCGCTCATTGATATTTACCTGGTTGATTCCGTAGACCGGAATTTCCACTGGATCTTCCGCCGTGCTGATGTTGACATCGCCGGCATTGAGAATGTTGAGTGCCGTATACAGGGTGGTGGTTTTTCCGGAACCGGTAGGCCCGGTTACCAGAATCATCCCGTAGGGACGGTTAATGGCCTCCTCAAAGGCCTGGCGCTGCTCTGGAAGGAAGCCCAGTTCCTCAATCGGTACCCGCGAGCTCGCGGGGTCCAGGAGGCGTAGGACAATGGTTTCCCCAAAACTGGTCGGGAGAAACGAGACGCGGAAATCGATGATACGTGCAGGCGGGATGCGTACCCTCAGCCGACCGTCCTGGGGCAGGCGGCGCTCAGAAATGTCCAGGCGGCAGAGTATCTTCAGGCGGGAGGTGACTCCTTCCCGCAGCGGTACGGGCGGATGCAGGATATCCTGGAGGATGCCATCCAGCCGGTAGCGCACACGGATGTCTTTCTCATAGGGTTCGATATGGATGTCGGAAGCCCCCCTCTGGATGGCGTCCAGGAGGAGCTGCTGGACAAACCGCACCACTGGGGCATCTTCCCCCGTCGCATTCTGGGTGACGAGGTCAAATTCTTCCTGTGTTTCTTCTTCGACCGGCTCAGAAAAAAGTTCGTCAAACCCTCCAGCTACAGAAGTCGTATGGCGGGTGACCGCTTTTGCAAGCTTGTCGGTTTCTACCAGGATGGGAACGATCTGGAGACCACCAGCGTTGAACTTGATATCTTCCATGGCCTTGAAGTCCGTAGGGTCGGCCATGGCCAGATAGAGGGTGTCCCGATGCCTCGACAGGGGAAGAACCTGGTACCGCTCAAGCAGCTTGCGGTCGATCATCTGGAGGGCGGCATCTTCAGGTACGGCTGCGTCCAGATCCAGCATGGGGATATTGTAGCGGCCGGAGAGATACGCCATGAGGCCAGAGCTGGAAAATGCCTTCTGGTCGACCAGATGGAACAGGAGCGGTTTGTTGCCCCGTTTGGGATCGGCCGCAAGCGCGCGCAGATGTTCCTCGGTGGCGAGGCCAGCCGCTGCCAGACCACGCAGGAGGGGGGTCAGGGGGTTGTTTTCTGGATTGAGAGCCATTGACGCAAGCGATCCTCGACGAGAGCCGTATCCGGTGACAGACCCGTCCACAGGCGGAAACTCGCCGCCCCCTGCTCTACCAGCATGCCAAGGCCATCTACCGCTATCAGGCCATTCGCGCGTGCTGCTGCCAGCAAGGGTGTTTCCAAGGGTCTGTATACGATATCACACACAATACCAGATTCGCACAGCAGTCCAAGATCCAGTTCCGGGTGGTCTTCGCCCTTCAGTCCCCGGCTGCTGGTGTTTACAATCAGGGTTACCTGCTGAAGTATGGGTGACAGGTCCCGTGCGGTCAGGGGTACAGGGCGGATGGGAAGGTGGGGAAATTCCCTGGCGAGAAGAACGGCCCGTTCCGGACTGCGATTGGCAAGATAGATTGGGGTGGCATTTCCGGAAGCAAGGGCATGCAGGATCGCCCGGGAGGCCCCGCCTGCCCCAATGACAAGGGCAGGCTGCCCGTGCCATCCTGTTCCGGCATGCCGGTTGGCCGCACGAAAGAATCCGGTGGCATCGGTATTGTCCCCGAAAATTCCCGCTTCCGAAAAAATCAGGGTATTTACGGCGCCAATGGTCTTGGCTGTCGGGGAATACTCGGCCAGAAAGGGAAGAACGGTTTCCTTGTAGGGGATGGTGACATTGATCCCGTGTATGCCCAGGGCCTGAAGACCGGACAGGGCTGCTTCCAGACGGTTCTCCTGGACAGGGAAGGGAGCATAGAGGTAGTCCAGCCCCTTCTCCTCGGCAAACAGCCGGTGCATCCACGGTGAAAGACTGTGGCTCACGGGTTTTCCGATGATGCCGCAGACCATGGCGCTGCCACCCGGTCTGCCGGCTCCTTCCCGGACAGTCCACATCAGGAACGGCCCATGCCCGCCTGCATGGCCCTGATCCTGCCATGCAGGTCTGCCCAGTCCGGACCGGGCAGAATGTGGCCTAGCACCACCGGCTGTTTCTGTCCGGTGACCGAAGCCAGATCCAGGGCTTTCCCAAGCAGGCACTGCCCTCCAAGCCAGGAAAAGGCCATGGCTTCCAGAGCCTGGCCGGGGATTGCATGTGAATGTTCGCCCACTTCCACCGGGATCCCTGGAAGGGCTTCCTGGAGGGCGCGCAGGAGGGAAAGGTTTTTGGCCCCCCCTCCGAAAACGAGCATCCGTGAAGCGCCCGGTGTCCATTCCCGTGCCCCATGGGCCACGCTTTCGGCAGTGAGTGCCGTAAGGGTAGCCAAAAAATCGTCCGCCCCCCCTTTCCAGCCCTGCCACAGGTCCTGCACCATGGCTCCCTGGAACTGTTCCCGTCCGGTGCTTTTGGGAGGGGGCTGGCGAAAAAAATCCATCTCCAGCCAGGAGGCCAGGACTTTCCGGTTTATCTGGCCACGCAAAGCCCAGGAACCATCCGCATCCATCCGCAGTTTCCCGCCGCTAAGCAGGGAAGCTGCCGCATCCAGAAGAACATTTCCGGGTCCGGTATCAAAGGCCTGCAGCGGGTAGATACTGGCTTTCGGTGGCACCCAGGTGATGTTGGCGATCCCCCCCAGGTTGAGTATCCACACTGGCAGGTCACGGGCAAAGCAGGCCTGGTGATAGGGCGGAACGAGCGGAGCTCCCTGCCCTCCCGCTGCAACATCGGCGCGTCGGAAATCATGGATGACGGTGCAGGATGCTGCCAGTGCTACGTCAGCAGCACAGCCGATCTGCAGGGTATATCCATCCGGTCCGCTGGGACGGTGGAAGACCGTTTGTCCATGCATGGCCACGCAGTCGGCTTTTCCTGTTTCTTGCAGGACAGTGGCTGCAGCCTGACCGTGCAGCTTTCCCAGGATCCGGTCGAGCCTCGCTACCCGGTCCAGATCACGGGTTTCCTGGACCTGGAAAATTTCGGACTGCAGGGATGCGGGATAGGGGAAGTGCCAGTGACCCAGAAGCATTCCGGGCCCTTCCGGGGCAAAATCCAGCAGTGCCGCGTCAATCCCATCCGCACTGGTGCCAGACATCAGGCCCAGGATCCGCAGGCCCGTAGCAGGCATCAGCCGTGGAAATGGAAAGCCGGCCGACTACCCATGGTCGTGCCCGCCTGCCCCATGCACGTGTCCATGTGCCAGTTCTTCCGGAGTCGCTGCACGCACACCCAGTACCGACACATCAAAATGGAGGGTCATCCCGGCAAGCGGGTGGTTCAGGTCCACGGTGATTTCATCTCCTTCGATGTCAATCACGGTAGCGATTTTGGGCCCCTCCTCGGTATCTACTTCGAACTGGGCCCCCAGCTCAAGATCGCCAGGGTCGTCAAAATCCCCTTTCCCCACCACATCTACAAGATCCTCATCCCATTCCCCGTAAGCCTCTTCTGGAGAAACAGTCACCTGCACCCGCTCTCCTGTCCGATGACCCTCAAGAGCAGCCTCCAGACCCGGTATGATGTCGTGGTGCCCATGAAGGTAAACGAGAGGCTCCTCTCCTTCGGAGCTGTCCAGCTCCTCTCCCTCGTCGTCAGTCAGGCGGTAATCCAGGGTTACGACGGTATCACTGGTGATGATCATGGAGGCTTTTCCTCGTGTGCGGATGGGTGAATGGGACCCCGTACGAAGTGTAACCGCTCCCATGTCGGGGCGCAAAAACAGTTACCAGCAGCGACAGTGCTGGCCGATGATCTCCGTAAAGTCCCGGACCCAGTCTGGGTCGTCATTCAGGGCCGGTATGTAGCGCATTGACCCTCCTCCAGCCCGCAGGAACCGTTCCCGTCCGGCAAGAGCAATTTCTTCCAGGGTTTCAAGGCAGTCTACAGCGAATCCTGGACATATACAGTCTACCCGGCCAACGCCATCGCGCCCCAGGGATTCCAGGGTCCTGTCGGTAGGAGGGCCCAGCCATCTGGCTGGACCGAATCGGCTCTGGAAGGTCTGCAGCCACTGCCTGTCAGGCAGGCCGAGAGCCTGTGACAGCAGGTGGGCTGTCTCTCCACACTGGGCTTCATAGGGGTCCCCCAGGGCAGAGGACCGTTTGGGCAGCCCATGGAAAGAGACAAGGAGGCGATCCGGCTCACCTTCCTTCTGCCAGAAGCTGCGGATGCTTCTGGCGATGGCCCCGATATAGAGGGGATGGCTGTGCCAGCCATGGACAAAACGCAGTTCGGGAACATCCCGCCACTTGCCCGCTACCCTGGTTATTGCATCAAAGGTGGATGCGGTAGTTGCTGCCGCATACTGGGGATACAGGGGAACAGCCAGAATTTTTCCGCATCCGCTGTCCCGGAATGCCTCCAGGGCATCGGGGATGGAGGGCTGTCCATAGCGCATGGCCAGTCTTACCTGGTAGCGGCCCGGAGACTCGCTATCAAGGCGTGCCTGGATCCCGTTGGCGAGGCGGCGGCTGTACACCAGCAGGGGAGATCCTTCGGGAAGCCAGATGCGGGAGTACGCCCGGGCCGATCGTGCCGGCCGTGACAGCAGAACCGGACCGTTCAGGATTGGCCACCAGACCAGACGGGGAAGTTCCACCACCCGCCTGTCGCTCAGAAACTCCCGCAGATAACGGCGCAGGGCGCTGCTGGTAGGCGCATCCGGGGTGCCAAGGTTGACCAGCAGGATTCCAATCAAGATCCATCTTCCAGTAGCAGGCAGACAGGCGCGTGGTCGGAAGGACGCTCGGCTGCCCGGGTTTCACGGTCAATTGAGACCTCACGGATCCGCGGAAGGAGGACGCTGCTGGCCAGGATCAGGTCAATTCGCAGGCCCTGGTCCCGGCGGAATCGCCCCGCCCGGTAATCCCACCAGCTCCAGGCCCGTGTATCCGGGTACTGCTGGCGGAAAACATCGTGAAGCCCCAGCGACTGGATGTTCTGGAGGGCCAGGCGTTCCGCCGGGGAGCAGAGCACATCTTCTCCCCAGGCTTCCGGATCGTACACATCCCGTCCATCAGGAGCTATGTTGAAATCGCCGAGCAGAAGCAGTGCCGTACAGCGTTCCAGTTCCTCCGCTATATGGATGCGCAGACGCTCCAGCCAGTGGAGCTTGTAGGCATATTTTTCGCTGTCGAGGGACTGCCCGTTGGGTACATAGACGTTCAGAACCCGGATGCCGCCGAAGACCGCGCTACAGAGGCGTGCCTGGGCGTCCCATTCTCCGGGCCAGCCAGTCTGGACTGAAGCTGGGGGTTCGCGGCTCAGAATGGCAACCCCGTTGTAGGCTGGCTGACCATGAAAAACACTGTGATACCCGATATCCAGCAGCTGGCTGGCCGGAAAGTGCGGGTCATCCAGTTTGGTTTCCTGGAGGCAGAGCACATCTGGCTGCCAGCTTTGCAGCCAGCTGGTGACCTGGGGCAGCCGAACTTTGAGAGAGTTGACGTTCCATGTGGCGATTTTCATGCGGGGCGGCCGGGCCTAGGCGGGCACGGTTTCGGCAACACTCGCACGGTGACCGAGCTGCTGGTACCACTGGTGCAGATCCGGATAGGGAACGAGGAATTCCGGGGCCCGGAGGTCCACATATCCGATGGCTGCAATGGTGGAAATCTGGGCCAGGTCCAGCACCTTGGCATTGTGGGCCTCAGACCATTTGTGGATGTCCTGCTGCAGAAACGCCAGGGCTGCCAGCACCTTGCCCCGCATTTTCTCGAGAATCATGCCATCCTGGCATTCGCCGTTCCGGCGGTGTTCCATGACCCAGGCGACCGTGCTGTCCATGATGCCGTCAGCCAGTGCTTCCATTCGCAGGCAGCGCAGCTTCTCCCTGGGCTCTGTGGGCAGGATGGGCGGCTCGGGATGGAAAAGCTCCAGATACTGGATGATGACAGTGGAGTCGTAAATGCCCTCTCCTGCACTGTCGACCAGTACGGGGACCTTTCCCAGGGGGTTGTGCTGGCTTGCAGGGTGGTCCTGGTCACGCAGGTCGACCCATTCCACTTCGCAGGCGAGCCCTTTTTCCTTGATGGCAATGCGGACTTTCCGGGCATAGGGACTGGTAGCGGTGGCATAGAGGCGCATGGCATTCTCCAGGCTAGGATCGGAAAAGCTTTCTGCTATCATGACGAAAGCCCGGCAATAAGCCAAGCCCGAAACAGTGAGAATGCGTGGGTCATGAATTACCAGCACCAGTACCATGCGGGAAATGCTCCGGACTGTTTCAAGCATCTGTCCCTGGTGCTGGCCCTGCAGCATCTGCTGCGCAAGGATGCCCCGATATTCTATCTGGACACCCATGCGGGGGCGGGGAAATACGCCCTGCAGGCAGGCGGAGAGCATGAGTCGGGCGTTTCCCGGCTCTGGAGCCGGCGGAGAGAGCTGGGGAGTCTGCGTCCCTGGCTGGAACTGCTTTCCGGAGACCCTTCGGATGGCCGTCTTGCGCAATATCCGGGATCGCCGCTCCTCGCAGCCCGTCTTCTGCGACCCGGGGACCGCCTGGTCGCCTGCGAGTCGCAGCCGGTCCCCTGGGCATCCCTGCGGGATGAACTGCAGGAGAGGCCCCGGACCAGTGTGCTGCAGGAGGATGGATATGGATGTCTCCATGCGTATCTCCCTCCCGTGGAAGGAAGAGGTCTTGTACTCGTGGATCCGCCCTACGAGGCTCCGGACGAATGGGAGCGGCTGGGGGATGCCCTGGTTGCAGCGCAGCGCCGCTGGCCCCAGGGAACTTTTCTCGTCTGGTATCCCGTCAAAATCCGGGGAAAAATTGCCCGTCTCTGGCAGGCCCTGCGCCCCCATTTCAGCTTTGAGGTAGTGGAACTGCTCCAGTTCCCGGAAGAAGGCCATGAGCGTCTCAGTGGTTCAGGTCTGCTGATGGTTCGTCCTCCATGGGGCCTCCGGGAACAGCTTGCCGCAGCACTCGGGCAGATGGGCCCAGAACTTTCGGAACCGGATGGCCAGGGATTCTGGTCCCTCCGGATGACTGCTTTCCCAAAACTGGCCGCTACGGACCTTTCTTCCCACCGGCAGCAGCGTCTGCAGGGGAGAACGGTTCCGGACAAGAGAAAAAAAGGGAGATCATGACGACATTGCCCTCAGCCGAAGGGATCCGCAGGCTGCTTTTCTACGGCGGGCCTGCAGCGCGCCTGCTCGAAACCATGGAAAACAGTCCGGAAAATGCCCTCAGTGTGCAGGTACTCTACCACCTCGCCCTGCGCCATGGGGTCCTCAGTCCCAGCATTGCCGGGGAAGGGCTGGCAATGCTCCCGGAGACCTCTGCCGATGCCCTTGCAGGGCGGCAGCTTCTGGAAAAACTGCAGGTGCGGGGAGAATTTCTGGCGGTCCGGGTGGTGCGCTAGATGCGTCTGTACAGCTGGAACATCAATGGCTGGCGTTCGGTTCTGCGCCAGGGATTGCGGGAATGGGTGGTTGGGACCCGCCCTGATATTCTCTGCCTCCAGGAAACCCGGGTGAGTCCTGACCGGCTGGCCGAGCCGGAACGATCCCTTGCCGGGTATGCAGTGGACTGGGCAATTGCCGAACGTCCTGGGTACAGTGGGGTAGCTACTTTCAGCCGGGAGCCCTGCGCCCTGGTCCAGACTGGTCTGGGGGTTCCGGCGTTCGACCGCGAAGGACGGGTCCTGGTCCACGACTGCGGAGGTTTCGACCTGTATAACGTATATTTTCCCAACGGGAAAAAGGATCCGGAACGGCTACAGTACAAACTGGATTTCTATGCCGCATTTCTGGACCACGTGAATGCCAGGGTGGCGGCCGGGCGCAGCGTCATATTCTGTGGGGACGTGAATACGGCGCACCACCCGATAGATCTGGCCCGTCCGGCGGAAAATGTACGCATTTCCGGATTTCTTCCCGAAGAGCGGGCCTGGCTGGACCGGTGGGAAGCGGCGGGATGGGTTGATGCTTTCCGGTATCTGTACCCCAATGCGCAAACCTATTCCTGGTGGAGCCGCCGTACGGCCGCCCGGGATCGCAATGTTGGATGGCGCCTGGACTATTTCTGGGTTCACGCCAGTTTTCTCGACCGGGTCCGGGGAAGCGGCATTGCGACAGAAGTGACGGGTTCCGACCACTGTCCTGTCTGGCTGGAGATTGCATGAATATGCGCTGGTCCACTTATTTTGCCGCTGCAGATGGCCTGCGTACTGTCGGCGACCTGTGGCGCTATGGCCATAGCCGTTTTGCCGCAGCCGGGCTTGACTGTTCCCAGGGCTACCAGAATCCCCGGGATGAGGCCGCGGTTCTGGTTGCGAGGACTCTAACCCTTGAGCCTGAGGATCTCGGGAACTGTCTGCTGGCCCGGCTCACGGCTTCCGAGGTGGAAAAAGTCCTGTATGCCTTTTACCAGCGGGAAATTCTCCGCCGCCCCAGCGCCTATGTTCTGGGCGAGGCCTGGTTTGCGGGGAGGCGGTTTGCTGTTGATGAGCGTGTCCTGATTCCGAGAAGCCTTCTCGAACCTTTCATTGAAGAGGGCTTTGCTCCCTGGGTGAATCCTGGCCGTATACACCGGATTCTGGAAGTTGGGACCGGATCCGGATGCATGGCTGTTGCTCTGGCACTTCGGTTTCCCAAGGCTGCTGTGGACGCTGTAGACATCTCTTCCGATGCGCTGGCCCTGGCATCCGAAAATATCCGCCGCCATGGCCTTGAGAACCGGATCCGCCTCCTGCAGTCCGATCTTTTCTCGGCGGTCCATGGCCAGAAATACGATCTGATGGTCAGCAACCCGCCCTATGTGGACGCAGATGCCATGGCAGACCTGCCTCCGGAATACCGGCATGAACCCCATCTTGCGCTTGCGGCGGGTGAGGACGGTCTTTCCTGTCTTCTGCCGCTGTTGGAGCAGGCCCCATCCCATCTCGAACCCCACGGCGTAATGGTGGTGGAAACCGGGGATGCAGAACTGGCTCTCATGGACCGTCTCCCGGATCTTCCACTCGTCTGGCTTGACCATCCGGCGGGAGGCTCAGGAGTCTTTGTCTATCTTGGAGACGGCTAGCCTGTCATGGGGATTCCGTGCCAAGCAGAAGAGATAGCATGGCCTTCAGGGCATGGGAACAGAGGGAAGGTTCCGGGTGCAATACATACAGGGTCCAGAACAGTCCATCGGGGGGGGACAGCCGCAGGGAGGCAAGTGGCCAGCGCACCTTGTCCAGAGCCTCAACAGAAGCAAACCCTACGCCCAGACCTGCAGCTACAGCATCCCGCAGTGCCTCGATCCCTGTGACTTCCACCGAATAGGGCGGCTGCAGGCCGGCCGCCTGAAGTGCCCGTTCTACCCTCCTGCGGATTCCCGACCCAGGTTCGCGCCAGACTATGGGTTCACGCAGAACCTCCTCCCAGGTGACCGACTGGCGGCCCTCCCGCACCCATGGATGTCCCATCGGAAGAATGACAACAATCTCGTCTTCCCGCCAGGCGATCTGCTCCATATAGGGTGGAAGGCGTGTGGCCGGTACGGCCTCCTCGGTAAACACCAGGTCCCAGGAATGCCAGGCAATGGCAGACAGGTCAAGACTGCCAGTCCTGATCTGCAGGTGTACCCCCGGATAGCTCCGGCGGAACTGTGCCAGATGTTCCATGAGAAAATAGTTGGCAACTGTATTGCTCGCCGTAATTCTCAGCTGTCCTTCCTGCAGGTTGCGATGCCGTCCTGCCCAGGCATCCACCTGCTGGAGATCCTCCTGGAGGCGCCGGACAAGAGGGACCAGTGATTCCCCGGCCGCCGTCAGGCATATGCCTCTTCCAGCGCGGGTGTAGAGAGTTTCACCGATC
Organism: Pseudomonadota bacterium; assembly: GCA_021821885.1. Classification (GTDB taxonomy): domain Bacteria; phylum Pseudomonadota; class Gammaproteobacteria; order Acidithiobacillales; family Acidithiobacillaceae; genus Igneacidithiobacillus. Next base: position 147,435 of record JAKARO010000001.1, read on the forward strand.
GCCGCCTGCAGGCTGCGCAGGCGCTCGGATACGGCCGGCTGGCTGCGGTTAAGAATTCGGGTTGCGCCACCCACACTCCCGGTCTCGGCTACGGCCAGAAATGTCAGGAGGTCTTCGGCATGAATTTTCATCGGAAATCTGGATTGATCATAATAAATAAATCTATTAGATCAATATAATTGGATGGGATAGAGTTTTCCAGCTGCCTGGGGTTGATGGAGAGGTTCTTGTCCGAAGTGGTGTCCAGTTCTGCTTCCCGCGCCCGCCTGTTTCCACTTTTCGCAGGAGTTGGGCTGGCCCTTGGCCTCGGTTCTTTCGAAGGTGCATCGGTCCAGGGAATTTTTCCCTATCTTGCCGGGGGGCTGTCCACCAGTAGCGACCATGCCCTCTGGGCTCTTACCTATTTTATTGTGCACTGGTCCCTTGGAATCAGCCTGATGCCATGGACCACAGCCCGCTATGGTGCCCGGCGCGTTTTTCTGGTGGCCACAGCCGTAGCGGCAGCCGGATCTGCCATTAGCGCCCTTACGGACAACTGGTGGGCCATGCTGGCGTCCCGGGGAATGCAGGGAATTGCGGCCGGTCTTCTGGTTCCTCTCAGCCAGAGTGTGTTCCTGCGCTATACCCCAAAGTCCAGGCATGGGCTCGTCACCATTTTCTGGAGCAACGCCATGCTGGCGCCTTTTTTTGTAGGCCCGGCGATTGGGGGATGGCTGTCCACCGGGCCCGGGTACCGCTGGATTTTCGGTCTTGCCTTTCCCCTCTGGATCTTTGCGGCCAGACTGGGCGGACGGGGAATTCCGGAGGAAGATGGGCTTCCGCTTCCGCCTCCTTTCGACTTCCCCGGCTTTATTCTGCTCTACGCCGGGCTGATGGCCCTGCAGATTACCCTGGACCAGGGCGAGCAGTATGGATGGCTGCATTCCCGGTTTATTGTCCAGAGCAGTCTGGCTGCTGTCATTTTCCTGCTCCTTTTCGCCTGGCGGGAAAGCATTTGCCGCCACCCCCTCCTGCATTTCCACTATCTGCTAAAACGCAACTACTGGCTTGGCCTTCTCCTCCTGTGTCTGGGATGGGCCCTTTTTATGGGATGGGCTTCAGTCCTTCCCCTATGGGCAGAACAGAACCTTGGCTATAACGGCCTCTGGGGGAGCGTGCTCCTTCTGCCCATCGGGCTGGGAGCCATTCCCCTCTCCATGCTCATGGACCGGCTGCAGGGACTGATGGGACTCCGCCGCCTTGCTAGCTTGTGTTTCGTTCTGTTTGCCGTTGCATATGGCACTGCCTACCTGGGTCCCGGCATGGGGTTGCAGGGTCTGTTCCTGCCCATGCTGTTCATTGGTCTGGGGGTTGGAATGCTTTTTGTTCCTCTGACCATGATTATCCTGGCGGGAATTCCTGCGGAAGAAATTCCCCGGGCAGCAACCACCAGCAACTTCATTCGTGTATTCAGTGCAAATATCGGAGTAAGCCTGTTGAGCGTGTACTGGACCCGCGGCGCCAGTGTGGCCGCAAGCCAGCTGCGCGCAGAAACGCCGCTGCCGGGGCCCCAGGGCCCCTGGCCCCTCTGGGAGCTTGGGCGGCGGCTCACCATCGAAGCTGCCACGCTGAGCCTGGACAGCCTGTTCCGGATTTCCATGTGGCTCGCCCTGGCCGCCGCTCTGGCCTCCTATTTTCTTCTGCTCTCCCCCGCCCGTCTCCGGGCTCCAGATGGCCCGGCAAGCTATGTGGAAGAGGAAGAGATGGAGGCATATCCAGCCAGTGCCGAGAGCGCTCCTGGAGGCAGGGAAATTTCCTGTCGGGGCCGGGATATTTCTATTCCTGTGGTTTCTGGGGCATCGGCCAGCAGCCAGTGACAGGAGGCCCGGAGCGCCTCATGGCCCGCACTATGGGCTATGCGGAGGAGGATCCACGGGGCGGGCTCTTCCACTCCGGTTTTTTAACTGCGTACAAGAATTTTCGCTGCATTGATGCCGTCCCCGCCCTGGGAGACGGGGATTCCTTCCGGCTAACAGCGGCCTTGCCCGAGCCGCTGCTGGTGCTTTCGCACCGGATTCCCGAGCCAGGGCATTTCTGGCCGTGTTCACATCATTCCGCCGTCCCAGGATACCGCACATGCGGTTACAGAGCCTTCCGCCGGAAGCCGAAACCGGATGGCGCCGGAAAGGGCAACATTCTGGCAGCACACGCAGCTGCGCCAGGCCGTTTCCGGACCTGTGGCACCCAGCAGGGCATCCATGACCGCAAGGGAAGCCTTCTGTAGCATGGCTGCCCCGGAAGCGGCGGGCTGTGGCGGTCGCACGTACCCGGAAAGGGAAAAGGCCGGACCTCACCGGGTTGGCCTTTTCCCCAGGGCAGTTCTGCGATGACAAGAAGATCCCGCCGGAAAGAGCCATCGCCTTCATGCCTCTGCATGTAAATCTCCGACATTGAGGCTCCGCCTGGGGAGCAGAATGGTCCGGAATCGAAAT
>JAKARO010000001.1:150005-179725 GCA_021821885.1 Pseudomonadota bacterium
TTTCCCCAGGGCAGTTCTGCGATGACAAGAAGATCCCGCCGGAAAGAGCCATCGCCTTCATGCCTCTGCATGTAAATCTCCGACATTGAGGCTCCGCCTGGGGAGCAGAATGGTCCGGAATCGAAATTGCCGGAGAGATGCTGCTGGCCGAGTGGAAGCTTTTGATGATGCGGTGCATGAGGGCTGGATCCGGGCCGGAGTCCGTCCGGGAGAGATGAATGGGGGGCATGCAGGCAGGTGCTGGCCAGGGGTGAGGACTGGCATTGCCTTTTCCCGCCATCTTCCCAGGAACACCCCCGGCGGTCCGGATTGGCGAGGCCCCTGCCGTTAAGGTGCCGCTTGCGTTACACTGCAGTAAAATCTGTTTTTGCCCAAGGTCTCCCGTGAAAAATTTTGTTGCTGAACCCCTCTGGCAGGCACTGCAGGAACTCCATCGGCAGGGCATGCTGCCACAGCTTCCCGCGCATCTTGAATTTGACCGCCCCAAACAGCAGACTTTTGGCCACCTGGCAAGCAATGTTGCCCTGCTCCTTTCCCGATCGGCAGGCAGACGTCCACGGGAGATCGCTGAGGCCATTGCCAGCGCACTTCCCCACTCCCCGTGGATTGAAAAGTGCGAGATTGCCGGTCCGGGATTTCTCAACTTTTTCCTTCGGCCTGCAGCTTTCCAGGCGGCGATCGCCACCGTGCATGCGGAAGGTGCGCGGTACGGATCCCAGGATATGGGGAGGGGGGAGCGGATCCACCTGGAGTTTGTCTCTGCCAATCCGACAGGCCCTCTTCATGTGGGTCATGGCCGTGGAGCCGCCTACGGTGCGAGTCTGGCAAATATTCTCCGTTTTTGTGGCTACGAGGTATTCTGCGAATACTATGTCAACGATGCCGGGCGCCAGATGGATATTCTGGCCGCCAGCGTTTTTTGCCGCTATCTGGAGGCGGCTGGCCAGGCGCTGCCGTGGCCCTTCCCCAAGGGTGCCTATCAGGGTGAATACGTGCGCGGCATTGCCGCCCGTTTCCGGGAAACAGCGGGGGACTTTCTGCTGTCCGCTGTGGAAGAACTGCCAGATATCGGCTGCATGGAAGATGGTGACCTCGCGATGGATGTCCTGATCGCCCATCTCAAAGACCGTCTCGGACCGGAGGCCTACAGCCGGCTGCATGCCGCCGGACTGGATGAAATCCTGGCCGATATCCGTGATGACCTTGCCGGTTTTGGGGTCCATTACGACAACTGGTACGCGGAACGCAGCCTGATGCAGGATGGAGCTGTCGAAGGTGCCATTGCCCGTCTGGTGGCGGGAGAATACACCTATTCCAGCGAAGGTGCCCTCTGGTTCCGTTCCACGGCCTTTGGCGATGACAAGGACCGGGTGCTGCGCCGGGAAAATGGCGCCTATACCTATTTTGCCTCGGACATTGCCTACCACTGGGAAAAATTCCAGCGGGGGTTCGGAAGAATGGTCGACATGTGGGGAGCGGACCACCACGGCTATATTCCGAGAATCCGTGCATCCCTGCAGGCACTGGGCCAGGAGGAAAGCGCTCTCGAGGTGCTCCTGGTACAGTTCGCGATCCTTTACCGGGGGGAGGAAAAAATCTCCATGTCCACCCGTGCTGGAGAATTTGTGACCCTCCGCCAGCTCCGCGGGGAGGTTGGCAACGATGCTGCACGGTTCTTTTATGTGCTTCGCCGGGCTGACCAGCATCTGGATTTTGATTTGGAGCTGGCCACCAGACACTCGGAAGAAAATCCCGTATTTTACGTGCAGTATGCCCACGCCCGTGTCCATTCCCTGTGGCGTCAGGCCCTGGAAAGAGGGCTTTCCGTGCCAGCCGGGGAAGATCTGCCCGGCCTCCGCGTTCTTGAGGATCCCCGGGAACTTGTTCTTGCGGATCTGCTGTGGCGTTTCCCCGAGCAGGTAGCAAGCGCTGCCCGAGACCGGGAACCGCACCAGATCGCCTTCTATCTCAAGGATCTGGCCGCCAGCTTTCATACCTACTACAATGCCACCCGTATCTTGGTGGAGGACGAGGACATCCGGCTGGCCCGGCTCGCGCTCTGCCGTGCTGTTGCCCGGACCCTGGCCAATGGTCTGGCGCTCCTTGGGGTGACGGCACCCGAGCAGATGTAGTCTATCGGGACGCGGGGGAGGCCGATGCGGGACTATAAGGGGCACACCAGCCACTCACCGCTCGGAGCGGCGCCGGCCTTCCCCCCTCCGGTAGCGGGGAGACGGCTTTCCCCCTCCTCTGAGCGGGAAGAGGCTCCGGAGACAGATCTCCCACTGGTTCCCTCCCGCCGGCGTGGCCATTTCTGGCTGTGGTTTCTCCTTTTCCTGCTCTGCATGATTAGCGTCGGAATCTGGTGGGTGGTGGCGAGCCTCCCGATCGGGAGCAATCTCGCGGGAATGTTTCCCGCCGGTTCCGGGGGAAGAGCAGGCCACACCGCACAGGCGCCGGGCACGATGGGATCTCCCCCCGTGCCCGGGGTTCCATCTGCCGCTGCTCCGGCGGAGGAGGTATCCCCTTCCCCTGGTGCCGCCGTGTCCCTCACGGGCAGCACCTTTGCGCAGATTCCAGCCCTACAGACTCCAGCGGCATCCAGCCGCAGCGGGATCGACTTCAACTTTTACCGCATTCTTCCGGCCATGAAAGTGGATGTGCCTGCGGACATTCTTGGGAGCGGTCCCGGGATTCCCGGGACCGCTGTAGCACAGAGCGGAGATGTCGTACCACCTCAGCCTGTCACCATCCAGGTGGGAGCGTTCAGCAACCTGGCAGGCGCCAGGGTTCTCCAGGAGCGTCTTGCACTGATGGGGATCCGCGCCTATCTCGAGAAAATCCGGGGGGGGGGCGGCCAGACGTACTACCGTGTACGTACGCAAACCTATGCCTCCCTTGCCGATGCGCAACAGGCTCTGGCCAAAATACGGGGTCTGGGGGTTACCCCAGTCCTTCAGGGGAATAATGGAGCTTCAGGTGTGATGGCTAGTGGTTCAGGGGCGGTTCCAGCACCCTGATGGCTTCCTTTGCCGTGCTTTCTCCGCAGATTACCGCCCGCAGGCCGGGGAGATAGTGGTTGCAGGTTTCCACCGCATGCAGCAGGTAGACTTGCAGAAGCTCCGGACTGATCTGGCTGGCCGGCACCTGGATGCTGCTTTTGCAGTTGATTTCCACGTCATCCCAGTCCATCTCGAAGTTTCCGAGAGGGAGGCCATAATTGGCCCTTGTCAGGAATTCCGCCAGAGCCGCCATATGCTGCGGGTCAATTTCCAGACCTTGAGGACGAACGTAGAAAAGAACCCGTTCCAGTTCAGAATGGATATGGCAGAAGACATCCAGTGTGCCATTGGGTACCGCCACCGCGCAGGTGACGACCGGGTAGTCCTGCAGGATTCTGGCGTTCCAGCCAAGCTGTCTGAAGAGGGTCTGGACGGCCTCCAGATGCGTCATGTGCGGTCTCCTTGTGGTGGGGTCTTCAGGGCTTCTGCAATACGCAGAAAGTCCGGAACGTCCAGGGTTTCAGCCCGACCCTGGGGATCGATTTCCAGAGCCCTAAGCATATCGCCATTAAGGATCCCCTTGAAGTTGTTGGCGAGGGTTTTCCGCCGCTGCGCAAAGGCCATTGAGACCGCCCTTGCGAAATCACCTTTCAGGAGATCCGGAACCAGAGGGATTGCATGGGGCTTCAGCCGGACAAACGCGGAGTCCACTTTCGGGACGGGGAAGAAGTTTCCGGGTGCCACCGGGAACAGGCTTTCCGTCCCGCAGACCGCCTGGATCATGACCGAGAGCCGGCCATAGCTGCGGGTTCCGGGACGTGCCACGATCCGGTCTACCACTTCCTTCTGCAGCATGAAGTGCATGTCGGCAATCTGCTCGCGCCAGTCCAGAAGGTGAAACAGCAAGGGGGTGGAGATGTTGTAGGGCAGATTGCCGACTATGCGCAGCGTACGCCCGGCAGAGTGGGCCAGATCTCCGAAATTGACCTCCAGGGCGTCGGAAGGAAGAACTTCCAGTCGCGATTCCGGAGCCAGGGCACGAAGCCCAGGGAGCATGTCCCGGTCCAGTTCGATCACCAGCAGGGGTCGCGGGGATTCTGCAAGTTCTTCCAGCAGGGCGCGGGTTAGGGCCCCCGGACCCGGTCCGATTTCCACCAGGGCTTCTTCCGGACGGGGAGCGACTGCCGCAACGATCCGCCGGACAATGCCAGGCTGCACGAGAAAATTCTGTCCAAAACGCTTCTTTGGAGGGGGCAGATGGGCTGCTTGCATTTCGTACCGTCCTTCGTGTTATAGTCGGACCAGCTTTTCAGTGGCGCCAAACAGCGGGAAGTCTATGCACCTTGTGCTGCGTCTCGACGTAAGTGGCCGTCCCATGGCATGGGAAACCTGGGAAGAGGCTGCCGCGCACTATGTTCGCGGAAATGTGGCCTGGACCTTGGGGAGTCCTTTTTTTACCGCCCATGGTGGGATTTCCCGGCAAAGTGGGGATACCTCCTTTCTGGATATTCACCCCGTCATTGCCGTACGGGGGCGTCACCTCGGAAAAGCACGCCCCCCCGCCCTCAGCAACCAGACACTCTTCCATCGGGACCGCCATCTCTGCATGTACTGTGGGGGGCATTTCCCCCAGCGTGAACTTACCCGTGACCATATCATCCCTCTTTCCCGTCGTGGAAGGGATATCTGGACCAATGTGGTGACGGCATGCCGTTCCTGCAATAGCCGGAAAGACAGCCGTACACCAGAAGAGGCCGGAATGCCACTTCTGGCAGTCCCCTTTACCCCCACCTGGGCGGAGTATCTGCTGCTCAGCAACCGGCGGATCCTGGCGGACCAGATGGAGTTCCTCCTCGCCCAGGTACCCGGGGACCGGCAGCGCGTTTTCTGACCCTTTTTGTACCGCAGTTCAGGTACGCTGGCGGTTGCGCACAATTTCCGCTGCCGCGCCGACGGCGTGCAGCAGGCTGTACGGAATGGCCCTTCCGGTGCCGGCCAGATCGAGGGCGGTGCCATGATCTACGCTGGTCCGAACCACCGGTAGCCCTATAGTGATGTTTACGGCTTCCCCAAATGCATGATACTTCAGCACCGGGAGACCCTGGTCATGGTACATGGCCAGGACGGCGTCTGCATCTTCCAGCATGCGTGGGGTAAAGAGCGTGTCTGCCGGCCAGGGTCCGCTGACACGCAGGCCCTCCCGGCGAAGCCTTTCCACCACCGGGACGATGATGTCCACATCCTCGCGCCCCAGATGCCCCCCCTCGCCAGCATGGGGATTGAGTCCTGCGACGAGGATCCTGGGATCATCAATCGCAAAATCCTGGCGCAGGCCATGTTCCAGAAGACGCAGGGTGTGTTCGAGCGTCCCAGGTGTAATGGCAGCGGGTACCGCCGAGAGAGGAAGATGGGTGGTTGCAAGGGCAACACGGAGTCCCCGGCCCGCCAGAAGCATGACCACCCGTTCTGCGCCGCACCGTTCTGCAAGATATTCTGTGTGTCCGCTGAAGGGAAAGCCCGCATCGTTGATGATCCCCTTGTGCACGGGAGCCGTAACCAGTGCATCCGCCAGGTCTGCCTGCAGGAGTGCAATGGCATGGTCCAGGCTCCGGAGGACGGCAGCGCTGTTCCGTGGGTCCAGTTTTCCCGCCCTGCAGGGCTCCGCCAGCGGAACGTCCAGAACCGCCAGACGTCCTTTGGGGGTCAGAGGCCAGGGTGTGTCTGGTTTCCATGCCTCCAGCACAACCGGGTAGCCCAGGTTCACGGCCCGCCGGCGCAGGCAGCCCATGTCGCCGATCAGCACTGGCGGAAACGGCAGTGCATGTTCTGCCAGTGCGAGACAGATGTCCGGACCGATTCCGGCGGGTTCTCCTACGCTGACCAGAAGGCGTACCGGCTTGCTCATGACTCTCCCGGGGAAGACAGAATTTCCACGACTCCTTCCGGTCCATCTGGGCGATGCGGCAGGCGGAGAACACGTACATGCAGAAACCGGTCGCGGATATCTATCGTGAGACAGTCACCTGCCCGGACATCACTGCCAGCTTTGGCGATCCGCCCATTGATCTGTACGCAGCCAGCCACGCAGATTTCTTTGGCGATACTGCGCCGCCGGATCAGCCTGGACAGCTTCAGGAACATGTCCAGGCGCTGGCTCTGCCGGTTTTCTTCAGTCGCCATCGTCGCGCTGCTGCTGGAGGATGTCGGTAAAGGCATCCTCCAGCCTTGGTTCCTGGAGATGGAGATCAATGATTTCGGCGGGCAGTTCCTGCAGAATTTTCAGGATGTCCCCCAGAGGATGGGTGCCAGAGGATACCCGGAAGGTCCGGACGGCTTCGCTACTGCCGAGCAGCAGGTCTGTCAGGACTTCTGGCAGACCATCCGGATCCCGGTCAAAAGTGACGGTCAGGATCCGGTGGCTGCTGCCACGGCGCAGAAGAGCCTCCTTCTGGTCCAGGGCAACCACCTGTCCGTTCTGGAGTATGGCAATGCGGTCACAGAGCTCTTCGGCCTCCTCAAGATAATGCGTGGTCAGTATTACGGTATGTCCTTCGGCATTGTACCGGCGGATAAACCGCCAGAGGCCCTGCCGCAGTTCCACATCCACACCGGCCGTGGGTTCGTCCAGAACTACGACAGGAGGCCTGTGAACCAGGGCCTGGGCGATCAGGACCCGGCGTTTCATGCCGCCTGACAGCATCCGCAGGTTGGTATCTGCCTTGCTGGCAAGATCCATTTCCGCCATGAGTTCATCAATCCACTTGTCGTTGTGTCGCAGGCCAAAATAGCCGGACTGCCAGCGGAGGAATTCCCGGACTGTGAAAAAGGGATCGTAGGCCAGTTCCTGGGGAACCACTCCAAGAAGCTGGCGGCTGCGGCGGTATTCCCTTTCCACATCAAAGCCGAATACTTCGGCGGTGCCGCTGCTGCGCCGGACCACGCCTGAAAGAATGTTGATAAGAGTGGATTTTCCTGCGCCATTAGGGCCCAGAAGACCAAAAAATTCCCCCGGCTGGACATCAAGGTCGATCCCTGCGAGAGCAAGGAGGCCACCGGCATAGGTCTTGCGCAATCCGCGGATATGGATAGCCGGGATCTCAGACATTGTTCTTCACTGCCGTCCAGAAACCCTCCAGACCATACAGGTCTGCCAGCTCCTGCAGGGCCTGGGGTGCGTTGAGGATGCCGCCGGGCGCCATCCCGCCTTTCCTCTGCTGCTCCTGCCATTCCAGAAGGAAAGCCAGGGTCGCGCTGTCCACCTGTTCTACCCCGCGAAGCGAAATATAGTCCCAAGGCTGCCCGAACAGTGCCGCACCCGTCCTGCCCAGCACGGCATCAAGATGGGGAAGGGTCCAGTTGCCCTCCAGCAGGAGTCCCCTGCGGGTTCCCTGCCGGTCTTCCTTCCACCGCGCTGGACTGCTCACGCTGCCGCCGGAGCCATGACTTTTTCCCGGAGGGATTTGAGCAGTGCCGGTATGCCCTGCTGGCTTGCGATGTTGCCAAAGCTCTGGCGGTAATTCAGGACCAGACTGACACCGTCTATGTAAACATTGTATATGCGCCATTGTCCGCTTTCATCGAGCAGGGCATATATTACCGGAATAGAGTTTCCGTCCGGCTCATAGATCTTCATGTTAACCTGCGCTACTGGGGGATTCTGGGAAATCTGCTGGCTACCAAGAATCCGTACGGTCTGGCCATGATACCGGTTGAGGGCATTGCTGTAGGTTCTTACCAGCAGGTCTTTGAAAAGCCGGGAAAATTCCTGCTGCTGGGCCGGAGTCATCTGGCGCCAGTAGCGTGCCATCACGTACTGGGACATGGTAGTGAAATCGATATGGGGCACGATCGCTTTCTCGACCTGCTTTTTCAGCGCCGGAGTGACCTGTTCCCCATTTTTTTTCTGGAGAATCTGGAGGACCTGTGTGGTCATGTCCTGTACGACCCTGGCAGCCCCACTGGCACCCTCTGCCCATACGCAGGGGGTCCAGCCAAGCAGGATGGCGAAACATGTTATGGCCAATTTTTTCATGCGGTTTCTCCTCGGATTTTAATGGCCTGCAGAAGTGCCAGAAGCCTTGCTGAAGACCATCTGTCCGATAAGCTGGTCAATGTTGACAGCGCCCTGGGTCATGGTAATGGTGGCGCCTGGAGAAAGGACCTGTGGCATTCCTCCAGGCTGGATCGAGATATACTGCTCTCCCAGCAGGCCTGCGGTATATATGGAGGCGCCGGTGTCTGCGGGGAGCCGGATCCTGGGCGAAATGCGCATGGTAACCTCGGCCATGAAGGTCTTTGGATTCATCTGGATATCCGTAACTTCCCCAATTGTGACCCCGCCAATCTTGACCGGGCTGCGTGTCTTGAGGCTTCCCACATTGCTAAAGCTGGCGTGCAGCACATATCCCCGGCCATAGGTAAAGCCTGCAAGATTCCCCACCCGCAGGGCCAGCACCGCTAGGGCCACAATGCCAAGCAGGACAAATATTCCCACCCACCAGTCAATGCTGCGCTGATTCATCTGCCTGTCCCCGTCCTCAAAAAAGCAAAGCCGTAAGAATGAAATCCAGACCCAGTACTGCCAAGGATGCCATAACGACACTCCGGGTAGTGGCGCTGCCCACCCCTTCGGCTGTGGGATGGGCGGAAAATCCCTGCCAGGTGGCAATCCAGGTGACCACAAGCCCAAAACACGCGGCCTTGATGAGTCCGTTGAGTATGTCTCCATGAAAACTGACGTTGGCCTGCATCTGGGCCCAGAACGTCCCTCCATCCACGCCAAGAATGGGCACCGATACCAGATAGCCCCCAAAAATGCCGACAAGATCAAAGATAGTGCAGAGAATGGGAACGGCAAAAATCCCCCCCCACAGGCGTGGTGCTACGACCCAGGCTAATGGATTGACTGCCATCATTTCCATTGCATCCAGCTGTTCCGTAGCCTTCATTGAGCCGATTTCGGCCGTCAGTGCAGACCCCGCCCGGCCGGCAAAAAGCAGGGCCGTCAGCACAGGTCCCAGCTCACGCAGGAGGGACAGGGCGATCAGGGTTCCCAGGGCTGAAGTGGCACCAAAGCGCACCAGGGCATAATAGCCCTGGAAACCGAGAACCATCCCGGTGAAAAATGCGGCCACCACCATCAGGGCGAGAGAGAGGACGCCCAGCCCGAAAATCTGGCGCAGCCACTGTCGGAAACTGAAGTCCCGGCGGACAGGTGCGGTAAGGCTGCTGACAAGGAACCTCGCAGCCATGCCCATGCGGGGTACTGTTTCCCGGACGGCGTGGCCAATGCGGGGGACCAGGAAATCCTCTTTCATGGCCGCGGGGCCTCCCGGGTTTCCATGGGGATCCCCATGGCAGCAGCAAAATCTTCTGTGGCCGGGTAGTGGAATGGCACCGGTCCGTCAGGACGCCCAGAGAGAAACTGCTGGGCCAGGGGTGAATCACTGGCCCGCAATTCCTCCGGTGTTCCCTCCGCAATGATTTTCCCGCCCGCAAGAATATAGCCATAATCCGCGATGGCAAATGTTTCGTGTACGTCGTGGCTTACCACAATGCTGCTGGCGCCCAGGGCATCATTCAGCCGGCGCACAAGAGTGGCGATGATGCCGATGCTGATGGGGTCAAGTCCAGTGAATGGTTCATCGTAAAGAATCAGGTGCGGATCCATTACCACGGCACGGGCAAGGGCTACCCGGCGCGCCATCCCGCCAGACAGCTCTGCCGGTGTCAGGTCCGCCGCCCCGCGGAGCCCCACAGCTTCCAGCTTCATCAGTACCAGCTTGCGGAGCAGGGGTTCGGGAAGCCGGAAATGCCGCCGCAGAGGAAAGGCAACATTCTCGAAAACCGTCAGGTCCGTGAATAGGGCGCTGTGCTGGAAAAGCATCCCCATGCGCTGGCGCAGGCGGTACAGGTCCTGGCGTGCAATTCCGGATGGATCCAGGCCATCGACCAGAATCTGGCCCGAGTCCGGGCGCAATCTTCCGGCAACGAGGTTAAGAAGGGTCGTTTTCCCGCCCCCACTGGCACCCATGACGGAAACTATGGATCCCCGTGGAACGCGGAGACTGACGCCATCAAGAACGGCATGGCTGCCACGGGCAAAATGCAATCCTCCAACCTGGACCAGGTCTGCTGTTGACAAAGGCCATCTCCCGAATGTCTGCGGGGGGATTATACGATGCCTGGATGTGCTGAGGCCAACCAGGATCTTTCACAGGATTTTTTTGCGGCGCAGGCGTGGAAAATCCTTTGCGCTGCCAGCCATTAGGCAGGCAGCTCTGGACTTGCATCCGTGCAAAAAATCTGTATAGTTGCCGGTCTGTTTCCACGGCACCGAAAGCAGTTACAAGGGGGTCAGGTCCTTAAAAGACTGGTAGCGCGGCATGGCCGGTTCCAGCAAGGTAGGGCATAAAAACCAAGTACTGTCTGGGGGTGCACGGGAGCTACTTCTTAACCTTTATGCTTGTTAGGGGGGGCACCGATGCGCTCATTGGGACACCAAATCGTCGCAGATTTCTATGGTTGCGACAGCAGTACCTTGTCGGATGTTGAATTTGTTACGGATGCCATGCTTGAGGCCGCGCGGCGTGCCAACTGCACCATCGTAACCCAGACATTCCACCATTTCTCTCCCTACGGGGTGAGTGGGGCAGTGATTGTCGCCGAATCCCATCTGGCGATTCATACCTGGCCAGAGTACGGATACGCTGCTGTGGATGTGTTTACCTGCGGAGACGTGATCCAGCCGGAAGACGCCCTGAACTACCTCAGGGAAGCCTTTGGAGCGGCGCAGGTGTCTACTATGGAAATGAAACGTGGCCAGGTGGAAATGATGGGCGTACCTGCCCAGGAACTGCGCGTAAAGCCGGTTCTTTGCGCCTGAGCTGCAAGTAGAATGCCCGGGAGCCCGTCCAGGGCTCCTTTTTGTTCCAGTCTGGAACGGGGCTCAGTGCCTGCCTGGATGGCGGCCGCCGAAGCCCTCCTCTTCCCCCCGCAGGAGCCGGAGCAGGTTGCTGCGGTGGCGCCAGATGATCCAGAGGGCCAGGATGCTGACGAGACCAGGAAAGACCTGACCCACAAACAGAATCCAGGCGATGGCTGGCGTGACCAGGGCGGCGGTTAGGGCTGCCAGTGAAGAAATCCTGGTCAGGGCAAAGACCAGAAGCCATACGGAAAAGGTAATGGCTCCCAGAAGGGGGTTTAGCCCCAGAAGAATCCCCAGCGCCGTGGCGACTCCCTTGCCACCCCGGAAACCGAAATACACCGGGTAAAGATGTCCAAGGAAAGTGGCCAGGCCCGCAGCGGCAACAGTCCATTCATCCAGTCCCATCAGCCGGGCCCCCAAGACGGGAAGAAAACCTTTTAGCAGGTCTCCCGCCAGCGTCATCAGGGCCGCCTTTTTTCCGCCATGCCGCAGAATATTGGTGGCGCCGGGGTTGCCGGAGCCAACCTGCCTAGGGTCTGGCAGGCCCATGATCCTGGCCACGGGTATGGCTGTGGCTATGGAACCGAGGAGATAGGCCCCGAAAACCCACAGAACAGGAATCCATCGGGCCGGCAGATACTGCAGGCCAGCGGCGTGGGTGGTGGAAAGGTCCATAAATGCCAGCAGTCAGACAAAAATGTATCATAACGCATTCCCGGATCGAAAAAAGGCGGTCCACGACGGTACTGGAGCTTGCGGGCGCATGGATATCCTGTTTGTCAGAGAACTCAAAATCGATACACGTATTGGAATTTATGACTGGGAGCGGGAGGTCCGGCAGACGGTCCTCGTGGACCTTGAAATTGCCGCAGATGCTGCCAGCGCTGCCCGGACGGACCGGGTAGAATCCACCATCAATTACCAGAGTGTCTGCCAGCGTCTTGTTGAACATGTTGAATCGGCTGAAACGGAACTCGTAGAAACCCTGGCGGAAGAAATCGCCCGAATCGTGCTCCAGGAATTTGGGGCTTCCTGGGTACAGGTCTCTATCCATAAACCCTCAGCCGTACGGGGAACCCGTGATGTGGGGGTGCGGATCCAGCGGGGCACTCCGGCCAGCTGATTTTTTCCATGGGCCTGGTGCTTTTGGGACTGGGGAGCAATGACAGGGCGGACTTTCTTCTTCCCAGGGCTGTAGGGGTTCTGTGTGCCCGGTTCTGCCCGCTTGAGCTGGCCCGTCCCTGGGAGGGGGAGGATGTCCGGGGTTGCGGGGAAGCCTACGTCAACTGGGTATGTGCTTTCCACGACGGGAGTGGCCACACGGAACTCCAGCAGTGGTGCAGGCAGCTGGAGCAGAGTGGGGGCAGACGCACGGGATCCCGGGTACCCCTTGATCTGGACATCCTGTTCCATGAGACCAGTGGTTTGTGGCACCGCCAGGCCCTGGAGCCATACTGGCTGGCCGGTCTGTCAGAGCTGGCACCGGGTCTGGCATCGCAGACTGGAAAGAGCCTCGCTGCACTGTGGGCCTCCTGCCAGAAGCCCGCCGGACTCAGGCCATGGCAGCCAGAACTATACCCGCCAGATCGTGTTCGGTAGTGCCCGTGATCCGCACCTTGAGACGTTGCCCTGGCTGAATTCCTGGAACTGCGGGTACCTGGATCCAGCCATCAATTTCGGGCGCCTCCCCAGCAGACCGCGTAAAAAGTGTCCCATTTTCGATGGCATCCACTATGACGACCTCTTCCTTCCCATGCCGCCGGGCGAGCCTTGCCGCGCTGATTTCCGCCTGCAGGGCCATCAGCTGCGCCCGCCGTTCTTCCTTCACCTTTTCGGGAACGGGGTTGGGAAGCTTGTTGGCTTCCGCACCTTCGACCGCGGAATAGGCGAAGCATCCCACGCGATCCAGTTCGGCTGCACGCAAAAAATCCAGCAGTTCACGGAAATCTGCATCTGTTTCCCCGGGAAAGCCAACAATGAAGGTGCTGCGCAGGACCAGCCCTGGCACCTCACGGCGCCAGGCCAGCAGGCGCTCAAGGGTTTTCTCGGCCGCGGCAGGACGCCGCATTGCCCTGAGAATCCTGGGGCTGCCATGCTGCAGGGGGATATCCAGATAGGGGAGGATTCTGCCTTCCGCCATGAGCGGCATCAGATCATCCACATGGGGGTAGGGGTAGACATAGTGGAGCCGGACCCAGGCCCCCAGACTGCCAAGCGCCATGCAGAGATCGGTGATGCGTGTCCGGATGGGCCGTCCCCGGTGAAAGTCCGTACGGTAACGCTGGTCCACCCCGTAGGCGCCCGTATCCTGCGAGATCACCAGGAGCTCCCGGCAGCCTCCGGCCACAAGGGCCTCGGCCTCCTGGAGAATCGCGTCGGGGGTGCGGCTCTGCAGCCTGCCGCGCATGCCCGGGATAATGCAGAAACTGCAGGACTGGTTGCATCCTTCGGATATTTTGAGGTAGGCATAGTGCGGGGGGGTCAGTCGAAGCCCCTGCGGTGGGACCAGATCCATGTGGGGATCGTGAACGGGGGGGAGTGACGCGTGCACCGCTTCCAGAAGCGCGGCATCCTGGTGAGGCCCGGTAACAGCCAGAACCTTGGGCTGGAGGGAGCGGATGAAGTTTCCTCCTTCCCTGGCTCCCAGACAGCCCGTCACCACCACTTTTCCATTTTCCTGTATGGCCTCGGCAATGGCGTCCAGGGATTCTTCCACGGCAGCATCAATGAAGCCACAGGTGTTTACCACTACCAGGTCCGCCTCCGCATAGTCTCCGACAAAGACATAGCCTTCGGCTCGCAGCTGGGTCAGCATGCGTTCCGTGTCCGCGGTCGCCTTGGGGCAGCCCAGACTGACAAATCCTACCCGGGGTGGGCGGTTTTTCGCCGGGGATCTCAAAAAGTGTTGCTCACGCTGGCGACCCCCGGAACGGCTCCGACGATTTTTTCTACCACCTGCTGGAGATCAAGAACTGCGTTGGGACAGCCGGTACAGGCCCCTTTCATGCGGACCTGTATATTCCGCCCCTCTATGCCGACCATTTCAATATCTCCCCCATCCCGGCTGAGGATCCGGCGCACGGCCCCAATGGCCTCGGTTACGGCAGCGGGGTCCGGAAGAGGATCCCCAGGGCCGAACTCTTTCTTCCGTCCGATGGAACGGCTCGCCATGGCCTGGGCATGGGCAATCCTCGCCGCCAGCACCGGGTCCTGTTCATCCAGTGCGTCCAGCTCTTCTTCGGTATAGAACCTGACTGGAGTACGGATCATATCCATGGGCCTCAGTATAACATGCGGCCGCCATCCACGACGATGTTCTGGCCGGTGAGATACGGTGCATCAAACAGCAGGGTGCACACCATGCTGGCAATATCTGCAGGCTCCCCACGCCGCTTTAGTGCAGTCCGGTCAAGAATGCTCTGCTGGTCCCCTTCAGCCGGAAGGCCGGCTTCCGCCCAGAGGATAACCCCGGGGGAAACGCTGTTGACCCGGACCTCGGGCGCCAGCTCCTTTGCCAATGCCCGGGTCAGGGCAATCAGGGCCGCCTTGCTGACGCTGTAGGGAAGATAGTTGCGCAGTGGGCGTTCCGCATAGATGTCGGCGATATGGACAATGGCTCCCTGCCGGCTGCGCAGGACTGCTTCTGCGGCCTGGGCCAGATAGAACGGGGCGTGTACATGAATTCCCTCCATGTCCTCCCAGGTCCCGGGCGTGATTTCCGCCAGAGGGGCCGGCTGGTAGAGCGAGGCGTTGTGGACAATGCCGTCCAGTCCGCCGAACCGTTCAAGAACCCGTGCTACCAGATGTCCGGGTACTGCAGGATCCCGGAGGTCACCGGCAAGAGTTAATACCTCGGTGCCGTGCAGCTTCCGCAGTTCCCTCGCAAGACTTTCCGCCTCGGTACCAGACTGTCTATAATGCAGTGCTACCATGGCGCCCCGCTCCGCCACCTGGCGGGCAATTTCAGAGCCTACCCGCCGGGCAGCTCCAGTGATTAGCACAATTTTGGCAGATTCAGGCAAGGGAGAATCCCCGTGAATGGCGGAGGTCCATGTTTTGTAAACCATCCCCCGTCAGGTGGCAAGGTACGGCTGCCTCTGCCGGATCCGGAGGCGCTGGCCCACAGCCGTCTCCTCTGTAACCGGATCCGTGACCGGATTGTGTCGGCAGGGGGTGCCATCCCTTTTTCTGAATACATGGAACTTGCCCTCTATACGCCAGAACTTGGGTATTACATGGCGGGCCAGGAGAGGCTTGGCCCGGGTGGCGATTTTGTTACAGCTCCGGAAATGGGGTCACTGCTTGGACGGATTCTTGCCCGCTTTCTGCGGCAGTACGCCGGACTACCCAATGGGATCCTGGAAATTGGGCCGGGAAGCGGGCGTCTCGCGCAGCAGGTTCGCACGGGACTTCCCGGGGTGGACTACGGATTCCTGGAACGCAGTCCAGACTTTCAGGACAGGCAGAGGATGCTGCTCCCGGACGTTCCACACTGGCAGTCCTGGCCCAAGGACTGGGAGGGCGTGTTTCTTGCCCATGAACTGCTGGATGCCATTCCTGCCCGGACGTTTCTGCTGGATGCAGGAAAAGGCTGGTGGGAACGTGGTGTCCGGGCGACGACGGAGGGGTTTGAATGGACGCAGTTCCCGCTGGATCCTGCGCTGGCCGGGATGCTGGAGCCACATGCAGACCGGTGGCAGCTTCCCTACAGCGGTGAAATCCGTCCCCTGGCCACGGCATGGCTTGCATCTGCCGCTGCCTCACTGAAACGGGGGGCAATAGTCCTGATCGATTATGGCTATGCCGGGCAGGAGTACTATCATCCCCAGCGTTCCATGGGAACGCTTCGGGCCTACTACCGGCACCATGCCCTTGATGACCCGTTTCTCTGGCCAGGGCTCTGTGATCTGACAGCCCATGTGGATTTTGGTGCGCTAATGCAGGCAGCCCCCGATTTTGGGCTGCGTCCCGTTCTGTTCGTCCCAATGGCAAAATTTCTGGTGGAGAATGGCCTGGCTGAGGTCTACGAGGATCAGGCTGCAGGATGTGATCCCGCAGCCCGGATGGCGCTGAACAATGAGGTGAAGAGACTCACCCTGCCCCAGGAAATGGGGGAAAGCTTCAAAATTCTGGTCCTTGAGAAGGGAGAAGTCAGATGACCCGGGAAAAACGGGTTGTCTGCTCTGGCAGATAGGCGTCAAAGGCCATGCAGACATGGCGGACAAGCAGCCGTCCGCGCGGGGTGACCCCGATGGTTTCCGGAGTCCTGATGATAAGCCCGTCGGATGCCAGCCTTTCCAGAAAGGGAAGGCTGGCAGCGAAATAGGTATCGAAGCGGATGTCATGGCGGTTTTCGATCCTGCGAATGTCCAGGTGAAAATCGCAGATCAGCCGCGTGATGATTTCCCGTCGCAGAAGATCGTCTCCATTCAGGCGGAGCCCCCTTTCCAGCGGAAGGTGCCCAGCATCGATGGCCGCCCCCCAGCTGCCCAGATCCTTGAGGTTCTGGCTGTAGGTAGGGCCCACCATGGCAATGGCACTCATTCCGAAAGCCAGAAGATCTGTCCCGGCATGGGTGGAATAGCCCTGGAAATTGCGGTACAGGTCTCCGGATTGCTGGGCAACAGCCAGTTCGTCGTCAGGCAGGGCAAAATGGTCCATGCCAATATAGACGTAGCCTGCCGACTGGAGTGTGGCGATACTTTCGCTGAAGATCTGGAGTTTTTGTGCCGGGTTTGGGAGATCCTCAGCAGCGATGCGCCGTTGTGGAAGAAACCGCTCGGGCAGGTGGGCATAGTTGAAGAGGGAAATCCGGTTGGGGCGCAGCTCCAGAATGTTTTCCAGGGTGCGTGAAAAACTTCGGGCGGTCTGGAAAGGCAGTCCATAGATGAGGTCCAGACTGACGGATCGGTACCCCAAATCCCGCGCTTCAGCGAGAACCGCCGCTGCAAGCTCGACAGTCTGTTCGCGGTGTACCGCTTTCTGCACCGCAGGATCAAGATCCTGTATGCCCATGCTGAGGCGGTTCCAGCCAAAGCTGCGCAGCAGGGCCAGAATCCCGGGTTCGACTGCGCGGGGGTCGACCTCGATCCCGTATTCGCCTTCATCTCCAGGAAGGAGACGAAAATGCCGGGAAATGGATTCCAGCAGGGCAGCCATGTCGCCAGCCCGGAGAAAAGTGGGAGTTCCTCCGCCAAAGTGCATCTGGCTAACCGGGCGTCTGCCATCCACGTCGCGGCGGATCAGTGCCATTTCACGGTCCAGCCGCTGTACATAGGCAGTACCCCACTCCCGGTGGCGGGTTACTACCTTGGTGCAGGCACAGTAAAAGCAGAGGTGCTCACAGAAAGGAATGTGAAAGTAGAGGGACAGGGGCCGGGCGCTGGCATTGCTGGCCTGGAGTTCCCCGCGCAGGTCGTCTTCCCCGAATCTGGCCTGGAACTGGGGTGCCGTTGGGTAAGACGTATAGCGGGGACCCGGCCGGTCATAACGGCGTATAAGATCCGGGTCGAATTCCAGCATCCCTGGGCCATTCTGCAGTTTCATGCGGTTCCCGGTCTTTCCCTGCCTGATCGGGTACCCAGCTTACGCCACTGGGCCAGACTTTGCATCTGCTGGCCCCTGATCCCGGATTCCACGCAGTTCAAGACCGGCGCCGGCCCGAATTTCAGCCAGAAAGGCGTGGAGGTAGGGCATTCCGGACCTTTCCCTTGGTGTCGCGGCCTGAAGATTCTGCCAGAAACCGGCCGGGCCGAGGGGGAGTGCCCGGACGTAGCCCCGGTCTCCATAGCTGCTGACAGCCCAGGCCGGCAGTGCCGCAATCCCCTGCCCGGAAGCCACAAGCTGGAGAATAATTACGGTCAGTTCGGCCACCCGGCGGCGCCATGGCTGGATCCCGGCAGGGATCAGGAATTCCCGGAAAAGATCCAGCCGCTGTTCTTCTACCGGGTAGGTAATAACAGTTTCTTCCAGGAAATCTTCTGGTGAAAGAAAGGTCTTTTGGGCGAGAGGGTGGCGTGGATTGACAAGGCCTACCACCTCGTAACTGAAAAGCGTGTGCAGTTCCAGTTCCGCCGGTAGCAGTTCCGGAGCACTGAGCACGGCCAGTTCCGCCTGGTGCTGGCGCAGAAGCCCCAGAGGATCCTGCTGGAAGCCGGAAACGATGTCCATCTCCACTTCAGGCCATTGGGTGCGGAACCTGTCCATGGCCGGCGTCAGCCAGTCAAAGCAGGTATGGCATTCGACCGCGATGCGCAGGCGCCCCCCCCCGCCTCTGGCCAGCCGCTGCAGGTCTTCCTGGGTCCGTCTCAGTGCCGGCAGGACCTCCCGGGCAAGGGTCTGCAATTTTTCCCCTGCAGTTGTCAGGCGGGGGCTGCCACTGCTGTCCCGGTCAAAAATGCGGATCCCGTATTCGTTTTCGAGCCCGCGAAGCTGATGGGAAAGTGCGGACTGGGTCAGATGCAGGCGCTGGGCGGCGGCAGCAATGCTGCCAAACTGGATAACGGCCTCAATGGTTCGCAGGTGGCGGATGTCAATCGGCATGATCATGGTTCCATGGGCGCGGTGTCTGGAATCTCCGGCAGGAGGCTGGGACGGGCGCCAAAAATGGGTATGGCTGCTTTCAGGTTACCGCAATTTTGGAGTCCCTGCAGGTGGAGGCTGGTGCTGTTCCTGGCTTCCTGCTGCCTCCCGGAAAAATTTCCATGGTCTTGTGAAAGCGGATTTCCGCTGCCGGATTGTGTCATGAAAAGTTCATATAAGTGTCATTGGAATGTCATAATAGCCTGATAGCTTTGTCATATGGGGTTAAAGATACCAAGGAGGATATTATGTTGCTGAAGCACCGTGTAACGTTTGGGGTGATTATGGCCATAACCGGGGCCAGCAATGCAGCCCACGCCAGTACCCTGAAAGATTTCTTTCTGAACAGCAAGGTAGATGGCCAGATTCGGGCCTACAACTTTGACCGGTTTTTTGGACGGAACACGACCAATCTCAGCGCATTTTCCCTCGGGGGCTACATCAACGCCCATACCGCTTCCCTGGACGGTTTTAGCGCAGATGCCGGTTTTTATACGGCCAACAGCCTAGGTGCAAACAGTACCAATCCCGATGTCACCCTAATGGGCAAGGGGACTTCCGTCAATGCCCTGGGGCAGGCCTATCTCCAGTACCAGCTTCCCGGCATTTTTATGGTCCGGGCTGGCAACCAGACCCTCAATACTCCCTGGGTCAACACGTCGGACTCCCGCCTGATCCCGGCTACCTACCAGGGGGTGTTTGCGGAAGTGACACCGCTCAGTCACTGGAATATTTATGGCATGCGCATCTTTCGGTGGAAAAGCCGTACCTCCAGCGATTATTACAAGGATAACCTCTATTACCCGGCCACTTATGCGGGGGACAGCATGTGGGGCGGAAGTTCTGCGGTACTGTCTGGCACCCCTCCCCAGACCCAGGGGATTCTGGCCTTTGGAACCAGCTATAAAAACAGGGGGGTCAATGCCCAGGCCTGGTACTACAATTATTACCACTTCGCCAACATGTTCTATGGCCAGGCGAGCTATACCTACAGGACGGGAACCGGTGTGGATCCTTTCGCTGGGGGCCAGGTCAGCCGGGAATGGGGCAGCAGCAGTCTCCTGAACAGCCTGCAGATTGACGGCAGCTCTGGCCAGGGCGTCAACAGCACGGCCTGGGGGCTTGTTGCCGGGGTTAACTATGACCTTGCCAGTGCCATTCTCGGCAAGGGTCAGCTGAGCTGGGCCTATAACCAGCTTGGATACCATGCGGGTGCTGTCGGTGGGGGAGCCATCATCTCGCCCTATACGGTCGGATATGCTACAGATCCACTCTATACTACCTCCATGATCCGTGGTCTGGTCGAGATGGGGACTGGTAATGCCTGGAAGGTCAAATGGACCCAGCATCTTCTCGACAACCGTTTCCTCTTCATCGCCGCCTATGCCGGTTACCACCTGCACAGCGCTGGCAGCGCCAACGACATCTACGGTGATCTGACCTATTTCCCGGAAGGATTTTTCAAGGGGCTGTCTATTCGTGACCGGGTGGAAGTGGCACATGGGGATATCGGAAACACAGGGTATTTTATCTACAACCGGGTGATGCTGACCTACAATTTCTAGGATTCCCTCACCGCAGGTATCAGGGAGCTTGGCCCCCTGGCAGAAGCAGTGGAGAGATTTCCGTATTCTGGTCCATCATCCCTCCAGGATGTTCCTGTTCCCTTCGTGTGCGGATCCGCTTCCCTCAGGTACGGGAACCTTTTCAGCACCTGCGGCACCGCCCTGGTGTCGCATCTCCTCATGTTTCGCCCTGGCCTGCCGGGGCTTTTTTCTTCTTGTGACCTGAAAACAGGCATTTTTCCACGTCTACCCGAAAAAAGGATAGCTCTGGCAAGCAGGGAGACTGCCCACGGTCCCGGGCTGGGTGCTACCGTGTCAAACAGGTTCTGCATCCAGGGAAAATACAGGAATTCTCCCTGCAGGATCCCAAGGATCCCGACCGCAACCCAGGCCATGCGGCTTCTCCAGAGAAAGTATGCCGAGCAGGTTTTACTCGACGGAAACCAGCGGTCTGCCACGATCACCAGCCCGCCGCGCCGTTCCGCCATGTATTCCGGTTGCCGCCGGAACCCGAAGACACCCGCATCGGCAATGGAACGGGCCAGACGGCGGTTCCTTGGCATCCCGCGCACGTTCAGGTTCTCGATGCCGATGGTATGAAATCGCCGGGCAAGGTCGGACGTGAGCTTATGCAAGGCGTCCTGCCGGATATTGGCGATACGGGCATGGATCCTGGATGGCCAGGTTCTGGCCTTCTTCGCGTTCTCCGACACCGGCAACCGCACACCCTTTGGAAGGACCTGCCGGGGCTTTCTTGCGGGAAGGGCCCTGCATGCTGCTCTGCAGGGCCTGCATTACCATGTCGGGTGCAATGGCATGAGGGATTGGCACAGGAGAAATGGGGAGAGCCCGGTATCTGGCACGTTTATGCCCTCTGGCATCTGTGGGCAGAAGATCGGGAAGCTGGTAGAAGGTGTTTTTCTGGCCGGACCGGTCCGGCAGGATCCGGTTCCAGGATCAGGACAGGAACTCTCTTACAGTCTGCAGCACATCTCCGGGCTCCAAGTGTTCCATGCAGTGGTGGTGTTTCAGGGGGCAGTCCCTTTTGCCACAGGGGCTGCAGGGCAGGTCGAGACGGAGGGCGCGGGCATGTGGAGAAAGCGGTGGTGTCATTGACAGGGGGCTTGAGCCATAGAGGGCGACAACGCGGCATCCTACGGCGCCGGCAACGTGCATCAGCCCGGAATCATTGCTGACTACGACTCTGGCCAGAGACAGGAGATCCGCAGCATCAAGCAGGGAAGTTTTGCCGCCCAGATCCTTTGCTTCCGGGACGGATGCAGCAATTTCTCCGGTAACCTGCGCATCCTTGGGACTGCCCAGGAGCCAGATATCGCAACCCTGGTCTGCCAGTGCTGTCGCAAGAGCAATCCAGTGCCGGACCGGCCAGCGTTTGGCGGAACCATATTCGGCCCCGGGTGCGAAGGCGACGATGGAACGGGGGCCTGGAGCCAGTCCAAGGCGGCTGGCCGCACGTTCCCGGTTCTGCTGGTCGGCCCTGAGATGGGGAGCCGGCAGGATGGTCGGCTGGGGAAGTCCGGATGGAATGCCCAGCGCTACATACCGGTCCACAGTGCGGGGTTGCAGTTTCCGGTTTGGCAGGCGGATGTCGTTGAGTAGCCATCTCCGGAATTCTCCACGAAAGCCGGTACGTACAGGGATCTGGGCCCAGAAAGGGATCAGGGCAGACTTGAAGCTGTTGGGAAGGCAGATGGACCAGTCGTAGTCAATGTGGCGCAGCCTGGCTGCCCATTCTCTGCGCAGACGCAGCTGGAGGCTGCCGTGGGGAATGGGAAGGGTATGGACGTCGCGGATTTCGGCCATCCGCTCTCCGAGGGGAGCACTGGCTGGCGGAGCAAGAAGATCAATCTGTACCTTGGGCCAGCGCCGGCGCATCACCTGGAAAAGTACCTGGGCCATGACCATGTCGCCGACCCAGGAGGGGCCTACGACCAGGACCTGGGCGGGGTCACTGCTGCGAGCTTCCCGGGTATTGCGATGTACGGTGAGAACGTCTGGCTGTTCCCCTCCATCTCCCCTCTCCATGGAATTCTGTTCTTTCACCTCAGGTATCCTGCCACCATAAACGCCAGTTCGACTGCAATCAAGGCAATAATAACCCATTCAAGGAAGGTTTCCCGTACGTGGCGCCTCGCAACGACGATGACTTCGAGCCCTTCACGGATGGCATCCAGTTTTTCGTCCAGCGCACGGAAGCGGCTGGTCAGTTCCAGATCGGCCGACACTTCCCGCGAAAGCAGCTCCAGACCCGGGGTTTCCCATACGATGTCCGGGTTGTCCAGAACCGCCAGGCGGGAAAGGATTTCGGTGCGCGTTGCCGAAGCCGATGCCAGGAAGCGCAGATAGCCACCCCGCCGGCCAGGAAGACGGCCGGTGCGGGTAACATCGGACAAAAGGCCGAGAGTTGTTTCGAGGAGGTTTTCAACAGCTTCCTCGTGGAGTTCCAGAGCCAGGCTCTGGGCAAGGCGGAGGGCGACCAGAAAAATATGTTCATCATCCATTTCCCTGAGAATGACACCTTCGCGGGTTATGCCATCGCGATTTCCGGAGAGGAGCTCCAGCTCTTCCACGCGGGATTCAGGAATGCCCATGAATTCGGAGCGCACCACATCAAGTACCCAGCTCTCCAGGCCGGGTTCTGCCTGAAAGAAACAGATGACGCCGGAACGGAACATGGCTATTCGGGTATCTCCGCCACGCAGAAAGCGGTGCGCGGGTGTATTGTATACCAGCTCCATTCCGAAACTCTCCGCCCAGTTTCTGAGTAGAATCTGGCGTACAGGCTGTATGGCATGCAGCAGGTGGGGCATGGTCAGGGATCGGGAAACAGTTTCCCGGGGTTGAGAATCCTGTCCGGATCAAAAAGCTTCCTGATATTTCCCTGCAGGGCCAGACTGACAGGATCCAGTTCGAGAGGGACAAATTCCCTTTTGGCGCTGCCAATTCCATGTTCGCCAGACATGGTCCCGCCCAGTAACAGTACTTGGCGCAACAGGCGCTCCAGCGCGGCCCTTGCCTTGTCCATCTCTTCCGGACGGACCAGAAAATTGACATGCAGGTTGCCATTTCCGGCGTGGCCAAAACTCACAATCCGGATCTGTTCTTCTCTGGCCAGAAGGTCAATGAAAGACAGGAGATCCGGAAGGCGGCTCACGGGGACGACCACATCCTCGTTGATCTTGAGAGGAGCCATGGCCTTGGTGGCAGGAGAAAGAGCCTTGCGCGCCATCCACAGGAGGGCGATCTGTTCCGCATCCTGGGCTTCCTCAAGCTGCAGCAGTCCATCCCCCTGGAGTGCACCAGAAAGCACGGCCACCTGTTCTGGAATTCCTCCGGCGTCGCCATCCATCTCGACCATCAGAAGTGCCTGGGTATCCGGAGGAAGTTCCTGGGCTGCCCCCATCTGGCGTACAGCCGCCAGCGCATGGCTATCCATGAATTCCACGGCGCTTGGCGTTACCCTCCGGGTCATGATCCTGCTTACGGCCTGGCAGGCGGTATGGCCATCACGAAAGGCAGCGCGCAGCAGGGCACGGCTTTGGGGCCGGGGAATCAGGCGCAGGGTAGCCTCCGTGATGAGGGCAAGGGTACCCTCGCTGCCCACCAGAAGGCGGGTCAGATCATAACCTACCACGCCCTTGCTCGTGCGTGCGCCAGTTACCAGCGTTTCCCCGGTACCGGTGACCGCCCGCAATCCGAGAACATAATCCCGGGTAACGCCGTACTTGAGGGCATGGGGGCCTCCGGCATTCATCGCGAGATTGCCACCGATACGGCAGTATTGGCTGCTGCCGGGATCCGGAGGATAGCAGAGGCCATCAGACGAGGCGCATGCATCAATCTGTGCGGTTATACACCCGCTTTCTACCGTAATGGTGCGGTCCTCTGGCCGGTAGTCCAGTATGCGGGACATGCATTCAAAACTGATGACCGCGCTACCGGGAACGGGCAGGGCACCCCCCACATTTCCGGAGCCTGCTCCCCTGGGTACCAGGGGAAGGCCATGGCGTCTCGCCAGCCGCACAATAGCCTGGACCTCGATATGGCTATGGGGAAACAGTACGGCTACGGGCATGCAGCTCTGGGCAGAGTCGTCGCGGGCATAGAGTGCACGGGTGGCAATATCGTCTCGTGCACGCTCCGAACCCAGTGCGGCCCTGAGAGCGGCTACCGCGCTGCCAATCACGGAAAAATCCCCCGAATTTTCCCGATCAGGGCTGTAGTGCTGCGCTGGTGGCGGAAAGGGATGCTGACAGCTTTTCCACCCCATGCCTGCACCTCCTGGGCCCCCACCATGCTATCTACAGCCCAGTCTCCGCCCTTGACAAGAACGTCCGGCTGGAGGGTCCTGATGAGGCTGAGAGGCGTATCCTCTTCAAAAGAGGTGACAAAGTCTACCGCTCCCAGGCCGGCCAGCACGGCCATGCGGTCCTCCAGCGGATTGACCGGGCGGTCAGTTCCTTTGCCCAGCCGGCGAACGGATGCATCACTGTTAATCCCGACGACCAGGCAGGCACCTGCTAGCCGGGCTTCCTGAAGATACTGGACATGGCCACGGTGCAGGATATCGAATACCCCATTGCTGAAAACAATGGGGCGAAGATTCCGGATTTTTTCGGACAGTGTTTTCCAGTCAGGAACAATTTTGCCATCCGGGAAAAGTGCACTTCCCGGTGTCGTGGACCTGTTCTGCTGATAGGCCTTGTCTATGACTGCACAGAGGGTGTGGATCAGGAGGAGATGGATTTCCTGGATGCGCGCGGTGCGATTGTGCGGGACGCGCAATTCCAGGTCGGCACTGCCAAGGTATGGCGCAAGCTTCCCGCCATCCCGGCCTGTAAAGGCGAGTATCCACATTCCCCTGTTCCGTGCTTCCTGCGCAGCTGACAGCAAGTTTGCAGAATTGCCAGAGGTGCTGAATAGGGCCAGGCAGTCTCCTGGCTGGCCCAATGCAGCAATCTGGCGGGAAAAAACATCCGTATATTCTGTGTCATTGGCAATGGCAGTCAGGACACTGCTGTCTGTCGTAAGGGCCATTCCTGGCAGAGCCTGCCGGTTTCCTTCAAACCGGTTGACCAGCTCCGAAGCAAGGTGTTGGGCGTCTCCGGAGGAGCCTCCATTGCCGCATGACAGAATTTTTCGCCCGGACGCAAGGGTGGCAACCAGCCGACGCCCTGCCGTGCTGGCAGATTCTGCAAGAATCCCAAGCCTGCCCAGCAGTTCCAGGTGTTCCTGGAGGTGTTCCTGCCATGTAGGATCATTCATGTATGGAGTTACCTGTAAGACACTTTCAAAGGCGTAGACCTGCCCGCTTTCATGACGGCCAGTCCCGGCAAGCGACAAAGGGGTTGATGGTGGTTATATCAAGAATAGTGCACCAGAAAAAAGACCGGATGCAAAGAATGGTGCCGGATGTCCTGCTGTGGGAGTCCAGCGGAAGGTCCCGGCCAACGTCATGATCCTGGGGCAGGCAGACTGGGCAGGGTCCGGACCATGCCATTTTTAATGTGGACCCATGGCATTTCCTGGACAATTTTGCCACCTCGGCTCCAGCGCAGTGTGCCACTTGCGCCATGCACGGGATTGTGGGTCTGGTGTGCAAGAATCCGCGTGATCAGGGTATAGGCATCAAGGCCGTAACCGGCAATGCGCCACTGGGCGGTACTGGAGTCAGGCAGGGATTTCTGAAGCATATGTACTGCCTGGGGGGCGATGTTGGCTGCGGCTATCAGCCATGGCATGTCGATGGCATACAGGCGCGATGTGAGGGAGCGGATGGCTGGGAGAACTCCTGTCCTGTCCAGCGGGGCGGGCAGAAAAATGGGCGCATGTTTCCCGGAGTTCCCGATCAGCCGGAGGATGGGAGCCAGTGTCTTGCCACGGGCCACAAGAAAAATGAAACCCTTCTTCCTGGGGAGGCTGGAAACAGTTTTCCGGATGGTATCTGCCTGGATATTTCCACTGGGGCTGAAATTGCCCACACCTGTGACAGCGCCACCAAGTTTTTTCCAGGAAGTAATAAATCCGGCCTGGATGCTGGCTCCGGAAGCATTCTGGGGATAGAGTACGGCCGCCTGGCGGTAACCGGCAGCATATGCCTGGGACGCGATCTGCTCTGCCGCTGCCCGCCGGTCTGGAAGAAAGCGGTATACCCCTTTGGGCAGCCCGGCCGGGTGCGCACCAAGCGTGAGAATGGGAGGTTCTCCTGGCCGCCTGACACCGAGGACAGCGTTGATATTCTGGGCCAGGGAGGGACCAACGAACGCCAGGCAGCCGGCACGAATGCCTTTCTCATAAAGAGCGGCAGTAAAACTTGGATTGCCCGTCCCTGGAAGGATATATACGGGCGGTCCGGCCTGGATCCGGGCGCCTGTTTCGAGACCTGCCTCAAAGGCGTGGGAAAGGGGAGCAAATTTCCTGGAGTCCGGAAGCAGGATGCAGACATCTCCTCTGGCACTTTGCAGGGGTGATATCCTGGCTGTACCACTGGAAAACCGGATTGCTGGATGCCCCGGATGCTGGGCCAGCCAGGTCTGGAAGGCGGCCTGCCGGCCTGCAGGACCCGCATGCTGTCTCGCAATAAGTTCAAAGGCCAGCCATTCCTGTACCAGAGGATTACCGCTCCTGCCCTGCCAGTTCTTCAGTTTGGCTTGCGACTGGGCATTCAGGAGGGAATGGATTTTCTGGCGGTTGGCAGCCTTTTCTGTCCCGTCAAGGAGACCATCCCGACGAACGAGAAAGTCCAGTGCGGTCAGGTCATGATTCTCCTGCAGATAGATGGTGGACAGGTGTCCCATCGCCTGTGCCCGCACAGCTGGCGTTACCGAACTGATGGTCAGAAGCTCTTCGAGGCTGCCCTTGGCCATGGCAGTTTTTCCCTCATCTAGGTAGCCCCGGGCCTGAACCCATAGGGCATTTCCACGAAGTGAGCTTTCATGGGATAGGCGCAGGATCTCCCCGGAGAGAAGTATGGCAACCTGTGGTCTGTGACCCTTCAGGGATGATTGCGCTGCTTTCAGAAGATAGTGGAGCTGTTTGCTGCCCTGACTCTGCGCGGCAGCCCGGACATAGTCTTTGGCGGCGCCCAGATACAAACCCTCTGCAGCAAGCCGGCCAGCTTTCGAGGCCAGGAGGGCCTCCGGAGTGGCGACGGTCTCCGGAGGCGGAGATTCCTGGAGTTCTGGTTGCTTCACATGTGGCATACTGGCGCAGGCGCTCAGAAGCGCAGTGGATGCGGCTGCGATGCCAATCTGGTATAGCAGGCGGATTCGCATTTTCAGTGGGATCATGGGCAGAGTTTATGGACAAAGATGCAGAGGTTCAATCAACTGTAAATGTTGCTCCAATAGAAGGCTGCCTGAGCATTGTGGCCACCCCAATTGGAAATCTGGATGATTTCTCACCCCGTGCACGCCAGACGCTGGCTGATGCGGACCGTATCCTTGTTGAGGACCGGCGTCATGCCCAGAAGCTGTTCCATTCGATGGGACTCCATCCGCGCACGGAAATTTTCCATGAACATAATGAGCGGCAGCAAATTCCCAAAATTCTGCAATATCTCCGGAATGGGGAAAAAATTGCCATGATTTCTGATGCCGGGATGCCCCTGGTCTCAGATCCGGGGTTCCCGCTGGTTGCCATGCTTCGGGCGGAAAAGATCCCTGTTACGGTCGTTCCGGGACCTAACGCTGCCCTTTCCGCGCTTGTTCTTTCTGGACTGCCCAGTGACAGTTTCTGTTTTGAGGGTTTTCTGCCTGTAAAGAAAGGTGCACGCCGCCGAAAACTTGAAATTCTTGCCCACGAAGAGCGGACACTGGTTTTCTACGAAGCTCCCCACCGTATCATGGAAACCCTGGAGGATATGGGTGCCATTCTTGGAGAAGACCGGCCAGCGGTGTTGTGCAGGGAACTGACCAAAATTTACGAAGAGAGCACTGGAAACTCTATTGGAAATATTCTGCAGGATCTCCGGATAAATCCGGAAAAAATCAGGGGCGAGATGACACTGGTGGTTGGTGGTGGAGAGCGGAAAGTTCCGGGTACCGAAATGGTTGACCGGCTGCTGCGTCCGCTTCTCGCGGAGCTTCCTTTGGCCCAGGCTGTCCGCCTTGCAGAAGCACAAAGCGGCCTTCCCCATCGGGTACTTTATCAGCGCGCACTCAGCTTGACATCTCCAAAAAGCTCAGATTAAATGCGGCCTGCGCCCAGGTAGCTCAGTCGGTAGAGCAGAGGACTGAAAATCCTCGTGTCGGTGGTTCGATTCCGCCCCTGGGCACCATATAAAACAACTAGTTAGTATTTTACGCTTGGCAGTCCTCCGCCCTTCCGGTACAGAATCAGTACAGTGCCGATAGGGGACGGAGGATTTTCCATGTCTACCATTGTCAAAACCCCGGCTGGTACCTGGAAGGCCCTGGTGCGCAAGCAGGGCTGGCCGACGGCCATCAGGACCTTCCGGACCAGAAGGGACGCCGAGGACTGGGCGCGCCAGACCGAAGACGAAATGGTCCGTGGGACCTTTATCCGGCGGGCCCCCTCGCAGAAATTCACCCTGGCAGTGGCCCTGGAGCGGTATCTCCGGGAAGTCACCCCTGGCAAAAAGGCGGGCGGATCCCAGCGCCGCGACCATACCAGCGCCAAAGCGTTGGGAAAATCCCTCGGTACCTGTTCCCTCGCCGCCCTGAACTCCGAGATCATCGCCAAATACCGCGATGCCCGCCTGGCAGAAGGGAAGTCCGGATCCACGGTGCGCCTGGAGCTGGCGCTCCTGTCCCATCTGTTCACGGTGGCCCTGCAGGAGTGGAATGTTGGTCTTCCTGGCAATCCGGTGAAGCAGGTGCGCAAACCGAAAACCCAGGCCCGGGACCGCCGTCTGGAGGGGGATGAAGAGAGTCGCCTTCTGGAGAGTGTCCAGCAGCATGGCAACCCCATCCTTGCCTGGGTGGCGGAGCTGGCTATTGAGACCGCGGCGAGAAAGTCGGAAATCCTCTCCGTGCGGGTGGGGGACGTCGACCTGGAGCGGCGTACGGCGGTCCTGCGGGATACCAGGTACAGGAATGAAACCCGTACGATTCCTCTGACGCTTCGGGCTATGGAAATCTTTCGGGAAGCCATCGAAGCCTATCCGCGGGATGGCACGGATCTGGTGTTTCCCGGCGAGCCCGGCCGCGATGGACGCCGCCGTCCCTACACGATAGACAAGGCCTGGCAGAAGGCCCTGGAAAGGGTTGGACTGAAAAGATCCCTCCATTTTCACGATTTGCGGCATGAGGCGGCCAGCAGTCTGGTCGAGATGGGGCTGTCCGACGCCAAGGTCCGCCAGATCACCGGTCACAGGAGTGCCCAGATGCTGTACCGCTATGCCCATTTGCGCAGCGAGGATCTGGTGCGGGATCTGGATGCGGCCCGGAAGCCCCGCAGGGCGGTCGGGAAAATCTCTGGGGCAGGCCTGGAAAATCCGGTCGAAGAGGTTTCCCCGGGCGCAAAAATCATCGCCTTTCCCGACCGCACCCGGCGCTAGAAACGGGCGGCCCGGGAGGCCGCCCGCAACGCCAGGCCTAAAAGATTTTGAGGAATGCCCGATGGAGGATGGCGCGGCTCCTGGCCAGGGCATCCATGCGTTCC
>JAKARO010000012.1 GCA_021821885.1 Pseudomonadota bacterium
CATCCCGAACAGGACCGTGAAACGCTGCCGCGCCCATGATAGTGGGGGGCCTCCCCCCGCGAAAGTCGGTCACCGCCAGACCCCTATCCCATCACCCCCAATACCTCCCTATTGGGGGTTGTTTTTTTTGGCATGAACAGTATAATCGCGCAAAAAAGTGGGCCAGGTGCCCACTTTTTGTTTCTGGAAGGGTGTAAACTTGGATAGCAAGCTTTTTGAGGGAATTGGCCAGCAGGTGGCAGCCCTGAACTGTGAACTGGTGGATGCACGCCTGACAAGGCAGGGGCGTTCGATCACGTTGCAGATATTTATTGACCGGGAAGACGGCGTTACGATTGACGACTGTGCTGCCGTAAGCCGGCAGGTGGGGGTGTGGCTGGATGTGGAAAATCCCATCAGCGGATCCTACCGCCTGGAAGTGTCCAGCCCAGGTCTTGACCGGCCCCTGAAAAAGGCTGCTGACTTCCAAAAATTTGCAGGTTCCCAAGTGGAGCTTGAACTGCATGCCGCAGAAGACGGGCAAAAGCGGTGGCGCGGTGTCATCGTGGGTGCCGACGAGCATGCGGTCACGCTTGAGACGGCTGCAGGGTTGCGTACATTTTCCCTGACCGGGCTGCACAGGGCGAAACTGGTTCCACAGTGGTAATGGGAAGCTTAGTTCAGGGAGAGGGTTAGGAGATGAGTCGCGAACTTCTGTATCTGGCTGATGCCGTTGCACATGAGAAAGATGTGGACCGGGAGGTCATTTTCCAGGCGCTTGAAGCTTCTCTGGTCTCCGCCTCGAAAAAGAAATATGGACAGGACTGGGACATCAGCGTCGATGTGGACCGGAAGACCGGTGATTACACGACTCGCCGCTGGTGGACCATTCTGCCGGACGAGGCCGAACTTGAGGCGCCGCACCAGCAGATGCATCTTGCAGAGGCAAAAAGCCGGGTATCCGGTGTAGAAGTAGGTGAAAAAATTTCTGAGGATCTGCCAGCGGTGGAATTCGGACGGATTGCTGCCCAAACCGCAAAACAGGTAATTGTCCAGAGGGTGCGGGATGCAGAGCGCGACAGGATCGTGGCTGATTTTGCTTTCCGGAAAGGAGAGATCATCAGCGGAGTGGTAAAGCGGATGGAAAAGGGTAATGCCATCGTGGATATGGGCCGGGCCGAAGCCATTCTTCCCCGTGACGAAATGATTCCGCGGGAAGCGATCCGTCCGGGCGACAGAATCAAGGCGCACCTGAAGGACGTGCGGCGGGTCCAGCGCGGACCGCAGCTGTTCCTGTCGCGGACAAGTCCTGAACTGCTTATGAAGCTGTTTGCCCAGGAAGTGCCTGAAATTGGCAACGGCATGATTGATCTCATGGGAGCAGCACGAGATCCGGGACTCCGGGCGAAGCTTGCGGTGCGGTCCAATGAACCCCGCGTAGATCCGGTTGGAGCCTGTGTCGGCATGCGGGGAAACCGGGTCCAGACAGTGATCAATGAACTCAAGGGAGAACGGGTTGACATAGTAGTCTGGTCCGCAGACCCGGCAAGTTTCGTGATCAATGCCCTGTCACCCGCAGAAGTTTCCAGTATTGTGGTGGATGAAAACACCCACAGTATGGATGTCGTGGTTGACCAGGAACAGCTTTCTCTTGCGATCGGCAGGGGCGGCCAGAATGTCCGGCTTGCTGGCCAGCTTACAGGGTGGACCATCAATATTCTCACCCAGGACGAGGCGCAGCAGAAAAGGGAAGAAGAAGATCAGCGTTTCCGCCAGCAGTTTATGGAGGAACTCGATATTGAGGAAGATCTTGCCGGTCTGCTGGTCGAGGAGGGTTTTACCTCCCTGGAAGAAGTTGCGTATGTTCCGGTAACGGAAATGCTGGAAATCGAGGGGCTTGATGAAGAACTGGTTTCCGAGCTGCGGCGACGGGCACGCGACCGGCTCCTGAACAAGGCTATTGCCATGGAAGAACAGGTGATGCTCAGTGAACCTGCGGATGATCTGCTGGCTCTGAAGGGGATGGACCGCACACTGGCCCACCTTCTGGCGAGCCGTGGTATCGGCACAGCCGAGGCCCTTGCTGAACTGGCCACGGACGAGCTTGTCGAGCTTGCGCAGATCGATGCGGGTCGGGCCCAGTCTCTAATCATGGAAGCCCGTGCGCCATGGTTTGCCTGATCATGAAGACCCACCGTAGCCGGAAACCGGTGTTTGGGAGGAATAGGGAAGTATGACTGTTACTGTCGCGAGCTTTGCTGCGGAATTGGGCCTGTCGAGTACCCGGCTGCTTGAACAGCTGGCTGCTGCCGGAATGGAAAAGCATTCGGCGCAGGATGCCGTGACGGAGGAGGACAAGCACCGTCTTCTTGCTTTTTTACGGGGAGAACAGGGCGATACGGTGACTCCCAGGCGGATCACCCTCAACCGAACAAGTACGAGTGAAATCAGGCAGAGTGTTGGGGCTGGAAAGTCCCGCACGGTGCAGGTTGAGGTTCGCCGCAAGCGGACCTATGTCAAGCGTGAGGCGCTGGTCGAGGAACCGGTGGAGGAGCGCGGAGAACAGGGTGCTGTGACCGGCGAACTCCCGGCAGAACCAGCGGTTCCGCCAATGGAGGCCGTACAGCCACCATCTGCTGCCGAGGAAGGGATTGCCGGAATTGGACCTGGAATCCCCGGCGGCGGGGCAGAAGTCTTTGGGGAATTCGCTGCACAGCCGGAAACTCCGGCAGCAGAGCCTGTGGTCCCTCACCGCGAAGCCGTTGTGCCTCCCCCTGTTCCGGCACCTGAATCGCGTACGGTCCGTCGGCCAGGCCCGGAAAGCCGGCCTGCTTCCAGGCCAGCTG
The DNA here is from genome assembly GCA_021821885.1 of Pseudomonadota bacterium. Classification (GTDB taxonomy): domain Bacteria; phylum Pseudomonadota; class Gammaproteobacteria; order Acidithiobacillales; family Acidithiobacillaceae; genus Igneacidithiobacillus. Next base: position 2,826 of record JAKARO010000012.1, read on the forward strand.
GCCAGTCGCGACCCGGGATGCCCCAGGTTTCAGCACGGCCTGCTCCTGCCAGGACACCACCGGCTACGGCTCCAGCTCCAGCTGCAGCCAAAGGAAAAAAAGCCGCTCCCGGCACTGTGCGGCGCGATGATGATGACCGCCGCGGTGGGAGGCGGAATCCCCGCCGTGACGCCATGGGGGCCTCAGATGTCGACGGAATCCTGCGCCGCAGGAGGTCGCAGGACAAAAAGGGGAAGTCTGCGGCAGCTGGAGGAGAATTCAGTGCCGCCCCGGTGATCCGGGAAGTTGCGGTCCCCGAAACGATTACGGTCGGAGAACTGGCCAGCCGGCTGGCGGTCAAGGCGGGTGAGCTGGTCAAGGTTATGTTTAAAATGGGGGTGGCAGCGACTATCAACCAGATCATTGACCAGGATACTGCAGCCATTGTGGTGGAGGAAATGGGCCACAAGGTGAAGATGGTGACGGTTGCCAGTCCGGAAGCACTGCTGGAAGAAGCCTTATCCCAGGAAGCCCCAATCCTGGGACGGCGTCCCCCGGTCGTGACGGTAATGGGCCATGTGGATCACGGAAAAACATCTCTCCTGGACCGCATCCGGTCTACCCAGGTCGCGAGTGGAGAAGCTGGGGGAATTACCCAGCATATCGGCGCCTATCATGTGCAGACTCCCAAGGGGGTGATTACCTTCCTGGACACGCCGGGGCACGAGGCTTTTACGGCCATGCGGGCGCGTGGTGCCCAGGCAACCGACATTGTGGTCCTGGTGGTTGCGGCAGATGACGGGGTGATGCCCCAGACCATTGAGGCGATCCACCACGCAAAGGCGGCGAATGTGCCACTGGTGGTTGCGGTCAACAAGATCGACAAGCCTAACGTGGATACGGACCGTATCCGGCAGGAACTGGCTGGCCACGAGGTCGTGCCTGAGGAATGGGGTGGGGAGACCCAGTTTGTCAATGTTTCGGCCAAGACAGGCCTCCATATTGACGATCTTCTGGATGCAATTCTGCTTCAGGCGGAAATGCTGGATCTCAATGTGCAGATCAATGGTCCGGCGAGGGGGTTGGTCATTGAATCCCGTCTCGACCGGGGCAGGGGAGCCGTGGCAACGGTTCTGGTCCGCCAGGGGACCCTGCACAATGGCGATATCGTCCTTGCAGGCGCGCAGTATGGCCGTGTTCGTGCCCTTATTGGCGACATGGGGACCGCCGTCCAGGATGTCGCCCCGGGTATGCCAGCAGAAATTCTGGGCCTGAGCGATGTACCCCAGGCCGGCGACGAAGTGCTTGTCATGGCCGATGAGCGGAAAGCAAGGGAAGTCGCTCTCTTCCGGCAGGGAAAATTTCGCGATGTCCGGCTTGCCAAATCGCAGAAAGCCACTCTGGAAAGCCTGTTTGAGGCGGCTGGAGAAGGCGAGACACAGCAGCTTAACCTTCTCGTCAAGGCCGATGTCCAGGGATCTGCCGAAGCCCTGACCTCCACACTTGAACGGCTGGGTACCGAAGCCGTGCGGGTCCGCGTCATCCACTCGGGTGTTGGCGGAATCAGTGAATCGGACGTGAACCTTGCAAGTGCATCCAACGCAGTGATCATCGGTTTCAACGTACGTCCCGAAAGCCAGGCCCGGAGGCTCATCGAACAGACCGGCGTCGATGTGCGCTATTACAGCGTGATCTACGATGCGGTCGACGAAGTGAGGGCGGCCATGACCGGTATGCTGGCCCCCGAGATTCGTGAACGGATTCTCGGTCACGCTGAGGTGCGTGAGACATTCCGGGTACCCCGAGTGGGTACCATCGCCGGCTGCATGGTAACGGACGGCATTCTCCGCCGTAATGCCAAGGTGCGGGTAATCCGCCAGGAAGTGGTCATCCATAGTGGAGAAATGGAGTCGCTCCGGCGCTTCAAGGAAGATGCGCGGGAAGTGCGGGAAGGCTTTGAATGCGGGGTAGGAATCCGCAGCTTTAACGATATCAGGGTCGGCGATGTGATCGAGGCCTTTGAGACCGTGGAAGTGGCCCGGACTCTCTGAGCACCCAGATGCGAGGAGTTCAACGCAGTTACCCCCGGAATGAGCGGGTGGCCCAGCTACTGCAGGCAGAGATCGCTGCCCTGCTTCCGGAACTGCATGCCCTGACCGACATGTGCCCCGTGTTTCTGCCCAGCATTACCGAGGTGCGTCTGGCTCCAGACATGCGGCAGGCCAGTGTCCAGTTTTCCCTGATGGATGGCGAGGAGCGCTCGGAGGCTGTCGCCCAGTGCCTGAACCGAGAGGCCGGGCATTTGCGCCAGCTTCTGGGCCGAAGACTGCACCTGCGGCGGATTCCACCCCTGCATTTTTACTATGACGTCCGTTTTGACCGCGATGCCGCCATGGCAGGTCTTCTGTCTGGCCTGAAAATATCCGGGGAGGAGGATCCCTCATGAGTGGCTGCGCAAATGGTATACTGCTGCTGGACAAGGAAGAAGGCCTCACTTCGAACGCGGCATTGCAGCGGGCGCGGAGGCTCATGGGGAGCCGCAAGGCTGGACATACAGGTACCCTGGATCCCTATGCTACCGGGCTGCTGGTTCTGCTGTTCGGGGAGGCGACCAAGGTTTCCGACTACGTCCTGAATGCCGACAAACGCTACCGGGCCGTTCTGTGCCTTGGGCAGGAAACCAATACCGGGGACCGGGAAGGAGATGTAGTGTCGTCCGCTGCGGTGGAGACCGATGCGGCGGATATCGAGAGGGCACTCTCCCTGTTTCGCGGGCCCATTTCTCAGGTGCCTCCGATGTTTTCGGCAATCAAGCACGAAGGCCAGCCCCTCTACCGCCTTGCCAGGCGCGGGATTGAGGTAGAACGTCCGGCCCGTGATGTCGAAATTTACAGTCTCGAACTGGTATCTTGGGCTGGAGACAGGATGGTCCTGGATATCCACTGTTCCAAAGGAACCTATATCCGAACCCTGGCCCAGGACATCGGACGGGCCCTGGGCTGTGGTGCGCACATTGCAGCCCTTCGGCGTCTTTCTGCCGGGTCGTTTACGGTTGATGCCGCCTACACGCTTGCGGAGCTGGAAGCCGCACTGGCCCGGGGGGAGTGTCCGCTGGAGACCATGGATCTGGCCCTCAGCTATCTTCCGGCAGTAACCCTTTCCGAAAGTACGGCCTATTACGTCAGGCAGGGTCAGGGAGTGGTGGTTGCCCATGCGCCACCTCCTGGACGGATCCGGCTCTACGGACCCGAGGCGCAGTTTCTGGGTCTGGGTGAGGTCCTGGACGATGGAAAGGTGGCGCCCCGGCGCCTCATGGGCGTAAACTAGCAGTTATTGAAGAAGCTTGACGGAGAAAAATCATGTCCTTGTCTCGAGAAATCAAATCCGGCGTGGTGAAAAACTACGCCACACACGCCAACGATACGGGCTCACCAGAAGTCCAGGTGGCCCTTCTGACTACACGGATTGAAGGGCTTTCCGAGCATTTCAAGACCCACCACCATGACCACCATTCGCGCCAGGGACTCCTCAAGATGGTCGGCAAGCGGCGCAAGCTTCTCGACTACCTGAAGAAGCAGGATGCTGAAAGGTACCGTTCGCTGATTGAACGCTTGGGGCTGCGCAAGTAGTCGTGACCTGCATCTGCTGTTGAGGAGAAGATCTTGGCCATTGTGCGGAAAGAAGTGGAGTTTGGGGGGCAGCGTCTGGTTCTGGAAACGGGGCGAATGGCCCGTCAGGCGGATGGTGCAGTCCTGGTGTCCTGTGGGGATACCGCTGTACTGGTAACCGCAGTCGGACGCAGGGAGCTGAAGCCCGGGCAGGATTTCTTCCCCTTGACGGTCAATTACCAGGAAAAGGCCTATGCGGCCGGACGGATACCGGGGGGGTTTTTCAAGCGCGAAGGGCGCCCTTCCGAGAAGGAAACCCTGACCTCCCGGCTCATCGACCGCCCAATCCGGCCCCTTTTCCCCAAAGGTTTCATGAACGAGGTGCAGGTCATCGCCACGGTGCTTTCGGTCGATCCCAGATACGATCCAGACATCCCGGCCATGGTAGGAGCTTCGGCTGCTTTGGCCGTCTCCGGAATTCCGTTCCGGGGGCCAATCGGGGCAGCCCGTGTTGGATACGTGGATGGCGCCTTCGTGCTCAATCCCGGTTTCGCCGATCTTGCCCGGTCGCAGCTGGACTTGGTTGTGGCCGGGACCAGCCAGGCTGTGCTGATGGTCGAGTCCGAGGCTGCAGAACTGTCCGAAAGTGTTATGCTGGAGGCGGTCATGTTTGGACACGCCCAGTTCCAGCCCATCATCCACCTGATTTCCGAGCTTGCGGCCGAAGCCGGAAAGCCGGCCTGGAACTGGACGCCTCCCGCAAAAGATTCAGCCCTGGAAGCAGCTGTGCAGGAAAAAGCGGCATTGGGCCTCCAGGAAGCGTATGGGCTTGCCGAGAAACAGGCGAGGACCAAGCGGCTGGAGGACCTCCGTTCTGGCGTGGTGCAGGCATTTTCTTGCGAGGATCCGGCAGTTGCGGATTCCGTCCGGAGCTGCCTCAAGGCGATCGAAACGCGAATTGTCCGGGGCCGGGTCCTGGATGGGTCTCCTCGGATTGATGGACGGGATCGCCATACTGTCCGCCCCATCAGCATCGAAGTGGGGGTCCTCCCCCGAACCCATGGCTCTGCCCTGTTTACACGGGGAGAAACCCAGGCGCTTGCGGTGGTCACGCTTGGAACGAAGAACGATGAGCAGATCGTGGATGCGCTGCAGGGAGAAAGCCGCGACCGGTTTATGCTGCATTACAATTTTCCGCCCTTTTCCACGGGTGAGACTGGCATGGTCGGGTCGCCCAAACGGCGCGAAATCGGCCATGGACGGCTGGCAAAACGGGCGGTAGCTGCCGTACTCCCCTCCGAAGCCGATTTTCCCTACAGTCTTCGCGTGGTATCAGAGGTGCTGGAATCCAATGGTTCCTCCAGCATGGCAACGGTGTGCGGAGCTTCCCTGGCCCTGATGGATGCAGGGGTTCCCCTCCGGGCCCCCGTGGCCGGTGTGGCCATGGGCCTTATCAAGGAAGAAGAGCGGTTTGCTGTGTTGACCGATATCCTTGGCGATGAAGACCATCTTGGAGACATGGATTTCAAGGTGGCCGGGACCGAATCGGGGGTGACGGCCCTCCAGATGGATATCAAAATTGAGGGGATCACCCGGGAAATCATGGCACAGGCCCTGCAGCAGGCACGCGATGGGCGGCTGCACATCCTGGGACTGATGAAGAACGTCCTGGCTTCAGCCCGGGACAACCTCTCCTCCTACGCGCCCAGAATTATTACAATCCGGATCAATCCCGACCGTATCCGCGATGTCATTGGCCCGGGAGGAAAAATTATCCGTGCCCTGACGGAGGAGACGGGAGCGGCTATTGATATCCAGGACGACGGCACCGTAACGATTGCCTCTGTGGACGGAGAATCCGGAGCCGCGGCAAAGCGCAGGATTGAGCTACTGACCGCAGAGGTTGAGGTGGGAACGGTCTACGATGGCAGGGTGGCCAAAATCATGGATTTTGGGGCTTTTGTCACCATACTTCCCGGACGCGACGGGCTCCTCCACATTTCCCAGATCAGTTCAGAACGGGTAAATGATGTGCATGACTATCTTCGGGAGGGACAGTCCGTCCGCGTCAAGGTGCTGGAAGTCGACCGCCAGGGAAAAATCAAGCTGGGCATGAAAGATATTCCCCAGCCCTAGATTCGCGCAACCGGCAGGGCGGGTAGCGTGGTAAACCCTGTCGGCTGCCTGCGTGCCATTAACTCTTCCGCATTTCCATCGGAGTGCCATGCCGACAACCGTGGACACCACCCTGCTTGATAACGGGGTTGTGGTTATCAGCGAAAAAGTCCCAGCACGCCGGCAGGTCTCGCTTTCTCTTACCCTCGTGCGCGGCAGCCGCCATCAGGATGCCGGGGAAAACGGTTTCGCACACCTTCTCGAACATATGCTGTTCAAAGGCACGCGCCACCGGGATGGGGAGGCAATAAACCGGAGCAGTGAGGCCCTGGGCGGCGGAATTAATGCTTTTACCGACCGCGAACTGACAGTTCTGCACGCCACCGTCCTGGAGGAAGACGCAGATGAGGCGTTCCGGCTCCTCGCGGAGCTGGTACTGGAACCGAGGATTGATCCTTCAGACCTGAAGATGGAGCGCAGGGTCGTGGCACAGGAAGCTGCCATGGCTTCTGAGGACATCGAAGACTGGGTCTTCGAAAGGGCTATAGGGTCCTTCTGGGGGAAACATCCACTGGCTTGGCCGGTTCTGGGGCGTTCTTCCATTATCCGCCGTGTCAGCGTCCGCCGGCTGAAGGATTTCCACACCAGCTGGCTGGCTGGCACCCCGATCCTGGTTACGGCTGCAGGTGCACTGGAGCATGGCCGGCTGACGGCCTGGGTACAGGAGGCGTTTTCCGGCCTTCCAGCGCGGCAGTGGCCAAAGGCGGTTCCGCCCAGTCCGCATTCTGGTCAGGAAATCCACCGCAACCGCAATACACGCCAGGCCCATCTGCTCTGGATGGCCCCTGCCGCTCCCTACGGGCATCAGGAACATCTGGTGGAACTGCTTGCCAACACCATTCTGGGTGGGGGAACGGCATCCAGGCTGTTCCGGGAACTCCGGGAGCGCCGAGGGCTTGCTTACCAGCTTTATTCCCAGGTGGAAGCACTGTCTGATACAGGAGAATGGAGCCTGTATGCGGCCGTTCCCGCAGCGCAGCGTCGGGAGGCAGAACAAACGGTGGCCCAGGTTCTGGAAACCTTAGGCGAGAATGGTCCTGTGCAGGAGGAACTGCAGTGGGCAAGAAGCAGTCTCCGCAAGCAATGGCTGCTGGGGCAGGAAGATCTGGACACCCGGATGGGACGTCTCACACGGCAATATCTGTATCTCGGCCAGTGCACTCCGGAAGGCGAAATTCTGGCCGCCATGGAGCGTGTCACGGCTGGCCTGCTCCGGGATGCGTATGCACGCGCATGGAACCGCCGCATGGAGTGGAGCTGCGTCCCGGGCTAGGTCTCCCCCCGCCTATCTGAAGGGGCGGTGAAGCCATCCTTCCACCGGCGCAGGGTGGCGAAGACTTCGAGGGGGGTTCCCCCACAGCCCGGGTTCCAACGGCGGGCGGCTTCCACGACCTTGGCCTCGCTACAGCGCAGGAAAGGATTGCAGCTCTTTTCTCCTTCCAGCGTGGATGGCAGGCTGGGTTTCCCCCTTGCCCGAAGCTTTTCTACATCCGCCAGCCGCGCCCTGGTCCATGCATTGTCAGGTTCCACTAGGCGGGCAAAGTGAAGGTTTGCCAGCGTGTATTCATGGGCACAGCAGACCTTTGTGATGCCAGGAAGGTGGCGAAGTTTCTCCAGGCTGTCGAAAAGCATGTCGGCTGTACCCTCAAAGACCCGCCCGCACCCTGCAGAAAACAGGGTATCGCCGCAGAACAGGCAGTCTTTCCACCAGTAGGCAACATGGTCCAGGGTATGGCCGGGAATCTCAAGTATTTCTACATCCTCGCCGTCAATCCGTACCCTTCCTTCCCGTACATGGTGGGTCAGTGCGGGGATCCTGTCCCCACTTCCATACACGGGCAGATCATACTTCCTTGCCAGATGGACTACCCCGCCCACATGGTCGGCATGGTGATGGGTACAGAGAATTGCCGTCGGCGACAGGCCGTGTGCCTGGAGATGGTGTTCTACGGGCCCAGCGTCACCAGGGTCAACGAGCCAGAGCCCCGTTCCGGTTTCCAGCAGATAGATATAATTGTCCCTGAAGGCAGAGATGAGGGTAAGTGGCATCTGTGCACCTCCTGGCTGTCAGGGTAACATGGGAAAATGACATCAGCATATGGATGGCCCTGATGGCCAGAGAAAACAGTAGCCATACACTCCAGCTGCGACGGGCTGCCGTCTGGTGGAACGGCCCGTCCGGACAGCTCCTGCAGGAGCGGGCCGCCGGGCTCCTGTCTTCCTGGATTGGAGGATTGGGCGCCGAGACCATTCTGCAGCTGGGACAGCCCGTCTTCTGGCCAGAGCCACCAGACTCAAGACGGCAGACCTGGGTGCTACTGAACGACGGCTTTACCTGTGATGCCGATGCCTATTTCCAGGCCTATGGGAGCTGCAGCCTTCTGCCCTTTTCCTCCATGCGTTTTGATCTGGTTATCGTCCCGTTCTGTCTGGCCCGGCTGGCAGACCGGCAGGCGGTCCTGCAGGAGTGCTGGCGCATCTTGCGTCCTGAAGGCCACATTCTTGTACTGGATTTCAACCCGGCTGGGAGTCTTGGTGTCCTGCGGCGCTGGCATATGTGGCGCCGTGACCGCAGCTGGCCCTGGCGCCGTCCCTTTCTCTCCGTTCCAGAACTGCGGCGCCTGATGGAGAAAGAGGGATTTTCCCTGTGCCAGGGACGGTATTTCCAGTACACCCTCCCAGGGCTGCACCACGACGCCCACTGGATGGAACTGGTGGGAGATCGCTGGTGGCCGGCAGGAGCAAATGCCTATATGCTGCTGGGACAGAGAAGGGAAACCGCAAGTCCGCTGGTGGGGCTCGCGCAGCACAGGTTGCGCATTGGTGGCCGACGCCTGCGCAAGATCCGGTGGGTCACCGTGCCTGCGGCAGCACAGAGCGGGCGGGGCTAGTCCATGGAACAGCCGGAAATCCGGATCATTACCGATGGGGCGTGCCGGGGAAATCCGGGAATTGGAGCCTGGGGAGCCTGGCTGCGTGCAGGGACAAGGGAAAAGATCCTCTGGGGATTTGTGCCAGATACCACCAATAACCGGATGGAACTTATCGCCCCGCTGCGGGCGCTGGAGGCCCTGCGCCGGCCAAGCCGGGTTCGTGTGGTCAGCGATTCGCAATATCTGGTCCAGGGCATGACCCGATGGCTTGCGGGCTGGCAGAAAAAAAACTGGCGCAGCGCTGGAGGCGGATCCGTGAAAAACCGCGATCTGTGGGAGGCGCTTTCTGATGCCAGCCAGGGCCATGCCCTGCACTGGGAGTGGGTCCGTGGACACTCGGGGCATCCGGAGAATGAGGCCGTAGACGGTCTGATAAACCGTGTGCTTGATCTTTACGGACAGGGCGGGGCGGCGAAGGAAGGGGAAGGATGGCTGACATGAGGCAGGTAGTGCTCGATACCGAGACCACAGGCATTGATCCAGCCAAGGGGCACCGGGTCATTGAAATTGGTGCGGTGGAAGTTGTGGACCGGCGCATTACGGGTGCCCATTTCCATCAGTACCTGAATCCTGACCGCCAGAGCGATCCCGAGGCTGTGCGTATCCATGGAATTACAGATGCATTCTTGGTGGATAAGCCCCGTTTTGCAGAAATTGCCGGATCTTTCCTGGCCTTTCTCGGGGACGCGCAGCTGGTGATTCATAATGCGCCTTTTGATCTGGGGTTCCTGAACGCCGAGCTGCGCCGTAGCGACCTGCCGGGTCTCGGAAATCCGGTTCTGGATACCCTGGTAGAAGCGCGCCGCCGTCACCCGGGACAGAAGAACGACCTCAATAGCCTCTGCCGGCGCTATGGTGTCGACAATAGCCAGCGTACGCTCCACGGCGCCCTGCTGGACTGCCAGATTCTGGCAGAGGTCTATATGGCCATGACGGGTGGGCAGGTGGATATGGGGCTGCTCTCGGGAGACAGAAATCGGGAGAATGGGCAGGCAGCCGACCAGACCGCGGGTGAAACCGCCCGGGTGGCTGACCGGAACCTGCGGGTCCTTTGGGCCGATCCGTCTGCCCAGACTGCCCATGAAAGTTACCTGGAGGGCATGGGCGAAGGCGCGCTCTGGAGAAAGGGGTCCTGAAAAAAGGATTTATCCGCCAGGGACCGTTTTTTTCTCAATCAGTTCGATCCGGTAACCATCGGGATCCTCGACAAAAGCGATCACTGTACTGCCATGCTTCATGGGTCCTGCATCCCGGACCACATGGCCCCCCCGCTCCCGGATGGCCATGCAGGCCGCTGCCGCATCTTCCACGGCAATGGCAATATGGCCAAAGGCATTGCCCATTTCATAGTGGTCCGTGTCCCAGTTATGGGTGAGCTCAATCAGCGCAGACTGGTCCTCTTCCTCATAACCCACGAATGCCAGGGTGAACCGGCCTTCCGGATATTCGTTACGGCGCAGAATCCGCATGCCCAGAACTTGTGTATAGAAAGCCAGGGAACGCTCCAGATTGCCCACCCGCAGCATGGTATGAAGTATGCGCATGATTTTTGACTCCTAGCCCTGGAGCTGCTTCTCAATACGGAGACGCAGCGCATTGAGGCGGATGAAGCCTTCGGCATCCTGCTGCCGGTAGGCGCCGGCATCGTCCTCGAAGGTGGCAATCCTGGGGTCGAAAAGGCTTTCCACGGATTTGCGCCCTACAACCATGCAGCTGCCCCGGTACAGCCTGAGGCGAACCGTACCGTTGACCAGCCGTTGGGTCTGGTCAATTAGTCCCTGCAAGGCCCGCCGTTCCGGACTCCACCAGTATCCGTTGTAAATGATGCTGGCATAGCGGGGCATGAGCTCGTCTTTCAGATGGGCAACTTCACGGTCCAGGGTGATAGATTCGAGTGCGCGGTGGGCCTTGAGCAGGAGAGTGCCTCCTGGCGTTTCGTAACAGCCGCGGGATTTCATGCCTACATAACGGTTCTCAACAATGTCCAGCCGACCGATTCCATGCTCTCCACCAATAGTATTGAGGTGGGAAAGCAGGGCGGCGGGCGGGAGAGCCTCTCCATCAATGGCAACCGGATCTCCATGGGCAAACTGGATTTCCACATACCGCGGATGGGGGGTGGCCTTTTCCGGTGCGACTGTCCAGCGCCACATTGATTCTTCGGGTTCTGCCCAGGGGTCTTCCAGTATCCCGCCTTCATAGGAGATGTGCAGGAGATTCGCATCCATCGAGTAGGGAGATTTCTGGCCGTGCCGCTCAATGGGAATGCCATGCGTTTCTGCATAGGCCAGCAGTTTTTCCCGGGAATTCAGGTCCCATTCCCGCCAGGGGGCGATGACCCGTATGTCAGGGTTCAGCGCATAGGCCCCCAGTTCGAACCGGACCTGGTCGTTTCCCTTGCCGGTGGCACCGTGGGCAATGGCGTCTGCCCCGACTTCTCCGGCGATTTCCACCATCCGCTTGGCAATGAGCGGTCTGGCAATGGAAGTGCCAAGCAGATACTCCCCCTCATACACGGTATTGGCCCGGAACATGGGGAAAACGTAATCCCGGACAAATTCCTGGCGTAGATCGTCGATAAAGACCTCTTTTGCACCAAGTTTTTCGGCCTTGGCCCGGGCCGGCGCAAGCTCTTCTCCCTGCCCTATGTCGGCCGTGAAGGTGACCACGTCACACTGATAGGTGTCCTGCAGCCACTTGAGTATGACTGAAGTATCCAGTCCGCCTGAATAGGCCAGCACGATTTTTTTTACCATTGTTCAAACTCCTTCCATGTCGGCCACAGGGCCGAAACCAGACAAGAATTCCATCAGGGCCTTCTGGGCATGAAGGCGGTTTTCCGCCTCTTCCCACACCAGAGATCGGGGGCCATCCATGACATCAGCCGTGACTTCCTCCCCCCGGTGGGCAGGGAGGCAGTGCATGAAAACCGCTCCGCTTCCTGCCTCAGCCATCAGGGGGCCATTGACCTGGAAAGGGCGGAATCGGGCAAGCCGGTCTTCCTGTTCGTCTTCCTGCCCCATGCTGGTCCAGACATCGGTGACGACCATGTGGGATCCCTGTACGGCTTCCCTCGCAGCAGTAAACACCCGGGTGTTGCTGCCATTCTCGGTCATGGCCTGCGGTCCGGGCAGAAATTCCTCAGGGGCTCCGATCCGCAGGGAGAAACCGAGGATCTGGGCGGCTTCCATCCAGGATCTGGCCATATTGTTCGCACCATCACCCACGAAAGCGACGGTTTTCCCTTCCAGACCACCCCAGAGTTCCTGTGCTGTTAGGAGATCGGCCAGGAGCTGGCAGGGATGGTGCCCATCGGAAAGACCGTTGATCACCGGTACCCGGCTGGCTGCAGAGAACCGCTCCAGATTTTCATGGGCAAATGTGCGGATCATGACCAGGTCGACCATCCTGGAAATGACCCTCGCCGTATCCTCAATGCTCTCCCCCCGGCCCAGCTGGGTGTCTCTCGGCGACAGGAACAGGGCATGCCCTCCGAGCTGAGCCATGCCGGTCTCAAAAGAGACGCGGGTACGGGTGGAGGATTTTTCAAAAATCATGGCAAGGGTGCGTCCTGCAAGGGGCGTGTAGGCTTCTCCCGCCCGGGTGCGGCGCTTGAGTTCCACGGCACGGTGCAGGAGCGCCTCCAGTTCCCGCCCGTCCAGGTCCTGCAGACGGAGAAAATGGCGTGCGGTTTTCATGGTCATGACTCCAGGAGACCGGCCAGAATGTCCACGATCTTACGGATCTCGTCTTCGCCGATAATAAGGGGAGGCAGCAGGCGGATCACCCGTTCTGCCGTGACGTTCAGCAGCAGTCCCGCCGCCAGGGCACGCTCCACCAGGGCGTCCGGTTTCCGTCGGAGAACTACGCCCACCATGAGGCCCTGGCCGCGGATCTCCTCAACCTCGGGGTGGTTGCGCAGGCGGTTGTGCAGGACGGTCGCCAGCAGGGTTCCCAGATGGCTGGCGCGGTCGGGTAGCCGGTCCTCTTCCATGGTACGCAGAACCGCGCGGGCTGCGGCACAGACAATAGGGCTTCCGCCAAAAGTGGTTCCATGCCTGCCCGGTGAGAAAAGCGCAGCCACAGGCTTGCGGGCCAGAACCGCACCAATAGGCACGCCATTGCCGAGCCCCTTGGCCAGATTCAGGACATCCGGCAGAAAACCGGATTCATGCTGGTAGGCAAAAAATTTCCCTGTACGGCCAATGCCGGTCTGCACCTCATCCAGCATCAGGAGAAGACCCTGCCGGTCGCAGATGTCCCGTAGCCCAGCCAGAAATCCCGCCGGAGCCGGCCGGACTCCACCTTCTCCCTGGATAGGTTCTACCAGGATGGCAGCGAGGGAGGGGTTGGCGCTGACCACCGCCTGGGCGGCGGCCAGGTCGCCGTATGGAACCCGCAGGAAACCGGGAACGAGGGGAGAAAATCCTTCCTGGATTTTCAGGTTGCCGGTCGCGCTCAGCGCGGCAAGTGTCCGCCCATGGAAAGACTGGGTAAAGACCAGGACCTGCGGCTCTGCAATGCCCCTGCCGTGACCATGGAGACGGGCCAGCTTGATGGCGGCCTCATTGGCTTCTGCTCCGCTGTTGCAGAAAAAGGCGGCATCAAGGCCACTCACGCGGCAGAGATCATCGCCCAGCGCCTCCTGCAGGGGAATCTGGTAGAGGTTGGAGGTATGCAGTAGCCTGCCAGCCTGTTCCTGTATGGCACGGGTCACGGCCGGATGGCTGTGGCCAAGACCACAGACCGCGATTCCGGAGAGGGCATCCAGATAGCGTTTCCCGTCATCCCCGTACAGCCAGATTCCTTCACCATGGGTAAAGGAAACCGGCAGGCGGGCGTAGTTCTGCATCAGTGCCATCAGGTGGACGCTCCCTGCTCCAGCCCAAAAGCCCTGTGGAGCGTGCGCACTGCAAGTTCCAGATATTTCTCGGCGATTACCACAGAAATCTTGATTTCTGATGTGGAAATCATCTGGATATTGATGTTTTCCCGCGCCAGCGCCTCAAACATGGTTGCTGCAATTCCGGCGTGGGAGCGCATCCCCACTCCGACCGCTGAAACCTTGACGATCTCGGTATCGCCCAGGACGTCCTGCGCCCCCAGGTGCCGGGCTACATCTCCCAATATGGCCATGGCCCGGCCAAAATCGTTGCGCTCCACGGTAAAGGTGAAATCCGTTTTCCCTTCCTCGGACACATTCTGCAGGATTACGTCCACATTGATGTTCGCGGCAGATATGGGTCCGAGGATGGCGTGGGCGATCCCGGGCCGGTCCGGAACGGCAACAACAGTGATCTTGGCTTCATTGCGGGAGAAGGCGATTCCTGAAACGCGTGGAGCTTCCATGGCATTTTCCTCATTGGTTACCAGGGTGCCAGGGCCCTCTGCAAAGGAGGAGAGGACGCGCACCGGCACATGGTAGTTCATGGCAAATTCGACAGAGCGGGTTTGCAGGACCTTGGCTCCGAGGCTGGCCATTTCCAGCATTTCCTCAAAAGTGATGCGGTCCAGGCGGCGGGCCCGGGGTTCGACGCGGGGATCGGTGGTATAGATGCCATCCACGTCCGTGTAGATCTCGCATTCATCGGCACCCAGAGCAGCCGCCAGGGCTACCGCTGTCGTATCGGAGCCGCCACGGCCCAGGGTTGTGATGTCACCCTCGGCAGTAATTCCCTGAAAGCCCGCAACAATGACAACTTTCCCTGTTTCCAGGGCCTGACGGATCCGTCCGCCTTCTATCCGCTCAATACGGGCCTTGGTATGGGCGGAATCCGTTTCTATGGGTACCTGGGCACCCGTAAATGAGATGGCTTCCTGCCCAACGCTGTGGAGGGCCATTCCCAGAAGTGCGATGGTTACCTGCTCACCGGTGCTGAGCAGGGCATCCAGCTCCCGGGGGTTGGGCTGGGAAGAAATGGCCTTTGCCATCTGCAGAAGACGGTCTGTTTCCCCGGACATGGCAGAAACCACGACCACTACACCGTTCCCCGCACGGTGTCTAGTCTGGACGCGCTCGGCTACCGCCCGGATCCTTTCGATGCTGCCGACCGAGGTGCCGCCGAATTTCTGTACAATAAGCGCCATATACCTGAGCTTCCGGTTAAAGCGGAGATGATACGGGTTTGGGATGCGGTCTGTACAGGATACGCCTGCCAGAAGAGGGTGGTTCAGCCCGCGATATGGCGCAGCAGCCAGTCCTGACCTGGGTGGTATTCCGCAATCCAGGCTCCTCTTTCGGACCAGTCGCCGAGAACGAGACGCCGGCCAGAAATCTCCTGGCGTTCCTCCAAAAGGGCCTGGTGGGTATGGCCATGCAGCAGAAGGGTGTAGGGGGAGCGGAGACCGTGAAAAGGAAACTCCCCCTTCAGTGCGCGGGCAATTCCCTCGGTGGTTGCCTGGGTAGCAGCCTGGCTCTTGTGCCGGATGGCGCGCCTGCTACCCTGTCGCAGCAGGCGCGCCAGCCATTTGAGTGTGCCAAAAGGCAACCGTCCGAGCAGCAGCCGCACCGGCGGATTCCGGATAATCCGGCGGAACCTCTGGTAGCGGATATCATCCGTGCAGAGCAGGTCCCCATGGGTGAGCAGGACGCGCTGTCCGTCAGCAAGTACCAGAACACTCGGATCCGGAAGGGGGTTCAGGCGAAATTTCCCGAGAACATTCCCGTCCAGGGCAAAATCCCGGTTCCCGGGCATGATGTGGACTGCTGTGCCCCGTTCCTGTAGTTCACGGAGGGCGTGCAAAACCTCGGCTTCGGGAGATTCTGCCGCCTGCCGGGGATGGACCCAGAAATCGAAAAGATCTCCCAGGATGAACAGCCCCGTGAACTCCATGGGCAGATTTCTGCAGAATTCCAGAAAGAGCTGCGTCAGCTCCGGGCGGTTCCGGGACAGATGGAGATCGGAAAGGAAAACCAGGGCTCCTGAAGGTTCCATCTCATGCATTGTGGAACGGGTGTCCGCTTCAGGAACCGACTTTTTCCGCCTTTTCAATGAGAACCGTTTCCCTGGGTACGTCCTGGTGCATCCCGGCGTTTCCCGTTGCCACTGCAGCGATGGCATCGACGGTTTCCAGACCGGCTGTTGCCTGGCCAAAGACCGCATATCCCCAGCCATTTCCGGAAGCGCTGCGGAAATCCAGAAAACTGTTGTCGACCAGATTGATGAAAAACTGGGCTGTGGCGGAATGCGGGTCGGCGGTTCTTGCCATGGCGATGCTGCCGCGGATGTTTTTCAGGCCATTGTCGGCTTCATTGCGTATGGAGTCGTGCGTGCCTTTCTGCTGCATGTCCGGAGTGAATCCTCCACCCTGGATCATGAATCCTGGAATGACACGGTGGAAAATGGTGCCATCAAAAAAACCCTCGTCTACATAACGCAGAAAGTTGGCGACGGTTTCGGGCGCCTGGGCGGCGTCGAGTGTGAGATGGATATCGCCGTGGCTGGTATGCAGTACTACCTGGGGTTGTTCCATGAAACTCTCCTGCGGTGCGGGTGAAAGGGATAAAGGGTAGGATGCCAGAAGGGTTTTGTCGAGAAACCCGGATCCCATGGACAAACATGGGGTGTCTCCTGGGTAGGCATGGCGGTTCAACATTCCCTGCAGTGTGCAGTTCCTGCTCCTGTCTTTCCTGCCACCCTGGTCGCGGTCTGCATGTTTATGCCCCCGGAGGAAATGTACGACTTTTCCATCCGGTGGTACTTTCGGCCCGTAAAGGCGGGTAACCCCAGGATCCCTGTCTGCAGTCGCCGGAGGGAAAAAGAATGTTCCGGAGAAGACGGGAAACCTGTGGTGGGCTAGACTTAAAATGGCCGGGGAAACAGACAGGGAGGGGGTCATGGGGTCTGATCTGCGTAAGGTCCATGCGGTTTATGGGCAGAGTCTCTGGCTGGACAACCTGTCGCGCACCCTCCTGCATGACGGTGTTCTGGCCCGCTATATTGCCGAGGACGGGATTACCGGCGTGACATCCAATCCCAGCATCTTCCAGAAGGCCATCCATTCCAGTCCCTTCTACCGCGATGGTGTCGCTTCCCGCCAGGGAGGATCTGCGGAGCGGCTCTATGAAGATCTGGTACGGACCGACCTGCAGATGGCCTGTGATCTGCTTCACCCCGTATATGAGCAGACGGGCGGGGACGATGGCTGGGTCAGCTGGGAGGAATCCCCTGCCCTCGCCATGGATGAGGCAGCGGCCGTGGCCGAGGCAGGACGTCTCAGAAGCATCGTCAACCGCGACAATCTGCTCATCAAGGTGCCTGCTACGCCCCCCGGCATTGCTGCCCTGCGGACGCTGACAGCCCAGGGCGTGCCGGTCAACCTGACGCTGATGTTCGGCCTGGGGCATGTCCGTGCAGCCTTTGCCGCCTACCAGGAAGGACTTGCCTCCTGGATCGGCAGCGGTGGGGACCCGCGGCGGGTAAAGTCGGTAGCCAGCCTTTTCCTGTCGCGCGTGGATACGCTTGTAGACCGCCGTCTCGAGGCCGCAGGATCGGAGGAGGCTCTGGCCCTTCGGGGAAAAACGGCAGTCGCCCTTGCCAAGGAAGCCTATGCGATTTACCGTGAAACATTCCACGGGCCCGGATTTTCCCACCTTCGCGCTCTGGGAGGACGCCCCCAGTATCTTCTGTGGGCCAGCACCGGTACCAAAAATCCGGAGTATTCCGAACTGCTTTATGTGGAATCCCTCATTGGTCCGGAAACCGTGAATACTCTTCCCGATGCTACACTTGCGCGGTTCCGTGACCAGGGACATCTGGAATCAACGCTCGGGGCCGGCCTTGCCGAAGCCCGGGAAACCCTGGAGAGGATTTCCCGTCTTGGCATTGATCTTGAAGGGGAGGTTGCACCCTTGCTGCAGCAGGAGGGCCTTGATGCCTTTTCCCGGAGTTTCCAGGAAATGCTGGTGGAAGTGGAAAAACTCCGGGTTTAAAATCCGACTATGCTGTAGCCGGCGTCCACATAGGTGATTTCTCCGGTGATTCCGGATGCCAGGCTGGAGCAGAGGAAGGCGGCAGCATTTCCCACTTCCGCCTGTGTGACGTTGCGGCGCAGCGGCGCATGCTGCGCATAATGATCCAGAATAGCCCGGAAATCGCTGATTCCGCTGGCAGCGAGGGTGCGGATGGGGCCGGCGGAGATGGCGTTCACGCGTGTGCCTTCTGGTCCCAGGGCATGGGCCAGATAGCGCACCCCTGCTTCCAGACTGGCCTTGGCGAGACCCATGACGTTATAGTTTTCCATCGCCCGTACCGCGCCCAGATAGCTGAGTGCCAGAAGAGCGCCATTCCGGCCCTGCATCAATGGGCGAAGGGCCTGCGCCATGGCGGTAAAACTATGTGAAGAAACTTCGTGGGCGATGCGGAACCCTTCCAGGGTGGCCACATCTGCATAGTTGCCAGCCAGTTCGTTTTTGGGTGCAAAAGCGGCACCATGGACTCCAATGTCGACCCCGCCCCAGCAGGAGTGGACATTGTCCATGGCGCTGCACAGTCCATCCGCGTCCATCAGGTCGAGGGGCAGGGGTGGGAGATTGCCGATTTGTGCTGCCAGCTCCTCCACCCGGCTTCTGGTGCGTTCGCCCTGGTAGGTCAGCATTACCTCCGCTCCCTGCTCCGCCATTGCGCGGGCAATGCCCCAGCAAATAGAGCGTTCGTTTGCAACACCGACAACCAGCGCCTTTTTACCCTCCAGAAAACCCATCGGTCCGTAACTCCTAGTCATGTGATTAGCGGGTGTATATGGTAAGCCGCGATCCGGGGTGAATATCGGAGGCCGAGGCCAGCTGGTTCCACTGGATTACTGATTTCGGTGAGACATGGAAACGCTGTGCAATCTGCCACACAGTGTCTCCAGGGCGTACCACATAGCTTTTCCGGTACCCGGACGTTGCCATGCGTTCCTGGCGCATGCTGATGGCGGCCAGATGGGTCTGCCCGGGGAGGCGCAGGGTCTGGCCAGGATGGATCAGTCCATTTCTGCCGAGGCCATTAACCGCCGCGAGAGCTCCGACACTGACATGCGCCCGCTGCGCAATCTGCCAGAGGGTTTCGCCAGGATGGACGGTGATATGGGCGGGTATGGCCCGTTGCGCTGCCGCGTAGACCAGACGGTTCCGGTTTCCATGCCCGTACACCACCAGCCGCTGGCCAATCTGGAGATCCCGCGCAGAACGGAGGTGGTTCCACCTTTCCAGGTCAGATACGGAAACGCCTGCCTGCTGCGCAAGGAAAGAGAGGGTGCTGCCAGACCGGACCGAAACGTACCGCAGGGCCGGAACGGGACCTGGCCGCGCCACCGGGACAGGAGCCGGGGCGCTGTTCCGGGGGAGGGTCAGAAGAGCCGTTCTGAGGGTTTCAGCCTTGTTTGTGGGGACCACCAGGGGGTAATTTGCCGGTGCCACGCCATAGCTGAGGCCTGCGTTAAGGCGCTTCAGTTCGCGCAGCGGCATGTCGATGAGCCGGGCCGCAACGTTGAGCGCCACGCTGCGGGGGGTTTTGACCAGCGCAATATGCGCGCTGTTGGCAATGGAGGGGAGAGCAATGTGGTAAGCGCTTGCGTTGCGGATGATCTGGGCAAGGGCCAGAAGCTCTGCCACATAGTTCTCTGTCTGGCTCGGAAGGCTGAGATCCCAGAAAGCCGTCGGTTTCCCTTCGGCTACGTTCTGCTGGATCGCAGCCGAGACTGTTCCCTGTCCGGCATTGTACGAGGCGATGGCCAGTAGCCAGTCGCCGCCAAAGTAATTGTAAAGGTAGGATAAATAGTCAAGAGCCGCGTCCGTGGAGGCGGTCAGGCTCAGGCGGGGGTCCCCCCAGCGGGTGTTCTGGAGTCCGAAATTTCTGGCTGTACCGGGTACGAACTGCCAGAGTCCCGCTGCAGCGGCGGGCGAGAACGCCTTGGGATTGTAGCCGCTTTCGATGGCCGGGAGCAGGGCCAGTTCCATCGGGAGCCCCCGCTGGGCTACTGCGTGCGCGACATAGTAGAGAAACGGACGGGAATTGTGGAGGATCTGCTCCAGTTTGCCCTGGTGCTGGAGAAACCAGCTGCGCCACTGCCCAACACGTGGGCGGGAGACGTTGCTGATCCGGAAGCCATTCACCAGCCGCTGCCAGATGTTGCTGTCCTGGCCAGAACCAAATATGCCATCCGCCTGGTAGCTCCGCAGGGTGGTCAGGAGACCTCCGCTGGCGGGAAAGGCCGAAACCGTGTTCCCGTTTCCCCCACCGGCCTGGCTGGTAACATAGGGTGTGACGGATTGCGGGCTGCTGGCATTTTCCGTTGCCAGCGTGGCAATCAGGCGGGAGAGGGGGTGGCTGTCTCCGGGAGCACGCATGCCCGGAGCCTGATCCGATGCCCAGACCGGGGAAATTCCGGCCAGCGCACATCCTGCCAGGACGGCGATCCAACGTCTGCTCATGTCTCTCCTTCTTCGGGTAGGGCGCCTTCTGTCGGGCGCTCTATCCCAGGTCTCCAGATACATCATAATAAACAATGGGTTGTTATGGTGACACGAGAGTGCCTGAAAGGGGATAGTAGACACAACGGGGAGAGGCCGTCAATTCTTATGCCCGATTAGAAATTTATGTGATTCTGTGACCGGTTCCGTGATACTCCACGCATGCGGAAACTGGCTGCGTCAGGGTAAGGGCTACCCATGTCTGGTCCCGCGGATGCCGGAAATGTGTCCCGGGCGTGGATCCCTCCACGCATAGGACGCGGAAGGCCATCCTGCTATCATGGGCACAAGAAAGATTGAGGAAACGAAGGAAATGACCGTACGTACCCGTTTTGCTCCCAGTCCTACCGGTTACCTGCATATCGGTGGTGTTCGTACGGCGCTCTATTCATGGCTCCATGCGCGCCAGCATGGAGGGGTTTTTATCCTGCGCATTGAAGATACGGACCTTGAGCGTTCTACCGCCGAGGCAACCGCGGCCATACTGGAAGGCATGCAGTGGCTGGGGCTGGACTGGGATGAAGGGCCTTTCTACCAGATGCAGCGCATGGACAGATACCGGGAAGTCCTGGCGGGGATGCTGGAAGCCGGCACGGCCTATCACTGCTACTGCAGCCGGGAAGAGCTTGAGGTGATGCGGGAGGAACAGCGGGCCCGGGGGGACAAGCCCCGCTACGATGGCCGGTGCCGGCACCGGCATGAGCCTGTTCCCGGCATCTCGCCGGTCATACGGTTCCGCAGCCCGGATGCCGGGGAAACTGTTGTCGAGGATCTGATCCATGGCACGGTCCGTTTCCAGAACCGGGAGCTAGACGATCTGGTGATTGCCCGTTCCGACGGGACCCCCACTTACAATTTTTGCGTGGTAGTGGACGACTGGGACATGGGAATCACCCAGGTAATCCGGGGAGACGACCATCTCAACAATACCCCGCGCCAGATCCAGATTCTCCGCGCACTGGGTGCCGTGCCTCCCCAGTATGCCCATGTACCGATGATTCTTGGACCCGACCGGCAGAAGCTGTCCAAAAGGCATGGCGCCGTCAGTGTTCTGGAGTACCGGGAGGACGGCTATCTGCCAGAGGCGCTGCTGAACTTTCTTGTCCGTCTTGGCTGGGCTTATGGCGACCAGGAGGTTTTTACACGAGAGGAAATGGTCGCAGCATTCCGGATTGGGGACGTGCACAAGGCTGCCTCCGCTTTCAATCCGGAAAAGCTGCTCTGGCTGAATGCCCAGCATATCCAGCGACTGGATGATTCTGTCCTTGCGATCCGGCTGCAGCCCTATCTGGAAGCGGCAGGCGTGCCGGAAGAGCGGATTGCCGCTGCTGGCATCCCCCTTCCCGCCGTGGCCGCGGTTCTCCGGGACCGTGCGAAGACACTGAGCGACATGGCTGCCGGAGCCCGGTTCTTCTATGACGCACCAGAGAGTCCCCAGGGGAAGGACCGGGAGAAATTCCTCTCCGGGCAGGAACCCCTTCTCCGGATGGCGATGGCCGGGCTCGCGGCGCTCTCCGGGTGGGAAGCCCCGGCCATTCATGCGGTGCTGCAGCAGCTGGCAGAAACACACGGGGGAGGGAAACTCGGGAAGATTGCCCAGCCCCTGAGGGTCGCGGTGGCCGGGTGTGCCGTTTCTCCTCCCCTGGACGCTACGCTTGCCCTGCTCGGCCGGGAGGAGACGCTCGCGCGCCTCGACCGGGCAGCGGGATGGACCACCTGATGGCCCGGATACAAGCCACTGGCTTGGCGCCAGGCGCCGCTTTTGCCATCATCATGTACTGTACCTGACTTGCCTACCCAGGAGATTTGCCATGCCCCAGAACGTTACCCAGAAAATTCTTGCTGCCCATCTGGTGAGCGGAGAACTTAAGGCAGGCAGTCCCATTGCCATCCGTATCGACCAGACCCTTACCCAGGATGCGACGGGAACCATGGCCTATCTGCAGTTTGAGGCGCTGGGCCTTCCCCGGGTCCGGACGGAGCTGTCGGTGTCCTATGTAGATCACAACATGCTTCAGTCGGGTTTTGAGAATGCGGACGACCACCGCTTCCTGCAGAGCTTTGCCGCCCGGCACGGAATCCACTTTTCCCGTCCAGGCAATGGCATCTGCCACCAGGTCCACCTGGAGCGGTTCTCGGGGCCGGGAAAAACCCTTCTGGGTTCAGACTCCCATACGCCCACATCCGGTGGAGCGGGCATGCTGGCCATTGGTGCCGGCGGGCTGGATATTGCGCTTGCCATGGGAGGTCTGCCCTTCAACCTGAACATGCCGCAGGTGATTGGGGTCCGTCTGGCAGGACGCCTGCAGCCTTTTGTCAGCGCCAAGGACATCATCCTGGAAGTGCTGAGGCGCAAGACCGTCAAAGGGGGCGTGGGCAGGGTTTTCGAGTATTTTGGCCCGGGCGTTGCCACGCTGTCCGTGCCAGCCCGTTCCACCATCACCAACATGGGTGCGGAGCTGGGCGCTACGACCAGTGTTTTTCCAAGTGATGCCGTGACCCTGGACTACCTCCGGGCCCAGGGCCGGGAGGAAGACTGGTCCGAATGGACAGCGGATCCTGGTGCCGCCTACGACGAGATTCTGGAAATTGATCTGGATACGCTGGAACCGCTGATCGCCTGTCCCCACAGCCCCGATAATGTGCGCCCCGTCCGTGAGGTGGCTGGTACGCCGGTAGCCCAGGTGGCCATTGGCTCCTGTACCAACTCTTCCTATACGGACCTCATGACCGTGGCAGGGATGCTGGACGGAAGGATGGTGGCAGAAGGGGTAAGCCTGGGCATTTCTCCCGGTTCCCGCCAGGTGATGGAGATGGTGACGCGCGACGGTGGCCTGCTGAAGTTCATCGCTGCCGGTGCCCGCATTCTGGAATCGGCCTGTGGCCCCTGCATTGGCATGGGGTTCGCCCCCCCCAGTGAGGGGGTTTCCATCCGCTCCTTCAACCGCAATTTTTACGGGCGTTCCGGGACGAAAACGGCTGCTGTCTACCTGGCCAGCCCGGAAACCTGCGCCGCCTGCGCACTGACCGGGGTGATTACGGATCCCAGGGACCTGGAAATCTCCGAGGTTCCCGTCTCCCTCCCGGACAGCTTCCTCGTGGATGACCGCATGGTGATCCCCCCTGCCGAGGAGCCGGAAAAAGTGGAGATTCTCCGGGGCCCCAATATTGCCAAGCTGCCAGCCAGCCGGGCACCCGATGCCGAGATCCGTGGTCCGGTACTGATCCGCCTGGGGGATGACATCACAACGGACCATATCATGCCGGCCGGGGCCAAGGTTCTCCCCTTGCGGTCCAATCTTCCGGCGATTTCGGAGTATGTTTTCCATGTGGTGGACGAGAGCTTCCCGGGCCGGGCCAGGGAAGCTGGTGGAGGATTCATTGTGGCGGGCCACAATTATGGGCAGGGTTCCAGCCGCGAGCATGCGGCCTTGGCCCCCCGCTATTTGGGAGTGCGGGCGGTACTGGTCCAGTCATTCGCGCGCATCCATCTGGCCAACCTGGTCAATTTCGGCATTCTTCCCCTGGCGTTTGCGGATGCCAGCGATTATGGACGGATTGATGCCGGTGATGAACTTTCCGTGGACATCAGCCAGTTGGCCCTGGGCAAAACCCTTACTGTGCAGAACCATACCCGGAATCTCGGATTCGAGGTTCACCCGCAGCTGGCGAGTTCCCGTGACCTGGAACTGATTCTCAAGGGTGGGGCCCTTCCCTGGGCCAGCGAGCAGCTGGAGAAAATGGCATGAGTGCAGGAAACAGGACATCCGGGATGCCGGTCCGTTACCGCAGTGGAATTCTGGAGGTCCCGGACCGTCCGGTCATTCCCTTTATCGAGGGAGATGGCATCGGCGTCGATGTAACGCCAGCCATGCAGCAGGTGCTTGATGCGGCTGTAGCCCGTACCTATGGGGGAACGCGGGAAATCCAGTGGCTGGAGCTGTATGCTGGCCAGAAAGCGGTAAAACAGTTTGGCAGTGGTGTCTATCTGCCAGACAGGACTATGGACGCCATCCGCCAGTATCATGTGGCAATCAAAGGTCCGCTGGAAACCCCGGTCGGGGGAGGTATCCGCAGCCTGAATGTGGCTCTCCGGCAGGACCTGGACCTCTACGTCTGCCAGCGCCCGGTACGCTATTTCCCTGGCACGCCCAGCCCCATGAGGCGGCCGGAGGATGTCGACATGGTTATTTTCCGGGAGAATTCCGAGGATATCTATGCGGGCATTGAATGGGCCCAGGGTACCCCCGAGCTGGAAAAAGTTCTGGACTTTCTCCAGAAGGAGATGGGCGTGCGCAAGATCCGTTTCCCGGAGTCGACAGCCATCGGCATCAAGCCGGTGTCGAGGGAAGGTTCCCAGCGTCTGGTGCGGCGTGCCATCCAGTACGCCCTTCGCCATGGGCGTCCTTCGGTCACGCTGGTGCACAAGGGCAATATCATGAAGTTTACGGAAGGTGCTTTCCGGGACTGGGGATATGCCGTGGCTGAAGAGGAATTTGGCGGGCAGGTATTTACCTGGCGGCAGAAAGCGGCTATCACAAAAAATGCGGGGAAGGAGGCCGCGGCGGATGCAGAATCCCGGGCCGCTGCCGAAGGGAAACTTCTCGTCAAGGACGTTATTGCGGACAATTTTCTCCAGCAGATCCTGCTGCGGCCGGCAGATTATTCGGTGGTGGCAACGCTCAATCTCAACGGCGACTATATTTCCGATGCCCTGGCCGCCGAGGTGGGGGGCATTGGCATGGCCCCGGGAGCCAATCTCTCCGATACCCACGCCATTTTTGAGGCCACGCATGGTACCGCCCCGGACATTGCCGGAACAGGCAAGGCCAATCCCAGCTCCCTTATCCTCTCGGGTGTCATGCTCCTGGAACACCTTGGCTGGCAGGAGGCGGCGGATCGCGTCGTGGCTGCCATGGAAGGCTGCATTGCCGCGGGCGAAGTCACAGGTGACCTGGCCATGCTGCGTGGAGACGTGCCGTCCCTGCGAACGGCAGAGTTTGTGGCTGCACTGCTGCGGCGGATGGAGGGATAGCTGGTGAATCTCCATGAATATCAGGCAAAACGGCTCCTTTCTGAAGAAGGAGTGCCTGTTCCGCCGGGAATCCCCGCCTTTTCGGTCAAGGAGGCCGTAAACCAGGCCCGGGAACTGGGAGGCCAGTCCTGGATAGTCAAAGCGCAGGTGCACGCCGGCGGGCGGGGGAAGGCAGGGGGGGTGCGGCGGGTCGAGAGCATCGCAGAACTTGAGAAAGCCGCACAGGAACTCTTGGGGAAACCCCTGGTGACGGCGCAGACGGGCCCTGGGGGGCAGCACGTTGCGGCCCTGCTGGTGGAGAAGCCGGGGCAGCTCGCCCGTGAATTCTATATGGCCCTGCTTGTAGACCGGGGAGCGGCGCGGATGACTTTTATCGCCTCTGCAGAAGGCGGCATGGAGATAGAAGAATTGGCCAGACAGCGGCCTGAAGCCATCCAGAGGATTGGTCTTGAGCCGGGCATTGGTTTTCTCCCTTACCAGGCCAGACAGCTGGGGTTTGGTTTCGGCCTGGAGGCATCGGCGGTGCAGCAGCTCAGCCGGATTATGCACGGCATGTACCGGCTGGCCGAACGGCTGGATGCCCAGATGGTGGAGATCAATCCCTTGGCAGTTACCGCCGCGGGCGATCTTCTGGCCCTCGATGCAAAGATCGTGATGGATGACAATGCCCTATACCGGCATCCTGAATCCGACGAGCTGTTTGATTCCACCCAGCAGGATCCCCGGGAAATTACGGCACGGCAGTTCGGGCTCAACTACATTTCCCTGGAGGGCAACATCGGCTGCATGGTCAATGGGGCCGGGCTGGCCATGGCCACGATGGACCTGATCAAGCTCCATGGGGGGGAACCGGCCAATTTTCTCGATGTGGGAGGAGGGGCTGCGGCCGACAAGGTGACCCAGGCTTTCAAGCTCATTCTTTCCGACCAGCGGGTCCGGGCCATTCTGGTAAATATTTTTGGGGGTATTACCCGTTGTGACCTGCTTGCCCAGGGCATCATCCAGGCCGCTGCCGAAGTGGGTATCCATCTTCCAGTTGTGGTCCGGCTTGAAGGTACCAACCGGGAAGAGGGGATGGCCCTGCTGCAGCACAGCGGTCTTTCCCTGATCACGGCCGATAGCCTGACCGATGCCGCCCGCAAGGCGGTTGAAGCCGCCGGGGGGTAGTGTGGCTGTCAATGTCCTCTGGATGCAGAAACTTTGGCCCCTGCTGCGTCAGTCGGCTCCGCTTGTCACGCGGCTCGCGGAAATGTACGTCAGGCGGGGGGCCGACCGCGAAACCGCCGAAAGCCTTGCTGGCACTGCCGTTCTTCTGGACCAGGTGCTGGAGGAGCGTTTGCGGGATCTGGCCAGGCGGGAGGATGTTGAGGCCCTGCGCCAGGAAGTCCGAGCCCTGGGCGCAAACCAGAAGCGGCTGCAGCCTAGGCTTGGGATGCTTCTGCTGCTGGGTGAACTCGCCATTGTGGTACTTCTTTTTCTGATTTTGTGGACTCATGCATGAGCATTCTTCTTACTCGCGATACCCGTGTGATCTGCCAGGGCTTTACTGGCAAGCAGGGCAGTTTCCACTCTACCCAGGCCATGGCCTACGGTACCCGCATGGTAGGTGGAATAACTCCGGGAAAGGGAGGGTCCGTCCATCTTGGACTCCCGGTTTTTCACACGGTAGCAGATGCCGTTGGGGCGACCCATGTTGATGCCAGCGTTATCTATGTCCCCTCCCCCTTCGCGGCGGATGCCATCATCGAGGCCGCGGCAGCCGGTGTCCCCCTGATTGTCTGCATTACCGAGGGGATACCTCTGCACGATATGCTGCTGGTAAAACAGTATCTTGCCGCACACCCGGGAATCCGCCTGATCGGGCCGAACTGCCCTGGCATCATCACCCCCGGGCAGTCCAAGATTGGCATTATGCCAGGGAATATCCACCGGCCGGGACGGGTGGGTATTGTTTCCCGCTCTGGTACCCTGACCTATGAGGCGGTAGAGCAGACGACCCGGCTGGGTCTGGGGCAGAGCACCTGCGTTGGCATCGGGGGCGATCCCCTGATCGGTCTCGATTTTGTCGATGTGCTCCAGCTGTTTGAAGAGGATCCCCTGACGGATCTGGTTCTCATGGTGGGAGAAATTGGCGGGCGGCTGGAGGAAGAGGCTGCACAGTTTATCTCCAGGCACATGAGCAAACCGGTCGTTGCCTTTATTGCGGGCTCTACCGCACCCCGGGGAAAACGCATGGGACATGCCGGTGCCATAATTGATGGTGGAGCCGGTACGGCAGCTGCCAAATACGAGATCCTGGCGGATGCGGGGGCTCACTGCGTCTTCTCGCCTGCCGAGATGGGAGCGCGGGCCGCCGAGCTTCTGGGAAGCTGAAGGGATCCATGCGCATTGCTCTCGCCCAGTGTGACCTTCGTGTAGGGGACGCCGGCGGAAATGCCCGTCTCCTCCTGACCCGTGCGCGTGAGGCGGCTGCACAGGGAGCAGAACTGCTGGTTACTCCGGAACTGGCCCTGAGCGGCTATCCACCAGAAGATCTCCTGCTCCGCCGGGATTTCCTGGACTGCTGCCAGCAGGCCCTGGAATTTCTGGCCCGGGAGACCCCGCTGCCCATCCTCGCAGGACATCCCCAGCAGCAGGAGGGGCGGCTGTACAATGCCGCAAGTCTCCTGCGTGATGGCGGGGTAGAGACACTTTACCACAAGCGCTGCCTCCCCAATTACCAGGTGTTTGATGAAAAGCGCTATTTTTCCGCTGGCGCCAGGCGCGGCAGCTTTGTCCTGGCCGGTGTGCGTTTCGGTGTGCTTATCTGCGAGGATATATGGTGCGAGGACATCGCGCCGCAGGAATATTCTGCTGAAGAAATCCGGTGCATGCTGGTACTCAACGCTTCTCCATACCATCGGGGTAAACCGGCTGAAAGGGAGTCCCTGGTCCATGATCGTGTTCGCCAGTCCGGAGTAGCCATGGTTTATGTCAATCTGGTCGGTGGCCAGGACGAACTGGTTTTTGATGGCGCCTCTTTCGCCGTGGATGCCTCTGGACAGCTGCAGGCCCGCCTTCCCCAGTTCCAGGAATGCCTTGCGCTGCTGGATGTGAAAGTGGAGGGCGGAACAGCCTGCCGCATTCTGGCACCAGAGCCGGTGCCGCTGCTGGAAGATCTGGAAGAAGTGTATGGCGCCCTTGTTCTTGGGCTGCGGGATTATGTGGAGAAAAACCATTTTGTGGGCGCTGTCCTCGGACTTTCCGGGGGTATTGACAGTGCCCTGACCCTGGCCATTGCAGCGGATGCGCTGGGTGCAGAGCGTGTACATGCGCTTCTTATGCCCTCGAGGTATACCGCTCCCATGAGTGTGGAGGATGCCCTCAGTGAGGTGAATGCCTTGGGTGTCCGGCATGCCATTCTCCCGATTGATTCCCTTTTTGATGCCTATCTGGAAGCCCTTGCCCCCATTTTTTCGGGCACGAAGGCGGATGTTACCGAGGAGAACCTCCAGGCCCGCATCCGTGCCGCCCTCCTGATGGCCCATTCCAACAAGTTTGGCCACCTGCTAATCAGCACCGGGAACAAGAGCGAAATGGCCGTCGGGTACGCAACCCTCTATGGGGACATGGCGGGCGGGTTTGCCCTGATCCGGGACTGCCCAAAAACCCTGGTCTACGCCCTTGCCCGGTACCGGAACCGGCTGGGTGGCGTTATTCCTGAACGGGTTTTGGAGCGTGCACCCTCCGCAGAACTGGCGCCGGGCCAGAAAGACCAGGACAGCCTGCCGGCCTACGAGGTCCTGGATGCCATTCTGCAGGCGTATGTGGAACGCGGCGAGAGCGCGGAAGACATTGCCGTGCAGGGGATTTCCCCCACCACCGTAGACCGTACCCTGCAAATGATCCAGCGGGCGGAATACAAGCGGCGCCAGGGAGCTCCAGGTGTCCGTATCAGTCCCCTTGCTTTCGGCAAGGACCGCCGTTATCCCATCACCAATGGTTTCCGGCCTTGGGCGCCGGAATGTGGACAGGAGAAACCATGAAAAAGATCGAAGCCATTGTCAAACCCTTCAAGCTGGATGATGTCCGGGATGCCCTGCAGGAACTGGGGATCGCCGGAATGACCGTCACCGAGGTCAAAGGTTTCGGCCGGCAGAAAGGCCATACCGAACTTTATCGCGGTGCGGAATATGTGGTGGATTTTTTGCCCAAGCTCAAGATTGAGGTGGTTCTTCCCGATTCTCTTGCCGAGCGGGCGGTCGAGGCAATTGTCCAGTCGGCCCGTACGGGCAAAATCGGAGATGGCAAGGTTTTCGTTAGCGACATCCAGCGCGTCATCCGCATCCGGACCGGGGAGGAGGGAGAAGACGCTGTCTGACAGGGCGGGTCCAGGGAAAATCCGGAGGCTGCAGGAATGCCGGGGTTTTCCCCGTTTCCCGCCTGGAGGAACCGTTAAGGCTGCAGATCCCGGGTGTAGGAGCCTTTGGGATAATTGTGTTTCAGGATGGCCAGCGTGGTACTGGCCATTTTTTTCATGTGCAGATGCCGGTAGGAGAGGGTGAGATAATAGAGAGCCTCCTGCCTGGATGGACTCAGCTGGTATTTGCTGACCACACTCTCACAGCGGTTGGCTGCCGCCACGTAGGCGTGGCGGATGTAGTAGAATCTGCAGATATCCAGCTGGCGCCGGCCCAGAATATCGATGATTTTTGCCATGCGCTGGCGGGCATCGGCAGCGTAGGCACTGTTAGGCCAGCGTTTCACCACCGTTTCCAGAGTATCAAAGGCTGAATGGAGTGGCCGGGGATTCCATTCCGCGCCCCGTATCGACTGGTAATAGGCGATTCCCTTCAGATACCATGCATAGTCGACGTGGGGATTGGCGGGGTGCAGCCGGATAAAATGGCTGGCAGCGGCCTCGGCCGCCTCCGACTCTCCGCGCCGGTAGTAGCAGTATGCAGTGTTCAGCTGTGCCTGTTCTGCGTAGGGGCCGTAGGGATACAGCGATTCCAGGGATTCATAGACCGTGACGGCGCTGCTGTAGTCTTCCCGGTCCTGGGCCTTCTTGGCTTTCTGGAAAATGGCGGCAGCAGACAGGTTCCGGTATTTGGCCTTGGCCATCAGGTCGCTGTAGAGACCGGTGGAACTGCTGCTGGAATCTGAGGCGCAACCGGCCAGCAGGGCCGTGCAGGAAAGAGTCAGGATGATACGTTTGCGCATTCGGGACAATGATCTATAGTGGCGGGCCATGGATCAGGATACTACGGAACTTGAGCTGATTTTGCCAGAGGAACGGGCAGGGGAGCGGATTGATGCCCTGCTGGCCGTGCTTCTGCCGGATGTCAGCCGCAGCCGCCTGCAGGAACTGCTCCTGGCAGGGGAAATCAGCGTGGACGGGAAGCAGGTCCGCCCCGGTACCCGGGTGAAGGGTGGGGAGCTGGTAAAGCTTTCCCTGCCTCCCCGGAAAACGGAGGCCTGGACGGCAGAGCCGCTGCCTCTGGAGATCATCCACGAGGATGAAGAAATCCTGGTGCTGCACAAGCCTGCCGGCCTTTCAACCCATCCTGGTGCTGGCAGGCCTTCAGGAACCCTCGTCAATGGGGTTCTGGCCCACTGCCCGGAGAATGCGCTGCTGCCCCGGGGCGGAATAGTGCACCGTCTTGATATGGACACCAGCGGTCTTCTGGTGGTGGCCAAATCCGAGCATGCCCGCCAGGACCTGATTGAACAGCTGGCAGATCACAGTATGCACCGTGAGTATCTTGCCCTTGTCCAGGGAAGCATGACTGGAGGCGGACGCGTGGAAGAGCCCATTGGACGCCATCCCCAGGACCGGCTCCGGATGGCCGTACGCCAGGATGGCCGGCCCGCGCGAACCGATTATCGCCTTCAGGAGCGTTTCCCCCGCCATACTCTTCTCCGCCTGCGGCTTGCGACGGGGCGCACGCACCAGATCCGGGTCCACATGCGCCATCTGGGGCATCCCCTGGTAGGTGATCCGCTGTATGGTGGCCGCAGTCTTCTGCCTGCAGGTCTGGACACTGCGGGTCTTGAACTGTGGCGCCAGTTCCGCCGCCAGGCCCTGCATGCCTGGCGCCTGCAGCTGGAACACCCCGGCACGGGTCAGACAATGCAGTGGGAGGTTCCCCTGCCGGAGGACATCGAAAACCTCCTCTGCCTCTTGCGCCTGCTGCGGGATGGCCACTAGTCCGCAGATACTGGTTCCCGACTGGCCCCTGCCTGCCGGGATCCATGCGGCCGTCACCACCCGCCTCGGCGGATGCAGTCTGGGGGAATATGCATCCCTCAATCTCGCGGACCATGTGGGGGATGATCCGGCGGCGGTTATGGCCAACCGGGCAGAGCTCAGGCAGGTACTAGCCCTGCCCGGCGAGCCGGAGTGGCTGCGGCAGGTGCATGGCACGGAAATCTGCCGCGCCAGTGGGAGGCGGCCGACGCCAGCTGGCCTGCCGCCTCCCGAGGCGGATGGGGCGGTAACCATGCAGGCGGGCCGGGTCCTTGCCGTGCTTACCGCCGACTGCCTTCCCGTCCTCGCCTGCTCCAGGGACGGCAGTGTGCTTGGCGCTTTCCATGCAGGCTGGCGGGGTCTTCTGGGTGGGATCCTGGAAGCCGGGATCTGGGCGATGGAAGTGGAACCGGAAGAAATTCTGGTATACTTGGGGCCTGCCATTGGGCAGGAACGCTTTGAAGTCGGCGAGGAAGTCCGCTCTGCCTTCGTGGCGGACGATCCAAAGAGCGCGCACGCTTTCCGCCAGGGAGATGGTGACCGGTTCCATGCTGACCTGTATGCCCTGGCACGGCACCGCCTGCGCCGGCTGGGGGTGGTCCGCTGCTCCGGTGGAGGGTTCTGCACTGCCACGGACCGGGAGCGATTCTTTTCGTACCGCCGGGATGGCAGGACCGGGCGGATGGCAACTCTGATCTGGCGGGAGTGTGCGGAATGAAAGGCTGGCAGTGGGGGAATGAAGAAGATGTCCGCAGGCAGGATTCCGGAGAGGTGCGGGAACATCTGGCTTCCTTGGGGGTTACCCATCAGGCCTACCCCATAGCTGCAGCCGCCGCACCCTTTCTGGAAAGGGAGCAGCTGGATGCGGAAGATCAGGAACGGCTGCTCACGCTGCTGGACCCGGTTTTCCGGGAACTGCAGCAGGACCGCGGCTACCAGGACCGGGATTTGGTGGTGCTCTATCCAGCGCATCCGCAGCTGGATGCGCTGGGCGCCCAGTTCTGCCGGATTCATGTCCACCAGGATGAGGAAGTCCGTTTCGTGGTCGAGGGTGAGGGAATATTTGGTTTTGTCCTGCCGGACGGGCGACAGCTCGAACTGGTTGTCACTGCCGGCGACTATCTGCACATTCCCTCCGGTGTGGAGCACTGGTTCCGCCTGGGTGGCCTCCGCCGGATCAAGGCGGTCAGATATTTCAGTGCCCGCGGCGGCTGGACTCCGGTCTACACGGACCGTGCCCGGCAGAGGTTCTCTGGCGCATGAGCTCCCGCATTGAGGTGGATTACCAGTTTCCTGCTGGTACCGATGCCGGGCGCCAGGCATGTATTCTGGCGGTCGGGCAGACTACCGGCAGCTGGGATATACGCTACGCGCACCGGGAAGCGGAGCTGCATGGGCATCTCGGTGAGGTTTTGCGTCTGGAGCAGCGGGACGATGGCAGCAGCCTCGCGACAGTTGGCTATCCCCTGGGCAATGTGGATGGACGTCTTGGCAGTCTGCTGACCATGATTCTTGGGAAGTTCTCGATGGCGGGACCGGCGCGGGTTGTGGAGCTGCGCCTGCCAGAGGGCTATGGACAGGCAGCGAAGTTCGGCCTGGCAGGGATACGCCGGCATCTGGACATCAGGGACCGTCCCCTTTTTATGGCCATTTTCAAGCCTGCCCTGGGGCTGGATGCCGGTGACCATGCCCGGATCCTTGCCGAAGTCAGCCAGGCGGGGCTGGATATCATCAAGGACGACGAAATTCTGCCCAATCTTGCCGCTGCACCCACCCTGGAACGCTGGAGGGCCTGTGCCCCGGTTCTTGAGGAGCGCCGGTGCCGCAGTGGCAGGGACATGCTCTACGCCGTGAATCTCTCCGGTGATGCCCGGCAGGTGCACTCCCTGGCTAGACAGCTTGTGCTGGAAGGGGCCAACGCGCTGCTTCTGAACGTCCTGGCCTATGGTTTCCCGGTTCTGGAGGCATTGGCGGCCGATCCGGAAATCTCCGTCCCCATTTTTGCGCATCCGGCCCTGGCGGGAGCGCTGGCGGGATCCCGGGCACACGGATTCAGTTATCCGGTGCTGCTGGGGACCCTGATGGCGCATGCAGGTGCCGATGCTGTGCTGTATCCCGCACACTATGGCAGCCTGCCGATCACTGCAGGGGAGGAAAATGGCGTGGCTGCAGCCCTGCGGACCCGCGGGGTCGCACCGGTTCCCTCCGCAGGTGTCCATCCGGGCATTCTCTCTGCCATTCTGAAAGATTATGGTGAAGAGGTAATTCTCAATGCTGGAACGGGTATCATGGACCATCCGGATGGCGCGGCGGCTGGCGTGCAGGCCTTCCACGAGGCCTATGCCTGCTGGCAGCGCGGTGAGGTTCCGGAGGCCGGCCATCTGCCTGACGGGCCCCTTCGCCGGGCCATGGAAAAATGGGGAGGCGTGCAGTGAGCGGGTCTCTCGTTTTCTGTGATTTTGACGGAACCATCATTCAGGAAGAAATCTTCGTGGAGCTGCTGCGCCGTTTTGCGCCAGAGGCCTCGGAACGCGTGTTACCCGAAATCTATGCCCTGCGCCGCACCCTTCGCGATGGTCTCCGGGAAATTCTGGGGACCATACCCAGCCGCTGCTGGCCAGCAATGGAGACCTACGTCCAGGAAAATGCCCATCTGCGTGAAGGGTTCGCGGAATTTCTGGCTGACCTCCCGGGACTGGGATGGTCTCTCCTGGTGGTGACCGGAGGATTTGCCCGCATGGCCGAGCTGGTTCTGGCGTCACTGGCCAGCAGGATCCTGGCGGTCCATGGCCTTGAGGCAGGGACGGATGGGCCGTTTCTGCGGGTGTGGTCGTCTTGGGAGGACGGTCGGGAACTGGTGGCAAAAGCGAAAATTTTTGCCCACTATGCTCCGGACAGGGCCATTTGCATTGGCGATTCTGTCACGGACCTGGAACTTGCCCGTACCTGTCCACGGGTTTTTGCCAGGGACCGTTTGGCGGACTATCTCGACCAGGAGAACCGCCCCTACCTGCCCTTCAGGAATTTTCATGAGATTGGCCGCGTGCTGGCGGCGGGAGATCCGGGATGAGCGGCTCCAGACTGCGCACCACCTTGGCGGCGGCGGCAAGGGATTTTTACCATCAGGGGTGGATGCTGGGAACCGCAGGCAATCTCTCGGCCCGCCGCAAAGGCGGGAATTTCTGGATTACCGCCAGTGGCCGCCCGAAGGATGCGCTGGAGGATGAGGATTTTGTGGCCATGGATCTGGAGGGGCAGGTCCTGGAGGCCCATAGCGGACGGCGGCCCTCGGCCGAGTCTGCCATCCACCAGGTGATTTACCGGAATATTCCCACTGCCGGAGTGATTCTTCATGTCCATTCCGTTGAGGCGAATCTTTGCGGCCATATGGCTGCCCAAGGCCTTCTCCGGCTCCCGCCACTGGAAATGCTCAAGGGTCTGGGGATACCGGAAGGGGAGCCCGAGGCGGATCTGCCGGTTTTTGCCAACCATGCCAGCGTACCGGAGATTGCCAGTGAGATGGATGCCTTTTTCCAGGCGGGACTGCCCCGTGTTCCGGGGGTTCTGATCCATCTTCATGGGGTAACGGTCTGGGGCGGGGATATTGTCGAGGCCCGCCACCATCTGGAACTGCTGGAATTCTGCTTCCGGTACCTGGTACAGGCCGGATCCCTCGGACTAGGAGTGCAAAAATGAGCCAAGCGCTGTTGACAGTCATAGGCGAAGATCGACCAGGTATCGTGGCCGCCGTCACCCAGGCCCTGTATGTCGCAGACTGCGCCATTGGTGATGCTTCCATGATGCGACTCGGCGGGTATTTTACCATCATGCAGGTTATTGAATATAGCCGTGATTTCGGGACGGTAGAGGCTGCACTGGACCCTGCGGTCCGGCGGCTGGGGCTGCGGGTCCATCTGGATCCCATTTCCAGCCTTCCGCAGCAGGAAGATGTGGCCAATGTCCGGATCACTGTCTATGGCGCAGATCATCCGGGTATTGTAGCCAGCGTAACCGGTGCGCTGGCAGGTCTCGGTTTCAATATCATTGACCTGGAAAGTGAAAGGTCCGGCAATCCGGAGCGGCCCCTCTATGTCATGGTGATCCAGGGGTCTGCTCCCGGGGGAGTGGAAAACGTGAGAAAGATTTTGGAACCCCTCAAGGAACAGGAGGGGATCGAGATCAGTGTCCATGCGACAGATACGGTACTTTTCTGATGGCTGTCCTGCCTGTTCTTGCCTATCCGGATGCGCGCCTGCAGCGGGTGTCCGTTCCGGTAGAATGTTTTGATGACGACCTCCGGAAATTTGCCGGGGATCTCACAGAGACCATGTACGCAGGGCCTGGAGGAGTCGGTATTGCAGCACCACAGGTCGACCGCCTGCTCCGTATTGTCGTTGTAGATGTGCGTCCCAGACTCGGAGAGGCCTGCCATGGACTGATGGTCCTGATCAACCCCGAGCTGGTGGCCTGGGAGGGGATGGCTGTCGGGCGAGAAGGCTGCATGTCTGTTCCTGATTTTACTGGGAACGTCATCCGGGCCGAGAAGATCCAGGTCCGGGCCCGGGATGTACAGGGCCGCGACCGCTTTTACGAATGTGAAGGCTTTGAGGCTCGGGCGGTCCAGCACGAGATGGACCATCTGGACGGGCTGCTGTTTCTGGATCGTCTTGTCTCGCGCAAAACCGATCTTTTCCGGAGAAAGAAATACCAGACAAGGGAACCGGGGCCGGCGTAGTTCCTGCTGCATGACAGGGCCGCACCAGTGCGCAAGGTGGCCAGGCCTGCCTGCAACAGCCGGAATGTGGGGGAGTTCCGCAAAAACGCTGCGGATGGTGGGGGGGGAACCCCCCAGAATCTAGAAGGTATGGAGATGATGGAGTCCCAGCCTGAACCGCCTCGCCAGCCAGTCTGCAACAGTGGTCCGGTTTTCTGTCTTCTGGCAGGAGGCAGGCAGTGGATGCTCCCACTGTTTTTTCTGTGTGGTCTTTTTGCCAGCGGGTGCGCCCGCCTCCCCCGCCCGGTTCCACAAACCCGGCCTCTGCAGCTGGACCGGCTTGATCTGGGACCGTCCCTTCATGCTTCTCCCGCATCCATCTCCCAGGATGCTCACTGGTGGCGGACATTTGCCGATCCACAGCTCCGCTGGATCATGGCTTTTTCGCTCCGGCACAACCCGAGTCTGGCGCTGGCATGGGCAAGGGTACAGGAAGCACAGGGCGTAGCCCGCATGCAGGGGGCTTCCCTGCAGCCACATCTGTCGCTGTCTGGCCAGACCGGGTTTGCCCGCTGGACCGAAAACCAGTTCTATCCCCCGCCCTATGGGGGAGCGACCACATGGAACAATGCCGTCAATCTTGACCTGTCCTATACCCTGGATATCTGGGGTAGCAGGCGTGCCGGAGCCCATGCAAAACTGGATCTTCTCCGGGCGCGCAAGGCCGGGCGGGCGGCCGCCATTCTGCTGCTAGAAAACAGTCTGGTCCGGGACTACCTCGATTACGCGCTGGTCCGGGATCTGCTGGAAAACAACGGAAAGATGCAGGCCGTACTCATACGCATGCTGCATATTGTCCAGGAACGCAAGGCCCGCGGTCTTTCCAGCTCGGTGGCTGTGTACCGGCTCCAGGAGGAAATGCAGAAGATACGGGAGCAGAAGGTACTGCTACAGGGGCAGGCATCTACGATTGCCGAAGCCATTGCGGTACTCGCTGGAAGCGGTGTAGCCCTGCCACAGGGGCTGCACAGGCCCATTCTGCACCTCGACTGCCATTGGCAGCCCCCCCGGAATATTCCGGCGGAGCTGCTCGGAAGGCGGCCGGATATCAAGGCACAGCGGGCAGAAATGGAGGCTGCTGCCGAAATGGTGCATGTGGCCAGAGATGCCTTTTACCCGAATATCAACCTGGTTGCTTTTGCGGGGGGCGTGGCGGCAGCCGGAAGCTTTCTGGAGTTTCTCCACCCGGGATCTGTCCAGTACGGGCTTGGTCCGGCCATTACCCTGCCGGTCTTTACAGGCGGGCGCCTGCGCGGACATCTGGTGGAAAAGGAGGCGCAGTATGATGCTGCAGTCGACAGGTACAACCGTACGCTGCTGCACGCGCTGAAAGAAGTGGCCGGTAGTGTTACCAGCCTGGAGGCGGATGCCGGACGGAGACCAGGTCTTGATGCACAGGCAGCCAGCGTATTGCGCACCCGAAGCCTGTTCCGGCAGCGGTTTCATGCAGGACTGATCAACAGCCTGCCGATTCTCCATACAGATCTGTCCCTTCTCAGGATCCGGGCCCGCCAGATCCGGCTCGACGCTGCTGCCATAAAAAGTCTGGCCACCCTGGATGCGGCTCTTGGAGGGATAAGGCTCCATGGAACCCTCCCTGCCGGCTGCGGACCAGACTGATGTGGAAAATGCCGGTAGCCGTGGTGTTCAGGCAGGCGGGCATTCCAGACCGTCCTGCCAGTTCGGGGCAGCCCTCCCGTCTCCCGGCCGGGATCTGCACCATTGGCAATGGCGGGAGGGCAGAATCATGAACGCCATGGGCTTGATGCACCGGTTTTCCGGCAGCTTCCAGATTCCCGTGTTCATGGGTAAAGCCGTGTTTGCTGCGCTGCTCACCCTCTGGCTGGCCTACCGTCTCCATCTGGATTCTCCGGGGACGGCTGTCATCACCGTCTTCATCGTCATGCAGTCGCGTAATGGCATGGTCCTGGCAAAGGGGTTTTACCGGGCTTTTGGCACTCTTGTTGGGAGTGTGGTTGCCCTGCTTCTGGCCGGGCAGTTTGCCCAGGACAGGGTATGGTTTCTGGCAGGGCTCTCCCTCTGGGTTGGCTTCTGTACGGGCGGTGCACGGTATTTTCGGAATTTCCAGGCTTACGCATTTGTGCTATCCGGCTATACATCGGTCCTTGTCGGGCTGCCGGCGGTCCTCCATCCAGGGCATTCCTTTGCCATTGCCATCACCCGGGTCAGTGACGTCATGCTTGGAATTGGCGTGGCTTCTCTGGTAAGCGCCATTGTTTTTCCCCAGTCACTGCAGGAACTGCTGCTCCGCAGTGCCAGACAGCGTCTTCTGCATTTTCTCGGGACCAGCCGGCGGGTCCTGCAGGGGGGGATCCCCCGGTCCGGATGGTCGCTGCTCCATCTCCGGGCAATACAGGAGATCCTCCAGCTGGACGCCTACCGCTCCGGGGGAGTTTTCGAGAATAGGCGTGCCCGACTGCAGAACCAGAAAATTCATCACATGATTGCAGAAATGATGTCGGCGGCAGGTTCCTTGCACCTGCTTAACAGCCAGATCCGGCGTCTCCGCCAGGAAAGCCGTCATACCATTCTGGTTCTGCTGACACCTGTACTGGAAGGAGTGGCATCCGCCCTGCAGGGACAGGAAGAGTCTATGGGCGGGTTTTCGGTTTCGCTTCTGTGCACCCGGCTGGAAGAGATGCGGAGAGATTTGCCGGAAATCCTCTCGCCGTTGCGGGAGCATCCGGGAACCCAGAGGACGGAGGAGGAGGAGCTTGCCCTGGATACTACCCTGCTGCTCCTCAGCCGTTTTCTGGAGGACCTGTACTGGTATGCCCGCCAGTACCAGAGCCTGCTGGAACCTCACAGACCGCAGCCGGCCATAAGCCAGGAGCCGGATCTTCCTGCCTTTGGCCGGACCTATCACCGCGTAGCAGCCATTGACCAGCCGCGTCCTGATCTGGTCCAGCCCCTTACCGCCGCGCTGCGCAGCATGCTCGTGGTTGCCCTTGTGTCTTTTTTCTGGCTCAGGACGGCCTGGGGCTCCGGTATCACGGCTACTATTTTTGCGGTTGTGATTAGTGCCCTGTTTTCCACATTTCCGGATCCCGTGCTGGCGGTCCGCCAGATGGCCTGGGGAGGGTTGGCCGCGTTTGTGGCTGCGGTTCTGTTCGCCTTTCTGGTTCTGCCAAGGCTTCAGGGATTCATGGCACTTTCGCTGGGTCTTCTGCCCTTTCTGGTACTGGCTACCTATCTGATGAGCCGGTCCAAATGGCCGGGTGTAGCTGCCGGGTACGGGATTTTTTTTCCACAGCTGGCCATCCCCGGCAACGGCGGACCTTTTGACTATCCAGGTATGGTCAATACAGGCATTGCCGAGCTGGTAGCGGTTCTGGGGGTGGGGCTGGCGTTCCTGATTATTCTGCCGGGCGGAAACTGGCTGGAGCGCCACCGTCTCTTTCGGGCTTTCCGGATGCAGATGGCAGCAGTCTGCCGTGCCCCGCTCCTTGGACGCCGTTCCGCGTTTGAAAGGAATACGCGTGAGCTCCTGCGACAGCTCGTTACCGATCCTTCAGGGCATTCCGGTGCCGATGCTTCCATACTCCGTACGGCCCTGCGGATGCAGGAACTGGGTGAGGCCATTCTGCATCTGCGCATGCTGCATCCTGTCTGGCGTGATACTGCCCTTCCGGATCGGGACACCGCCGGTGTGGAGCGGTCCGTGGACCTTCTGCTCAGGGAGATAGGCAGGCTGTATGCCGGATCCGGTACTTTTGTGGCCGTGCAGGAGATACTGGACCAGACGATCCGGATGGCACTGGATCTTCCCCCTTCCCCTCCACTGGCCAGCGTCCACTCCCTGCTGGCTCCGGAAAGGCTCCTTCTCATTTATCTGGAGATTGTCCGTCGCGTACTTGGAGACTTGGGGAAAGGCGGTGGCCAGGGACGCCCTTTGGGCATGTCCTGGATGCGGAGACATGCCCATGCCGCGTGAAATCCCCCTGTTCAATGCCATGGTGCCCGCCCTGCTGCTTATTTTTCTGGGGACGCTGGTGCTCTACCTGTTACTGGACAGGTTACTCGCAGATTGGGATCTGGACCGGCTTGTATGGCATCCGGCGCTCTTTCGGCTGGCCATATTCATCTGCGTTTTTTCCCTGCTCGGGATCTGGTGCTATTCATGAAGATGCTGCGCAATTTTTTACGCTTTCTGGTAACACTGGCCGTGACCGGCGCAGCGGTCTGGCTCGGATACCGGCTCTGGCAGCACTATCTTGATTCGCCATGGACCCGCGATGGGGTTGTTCAGGCCCACATTGCGGACATCGCAGCCGATGTTCCGGGACGGGTGGTGGGCCTGGAAGTACATGATAACGAACTGGTTCATCAGGGCCAGCCGCTTTTTCGCATTGATCCGGAACGCTACCGTATCGCCCTGCAGGCAGCCAGGGAACAGCTGGAAAAGGCCCGGGAAAATCTGCTCCTGCGGCGGACGCAGGCGGACAGAAGGGCAATGCTTGGGCCCGATGCCGTTGCAGGAGAGCACCGCGAGGAATCCCTGCTGGAGGAACGGGCAGCCGAGGCAGCGTACCGGGCAGCCGGTGCAGCTGTCCGGCTGGCCCGTCTGAACCTGCACCGTACCGTGATTCTCGCTCCCGCTACCGGATATGTCACCAGTCTCCGACTCCGGAAAGGCGACTATGCCCTGGCCGGTATCCCCCAGATTGCCCTGGTAGAGCAGCATTCTTTCTGGGTTTATGGATATTTTGAACAGACCCGGCTTTCAGGTGTCAGAATTGGAGATCCTGCGGAAATTACCCTTCTTGGCCAGAAAACCCGGCTGGATGGGCGTGTCCAGGGGATTGCCGCAGCTGTGGCAGACCGGGAAAGCCACAAGGGAGATCGCCTGGTCGCGAGTGTGCGGCCCGCATTCAACTGGGTGAGACTGGCCGCACGGGTGCCTGTCCGGGTAAAAATTCTCCGGATTCCCAAAGGGGTACATATTTCTGCCGGAATGATCTGCACCGTGGTTGTCAGACCCGATGCCAAGGAGAGGCCGCATGCCGGACACCAGCACCAGAAAACTTGACCGCAAACCTGCTTCCCCGGGCCGGATGGACATCTGCAGTTTTGCCGTGAGGATCCAAAGGGAAAATGATGTCCTGATGGCAGAACTCAGGACCATGTTTCCTGTGGCCTCCTGGCGTCTCGAGAGGAATGGCCTTGTGGTTCTTCAGTCCAGGATTAGCCGGTAGCCGATTCCGGGTTCTGTGATGATGTGTCTCGGATGGTTGGGATCCTCTTCCAGTTTTTCACGAAGCCGCTGGATATAGATGCGCAGATAATGGGTCTGGTCGGCATGCGTAGGTCCCCAGACAGCAGTCAGCAGCTTCTGGTGGGAAACGGCTTTCCCCATATTGAGGAGAAGCATGCGTATGATCTGGTATTCTTTCATGGTCAGCGCCACCTCCCTCCCTTCCCCCGTCCTCAGTAGACGGTTTTCATCCAGCAGGCTCCAGCCGCCGACGGAGGGATTGATCTCCTGTGGCTGGACCTGCAGGCGCCGCAGATGGGCCTCCATCCGCGCCACCAGCTCTCCAGGGGTAAACGGTTTGGTGAGGTAGTCGTCCGCGCCACTCTGGAAGGCACGGATTTTGCCTTCTTCCTGGTGTCGTGCAGAAAGCACCATGATTACGGTTTCCGGGAGCCCGGCCCGAATCCAAGGGATGACGTCCATGCCATCTCCGTCCGGCAGCCCCAGATCCAGCAGAACGACCCGGAATGGTCCGGCATGGCTTTTGCGGCGCTGCAGGATCTGCTCCTGGGCTTCGCGCAGGCTTCCCGCATGCTGGAGAGTGTAGCGTGGATCCCGGCCGATGGCGGTTTTCAGGAAATCTGCAATGCCCTGATCATCTTCCACCAGGAGAATGGCGTCTTTTGCCATGACTACTCTTCCTCAGGAAGAATGGGAAGAGGTTTTCGTGGAATGGAAAAACAGAACCTGGCCCCCCGGTTCATGACCAGGTTGGTTGCCCAGATCCGCCCCTCATGCATTTCGACAATGGTTCTGGCAATAGCCAGGCCAAGACCGCTCCCTTTTTCCCCGGCCGGAGGGGAAATCTGGCTGAACCGCTCGAAAATGGCTTCCTCCCGGCCTGGAGGGATTCCGAAACCATGATCAATGACGCATACGCTGATTTTT
This sequence comes from Pseudomonadota bacterium, assembly GCA_021821885.1. Taxonomy (GTDB): domain Bacteria; phylum Pseudomonadota; class Gammaproteobacteria; order Acidithiobacillales; family Acidithiobacillaceae; genus Igneacidithiobacillus. The sequence goes on from JAKARO010000012.1 coordinate 45,177, forward strand.
TCCTGGTCGGCCCAGCCCTGGATGTCGATAGCCGTGTCTGGCGGGGTATATCTGCAGGCATTTTCGACCAGATTGCCCACCACCTGGGCCAGCAGGACGGGATCTGCATGGAGAAGTGGAAGATCCGGCGAAATCTGGAAATTGAACTTTCTCTGGGCACAGGCGGGATGCTGGTTGCGCATGGCGATGCCCAGGATATCGCCGAGGGGTACCCATTCCCGGTTCAGGGAGGCACCACCCGAAAGCAGGCTCGCCATGCGCAGAATACGGTCCATATTGTCCCCCATGCGCTGGGTCTGCTCCCGTACGCTGCGGATCAGGGTGAGCTGTTCTTGGGGAGGAAGGCTGTCGCTAAACTGTTCCAGTGTACTGAGCGCCCCCAGCATGGCCGTTAGTGGCGTGCGCAGGTCATGGGAAATGGCGCTCAGCAGGGTATTCTGCATTTTTTCAAGCCGTAGCCGCATCTGGTCCTCGCTTCGCGCCTGGGCAGCTGAGGCCGATTCCAGGGCAGAAGCGACCAGTCTGGAAATGGTTTCCAGATACCGGAGCCATTCACCGGGAATCCTGCGGAACTCCAGATCACTGATGTCCATGATTCCGAGGATATGGTCGCCGTTCATCATGGGGATCATTAGGGCAGGTAGGGCAGACAGGGTATCGGTCCCCATGCCGGCCGGCCGGCGGTTCCGGAATACCCAGAGGGCAGCTGAACGCAAGGCCTCCAGAACTTCCCTTGGTGGCCTGTCCTCTCCACTGGCGTGCCGATGCAGCTGCGGATTTTCCTGTCCTTCTGCCGCAAGCCAGAAGCTGATACTCAGTCCCAAACTGTCATGAATCTGGCGTGCAGCGCCAGACAGGATTTCCGCGCTGTCCCGGAGTCCGCTGATGCTCTGAACCAGGGTGTAGAGGTTCCGGGCCCGCCGTTCCCGCATTCTGGCCATGAGTTCCTGATCCCTGGAACGGGCAACCAGCTGGCTGACAATAATGGCTACCGCGATATTGGCCCCAAAGGGGAGAAGGGTTTCAAGGGTGTGGGGGAGGCTTTTGCCAAAGCCAAAACCAAAGGCCAGGAGGGAAATTTGAGCGCTGACAATGACAACGATGGAAGGCCATCTTCCATAGCGTAGTGCAGCACCGACGGCACCCAAGAGAGAAAGGAGAAAAAAGCCCGCGCTGCCTACCAGAGGGGACAGGAGGACGCCAGCCGCAGTCAGCAGAATGCCGGCGAGGGCGCTGGCCAGGATGGGACGGCTGATCCGGAGGGGATAATCCCGCTGGAGAGGCTGCTGGAGATAGGAACTTCCTGGAACGGGGGAGCTTTTCCCGTCCCCTTGCCCTCGCAGTTCCAGAGGATGTACCAGGACATCAATATTCGGATGCGGCTGGCGGAGGAGCTGCCAGGGGAGAGAGCCCGGACCTCTCCCGACATATTTCCCCAGGCCGCGGCTTGGCCCCACAATGATCCGGCTGACCCGCCGCAGCCGGGCGTACGCAATAATCTCGCCAGCCACATCGACACCAGTGATGCGCACGGTTTCTGCGCCCAGCTGTTCTGCAAGGTGCATATGGCTCCAGAGCCAGGCCTGGTCCTGCGGTCTCTGCCAAAGGCCCCTGGGGGTATCTACATGCACCGCCATCCATCCACAGTGGAGCGCCTGGGAAAGACGGTAGCCTGTCCGGATCAGCTGTTCGCTTTCGGGAGCTGCGGTGATCGCGACCAGCACCTTTTCCCGGAGAGATGCTCCATCCTTCTGGTCTTCGGGATGGATGGAGCGGAATTCCTGCAGTTCCGAATCCATGCGGTCGGCAGCAACCCGCATGGCCAGCTGCCGGAGTGCGATAAGGTTTCCCCGGCGGAAGAAATGGGCCATGGCCCGTGTTCCCTTTTCTCCCAGGTAGACCTTGTTTTCCCGCAGACGCTGGAGCAGATCGTCCTCACTGATGTCAATCAGGTTCAGCTCTTCGGCGCTGGTGATGAGGTAGTCCGGGACCGTTTCCCGCACCCGGACACCGGTAATGGCAAAAATGACATCATTGGCGCTCTCCAGATGCTGGACATTGATGGTTGTGGCGATATCAATACCGGCATCCAGAAGCTCTTCAAGATCCTGCCACCGTTTGGCATGGCGGGATCCTGTAACGTTGCTGTGGGGGAGTTCATCCAGGAGCAGCAGGGAAGGGTGCCGTGCCAGGGCGGCATCAAGATCAAATTCCTCCAGAACCGGCGTGCCGCCAGCCGCGGGAAAACGCCGCAGGGGCAAGCGTTCAAGCTGGCGGGCCAGTGCTTCGGTATCGCTGCGCTGATGGGTTTCCACGACCCCGGCCAGAACCTCCCGTCCCTTGGCCTGCTCATCAATCCCGTAACGGAGCATGGCATAGGTTTTCCCCACGCCGGGCGCTGCCCCGAAAAAGACTTTGAGCCGGCCCCGTTCTCTTTTCTTGGCCTCCTTTTCGACAGAAGCGAGCAACGTATCAGGATCGGGGCGTCCATCCCCGGGCAGGCTGGAAATCAAGGCCATTTCTCCTTGGAACCGGAAGGGCCTCATGGTAGAGGCATGGAGTGCCATGTCAATCGATTTTTCCGGGAAAATGGAATGTGGATCCATCTTCACTCGCGAATTTTACGCCTTTTTTATCCTTTTTTTATCCTTTTTTTATGGATCGTACAAAACCGGGGCAAATAGAATCTCCCCACGGAATTCCTGGGAGGACTCCATGTTTTTTTTCTATTTTGGACTGCTTGTCCTTATTTTTCTCCTTGCCGCAGGGTTTGTACTCCTGCTGGACCGCGTGAGGTCTTGGTCATGAATGCCATGGTCTGGGTCGGGCTGCTACTGGCCGTTTTCGTGTTTTTCTATCTGCTGGCCTTTCTGCTATATCCGGAGCGTTTCTCATGATGGATACCATTTTGCTGACTGGTTCGGTCGTTCTGGCAGCCCTGGCCCTTGCCTGGCCGCTGGGGTGGTATCTGGATATGGCCTATAGTGGCCGCCGTTTCTGGGTTACCCGCTTTCTGGGACCGGTTGAAGCGGCCATATACAGGGTTTCTGGAATTGACCCTGCTGAGGAAATGTCCTGGAAACGGTACGCGCTGCTCTGGCTACTGATCAATCTGGCGGGCGGCATCTTCCTGTACCTGCTGCTTTATTTCCAGCCGTTCCTGCCACTCAATCCACAGCATCTTGGAAGCCCTGGCGCTGGAGTCAGTTTCAATACCGCAGCTTCTTTTATTACCAATACCGACTGGCAGGATTATTCAGGAGAGACAGCCTTAAGCTATTTCAGCCAGGTTGTGGGGCTTGGTGTCCAATTTTTCATGGCGGCGGCCAATGGTATGGTACTGGCGGTGGCGCTGTCCCGGGGTTTTTCGCGGGCAGGCAGTACGGGCATTGGCAATCTTTGGGCGGATCTAACCCGTACGGTGATCTATATCCTTCTTCCCCTGGCCATTCTGCTATCACTTATGCTCATCAGCCAGGGAGCGATACAGAATTTTTCGCCCTATCTGCGGGTACATCTGATCCAGCCATTCCTGGACGCGGGCAGGCTGGTCACGCACCAGACCCTAGCCATGGGTCCAGCCGGTTCCCAGACGGCGATAGAAATTCTCGGCAACAACGGCGGTGGATTTTTCAATGCCAATGCTGGACATCCTTTCCAGAGTCCCACCGGGATGACCAACTGGATGCTGATGGTGGGCATGCTTCTGCTGCCTTTTTCCCTGGTGTTCTACTTCGGCCGCGCCACCGGTAACCGGAAGATCGCTTTTTCCCTGATGGGAGTCGTTCTTCTGCTCTTTGTGCCACTGGCCATTCTCAGCCAGCAGCAGGATCTCCAGGGCAATCCGGTTTTTCATGCACTGGGTGTTACGCAGGCCAATCAAGCCCAGCTGGCCGGGGGCGGAAACATGGAAGGCGTAGAAGACCGCTTTGGTGCCGGTGCAAGTGCGCTGTTTGGGGCCATTGCCACTGGCACATCTACAGGCGCAGCCAATTCAGCCTACGACTCCTTTATGCCAATGTCAGGATTTGTCAATCTTTTCCTCATGCAGCTGGGTGAGGTTGCCCCAGGAGGCGTGGGCTCTGGTCTGGCGTCGCTAGTGGGGTTTTTCGTCATTTCCGTTTTTCTCGGCAGCCTTATGGTTGGGCGAACGCCAGAGTTTCTGGGCAAAAAGCTGGAAGCCTATGAAATGAAAATGGCGTCTCTTTCCATTTTGGTCATGCCGGTTCTCGTACTGGTAGGCTCCGCCATCGCCGTCAGCCTGCCAGGCGGCCGGGCAGCGATCCTGAACCCGGGACCGCACGGATTTTCCGAAATCCTCTATGCGATCACCAGCCCGGCCAACAATAACGGCAGCGCTTTTGGTGGTCTGGATGCAGATACCGTGTTCTATAACGTACTGACTGGAATTCTGGTGCTTCTGAACCGCTATCTTGCCTATTTCCCCCTGCTGGCTATTGCTGGCTCCCTGGCAACAAAGAAACGGATGACAGCAACTGCCGGTACCCTTAATGCGGCAACACCGCTGTTTGCCATTTTCTCCGCAGTAGTCATTTTGCTTGTCGGAGCCCTGAACTTTATTCCAGCCTTGGCCCTTGGGCCGGTGGCCGAACAGCTTTCTCTGCCTGCCCTGCATGTGCCGGCAGCCCTGCACAGAGGTTGAATATCATGAATGCACAGGTTGTTGGTCACGGTTTGGCGTTCTGGCGCCGCCTTTATCGGGAGGCTTTGAGAGACAGTTTCCGGAAGCTGGACCCGCGCGTTCAGCTGAGGAATCCGGTCATGTTTGTGGTCTACCTGGGAGCCATTCTGGTATCGGCAATCGGGTTTCTGGGAATGGTTTCCCGCCCCGGCCATGGAGCCTATGATCTCGTGATTGCGGTTTGGCTGTGGCTTACCCTGCTTTTTGCCAATTTCTCCGAGGCCCTGGCCGAAGGGCAGGGAAAGGCGCAGGCCAGCAGCCTGAAGGCCTCGCGTCGGGAAGTTCTGGCCCGAAAAATCTCCAGTGATGATCCGCAGTCTCCCCAGACAGAGATACCTGGGAATGCCCTTCAGCCCGGAGATCTGGTTCTGGTATCCGCAGGAGAGGTAATTCCCGCCGATGGCGATGTGGTTCGGGGCGTGGCATCGGTGGATGAAAGTGCCATTACCGGCGAAAGTGCCCCAGTCATCCGAGAGCCCGGAGGAGACCGCAGCGCAGTTACCGGGGGTACCCATCTGCTCTCGGACTGGCTGGTTATCCGGGTCACGAGCAGTCCGGGGGATACCTTTCTGGACCGCATGATCCGGATGGTAGAAGGAGCAGCCCGGCGCAAGACACCTAATGAGATTGCACTGATGGTGCTTCTCGTGGTGCTTACCATGGTATTTCTGGTTGTGACAGTTACGCTGTACCCATTTTCAGTCTACAGCGCCGATTACGCTATCCATGGAGGTGAAGTGGTTAGCCCCACCGTACTGGTTGCCCTTCTGGTCTGCCTGATCCCGACCACAATTGGAGCCCTGCTACCGGCTATCGGGATTGCGGGCATCATGCGTCTTCTGAAGGCCAAGGTGATTGCCAAATCCGGGCGGGCCATTGAAGCAGCCGGAGATGCCGATGTTCTCTTTCTGGACAAGACCGGCACCATTACTTTTGGTAACCGTCAGGCGGCTGAACTGGTCCCGGCTGCCGGGGTATCTGAGGAAGACCTGGCCCGGGCAGTTCGGCTGTCTTCCCTGAGTGACGATACGCCGGAAGGAAAGAGCGTTGTGATTCTTGCAGAGCGCCTCTTTCCGGCCATTGCCCGGGAATCTGCCATAGAGGGTGTCTGGATGCCGTTCAGTGCCGAGACCCGGATGAGCGGGGTGGATATGGATGGGCGCAGGCTGCGCAAGGGGGCTCCCGATGCCATCCGGAACTGGATACGTGATTCTGGTGGCGAATGGCCAGATGGGATGAATGCTGCAATTGACAGAATCGCCCAGACCGGTGCAACGCCACTGGCGGTAGCCATGGATGGCCAGGTTCTGGGGCTGGCCAGTCTCCGGGATATTGTCAAACCCGGCATCCGGGAACGTTTTGCCGAACTGCGGAAGATTGGAATCCGGACCGTCATGATTACCGGAGACAATCCCGTAACCGCCGGGGCGATTGCTGCGGAAGCAGGCGTGGATGAATATCTTGCGGAAGCCAGGCCCCAGGACAAGCTGGCCAAAATACGCGAATACCATGAGCAGGGGCATCTGGTTGCAATGACCGGGGATGGAACCAACGATGCACCAGCCTTGGCCCAAGCCGATGTAGCCGTGTGTATGGCCAGTGGCACACAGGCAGCGCGTGAAGCAGCGAATATCGTGGATCTGGATTCGGACCCCACAAAACTGCTGGAGATCGTCCGTTTGGGGAAACAGCTGCTGGTTACGCGCGGCGCACTGACCACCTTCAGCATCGCCAACGATGTGGCCAAATATTTTGCCATTATTCCGGCAGCATTCGTGGGTACCTATCCGCAACTGTCTGCCCTGAACATCATGGGGTTGGACTCGCCCCGGAATGCCATACTGTCTGCGGTCATTTTTAATGCTCTCGTGATCCCGATGCTGATTCCGCTGGCCCTCCGGGGGGTCAGGTACCGGGCGATGGGAGCAGACGCCCTCCTGTTCCGGAATATCCTGGTTTATGGACTGGGTGGTGTCATCGCGCCGTTCCTTGGCATCAAGCTCATCGACCTGATTCTGGCTGTCCTGTGAGGAGCATCATGATCCGAAGCCTGCGTACCACCATTGTCCTTTTTGTCTGTCTGACTGTCATCACGGGTGTCATCTATCCCATCCTGGTGACCGGACTGGCCTATCTGGTTTTTCCATACCAGGCGCATGGTTCGCTGCTGGAAGATCGGGGGAAAGTGGCTGGTTCAAAACTGATCGGCCAGAACTTCACCAAACCAGAGTTTTTTTGGGGGAGGCCTTCTGCCACTTCTCCCATACCCTACAATGCGGCCAGTTCCAATGCGTCCAGTCTGGGACCAGGCAATCCCACGCTTGTGAAACATGTTGCAAAACGGGTCGCTTACCTGGAAAGGATGGATCCAGCAGAAAAGGGGAAACGGATTCCTGTGGATCTGGTCACCTCCTCGTTCAGTGGGCTTGATCCGGACATCAGCCAGGCAGCAGCGCAGTACCAGGAAGCCCGGGTCGCACAGGCCGGTGGCCTGCCGATCCGCTTGGTCCGGGCACTGGTCCGGAAAAATACCCATTACCCTCTGCTGGGTTTTCTAGGAGAGCCGGTAGTCAATGTTCTGGAATTGAATCTGGCCCTGAATAAGGCTTATAGCGCTAACGTACCCCAAAAATCCTGAAAATCACGTTCTAGCCTTCACCCTAATGGGGCGACGAAAGGGAATCTGTGCCTGGGGAATCCATTCCCAATTTTATGATGAAGATACAATGAAAACTTTTTCCGTACGGAATTTTTTTGGCCAGGGCTACTTGGGTGGAAACGCCCATGGGCCTACCCCCTCTTGGCGTCTCCATCCTTTGGCTCCCGGGATGGCCTCAAGGAAAATCGGTGTTCTGGGAGAGACAGGTTGCCCTGGGCTTTACGCAGAATCATCCCCTTGGCCAGGTGCTCTCTGGGGGGCGTGCAGAAATCTGCCGGTCTGGTCCAGTTTTTATGGGTATAAAATTATTTGGCATGAATCATGCTGAGGGGGAGGGGGATTTCATGTTAAGGAAGGAAGCCATGAAGAGCACCAGGGGAAGGATGGTTCGGGTTTCGGTTTTGGCCATATTGGCGGGGATGTTGGCG
>JAKARO010000013.1 GCA_021821885.1 Pseudomonadota bacterium
TGTCTGGCTGAATCGCGGAATCAGGCACCGCAACGGGCACATCCGTTGCGGGTTCCCTCCGGGAACCGCCCACGAACCGCGAGTACTGGCTAGAAGCTCACCCGCTTTGGCGGGTTGAGAGTGTCACCTGCATCCTGACGGAGATGGCCGTCCACGGTCCGTGATCTGGCAATATCTCGAACATCAGGAATGGCCGGAATGTTTGTATGGTGCCGATTCACCACTCCCTAAATTGCTCCTTGATTATAACCGTCAGGTCACTGTACACGTTCTGGCGGGAAAGGCCCTCTCCCTTTCCCCTCTGTCCTGTGCCATTGTATGCTGAAAAATGGACTGCAGGGGGAGATAATGGAAAAACGCTTTGTTCTGGAAAGCGCCTTCCCGCCCCAGGGCGACCAGCCTGGGGCTATTGCCGAGCTGATGGCAGGGCTGGCTGCAGCCGAATCCTTCCAGACCCTGCTCGGGGTAACCGGTTCTGGAAAAACTTTCACCATGGCCAATGTGATTGCTCTGTGCCAGCGCCCAGCTATTGTCATGGCGCCAAACAAGACATTGGCCGCGCAGCTATATGCGGAGCTGCGGTCTTTTTTCCCCGGGAATGCAGTGGAATATTTTGTCAGCTACTACGACTATTACCAGCCGGAGGCTTACGTCCCTTCCTCGGATACGTTCATTGAGAAGGATGCCTCCATCAACGACCATATCGAGCAGATGCGCCTTTCGGCTACCAAAGCCGTTCTTGAACGCCGGGATGTCATAATCGTCGCTACCGTATCGGCTATTTACGGTCTGGGTGATCCCGCGGCATACCACAACATGATTCTCCATCTGCGGGAAGGGGATCTCATGGACCAGCGGGCCATTCTGAAGCGTCTTGCCGAAATGCAGTACACCCGGGATCCCCTGGAACTCAAGCGTGGCACTTTCCGTGTGCATGGTGATGTGATCGACATCTGGCCAGCCGAAAATGAGGATGGCGCGGTCCGGGTGGAACTTTTCGGGGATGAGGTTGAACGGGTTTCCCTTTTTGATCCCCTGACCGGCAAAACCATTTCCCGCCTTCCACGCTATACGGTCTACCCAAAAAGCCATTATGTCACTCCAAGGGGGACAGTTCTTGGGGCAGTCGAAAAGATCAAGGAGGAACTGCGTGAACGGCTCCAGGTACTGCGCGGGGCCGACCGGCTGGTTGAGGCCCAGCGTCTTGAACAGCGCACACGCTTTGATCTGGAAATGATGGCAGAACTGGGCTACTGCTCCGGAATCGAGAACTATTCCCGCTACCTGTCCGGGCGGAATGCTGGGGAACCGCCACCAACACTGATTGATTACCTTCCGGCCGATGCTCTCCTGTTTATTGATGAATCCCATGTTACCGTTCCCCAGCTTGGAGGGATGTACCGGGGGGACCGGTCCCGGAAAGAAACTCTTGTGGAATATGGTTTTCGCCTGCCATCCGCACTGGATAACCGGCCACTGATGTTTGGCGAATTTGAACGGCTGATGCCCCAGACCATTTTTATTTCCGCAACGCCCGGGCCCTATGAGCTGGAACGCTCCAGCCGGGTGGCAGAGCAGGTCGTGCGTCCAACCGGGCTGGTGGATCCAGAGGTGACCGTGCGGCCCGCAAAGGGACAGATAGATGATCTGGTGGGCGAAATTCACGAGGTGATTGCCACTGGCTGGCGTGTCCTTGTGACTACTCTTACCAAGCGCATGGCCGAAGACCTGGCCGACTATCTCCGTGATCTTGGAATCCGGTGCCGGTATCTGCACTCCGACATTGATACTGTAGAGCGGGTGGAGATCATCCGGGATTTGCGGGCTGGCCTGTTTGATGTGCTGATCGGCATCAACCTGCTCCGGGAGGGTCTTGATATGCCCGAAGTTGCGCTTGTGGCCATTCTGGATGCGGACAAGGAGGGATTCCTGCGCTCTGAGCGTTCCCTGGTCCAGACCATTGGCCGCGCCGCCAGAAATCTCCATGGAAGGGCTATCCTGTATGCAGACCAGATCACCGGGTCCATGGAAAGGGCTATCGGAGAAACGGCCCGGCGGCGGCAGAAGCAAATGGAATATAACGCCAGAAATGGTGTGATTCCCAGGGGGATTGTCAAACCGGTAGCCGATATTATCGAAGGGGTCTATCACCGCCCAGCCGCGGCAAAGAGGCGCCAGCCGTCGGGAGAGCCGGCCGCTGCCACAGGGATTCCCAGTGACGATCCCCGGGAACTGGCAAGAGAAATCCGGCAGATGGAAGAGGTCATGTACCGGCATGCACGCAATCTGGAGTTTGAGGAAGCAGCGCGTCTGCGGGACCGGATCCGGAAACTGGAAGCACATCTGCTGGGAACGGATGCAAAGGTATCTTCTCTGGAAAATTGACGTTTGCGCCCGGTGGCGCCAAGATAATACCGACTGGTTTGCATTATATGGAGATACCAATGGCTTCTGTCAGGGCATATGCGGCACAGGGTCCCAAATCTGGTCTGGCGCCTTTTGAAATCGAGCGCCGCCAGCCCGGGCCTCAGGACGTGAAGATTCAGATCCTGTACTGTGGGGTCTGCCATTCAGATCTGCACACCGCACGCAATGAGTGGAAAAATACCCTGTATCCTTCGGTTCCGGGTCATGAGATCGTCGGCCGCGTGGTGGCGGCTGGAGACCGGGTGCAAAATTTTCGGGTAGGAGATCTTGCAGGTGTTGGGTGCATGGTTGACAGCTGCGGGCACTGCCCTTCCTGTGAGGAAGGGGAGGAGCAGTATTGCGAGAACGGGTTTACGGGGACTTACAATGGCCCACTTTTTGGGGGAGAAAATACGTACGGAGGATACTCCCAGAGCATTGTGGTCCGGGAATCCTTTGTACTCCGGATCCGCCATGAGGAAAAGGATCTGCCCAAGGTTGCCCCGCTTCTCTGCGCCGGAATTACGACCTACTCTCCGCTGCGCCACTGGAAGGTGGGTCCTGGCATGAAAGTGGGGGTAGTCGGGCTGGGTGGACTCGGCCACATGGGCGTGAAACTGGCCCATGCGATGGGGGCCCATGTTGTCCTGTTTACGACGTCTCCCGGGAAAGCAGAGGATGCCCGCCGTCTTGGTGCCGATGAAGTTTGCATCTCGCGGGATCCTGTGCAGATGGCCAGGCATTCGGCAAGCCTGGATTTTATTCTCAATACCGTAGCCGCTCCCCATGACATCAACTCGTTCCTCAGCCTGCTCCGGCGCGATGGGACAATGACCCTGGTGGGCGTTCCGGAGAATCTTCACCCGTCTCCGGAAGTTGCAACCCTGATATTCCGGCGGCGAAGCCTTGCCGGCTCCCTCATCGGGGGCATCCGGGAAACACAGGAAATGCTTGATTTCTGCGCCGCACAGGGGATTGGCTCCGACGTGGAAACCATTCCAGTGGATTACATCAATACCGCCTATGAACGTATGCTGCGCAGTGATGTGAAGTACCGTTTCGTCATTGACATGTCCACGCTGGGGTAGCCGGACCCAGGGTGGGATGCCAAGGATGCGGCCGGAGCACTCCGGCCGTTTTCCGTTGTGTACCTGTTCTGAATTGGCTACCATGCTGCGGACTATCGAGGGGGTATCGGGGCGTCATGACCAAGTACATTTTCGTCACCGGCGGTGTTGTGTCTTCGCTTGGAAAGGGAGCTGCAGGGGCTGCCCTGGGGGCACTGCTCGAAGCCCGCGGACTGAAAATTACCATGCTCAAGCTGGACCCCTATATCAACGTGGATCCGGGCACCATGAGCCCTTTTCAGCATGGAGAGGTCTTTGTAACGGCTGATGGGGCTGAAACGGACCTGGATCTTGGCCACTATGAACGTTTTCTGTCCGCCCGTATGGGGAAACGCAACAACTTTACTACGGGACTTGTCTACCAGACTGTTATTGAGAAGGAGCGGAGAGGGGATTATCTGGGGCGTACCGTCCAGGTAATCCCCCATATTACGGATGAGATCAAGCGCCGGATCCGGCTTGGGGCCGCAGGCGCAGACGTGGCGATCATCGAAACTGGTGGAACGGTGGGCGATATTGAGTCCCAGCCGTTTCTGGAGGCCATCCGGCAGATGGCCGTAGAGGAGGGGAGGGGTAACAGCCTTTTCCTGCATCTTACCCTGGTCCCCTACCTGCCGTCCGCCGGAGAAATGAAAAGCAAGCCCACCCAGCATTCCGTTCGGGAATTGCGGGCCATTGGCATCCAGCCGGATGTGCTGCTCTGCAGGGCGGACCGGCCCATTCCGGAAGACCACCGGGCGAAGATCGCCCTGTTTTCCAATCTTCCTGACCGGGCGGTCATTTCCGCCATTGATACGGACAGCATCTACCGGATCCCCCTGCTGTTCCACGCCCAGGGGCTGGACGCCCTGGTCGTCGAGAACCTGGGGCTGGTAGACACCACGGCCCCGGATCTTGCGGTCTGGCAGGGCATCATTGATGCCCTGGAGCACCCGGAAGGGGAACTGGACATTGCCCTGGTAGGCAAGTATGTCGGCCTGACGGAATCCTATAAATCCCTGTCCGAGGCTCTGCAGCATGCCGGTCTCCGTGCCCGTCGCAGGGTCCGGTTTGTCTATGTGGATGCAGAGGAAATCGAGGCGCAGGGTCCAGGGATGCTTTCCCGGGTCGACGCAATCCTGGTTCCGGGGGGGTTCGGAGGCCGGGGTACGGAAGGCAAAATCCAGGCTATCCAGTTTGCCCGCGAACAGGAAATCCCCTATCTGGGGATCTGTCTGGGCATGCAGCTGGCCGTCGTGGAGTTTGCCCGTCACCGTGCCGGCCTTGAATCTGCCAATAGCACGGAACTGGAACCCTCCACTCCTGAACCGGTTATTACGCTCATGGAACGCTGGACAGATGATGCGGGAAATCCATCCTACCGGGAGGAGGGGGGGAGCCTCGGGGGAACGATGCGCCTCGGTGAGCAGGCCTGCCGGCTGCAGTCGGGCAGCCTGGCGGCGCAGGCCTATGGGCAGGAGATTGTGCACGAGCGGCACCGCCACCGGTTCGAATTCAACAACCGGTACCGCGATCTGCTGTCCAGGGCAGGGCTGCGGTTTACCGGGCTTTCCGTGGATGGCGAACTGGTCGAGGTGGTTGAGCTTCCGGACCACCCCTGGTTTCTGGGCTGCCAGTTCCATCCCGAGTTCACGAGCAATCCCCGGCAGGGGCATCCCCTTTTTGATGCGTTTCTGGCAGCAGCCAGGGCATTCCAGGCGGTACGGAAAACATGACAATGCAGCTGTGCGGATATCCGGTAGGGCTGGACCACCCTTTTTTTCTGATTGCGGGCCCCTGTGCCATTGAAAACGAGAGTCTGGCCCTGCGCAGTGCGGAAAGGCTGCGGGACATGTGTGCCCGACTGGGAATTCCTTTTGTCTATAAAAGTTCCTACGACAAGGCAAACCGTTCCTCCGGTAAAAGTTTCCGGGGCCCGGGGATGGACGAGGGGCTGCGGATCCTTGAGAAAGTCCGTCAGGAAGTGGGCGTCCCGGTGCTGACCGACGTGCATGAAAAAGAGGACGTGGCAGTGGTGGCGGACATTGTGGATGTCCTTCAGACGCCTGCTTTTCTCTGCCGGCAGACGGATTTTATCCAGACGGTGGCCGCGGCAGGAAAGCCGGTCAATATCAAAAAGGGGCAGTTTCTGGCGCCCTGGGACATGGTGAACGTGGTGGAAAAAGCCAGGGCTACCGGGAACGGACAGATCCTGGTCTGTGAACGGGGTACCAGCTTCGGTTACAATAACCTGGTTTCTGACATGCGCTCCCTGGCCGTCATGCGCCAGACCGGCTGCCCCGTCGTGTTTGATGCTACCCATTCCGTGCAGCTGCCGGGGGGGCAGGGTGACCGTTCAGGCGGCCAGCGGGAATTTGTCCCTGTTCTGGCACGTGCGGCTGTGGCTGCCGGAGTGGCAGGAATTTTTATGGAAACGCATCCGGATCCACGCAATGCCCTTTCTGACGGTCCCAATGCCTGGCCGCTGCTGCATATGGAACCCCTCCTGCGTACCCTGCAGGCGCTGGATTGCGCCGTAAAATCCCAAATTTTCGCTGAGAACCATCCCGAGGAGCTGCAATGACCGCCATTATCAAAATTCATGCCCGCGAAGTGCTGGATTCCCGTGGAAATCCCACGGTAGAGGCAGAAGTGACCCTTGAGAATGGTGTTATGGGACGGGCTATTGTTCCAAGTGGCGCCTCTACGGGTGAACGGGAGGCAGTGGAACTCCGGGATGGCGGGGAACGGTATGGGGGAAAAGGCGTCCGCAAGGCGGTTGAGCATGTCAAGGGAGAAATCCAGGACGTCCTGCTCGGAATGGAAACAGAAAACCAGGAAGGGATCGACGCCGAGATGTGCGCCTTGGATGGCACCGCGAACAAGTCCCGGCTGGGAGCCAATGCCATTCTCAGTGTATCGCTTGCGTGCGCCCATGCGGCGGCCCGCTCGGCAGGCCAGCCCCTGTACCGCTATGTCGGGGGGCTTGGACCTTTCCGTCTGCCGGTCCCGATGATGAATGTGATTAACGGTGGGGCCCATGCGGACAATGATGTCGACATGCAGGAATTCATGTTGATTCCGGCCGGGGCCAGTTCTTTTTCGGAAGCCCTGCAGATGGGTACTGAAACCTTTCACCGGCTGAAGTCCGTTCTTCATGGACGAGGCCTCGCGACGACCGTGGGAGATGAGGGTGGCTTTGCCCCCAACCTGCCTTCCAACGAGGCGGCCCTTGAACTCCTCATGGAAGCTGTGGCCCAGGCTGGCTATACGCCTGGTGAGGATATCTGGCTGGGAATGGATGTTGCGTCCAGTGAGCTGTACCGCGACGGCCAATACCACCTTGCCAGTGAAAAGCGCGCCTTGTCCAGTGCGGAATTTGCCGACTATCTGGCCAGGCTGGCGGAGCGCTATCCGATTCTTAGCATTGAAGATGGGATGGACCAGAATGACTGGGATGGATGGATCGTCCTGACCGACCGTCTTGGGGACCGGCTGCAGCTGGTTGGAGACGATATTTTTGTGACCAGTACCGAAATTCTTCGGGAAGGGATTGACCGCGGGGTTGGTAACAGTATCCTGATCAAGCTCAACCAGATTGGGACATTGAGTGAAACCCTTTCGGCGATCGAACTGGCGAAAACCCACGGCTATACCGCGGTCGTCTCGCACCGGTCCGGAGAAACAGAGGACACCTCAATTGCCGATATTGCCGTAGCGACTGGCTGTGGCCAGATCAAGACCGGCTCCCTTTCCCGCACGGACCGGGTTGCCAAATACAACCGGCTGCTCCGTATTGAGGAAGATCTCGGAGAGAATGCGAAATTTCCCGGCCTTGCAGCGTTCTACAATTTGGACTAAAAAAAGAGGAACCCGAAATCCGGGTTTCCCGGGAGCAGATATTTGCCATGGCTGTGGCGTGGACGCAGGGTGTTGGTTCCGTGAAAGGTGGAGTCAAATGGCTCCGCCTGCGTTTCTGCGGTCCGGACCTTGTGCTTCTGCTGGTGCTCGCTGCACTTCAGTACCCGCTCTGGCTTGGAACCGGGAGCTGGTGGAACGTGGCCACACTGCACAGGAAAGTGGTGGAGAGGCAGGCCCTGCTCAGCCGGCTCAAAGCACGCAATGACCGTCTTGCAGCGGAGGTGGCCGGCCTCCAGGGTGGAGATGGGGCTGTTGCAGGACTTGCGAGGCGCCACCTCGGCATGATCAGGAAAGGTGAAATTTTTGTCTGGGTGATTCACGCACATCGGGTCACTGCGACCAATACCTCTTCTTCCACCAGCTAAACGTGGCGTCCCGGGAAAGGGGCGATCCCGGGGAGGAATCCGGGCTTAGGCCCGGTCGATGTAGCTGCCGTCCGCAGTATTGACGCGGATTTTCTCTCCAGTATTGACAAACTGGGGGACCATGACGGTGATCCCGGTTTCCATCCGGGCAGGCTTATAGGACCCGGTAGCCGTCTGTCCCTTGATGGAGGGCTCGGCTTCGGTGACCTCAAGCACTACAACTGGCGGGAGTTCCACACCTATGGGACGGTCATTGTGCAGGTTGACCTGGATTTCGGTGTTGGGAAGGAGGTAGCCGGTCTGCCCTTCGAGAAGATCTTCGCCAAGAACCATCTGTTCAAAGTTCTCATTGTCCATGAAGATAAAACCCGTGGCGTCGGCGTAGAGAAACTGCATTTTGCGTGGCTCCACAACGGCCTTCTCCATTTTTTCCTCGGAGCGGAACCTCTGGTTGGTCTTGGTGCCGGTTTCGATGTTCTTCATCTCTACCTGCATGAATGCTCCTCCCTTGCCGGGTTTGACAAAATCCGTCTTGAGCACGCGCCAGAGTCCTTTCTCATATTCCAGAATGTTGCCGGGGCGGATGTCAAAGGCAGAGATTTTCATGGCTGGTCCTTGTCAGGCATTCCCTTTGTTGGGCGCGGATTGTACCCTAGACCAGTTTTCATGGCTACCTGTTCCGAGGTTTTCTGCCTATGTCCATACGTGAAACCCAGCCTCTGGAAATCCGCCCCCTCATGGTCAGCAGGGTGATGGAAATCGACTGGCCTGATGGCCATACCAGCCGCCTTTCGTTCGAGCAGCTGCGTGTGGAATGCCCCTGTGCGGAATGCAAGGGCCATACCCCAGAGGAGGCCAGGATCATCACGGGCAAGGAAGATGTCGGTCTGGCCGATATCCAGCCAGTAGGTAACTACGCGGTCCAGCTGCATTTTACGGATGGCCATGGTACGGGGATCTATACATGGGAATATCTGCGCCACCTGGGGAATGTCCGGAAAGGACCGGAACGGTAGCGTGGACCTCTTTCTGCCAGACGTGGAAATGCTCCCCGAAGCCCCCTTTGATGTGCGGGCCTTTCTGCGTACGCTCGGCAGCCAGCCAGGGATTTACCAGATGTTTGATCCTCGCGGCCGGATCCTCTATGTCGGAAAAGCCAGGAACCTGAAGAGGCGGGTCAGTTCCTATTTCCAGAAAAACCGCCACACCCCGAAGACCCGGGCCATGCTGGCGCAGATTGGCTGGATCGAGGTAATTGCCACCCATACGGAGACGGAAGCGCTGGTGCTGGAGGCCCAGATGATCAAACGCCATCAGCCTCCCTACAACATTCTGCTGCGGGATGACAAAAGCTATCCCTATCTGCACATCGATACGGGGACCGGTTTCCCGCGCATGACACTGCACCGGGGACCGCAGCGGGGGGATGGCTACTATTTTGGTCCCTATCCTGCCGTATCGGCCTTGCGGGAAAGCATGGTTCTCCTGCAGAAGGCCTTCCGGCTCAGGACCTGCGAGGATGCCATTTTCCATAATCGCAGCCGTGCCTGCCTGCATTACCAGATCCGCCGGTGCAGTGGTCCCTGTGTGGGTCATATCGGTGCAGACGAGTATGGGGAGGATGTTCGCAGTGTCGTCCGGTTTTTGGAAGGTAAAAGTGATGGTGCACTGAACTCGCTGCAGGAACGCATGATGGCCGCCGCAGGGGTGCAGGACTATGAGGAGGCCGCAAGGCGTCGCGACCAGATTGCCGCGCTGTCGACTCTCCAGGAAAGACAGTATGTTGTCCAGGAAGGTGGAGGAGATTTTGACGTCCACGCCGCAGTCCAGGAAGGTGGGCAATGGTGCATTTTTACCGGATTTATCCGTCATGGACGCCAGCTGGGGGGGCGGGCCCACTTCCCGCAGCACGGGGATGGTGTGAAGGGAAGCGACCTCATGGCGGCTTTTCTGGTGCAGTACTATGCGGGAAGAGAAATACCTGGAAACCTGCTGGTCAACATTCTCCCCCGGGGGGCAGCCAGTATCGCGAATGCCTTGGGCCATTGGGCAGAACACCGGGTTCTGCTGGAATACCCACAGCGGGGACCGCGAAAGCGGTGGATGGGGATGGCGGTCCAGAATGCGGAAATGGCCCTGTTTCAGCGTGTCCGGAATGGCAGCTCGGGGCGCCGCCGCATGGTGCTGATGCAGGAATTTTTTGGTCTGGAGCGTTTGCCCGCGCGGGTGGAGTGCTTCGATATCAGCCATACCCGTGGTGAAGCCCCGACTGCTTCCTGCGTAGTGTTTGGGGAAGCAGGGGCGCTGCGTGAGGACTACCGCCGCTTCAATCTTCGGGATATCCAGCCGGGAGACGACTATGCGGCCATGGAACAGGCGGTGTTCCGGCGGTATGGGCGTCTGCGGCGGGAAGGGCTGCCGCTTCCGGACATCGTGTTCATTGATGGTGGCCCGGCCCAGGTCCGCCGTGCGGCATCTGCCCTGGAATCGCTGGGGATCTCGGGTATACGGCTTTGCGGGATTGCCAAGGGCAGTGGCCGCCGCCCCGGGCTGGAGTGGCTGCATGTACCGGAATGGCAGCATCCGAAGCAGCTCCCCGATGATGATCCAGTCCTCCTGGTGATCCAGGAGATCCGTGACGAAGCCCACCGTTTTGCCATCACTGGCCACCGTGCCCGGCGGCGGAAGGCCCGTCAGGAATCCGAGCTGGATGGTATCGGGGGTATTGGACCCAAACGCCGGATGGCGCTGCTTCGTGCCTTTGGCGGGCTGCGGCGCATCAAGGAGGCCGGGGTCGATGATCTCCAGAGAGTGGAGGGCATCCAGAGGGAACTTGCCCAGCGCATCTACGACCATTTCCATGAGCGGGGTGTGCGTCCATGATGGCGCGGATTCCGAATATCCTTACCGTAACCCGGATACTGCTGGTACCGGTTTTTGTAGTACTTTTTTTTGTGGGCGGACTGTGGCGCAGCTATGGTGCCACAGGGGTGTTTGCAATGGCCGCACTGACCGACTGGGCAGATGGATATCTGGCCAGGCGCTATCAGGGCGTTTCCCCGTTTGGTACCTTTCTGGATCCTGTAGCCGACAAGCTCATGGTTTCAACAGCCCTGGTACTGATCTGTGCTTCAAAAGAAATGTCCTCTGTTATTCTGGCGGGCGTTCTGACCAGTATCATCGTTGGAAGGGAAATTACGGTTTCTGCCCTGCGGGAATGGATGGCCGAAATTGGAGAACGGGTAAAAGTTTCGGTTTCCTGGCTGGGAAAGGTCAAGGCAACCCTGCAGATGCTGGCCATTCTTTTTCTGGTATACCAGGGGCAGCTGATAGGTTTCTCCAGCCAGAAAATTGGTATCGTATTCCTGATTCTGGCGGCAGGGATGACCCTGTGGAGTATGGTGGGCTACCTGCGTGCCGCATGGCCCAGTCTGACAGGTGTGGCCGCAAATCTTGACAGCCGTCAGGAATAGACCTAGGATTCCTCCTGCGTTGCGGGAATAGCTCAGTGGTAGAGCACAACCTTGCCAAGGTTGGGGTCGCGAGTTCGAGCCTCGTTTCCCGCTCCAAAACATCGAGGGAAAGATTTCTTTCCCTTTTTTATCTTTATGGCTGGGTGGCAGAGTGGTTATGCAGCGGCCTGCAAAGCCGTTTACCTCGGTTCGATTCCGGGCCTAGCCTCCAAACAAAAACAACAAGTTGCGATAATATCTCCTGTCGTTCCTGAATAAACGCTGCAATTATGCTGCACTTGGGCTGACTTTCAGGTTCAGCGTGGCTACCATTTCACCACGGCACGATCAGGACGATAACCTGACCGGCTGGCAGGCGATTATTCGTAAACGCGGGTTTCCATCACAGACCAAGACCTTCAGGAACAAGCGCGATGCCGAGGCGTGGGCAAAGGTCACTGAATCAGAAATGGTGCGCGGGGTATTCATACAGAGAACGGCGTCAGAAAGGACGCTGCTGTCTGAGCTACTCGACCGCTATGCCATAGAGGTTGTGCCTGCGTTGAAAGGTGGCAGTCGTGACATATTGCGGATTCGCACCCTCAAGGCGCACTTGGGCAAGTATGTGGTAGCAAGCATCACCTCCGCCCTGGTCGCACGGTATAGAGATTCGCGGCTGGCCACGATCAGCAAGTCAACAGGAACACTGGTCGGGCCGCAAACGGTCAAGCATGAATTGGGCATGCTCCAACGTGTTCTGAAGAAAGGAGCCATGGAGTGGGGGTGTTACTACTGGGCGGAATCCCGACGCTGCAAGTAAAAATGCCACGACTCCCAAACTCACGGGATCGGCGCCTGGTAGACGATGAGGAAGCACGACTGCTTACAGTCTCAAGCTGACAGTTCATGCGGCGATATGGCGCACCCCTCGTGCTACACCTCTTTGCCGCGCTTCCCACAGATCGAACGCCATTTGCATACGCAGCCAGAACCCTGCCTCTATCCCCAAGGCAGCCTCCAGGCGGAGCGCCATACCTGCACTGATGCCAGCCCGGCCATTCAGCACGGCCGACAACGACTGCCGCGTCACGTGGAGAGCCTTGGCGGCATCGGTGACGCTCATCCCTTCAGGCAAATATTCTCGTAGCACTTCACCCGGATGCGCAGGATTGTGCATTTCGCTCATAGCACCTCCTCAGTGGTAGTCCACATAATCCACCAGCTCCACATGAATCCCCTCAAACCGAAAGATCACTCGCCAGTTCCCATTCACACGCACTGACCAGTATTCTTCGTAGTTGCCTGTCAGTCGGTGTAATCGCCATCCCGGCGCGTTCATCTGTTCCGCAGATTCTGCTGCCTCCAGGGCGGTCAACAAGACCCGCAACCTGGTCGCGTGATCCGGCTGGATTCCCGCCTTACTGCCGCTGCGATAGAACGCCTCAAGTCCCTTGTGGCGGAACGATTTGATCATGGACAGACTGTAAACCATCGCGCGACGCTTGTCACGTGTAGCGGAGACAGGCAAGATCGGCTTTACTGGCGCCAGAGGTGTCTTTACCGGCTCGACTCGCGTCACACTGAGCCTCGGCTTTCATCACCTGTAGCCGGGCGCCCTCTGTAAACTGGGCAGGCGAGGCGGTCGTCGATTGCCAGACTCAGTGCCAGAGAGTAACCCTGATCTCCGCAAGATCATTCATGTGGACATGGATGCCTTCTTTGCGGCCGTAGAACAACGCGACAGGCCGGAGCTCCGCGGCCAGCCTTTGATCGTCGGCGGCGACCCAGGCGGCTGGGGAGTCGTTGCCACCTGTAGCTACGAAGCCCGACGTTTTGGGATCCACCCGGTCATGTCGGCGGCACGGACTCGCTCCCTCTGCCCGCAGGCAATCCTTGTCCGTCCCCGCATGGAAGCCTATCGAGAGGCCTCCCGTCAGGTTATGGCTATCCTGCGCAGTTACACACCGCTCGTGGAGCCACTGTCGCTGGATGCATACCTCATCGACCAAATCGACGATGACCTGGAATTCGCTTCCTGGATGACCTCCGCCAACGGCGCGGTCGTGGAAAAACTCATTGTCACGCTGGTCGTCGCCGACAACTGGCGCGACCGCGGAATCCTGGAGGATTTCGTCCGAAAACATCCGGGCGATCCCCGCGAAACCGCCGGAAGGGGGGCTGATCATGGATAATGCGGGACTGCTACCGCGGCAGATCCGTCAATTCATAGCTGGTACTGCGGCCACCAGCATCAGTTTTCCGCAGCACACCGCGCGTCACCAGATCGTTGATGTCCCTCAACGCGGTATCCTGCGAACACTTGGCGATGGCCGCCCACTTGCTGCTGGTAAGTTTGCCTTCGAAGCCATCCAGCAGACGGTTGAGCAGTTTCACCTGCCGATCGTTCACCGGCAGCGAATCCCAGTGCCGCCAGAAACGCGCTTTGGCCAACACGGCATCGAGTGTGATCTCCGCCTGATCGACGGCGCGATGGAGGGTTTCGAGGAACCAGAGTAGCCACTCGGTGACATCCATCGACCGCTTCTGCGTCCGCTCCAGGATGTCGTAGTAGGCCTTGCGCTCCCGCTGGATCTGCGCGGAAAGGCTATAGAAGCGTCGCGGGCCGCCATCAGCGCGCGCCAGCAGCAGATCGCCAATGGCGCGGGCGATACGGCCGTTGCCGTCGTCGAATGGATGCAAGGTGACGAACCACAGGTGGCCGAGGCCAGCCTTGAGCAGCGGCGGTTCGTTCGATGCGCTATTGAGCCAGTCCAGGAATCGGTGGGTTTCAGCATCCAGACGATCAGCGGGCGGCGCCTCGAAACGCACACGCTGACGGCCGATGGGACCGGACACCACCTGCATCGGGCCGCCGGCATCGTCGCGCCAGGCGCCGACCTTGATCTTGGAGAGTCCGGAGTAGCCGTTAGGAAACAGCGCTGCGTGCCAGCCAAACAGCCGCTCACGCGACACCGGCGCGTCGCGGTTGGCGGTGGCATCAAGCACCATCTCGACCACGCCTTCGACGTGCCGATCCACCGGAGCCAGGGCACCGATGTCCACGCCCAGCCTGCGGGCGATGGACGAACGCACGGAATCAACATTGAGCCGCTCCCCCTCGATCTCGCTGGTCTTGACCGCGTCCTCGGTGAGCGTGGCCAGGCTGGCCTGATCGCGCAGCGCCATGCCCACGTCCGTCAAGCGCCCCAGCAAAACGCCCTGGGCACGACTGACTTCCGCCATTGGTCCAGCCAGCGCTGCCAGATCGAAGTGCCAGTTCGGCCAGTCGTTGGCCTGCCAGATATATTTGCAATCGCTGCTATTCATGCGGTGATTATGGTGCGTATCCGCCGTAGGCGCAAGTTATTCTCTGTATTTATTGCGGTGATAGTTCGACGCATTCGCCGCAAGCGCAGGGCGCGACCGGCTACCAGCGCACCACTTTTGATGGTGCCTCGCCACCATTCCGCCCATCGGACGAACGTCCATGAAAACGGCCAAATGATCAACGACCTCCTGCTGGCCGCAAAAGGACTGAATCCCCAGAACGGCGGCGGAGGTCTGGCTGGCCGGTTCCTGGCGAAAATCCGCGGGGAAAAAGAGCAGGTACTGGCACACACCCAGAGCGTGCAGAAGCGTATTGGCGAGCTCCAGAATGGACTGGACCAGACCGCGAGCCTCATGCGGTCCCGGATTGCGGATCTGGAAGGCATGAAAAAAGAAAACCAGGCGCACGCGCAAAAGCTGGCCGATGGGCTGGCGAAAGTCACCGCATGGCAACAGCAGGCGTCCGCCGTGTTTTCCGCTCCGCCACAGGACGCCGCAAGCATGGAGGAGGCCAACCAGCGCAAAGCGGTCCAGCACATGGACCAGCGTCTGCAGTCCACCCAGGATAACGCCAGAGCCATTCTTGACGAATTTGACCAGTCTGGTCGCCCAGCAATTGATCGCGCTGGAACAGAAACAGGCGTTGGCCACCGACAGCGCCATCCGGGACATGACCCAACAGGCCATGATGCAGGCGGCGCAGACTCTCGGGGAGAACGAAGTGCAGATCGCCACGCTCCAGCAGTCCTCCGTTATCGGCGTGGAGGCACTTGCCCAATGCCAGGACATACTGGATCAGGCCACCCGGAAGGTGCAGGAGATCCAGGCGCAAGGCGAAATCAGGCGACGTGAAGACGACGCGAAGCGGGCGGATCTCGAAAAGCGGCTGCTGGGGAGCCCTGTTTCCTGACCCTTCACCAGAGGCCAGCAACGCGCAAGAGGTTACGGACATGCTGCAACAGGTCCGAGAGTGCCGGGACCGGCAGGAGAAGCCATAGCGCGCCCTGCCGCAGCCCCTCCGGCCCTGTTTCCCTAGTCCAGCATCCGGGCCAGGTCCTCGGCCTTCAGGTGGGTGTACCTTTTCAGCATCTGCAGGGTCTTGTGACCCTTAACGGTGGCGGCCTGCATGGGGTTCAGTCCCTTCTCAAAAAATCTTGAGGTGGCCTCGTGCCGCAGGTCGTGGATATGGAGATCCCCCAGGCCGGCCCTGGCCCGGGCGCGTTTGAACCGCATCATTCAGCAAGAAGCTTACCCGCTTTAGCGGTTGAGGGTGTCACTTGTTTTCTGGGACTTCCTGCACGTTTCCCGTGGCAGCTTCTCCCCCCAGGAAATGGTTGTGCTGTCAATCCGGGAGCCCGTGTAGTCGTGCAAGACATAGTCCTGGAACCAGTCCAGCAGGGCAGTGAAACGGTTTCTCATGCCGATGATCCGGTAAAGATGGAGGATGGTCCACGCCATCCAGGCCCATATTCCCCCGAACCGTAGGGAAAGCTGTGGAAAGATGCAGATGGCATCAAAGCGCCCAAGGGTTACCATGCTCCCCGGGTCACTGTACGAGAATGGTTCCGGTAAGAAGCCTCCATCCAGCATGGCCCTGGTCACACGCAGGGCATGTCTGGCCGACTGGATGGCAAAGGGGGCTGTCTGGGGCCAGGAGAGGCCACGGTCATTGCCGGCCAGGTCTCCGGCAACAAATATATTGTCGTAACCTGGAAGCCGCAGATGCGGGTCTGTTACCAGACGGCCATCATGGGTTTTTGGGGCTGCCATTCTGGCGATGACCTCTGGCGGGTGGACGCCAGCGGTCCAGACCAGTGTTCTTGCAGGAATCGAGACGGGAACTTGACCCTCACCACCGCACCGGATGGCCTCACCATCAAATCCCGTGACACGGTGGCCATAAAAAACTTCAACGCCCAAGGATTCCAGCTTTTCCGCGGCGGCTGCCGGAGCCGGATCGGCCATCCCCTCCAGCAGGCGGCCCCCCCCCTGTATCAGGACGATGCGCAGGTCGTGAGAATCAAGGCCAGGATATTCCATTTCAATGGTCCGGTGAAGCCGCTGTGCCAGGGAGCAGCAGAATTCAACGCCGGCGGGACCCCCGCCGGCCACGGCAAAGGTAAGCCAGGCCCGGCAGGCTTCCCGGTCAGTACAGGTTGCTGCCCTTTCTAGCGCATAGGCAATCCTGGATTTGGTCTGCTCTGCGGCTTCGGCATTCTTGAGATCCAGGGCCAGGCATTGGAGATTGCCGTTGCCAAAAAAATTGGTTACGGTGCCGAGCGTGATATAGAGATAGTCGAACGTCAGGATGCGGGACGGATCCAGGGTGACGGTTCCCGCTACAGGATCAATTGCAGTCACTTCGCCCAGAATGAATGTCCCGGGCGTCCTGTGGGCGATTTCCCGGAATGTCCTGGTCACTGCGGAAGATTCAAGCTCCCCGGTTGCCACCTGATAGAGCAGGGGCTGGAAAATATGGTAGTTGTTCTGGTCGACCAGGGTTGCCTCAACGCGCTCATCACGGAGCAGCGCACGCCACAGGACCAGGCCTGCAAATCCCCCACCAAGAACCAGTGCTTTTTTGACCATGTGCCAGCTGTCCTTTCGGGCCAGAATTTCCGGCTATCCTGCCGGGAGGCAGGTCAGGGCGTGGCCGCGCTGCAGAAGCCTGCCCTGGGTGGGGAAGCCGGTTTCCCCTGGAGCGGTTGCGTATCCCGGCGGGGATCTTTTTCCGGAACCGGAGACAGTGTAGTCCAGTTTTTCGCCGCTACAGAAAGCATAGTCAATCTGCCAGTGGGGAGGACAAAAAAACACAGGAATGGCGGCCGTTCTCCGGGCCGCTTTATGGCGCGGCCAGTGCCAGATTCCGCACAGGCCGGCCTTGGCCGTCCTGGTGCCGGGTGACCTCGCGCCGCCCTGAGGGGGCGGTGTTTTCGCGCGGTCTGGCAATCATTTGCTCGACTGATTTTTCAGGTATTTCTGTCAGGTGCAGAAGTGGCCTCAGGAACAGACTGGACAGCCGGGGTCCCGGCGCAGGAGTACGGTACGCCAGGAAAGCGTCTTTGCATCAAGGAGCAGGAGATGGCCTGCCAGAGGTGAGAGGTGGCCCGCGAGGAGGCGGATGGTCTCCAGGGCCTGCATGGTTCCCAGCATTCCGGGAACAGGGCCAAGAACACCCGATACGCTACAGAGATCTTCCCCGTCTTCCATTCCAGTGGGATAGAGGCATGCGTAACAGGGAGCTGAAGGATTGCGAAAATCGAATACGGCGATCTGTCCTTCCCACCGTATGGCGGCTGCGCTGACCAGAGGGCGGCCGACCCGGCGGCAGACAGCATTGACGGCATGGCGGGTAGCAAAGTTGTCGCTGCAATCCAGGACAAGATCATGGCGCTCTATCTGCCCGTTCAGGAAAGAGCTGTCGGCGGACCGGGGATGGATTTCAATCCGGGCATCCGGTGCCAGCCGCAGCAGTTGCCGGCGGGCGCTTTCCACCTTCAGCTGGCCGATGTCCTCCACTCCATAGAGGATCTGGCGGGGAAGATTACTGGCACTAACCCGGTCGGGATCGCAGAGGGTCAGGTGTCCAATGCCAGCAGCTACCAGATACTGGGCAGCAGGGCAGCCCAGTCCGCCAGCCCCGATAAGGAGCACCCGGCTCCGTCCCAGCGCTTCCTGGCCCCGGACGTCGATTTCCGGGAGCAGAATCTGGCGCGCATAGTGCAGGAGATGGCCATCATTCACATTTTCAGTCCCCATCATGCAGGCTGTAGTCGACGGAATTGTCCTGGATGTCCATACCCCGCTCCATGCAGAATTCTCCTCTGTCGTTTTTCAGGAGGGCATGGTAGCGCTCCTGGATGCTGTCCAGCATCCAGAGGATTTCCGCAGGGTGTCCGGGCCCGGGAATTTCCTGGCGGATGTGGTGGATAAGGTGGCGCAGGTGAATCTGCCGGTGGCCAACCTTCATGAGCAGGGGCTGGGGGAGGCCCAGGGGCAGTACATGATGGTGCACGACCCAGTCCATGGGCGAAAATGGCCGGGCAGGGGGGATGCGGACGTCTACACGGAAATGGCCTCCACCACCAGGCTGCCGGAGCAGCTCGGCAAGGTAGCCCTCAGGAAAACCGGCGTGGACAATGATGGTGCGGCCATCAAACCGCCTGAAAAACCGCTCATGCAGACTCTCGGGTGAAAATTGCATGGGACCATTTTATCCCCGCCTTCGGCACCCGTCATCTGGTTCCGTTTGCACCGCCTGGCTGGTGGATGGGTTGACGGCTCCCGGCCAGAGTTCTAGCATCCGGGCATGCATATCATCGTCAATGGACAAAGCCAGGAAATGCCCGAGGGGAGTACCGTCGGCCGGCTCCTGCTCGAGATGGGGCTTTCTGGCCAGCGAGTGGCCGTAGAGCGCAATCTCGAGGTTGTTCCACGGGGGCTGCATGGGGATACGTCTCTTTGCGACGGTGACCGTCTGGAAATCATCCGCGCCGTTGGCGGAGGATGATGTTCCAATCTACGTGATTTTGCGGGAATGGCCAGTATATGAATGATCCCTTGCGTATAGGAAGCCGCAGCTTCCAGTCCAGGCTTCTGGTGGGAACCGGGAAATATCGCGATTTTGCCGAAACCCGTGCGGCTGTGGATGCGGCAGGGGCGGAAATCGTAACCGTTGCCCTGCGCCGGGTGAATCTGGGGCAGCACCGGGATGAACCCAGCCTGCTGGATTTTCTTCCTCCGTCGCGTTTTACCATTCTGCCCAATACGGCAGGCTGCCATACTGCGGATGAGGCAGTACGGACCTGCCGCCTGGCG
This sequence comes from Pseudomonadota bacterium, assembly GCA_021821885.1. Taxonomy (GTDB): domain Bacteria; phylum Pseudomonadota; class Gammaproteobacteria; order Acidithiobacillales; family Acidithiobacillaceae; genus Igneacidithiobacillus. The sequence goes on from JAKARO010000013.1 coordinate 19,396, forward strand.
CGGGAACTCGGGGACTGGACCCTCGTGAAACTTGAGGTAATCGGGGACCCGCAAACTCTGTACCCGGATATGCGCCAGACGTTCCAGGCTGCAGAAATTCTTGTCGCGGAAGGTTTCGAGGTCATGGTGTACAGTACGGATGATCCTGTGGCGTGCCGGGATTTTGCCGCAATGGGATGTGTGGCCGTCATGCCCCTGGCGGCGCCTATCGGCTCAGGGCTTGGGATACGGAATCCCTACAATCTCCAGATCATTCTGGAACAGGCCCGCGTCCCCATACTGGTGGATGCGGGTGTCGGAACGGCCTCTGATGTGGCGGTAGCCATGGAACTCGGCTGTGATGGTGTCCTGCTGAATACGGCCATTGCTGCTGCCCGGAACCCCCTGCTGATGGCGGAGGCCATGCGCCTTGGGGTGGAAGCCGGTCGCAGGGCCTTTCTGGCCGGGCGCATGCCGCGCAGACTCCATGCAAATGCCAGCAGTCCGCTGGATGGAACGTTCTTTTGAGACCGGAGGACGCTCTCGAATACGCCCGGCAGTCGCCGATTGACAAAAAATTCCTCGAGGAGGTGGAACATCTGGTCATGGGCCAGATGTGTCTTGGAACCCCTCCGTCGTACGCGGAGGACTGGGAAGAGACGGAACGGCTCATTGCCCGCCTTGCGGACCGGGGAGTCGGGGTCCGGCTGGAGCATGTGCTGGATGAGCAGGGCCCGCGCTGGCGGGTCTACCTGGACTGGCAGGATCCTGTGAGCTACGAATGGCAACTGGTGGAAGTGGAGGAAGGAACTGCCGGTCGTGCGGTCACCCGTGGCTCCCTGGTCTGGTATTACCAGCAGGAGATCTCTTCGGCGAATACCCAGCCACCAGATGCCTGGGCCTATTTTGAAGTGGTGGAGCGGCTCGGCATAGCCAGGGATCTTTTCAGCCGTTCCCTGGAAGACCATCCGGTTCTTTCCGCCGAAGCGGAGCTGCGCCGCCGTTTTCAGGAGCTCCAGGAACATTTCGGTGCGCTGTACGATCTGGCCAACCGTATTTTTGAACAGCGCCTTGAAATAAACCGGCCTGGCACCATGCACTGAGACCGCGCCAGTCCTGATGCGTATCCATATCCTGGGCATCTGCGGAACCTTTATGGGAAGTCTTGCACTTCTGGCCCGTTCCTGTGGCCATGAGGTGACCGGCGTGGATGCCTATGTCTATCCTCCCATGAGTACCCTGCTCGAAAAGGAAGGAATCTGTTTTTCCGAAGGCTATGCGGATGCGCTTCCAGATCCTGTCCCGGATCTGGTGCTTGTTGGCAATGCCCTTTCGCGGGGGAATCCTGCTGTTGAGGCGGTCCTGCGTTCCGGAATCCCCTACAGCTCCGGTCCGGAGTGGCTGTCCCGTACGGTCCTTGAAGGACGCTGGGTGCTGGCCGTGGCGGGTACCCACGGGAAAACCACCACCACGTCCATGCTGGCCTGGATCTTGGAGGATGCCGGTCTGGACCCGGGTTTTCTGGTGGGCGGGGAAGCCCTGAATTTTGGCACTTCTGCCCGCACCGGAAGCGGTCCCTTTTTTGTCATTGAGGCCGACGAGTACGATACCTCCTTTTTCGACAAACGGGCAAAATTCGTGCATTACCGGCCCCGTACGGCCATTCTCAACAATCTGGAATTCGATCATGCCGACATCTATCCGGATCTCGCTGCCATTGAAACCCAGTTTCACCATCTGGTCCGCACGGTGCCAGACACCGGCCTCCTTATACGGCATGCAGGCAGCACCGCCCTGGACAGGGTCCTGGCCCGTGGCTGCTGGACTCCGGTAACCGCTTTCGGTCCTGGTGGGGAGTGGCAGGTGCGTCTGGAAGCGGAGGATGCATCGGCTTTTTCTGTCTGGGAGGACGGTCTGCTGCGGGGAGCGGTGCGCTGGCAGATGTCTGGACTGTTCAATGCCGAAAATGCCCTGGCTGCCATTCTGGCGGCCCGCCATGCAGGGGTTCCTGTGGCACGCTCCTGTGCGGCACTGGCTTCGTTTGCGGGTGTCCGGCGCCGGCTTGAACTGCGTGGTACGGCCGCCGGGGTAGCGGTGTACGATGATTTCGCCCACCACCCTACGGCGATTGCCGCCACGATCGGGGCCCTGCGCTCGCGGATGCCAGAAGGCCAGCTCCTGGCGGTTCTGGAACCCCGATCCAACACCATGAGGCTCGGCGTGCATCAGGGGATTCTTGGGGATAGCCTGGCGGGTGCCTCGCGCTCTTTCGTATACGCCCCTCCCGGGCTGGGGTGGGATGCAGGGGAGGTCCTGTCCGGACGTGCCGGAGTTTTTGGGGATCTGGATGCCCTGGTGGAGGCCGTGTGCCTGGCCGCGTCACCTGGAGACCAGATACTGGTCATGAGCAACGGTGATTTTGGTGCCATTCACGGGCGGATCCTGCAGCGCCTTGCCCTGGGCGAGGCCGGCAGGGTGCCGGAAAGTCCGGTTCGATGAAGGATGGCGGCGAGGTACAGACGGTAGGCCTGGCCATCACCGGCGCTTCCGGTGCCATCTATGGTTTCCGGCTTCTCCACCATCTGCTGGCCGCAGGCACGGAAGTGCACCTGACCATTTCCGATGCAGCACGGATTGTTTTCCGGGAAGAGCTGCTCCTGGATCTCCCGGAGGATATGGCCGGACTCCAGGCCTTTCTCCGGCAGGCGCTGCAGGTGGAGAAGGGGAGACTGGCCTGTTATGGCGTCCAGGACTGGTATTCTCCCCTGGCCTCCGGATCCAACGCCCCTGGGGCACTGGTCGTCTGTCCCTGCTCTGGCGGGACGCTGGCCTCCATTGCCCAGGGGCTGTCCGGCAATCTTGTGGAACGGGCGGCCGATGTCATGCTCAAGGAAGGGAAAAAACTGGTTCTTGTCCCCCGGGAAACCCCGGTATCAGCAATCCATCTCGAAAACATGCTGAAGCTCTCGCGCCTGGGGGTTGCGATTCTGCCTGCAAGCCCCGGTTTCTATGACCATCCCAGGAGTGTGGAAGACCTGGTGGATTTTGTTCTGGCAAGAGTCCTGGATCAGCTGGGCATATCCCGCACCGCAGGACCACGCTGGGGGGCAACCCGACCCTGATGCTGCTGGAGCACTTCCAGCAGCCGTTCCCCACGTTCTCCATGGAAGAAACTCTGGACATATGGTTCGTCCGTCGTCCCCGCCACTTCCAGCAGGGGACCCACCGCCAGCATGTGGCCGCCGGACAGGATGCCCACACGGTCGGCGGTAGCCGCGATGCTTTCCAGATCATGGCTGATCATGACCACCGTCAGTCCGATATCGTCCCGCACCTGCCGTAACAGCCGGTCGAAACCGGCCGCGGCAATGGGATCCAGCCCGGAAGTCGGTTCATCCAGAAACAGGATCTCTGCGTCCATGGCCAGGGCCCTGGCCAGGGCCGCGCGTTTTACCATGCCACCAGAAAGTTCTGCAGGAAGCTTGTGTGCATCTGCCGGCTTCAGCCCTACCATCTGCAGTTTGAGTGCGACCAGATCGCGGATGTCGGCCGGAGAGACCTGTCCCCATTCCCGCAGGGGAAAGGCAACATTCTCAAAGACGGTCAGGGCGCTGAAGAGGGCACCCTGCTGGAACAGCACGCCCCACCGGCGGCGGAGGGCGATACCGGCCCGGCTGTCCAGGGAACGCAAGGAATGGCCAAAAATGCGGATGTCCCCTTCATCCACCGGATTGAGCCCGACGATAGTGCGCAGCAGCGTGGTTTTGCCACTGCCGCTGCCGCCCACGATGGCGAGAATTTCCCCGGTCTGGACCTCAAGGGACAGATGGCGGTGTACCCAGACGTTTCCAAACCGGGTACCCAGGTTCTCACACTGGATAATGGGTGGTACCGTTTTCATCCCGCAGAAATTCCGGTGTTGGCGAAAATGATGGCCAGGACGGCATCTACCACTATCACCATGGTGATGGCGAGCACTACCGAATTGGTGGTTTCGCGGCTGAGACTGTCCGTGTTGGCCCTGATTTTCAGGCCATGGTATCCGCTTACCCAGGCAATGAGGATACCATAGAGCACTCCCTTGACGACCCCGAGCCACAGGTTGAACTGCGGGACCATGACCGGCATCTGCTCAAGGAAAAAAATGGGGCTGATGTTGAGGCTGGCTTCTGACACCATGAGTGCACCGCAGATGCCGGCAATGTCTGTCCAGATCACCAGAAGCGGTACCGTAATGGCGAGACCGATAATCTTGGGCAGTACCAGGCGCTGGACGGGAGATATGCCAAAAGTGCGCAGTGCATCCAGCTCCTGGGTAACCCGCATGCCGCCTATCTGGGCGGTAAAGGCGGAACCGGAACGTCCGGCCAGGATTATGGCCGTGATCATGGGCCCGAATTCACGCAGTATGCTGATGCCAGCGATACTGATGATGTAGAGGTTGGCCCCATAGCTTTCCAGGGTAGGGGCGGACTGGTAGGTAATGACGATGCCAATGAGGAATCCGATGAGGGCAAGAATAGGGAGCGAGTCCGGACCGGTCCGGACAATGGTGGCCGATATTTCTTTCCAGGGAAAACGCCCGGGCTGGCGGATGCCATGGAAACATTCCACCAGCAGTTCCCCGAGGAGGAGAAACAGTCCCCAGAGATCGTCCAGAACATCCGTGAGGTAGCGGCCCAGAAGGGAGAAAGGCCCGGCGAAACCCGCCCGGTGGGGCTCCGGGAGGTCCTGGAGCTGTTCCAGGCGTTCGAAAAGCCTCCGGTGGTGGGGCAGTATCGTGATCTGTCCGGGAAGCCTTTCTCCCCAGGCCCGCCATAGCAGTAGGGCACCAAAATTGTCCAGCCTCTGGATATTCTCCAGGTTCCAGGACGGATTTTCCGGGGCCAGCCGCAGGCCAGCTTGCAGGTCAGCACGTTGGCGGGCCAGCAGGGACAGGGTCCAGGATCCTTCCAGATAGAGGGTTCCTTCCTCGAGATGCCACTCTGGGCGGGAGGGCCCGCCTGGAGGATCGGAGGCAGCTGGCCGGGTTTCCTTTGACATTGCTTTCGCTATACTCCCCATCAGGAAATCCTGAGGAGATAGTATGCCATGGTATTGACTTTTTCCCATGGCCAGAAGCGCTGGCTTCTGGCTGGCCTGCTTCCGGCCATCCTGGCCGGGTGCCAACCGGAACATCCCCCAGAAGTGCAATTGAAGAATATCGCGCAGGTAGGACCCCATCCTACAGGGCTGAAAATGCGGGTCACCCTCGAAATACGCAATCCGAATGGGACTCCACTGCGTTACAGGGTGGAGGAAGTCACGATTTTTTCTGGGAAGCGGGAGTTCTCGCAGGGAGTGGTAACTGCTCCTTTCGATATTCCGGCCCACGCCAGCCGCACTTTTGTGGTACCGGTAAGCAGGCTGTTCCTCCGTCCGGCTTCGGGAGAGGCGCAATCGGCCTTCCCGCCATTCTCGCGCAGCCGGCCTTCGGGAGGCGCGCGCTATGAAGCGCCATATGGAAAGACTTACCATATCCTGGGCTATTTTGTTACGGAAGGGGTTTTGCCGAAGCGGGTCCCCTTCCGCATTGACGGGGTCGAGCTGCCTACTCCACCCAGCGCAGGCGTGCCATAAGGGCAAGGTGGTCGGAAAGAGGCTGATGGGGCGTCCAGACTTCCTGGAAAGATAGGTCCCTGCTGCAGAGAATGTGGTCAAAGCCCAGCCGGGGAGACCAGCTGGGAAAAGTGGCCGGTTCATGCAGGGGGGTATGGAGACCGGTTTCGGCCATAAGCGTGCGCAGTTCCTCTGAGCGGGACGTACAGTTGAAGTCGCCCATGAGGATCAGGGAAGTCCGCCCCTGCAACTGCTGGACGAGCTGGCGGATCTGGCGCAAGCGTCCCGGCTTTCCAAGGGCAAGGTGGGTTACCACCACGTCGAGCGTCCGTCCCTGGACCATCAGCCGTACCGAAAGCAGGCCCCGCCCCCCAAGGGTACCGGAGAAGCCTTGCCGGTCCGCCGCGAGGATGGGCCAGCGTGCCAGCAGACTGTTGCTGTGCTGCGCGAGTTCCCCCCAGTTGCGTGTCCGCTGCTGGACCCAATAGCGGAGACCCGTCTGTTCGGAGAGAAAAGAGGCCTGGTTGAGATACTGGCTCCGGTAGGAGCCGGCATCCACCTCGTTCAGGCCGACAATGTCCATGCCCTTCAGGGATTCGGCGATGCGCTCGAGATTTCCGATGCTCTGGCCGTGGGGCATGATGTATCGCCATCCATGGAGAAGCAGATGCCGTGCCCGGTGGGAACCGATCCCTACCTGGATGTTGTGGGTGGCAACAAGAAATTCTCCGGTTTCATTCATGGATGAGCAGAATATTCCGGATTTCCCCGCCTGGGCATTCCCTTGCGGACAGGGTCAGGACCCCCTTTTCTGCCTCGTCCAGTTCCAGGTGCCAGAGATCTGGCTGGCAGGGATGGCGAATATTCCCATAGTGGCCGAACAGTTCTTCCCCGCGGCTTCGCAGCAGCGATTCCACTTCAGTCCACTGGCCGGCTCCAGCCGGATAGATGCTGCAGGGGAAGCCGTCCCGCGCGCCAATCCATCCGCTCCCGGTCCCCTGCTGCAGGTCCTCCAGCAGGGCATTGGCAAGGGGCCGGAGAAGCCTGAGCCGTTTTTCCGGCCGGTCGTGTAGTGGATCTTCTGCTGCCATGTCGTCCCGTCCCTGTTCTCCCGGGACCGGGTCCACACCTTCCATAGGGGGATCCCGGCCTGGAAAGCCGCTGGCCTTGCGATGTTTCCTGCCAGCTCCTTCTGTCCAGTATATCCGAAGGCGGCTTTTCTGGGGATTCCAGCGCTGCCCGCACTGCCGGCTATCCAGGGCAGATGCCGGAAAAGACGGATCTGCCTTGCCAAGGCCGCCGTTGCGCCAGTACCATGCTCTACTGCATGGCCAAGAAACAGTTCAGGGAGCAGGAGATGTTTCACGGAAGCATGGTTGCGCTGGTGACGCCCATGGATCCCACGGGAGCGGTGGACTTCCAGTCGCTGCGTGACCTCGTGGAGTGGCATGTAGAGGAAGGTACCCACGCTATTGTCGCGGTGGGCACTACCGGGGAATCGGCGACCCTGGACGTGGCCGAGCATGTGGCCGTGATCCGGACCGTAGTGGAGCAGGCCCGGGGAAGAGTGCCGGTGATTGCCGGTACGGGAGCGAACTCCACCGCCGAGGCGATAGAGCTGACCCGTGCAGCCATCGAAGCCCGTGCCGATGCAGCGCTTCTTGTCAGCCCCTACTACAACCGGCCAACCCAGGAAGGACTGTACCGGCATTATGGTGCGATAGCCGATGCCTGCCATTTTCCAATGATCCTCTACAATGTGCCCGGGAGAACGTCAGGTGACCTGCTGCCGGAAACCGCTGCCCGTCTGGCTACCAGGTCCTGCATCGTGGGCATCAAGGAAGCCAGCGGCCGTGTCGACCGGGTGGGAGAAATTCTCCGCCTCTGTGAGGACCAGGACGCCTCCCTGGAAGTCTACAGCGGCGATGATGGAGCGGCCCTTGCGGCCATGGCCCTCGGCGCCCGCGGTGTTATTTCCGTCACGGCCAATGTGGCTCCCCGCGCTATGGCCAGCATGGTGTCGCTCGCCCTCGAAGGAGATTTTGCTGCGGCAAGAGAGATCAACCGGCGGCTTGTCCTGCTGCACCGCGACCTGTTTGTAGAGTCCAATCCGATTCCGGTCAAGTGGCTGCTGCAGGACATGCACAAAATCCCCGCGGGAATCCGCCTCCCCCTGACACCCCTGCCAGAGGGTTTTTATGGACGCCTTCGGGAAGCCCTGAAAGAGGCCCGGACTTTTTCCACCCCTGTTTCCCCCATTTCCTGAGAGAGCACTGTCCCATGCACCACCGATCCGGCCGTTCAGTCGCCGCTGCAGTCCTTCTTGTTCTGGGTTTGGACGGCTGTTCCTATCTGCCGTTTTTCCAGAACCGAACTGGTCCAAACTACCAGAATGCCCGTCTGGTAAAACCTCTGGAGGTTCCGCCAGACCTGCTCGCAACGGCCCCCCGGCCCGGAGTGACGGTGCCTGCCGGCCCGGTAGGCCTGACCGGACTGCCCCGGGGGACGGGCACTGCCTCCGGGACGTCTGCCGCCAGTCCGGCTCCCGTTTCGGCCCCTGCGGTGACGGCTCTTGCGAATCGGACAGTTCGGCCGCTGGCGCGGGGACAGGTGGTGGGCAAGGGTGGCCGGCTGGAGCTGGATACCCCCGCCCCGGCCGCAGAAGTCTGGGCGGCCGTCCGGGAGGTTCTTGCAGAGAAAAAGGTGGGAGTGCGCGAGTTTTCTGCGGCACAGGGCACCCTCGTGACCGGGTGGCAGGAAACCCGGTCCGGAATTGATTCGTTTTTCGGCAGTACCGTAGCACCAGACCATCGCATGCAGTACACCCTCCACCTGAAACAGGGGGTGACGGGAACCATTCTTTCCGTCCACCAGAAGCGCTTCTGGAACAATGCCAACGGCAGTACACTGAAATGGACCCCGGTTTCTCCGGACGTGGAACGGAACCGCAAGCTGCTGGAAGCGGTCCTGAAAAAGCTGTCCCACTCCCCGGCGCAGATGGCAGCCGCTGCCGGACCGGCCATCCGGGTGATACGCTACCAGGACAGCCAGGGCCCCTACCTGGTCGTGGACCAGGTGCCGGCCCGTGCAGCACCTGCGGTCCAGACCGCCCTTGCCGGGATGGGATATCCCGTGCAGCAGGAAGGAACCGGGGCCTGGTCAGTGCAGGTCCGTGGAAAGGGAGTGGAACCCCATTCCGGCAACATTATTGGCGGAATGTTCAGCCGTGCCTGGGCCAGTATCCGGTCCATCTGGAGCGGTCCGCAGAAACCTGCCGCCGTGGAAGTCCGTCTCCTGCAGATGGCGAATGGCAGGGGCAGCGTGCTGGAAACGCTTCCGGCCCCCGGAGACGGGCGGGATGGCCAGAAATATGCCGTTCAGGTTCTGGACCGCCTTCAGGCCGCCCTTGGTGCCGGAAAAGGAGCCGGGTCATGATTGAGCGTTACACCCGCCCCGAAATGGGCACGCTCTGGTCTCAGACGGCCAAATACCAGGCGTGGCTGGATGTGGAACTGGCGGCCTGCCGAGCCCTGGCCCGCCGGGGAGAGATTCCCCCTGGTGATCTCGCGGAAATCGAGGGAAAGGCAGCCTTTGACATTGCCCATATCGATGAAATCGAAAAGGAAGTCAAACACGATGTAATCGCCTTTCTGACCTCGGTGGCAGAGCATGTAGGACCGTCCAGCCGTTTTATCCATAAGGGGCTGACGTCCTCGGATGTGGTGGATACCGGTTTCGCCCTCCAGCTGCGCCGCTCCGGACTTCTGCTGGAGCAGGGTCTGGAACGCCTGGACCGGGCACTTGTCCGTCTGGCCTGGAAATACCGGGATGCGGTGATGATCGGCCGCTCCCACGGCATCCACGCCGAACCGGTCACCTTCGGCCTCAAGGTAGCCGTGTGGCGGGCGGAAGCCCAGCGCAACCTGCAGCGCCTCCGGCGTGCGGTCGAAACCGTTTCTGTCGGAATGCTCTCCGGGGCCGTTGGGACATTCGCCAATATTGCTCCCGGTATTGAGGAGGACGTCTGTGCCGAACTTGGGCTCCAGCCGGAAACGGCCAGTACCCAGGTGATTTCCCGCGACCACCACGCCGAATTCTTTTCCACCCTCGCCATCCTCGGGGGATCCATAGAGAAGATTGCCATAGAAATCCGGCATCTTCAGCGCACGGAAGTCCTGGAGGCAGAGGAACCTTTTACGGCCGGCCAGAAGGGCAGCTCTGCCATGCCCCACAAGCGCAATCCCATCCTGTCGGAGAACCTGACCGGGCTGGCCAGGCTGCTGCGCGGCTATGCCGGAATGGCCCTTGAGGACATCGCCCTGTGGCACGAGCGCGATATTTCGCACTCCAGTGTGGAGCGGGTAATCGGTCCGGATGCCTGTACAGTGCTGGATTTCATGCTGCACCGGGCTGCAGGGCTCCTGGAGGGCCTGATGGTCTACCCGGAGCGCATGCTGGAAAATCTGAACCGGATGCATGGGCTAGTTTTTTCGCAGCGTGTGCTGCTGGCGCTGACCGAAAAGGGAATGCTCCGTGAGGAGGCTTACCGGGTTGTCCAGCGGAACGCCATGAAAGTCTGGGAGGAGGGAGCAGATTTCCGTTCCCTTCTGGCGGCGGATGCTGACCTGAAACACTACCTCTCCCCGGCGGAACTGGATGGACTGTTCGATCTCAACTACCATACACAGCAGATCAGCGCAATTTTCGCCCGGGTGTTTCCGGAGGGGATGCCCAGATGACCGCGCGCGAAAAGCTTTACGAAGGCAAGGCCAAGATTGTCTTTGCCGGTGACCATCCAGAGGAGCTGGTGCTCCATTTCAAGGATGACACCTCAGCGTTTGACGGCGAAAAAATGGAGCAGCTCGCCCACAAGGGAGAAATCAATAACGCCTTCAACGCGTTTATCATGGAGTACCTCCAGCGCGAAGGGGTGCCGACGCATTACCTGCGCCGGATGGGCCCGAGGGAAAGTGCGGTCCGGCGGCTGGACATGATCCCGGTGGAGTGCGTGATCCGTAACCGTGCGGCCGGCTCCCTGTCCCGGCGGCTGGGAATTGAGGAAGGCCAGATTCTGGAGCCTCCAGTACAGGAACTGTTTCTCAAGAATGACGCGCTCCACGATCCCATGATCAACCACTCCCATATCCGCTGTTTTGGCTGGGCCACTGACGTGGAAGTGGACGCGATGGAACGCTGGACACGGCGTATCAACCAGCTTCTGGTCCGCCTGTTTTCGGCAGCCGGCCTCATTCTGGTGGATTTTAAGCTGGAATTCGGCCGGCAGGGTGGGGAACTGTTTCTGGGCGATGAATTCAGCCCGGATGGCTGCCGTCTCTGGGATGCCCGCAGCCTGGAAAAAATGGACAAGGACCGATTCCGCCGTGGGCTTGGCGGTGTGGTCGATGCCTACCTGGAAGTTGCAAGACGGATTGGGGTTCCCCTTGACTGATCCAGTCCACCAGCCGGAAGGGAGTCTGCGTTGAGTATCACCCTGCTGCGAGGCCCAAGTGCCCTTTCTCCTTTCCGGGCACAGGCGATCCTGGAGCGTGCTGCTGCCCAGGATCTACCCCTGGTGGGGCTCAGGGCACAATATGTCCATCTGGCCGACCTTGCGGCGCCGCTGACCGGGGACGGAAGCCGGCTTCTGGCGGCCCTGCTCCAGTATGGGGAGGCCGTTGCTGCTCCGTCTGCGCAGGCTATTGAGATTGCTGTCGTTCCGCGCCTCGGAACAGTTTCTCCCTGGTCCAGCAAGGCATCAGAAATTGCCCGGGTCTGCGGTCTGGAAAATCTCCAGCGTCTGGAAAGGGGGATCGCCTATTTCCTGGAGACCCGCCAGTCCCTGACCCCTTCACAGAAACAGCAGGTTCTGGCCCTGATCCATGATCCCCTGACGGAATCCGTGCTGGCCGACTGGACGGAGGCGGAACAGCTGTTTCTGCATCCAGAGCCACGCCCCCTGCGGCGGATTCCGCTTCTGGAACAGGGGAGGGAGGCCCTGGAAACTGCAAACCGGCAAATGGGCCTGGCCCTTTCCGGGCCTGAGCTGGACTATCTCCAGACCCATTTCCGGGCGCTGGAGCGCAATCCCAGCGATGCCGAACTGATGATGTTTGCCCAGGCCAATTCCGAACACTGCCGCCACAAGATCTTCAATGCGCGTTTCCGCATTGGTGGCAAGGAACAGGACAGCACCCTATTTGGCATGATCCGGGAAACACACCAGAAACATCCCCGCGGAACACTTTCTGCCTACAGTGACAATGCCGCTGTCATGGAGGGCTGGTCGCCCAGCCGCTATTTTTATGCCAGTCCGGATGGACACTATACCGTGGTGGAAGAGGATCTGGGGATCCTTATGAAGGTAGAAACCCACAACCATCCTACGGCCATTTCTCCTTTTCCGGGTGCGGCCACCGGTAGTGGAGGAGAAATTCGTGATGAGGGAGCAACAGGTCGGGGTGGAAAACCCAAAATGGGCCTGGTTGGTTTTTCCGTCTCCCATCTCCGCATCCCCGGCTTCCTCCAGTCCTGGGAAGCCCACGAGTACGGTCGCCCGCAGCGTATCCGCTCTCCGCTGGAGATCATGATTGAGGCTCCAGTCGGAGCCGCCGCCTTCAACAACGAATTTGGCCGCCCGGCCGTAGCCGGGTATTTCCGGGTATTTGAGATGGAGCACGAAGGGCGGCACTGGGGCTATCACAAGCCGATCATGCTGGCGGGTGGGCTTGGGCAAATCCGTCCGTCCCTGGTCCAGAAAATGCCCCTGCCGGTAGGAGCCAAAATCCTGGTGATCGGTGGACCAGCCCTTCTCATCGGCCTTGGAGGTGGTGCTGCGTCCAGTCTTGCGAGCGGTAGCGGGGACGAAAGCCTGGATTTCGCCTCGGTCCAGCGTGGCAATCCGGAAATGCAGCGGCGGGCGCAGGAAGTTATCGAGCGCTGTATCGCCCTTGGGGAAGTTTCTCCCATCCTTTCCATTCACGACGTGGGTGCCGGTGGGCTTTCCAACGCCATCCCCGAGCTGCTGCACGATGGCGGAAGAGGAGGGTATCTCCAGCTCCGGGCGGTTCCCAACGAAGATCCCGCGATGTCTCCCATGGAAATCTGGTGCAATGAAGCCCAGGAACGGTATGTTCTTGCGGTGGCACCAGACCGGGTAGACCATTTTCTGGAACTTTGCGGCCGGGAGCGGTGCCCGGCAGCCGTCTTGGGGGAGACAGTAGGAGAAGGGCATCTTCGCCTCGACGACACCCTGCTGGACCAAATTCCGGTAGACATGGACCTGGAAATCCTGCTCGGCTGTCCACCGCGGACGGAGCGCGATGCGCAGATCACTCCTTCCGGGATCCCGGAACTGGATCTTTGCGGCGCGGAATGGCGGTGGGCTGCGCATGCCGTGCTGCGTCACCCGAGCGTGGCCAGCAAGGAGTTCCTTATCCATATTGGGGACCGTAGCGTCGGTGGACTCGTCTCCCGGGACCAGATGGTGGGTCCGTGGCAGGTACCCGTTGCCGACTGTGCGGTCGCCGCCTCTGATTTCTGGAATTACCATGGTGAGGCCATGGCCATTGGCGAGCGGTCGCCAGTGGCCGTGACCGATGCTCCGGCAAGCGGCCGTCTGGCAGTGGCCGAGGCGCTGACCAATCTGTTTGCTGCGGATATCGCCGATCTTGGCCAAATCAAGCTCTCGGCAAACTGGATGGCCGCCGTGCAGGAACCCGGGGAAGACGCGCGCCTGTTTGAAACCGTCCGCAGCGTCGCCCGGGAAATCTGTCCGGCACTGCATCTGAGCATTCCGGTTGGCAAGGACTCCCTGTCCATGCAGACCCTCTGGAATGCCCAGGATGGTGGTGAACGCCGGGTCATCTCGCCCCTCAGCCTGGTAATTTCCGCTTTTGCACCCGTACGGGACATTCGGGGCACCTGGACGCCGCAGCTGCAGGCACGGCAGGACACGGTGCTCTGGCTGCTCGACCTGGGGCGGGGCCGTCTCGGAGCTTCTGTTCTGGCGCAGGTTCTGGAGCAGGCAGGTGGCGCTCCTGCGGATCTGGACGATCCCACCCTGCTTGCGCGGGCTTTTGACTGGCTCCAGGCCCTGCGGGCCATGGACCGGGTGTTCGCCTATCACGACCGGTCGGATGGGGGGCTCTGGGCAGCACTTTGTGAAATGTCCTTTGCCGGACGTTGCGGAGTGGAGGTCCATACAGATGGCGCCCCATGGCCATTCCTGTTTTCCGAGGAGCCCGGCATCATCGTCCAGACGGAGGCCTCGGATGCCATGGCCATCCGCGATGCAGCCCGGGATCTCGGGCTGGAATCCTGCCTGCGCTATCTGGGACCCGTGCTGCCAGATACCTGGCGGCTGCGGATTTTGCACGCCGGAGAAAAGCTTCTGGATGAGGATGCCACGGAGCTGGTCCGTATCTGGTCTGAACCAGGGTACCGCATCCAGGAATTGCGGGATGATCCAGCCTGTGCGGCCGAGGCTTTCGCCTCCTCAGACAGCCTGTCCCCACGCCTTTTTTCAGCCTGGGCGAAAAACCGGGCAGGTGCGCTTCCGGTGCCTTTGAGGGTTTCCGGAAAGAAGGTCCGGGTTGCCATCCTGCGCGAAGAGGGCGTCAATGGCCATGTGGAAATGGCCGCGGCTTTCCATCGCGCAGGATTTGCTGCGGTGGATATCCACATGAGCGATCTGCTCAGTGGGCGCGAGGATATCCGGAACTTCCCGATTTTTGCCGCCTGCGGCGGATTTTCGTACGGTGATGTGCTGGGTGCCGGTGCGGGATGGGCCAAATCCATTCTGTATCATGGGGAATTGCGGAAACAGTTTGAAGCCTTTCTGCATGATCCGGACCGTCTGGCCCTGGGCGTCTGCAATGGCTGCCAGATGCTGGCTGAACTCGCTAGCATCATTCCCGGGACGGCAGGATGGCCAAAGTTTCGTCGCAACCGGTCAGAGCAGTTTGAGGCCCGTCTCCTCATGGCGGAGGTTCTGCCTTCTCCGTCCCCCTTCTTTAGCGGGCTGACTGGTCTGAAAGCCCCCATTGTTGTTGCCCACGGTGAGGGAAGGGCAGAATTTGCCAGCCAGGAGGAGGATCTGGCCGGCCTGCAGCAGCGGGAAGGCATTATACTCCGCTATGCGGGATGCGGTGCGGAGGCGGCGACCCGCTACCCTGAAAATCCGAACGGTTCTCCCGCAGGAATTGCCGGTGTCTGCAATGCGGATGGCCGGGTTTCCATCCTGATGCCCCATCCGGAGCGTGCCGTTCGCAGCGTGCAGATGAGCTGGTGTCCGCCGGACTGGGGGGAGGACACGCCCTGGATGGAAATGTTCCGGAATGCCTGGCGCGTCCTGGCCTGAAAACGGCTGTGGGCCCGGTTCGGACCTTCTTGTCTGACGGTACCTAGAACAGGTTTCGGATGGTTTCCACCAGGGAACTGCCGGTGCCTCCTACCGAACCACTCCCCCCCCCGGGCGCGCTGCTGGAGGTCGAAGCGGTGGGGGAACTGGGAGGATAGCCCAGAAGATAGTCGCTAACCCCGATGGGGCTGTCTGCACTTTCTGCCGGTCCAGTTACGCTGGGTGGGCGGGAGAAGCCCATAGACGGTTCGCTTTCCATCGCGGTCTTCATATAGTGGATCCAGATAGGCAGGGCCTCACGGGCTCCTGCGGCCCACCGGCCCATGGTATGGTTATCGTCGTAGCCCACCCAGACGCTGGTAGTGATCCTTGGGCTGAACCCATTGAACCAGGCATTATTTTCATTGTTGGTGGTTCCAGTTTTTCCGGCAATATCGTTGCGGCCAAGGCTCTGGGCGGCCACACCCGTGCCGATCCGGATCACCTGCTGCATCATTTCCGTCATCAGGTAGGCCACTCCCGGGGGAATGGACGTCTGCTGGGCCGGAGGCTGATAGCCCAAGGGGCAGTTCAGCAGCGAGATCTGCGTTCCCCGTCCATTGACAATTTTGCGTATTACGTAGGGTTTTGGCAGGAATCCCCCGCTGGAAAAGACTGCGTAGCCCCGGGCCATCTGCAGGGGGGTAAAATCCCCGGACCCCAGTACCATGGACGGTACCGCCGGAATCTGCTTCCCAGGAAATCCAAAGCGCCGGACATAGCTGACCGCATAGGGAATGCCAACATCCATCAGGATGCGTACACTCGGGACATTATGGGAATACGCGAGATTGGCCCAGACCGGGATGGGGGTGCCGGAATATTTGTTGCTGTAGTTGGTAGGTGTGTAGACCTGTCCGTCGGGAAGAGTAATGGAGAGTGGCGTATCCGCGATGGCGGTCTGCGGGGTCATGTAGCTGTTTCTTCCGGAGGCGAGAAGGGCCGGAGCGTCCATCGCGGCTGCATAGACAAATGGCTTGAAACCGGATCCCGGCTGGCGGTAGGCAAAGACTGCACGGTTGAAATGGCTGAGTTCGTAGCTGAAACCGCCGATCATGGCCCGTATTGCGCCGCTGTGGCTGTCCAGACTCACCAGGGCCCCCTGGACATCCGGAATCTGCGTCAGCTGCCAGCCGCCCTGTACTGGAGTGGACCAGACATTTGCGCCCCATTCCTGGCCGGCTCCTGCGGTGACTGCACTGACATAGGGACGCAGCCAGACAAGATCACCCCGCTGGAGTACGCTGTCGACCGTTTTTGGTGCCGGGGCGCCAGGACGGGGACGGGCCCAGGAAACATCCCGTAGGGAAAGAATGATGTTTTTCCGTCCTTCAAGGGAGATCGCAGCCGAGCGGGGGCCGGAAGAGCGGACCACGCCCCAGCGGAGATTGGCAGGATCATGGGGAGGCAGCTGTGGAGGGCGCTTCCCGGACAGTGCCCCGTCCAGGGCTTTGCCATTGAGGCGGGCGATGGGTCCCCGGTAGTACTTGCCATAATCCAGGCTGGAAAGACCCATGCCGTAGTTTTCCAGACCCACCGCCATGGCCCGGTTGGCCGCTTCCTGGTCACCCGGATTGATGGTGGTATAGACCTTCAGGCCGGAACGGTAGGTAAAATCGCTGCCAAACTGCTGGTTCAGCCAGTTGGCGATCCAGTCGGTTACGTAGGGAGCGGCATCGGAAGCCGACTGGTGATAGCGCGAAAGTACCGGTTCCGCCTCGGCCGTGCGCATCTCGCCTGCGGTGATGTATCCGTGGGCTTTCATCCGTCCCAGGACGTAGTCCCGGCGCTTTGCGGCCAGCCTGGGGCTGGCGATGGGATTGAGGTAGGACGGCGCGGGCGGCAGGCCTGCGATGGTGGCCATCTGGCCCAGGGTCAGCTGGTCGACCCTTTTCCCAAAATAGGTTTCGGCCGCGGCTTCTACACCATAAGCCCCCTGGCCCAGGTAGATCTTGTTAAGGTAGAGCTCCAGAATCTGCCGATGGCTGAAATGCTGGGCAAGCTTATAGGCCAGCAGGATTTCGGCGACCTTCCGGGTAATGGTTTTCTGGGGGGTCAGATAGAAGTTCCGGGCAACCTGCTCCGGAATGGTACTGGCGCCCTGGACCGGTGCCATATGGATCAGGTCTACAACGGCTGCCCGCAGGATCCCGGGAAGGCTCACCGGATAGAAAATTGGATTATGGCTGTAGAAGTGGGCATTTTCGGCCGAGATAAAGGCGTCCTGGAGGGTTGCCGGAATCTGGGAAAGTGGCAGGGCATAGCGCATCTGCGGACCGATCACCTTCAGCAGGGAACCGTCAGCCGCATATATGCGCAAGGGTTCGTCCGGGTGCCATTTTTTCAGGTCATGTACCGGTGGAAGGGATGTCCAGATGCGGTATGCGTAGATACCGGCCCCAATAAGCACATTGGCCACAACCAGCAGAAAAATGACCAGTATCCAGCGTCCAAGGCGGTGGCGCGGTTTCCGTCTTCCGTCTTCCGATTCCTGTTTTCTGGTCATGCTCCATTCCCGATAGCCTGGCGGAATTGCCGGGGGCAGCAGGAGAAGTTCCCTTTCCGTGCCGGAAAACTTCATTGCAGCCCCGCTTCAGCGGCCATATCATAGCATGATGATCCACAAGAGTCGCTTTGCCCCCAGTCCGACGGGGAATCTGCATCTGGGCAACGCCCGGACGGCACTGTTCTCCTGGCTGGCGGTGCGCAAGGTGGGAGGGGCTTTTGTGCTCCGTCTTGAGGATACCGACCAGGAACGTTCCCTCGGACACTATGGGGACAGGGTGCTCGAAGATCTCCGCTGGCTTGGTCTCGACTGGGATGAGGGACCGGACTGTGGCGGTCCCTTCGCACCGTACCGCCAGATGGAGAGGCTTTCCCTCTATGGGGAGTTCTTTGACCGGCTCCAGGCTGCAGGAAATGCCTATCCCTGCTTCTGTACGGCAGAAGACCTGGAAAAGGAACGGCAGATGCAGCTGGCAGCAGGGCGTCCCCCCCGCTACTCCGGGCGATGCCGGGAACTTGGGAACGCCGGGCGAAGCCGCTTTCTGGAAGCCGGGTGCAGGCCAACCCTCCGTTTTGCCGTCCCCCGGTCCGGAAACCTCCGGGTGCAGGACCTGGTCTGGGGAGAAAGAAATTTTTCCCTCGCCGATACCGGGGATTTTGTGATCCGGCGCAGTGACGGAACACCCGCCTTCCTTTTTGCCAACGCTGTGGATGATGCCCTGATGGGTATTGATCTGGTCCTGCGTGGCGAGGACCATCTGAGCAACACCCCAAGACAGATCCTGGTCCTGGAGGCGCTGGCACTGCCAGCCCCACAATATGGCCATTTGCCGCTCCTTGTGGCCCAGGATGGCCAGCCCCTCTCCAAAAGGCATGGTGCGGCCAGTCTCCGTGACCTGCGTGCCCGGGGCTATCTGCCTGCAGCCCTGTGCAACTATCTGGGCCACCTCGGCCATCACTATCCCGATGAAGAGTGGCGGGAGATGGCAGGGCTGGTCCAGGATTTCTCGCTGGGCGGAATTAGCCGTTCCCCGGCCCGTTTTGACTGGTCCCAGCTGCATTACTGGCAGTCCCGCGCAATCCGGGAAATGGACGAAGGGGCCCTGCAGGACTGGCTTTCTCCCCATCTCACGGGCGTGGTCCCTCCAGCCCTGCTGACCGGTTTCCTGGGCGCGATCCGTGAAAACATTCTCCTGCCCCCAGATGCCGTAGAATGGGCCGGGCGCTGTTTTGGCTTCCCGTTTCCGGAACCGGAGGTACAGGCGGCGCTGGCCGCTGTGGGCAGTGCCTTCTGGGAAGCGGCAGAGGCGGCCTTTGTGACTTGTCCGGAGGATTTTCCCGGCTGGACCAGAAAACTTGCAGCGGTTTCAGGACAGCGAGGACGGAACCTCTATCTTCCCCTGCGTCTGGCCCTGACAGGCGTGGAACATGGTCCGGAGCTGGCTGCCCTGGTACCGCTTCTGGGACCGCAGCGGGTCCGGGAACGCCTCCATGCCGCCGCTGCCCATTCTTCCAACAGCCCTGCCTGAGGCATCCATGAGCCACCCGCCGCTTCCTTTCCCTCCCCTGGCCATTTATGACAGCCTCCGGCGCTGCAGGATACCGCTGGAGCCCAGGCACCCTGGCAGGATTGATCTTTATGTCTGCGGGATGACCGTATATGACTACTGCCATCTCGGGCATGCGAGGGCCATGGTCACCTTCGACATGCTGGTCCGCTATTTCCGGAGCCGTGGATATAAGGTAACCCATGTCCGAAATATTACGGATATTGACGACAAGATTATCCGTCGGGCTGCGGAGCGGGGGGAAACCATCGGGGTGCTGACAGAGCGCTATATCGCTGCCATGCATGAGGATGAGGCAGCCCTGGGCTGCCAGCCGCCGGATGCCGAGCCCCGGGCGACCGGGAATATTGCCGGCATGCTGGACCTCATTGGCGGCCTTCTGGAACGTGGCCACGCCTATGCGGTGCAGGGTGGTGATGTCTATTACGCCGTGCGCAGTTTTCCGGAATACGGCCAGCTGTCCGGCCGCAGTCTGGATGACCTGCAGGCCGGCGCAAGGATCGAACCGGGTGAGGCAAAGCGGGATCCCCTGGATTTTGTCCTGTGGAAGGCGGCGAAGCCTGGAGAACCTTCCTGGCCATCGCCCTGGGGACCTGGCCGGCCGGGGTGGCATATCGAGTGCTCCGCGATGTCTGCCAGTACATTGGGCTGTGCATTTGACATCCATGGAGGCGGGATTGACCTTCTGTTTCCGCATCATGAGAACGAAATTGCCCAGTCCCGGGGGGTGGGCTGCCAGTTCGCGAAATACTGGATGCACAACGGACACGTGCGGATCCAGGGCGAAAAAATGGCCAAGTCTGCGGGAAATTTTGTTACCGTCCGGGATCTTCTGGACTGCCATGACGGGGAAGTATTGCGGTTTTTCCTGCTGTCCAGCCATTACCGCAGTCCGCTCAACTACAGCGAAGAGGCGGTCGGGCAGGCGAAATCCGGCCTGAGTCGCCTGTATACTGCAGTACGCAGTTTCCCTGCGGTTTCCATCCCCCTGCCGGAGGAATTGGGAATGGAATGGCGCCGGTCATTCCATGAGGCCATGTCGGACGATGCCAATACTCCCGAGGCCATGGCCGTCCTTTTTGATCTCGCAAGGGAAGTTAACCGGCTGAAGGAGCAGGGTAGTGAGCTGGCTCCTTCTATGGGGCAGCTTCTTCGGGGGCTTGCGGGCATCCTTGGTTTTCTGCAGCAGGATGCCGGACAGTTTTTCCGGGGAAAGGGGGATGATGAGACCCTCTGGATCGGGAAAAAGCTCGAAGAACGTGCCGAGGCCAGGAAGCGCCGGGATTTTTCTGCCGCGGACGCCATTCGTGCGGAACTGGAAGAGGCCGGGATCGTAATTGAGGACACCGCATCCGGTACTTCCTGGAGGCGGCGGTGAACGGTAGCGGAAACCGTCCTGTGCGGATCCTGCTGGTCTGTCTCGGAAACATCTGCCGTTCGCCCATGGCGGAGGGGATCCTGCGGCATCTGGCAAACATGGAAAATTTCCCGCTGGAGGCCGATTCAGCGGGAACCGCAGACTATCACACCGGTGAGGCACCGGACCGGCGGGCCGTGGATGCCTGTGCTGACTCGGGAATTGACATCAGCCCGCTGCGTGCCCGACAGCTGGTTCACGCGGATTTCTACTGCTTCGACTGGATTCTGGCCATGGACCGGAACAACCTGCGCCATGTGCAGGGGATGGCCCCGCTGGAGCATGCCTGCAGGGTCGGTCTGTTTCTGGATCCTGGAGGCCGCCACCCTGTCGAGGAACGTTCAGTGCCCGATCCCTACTATGGCAGGGCCGATGCCTTCCACCAGTGCTTTCAGACACTGTACAGCGGTGCCCGGATCCTGCTGGGCCAGCATCTGTTTTCCTGAATCTCCACCCGCTGCTACGGGCAGGCCAGACTTTTTTTCGACCCGGCTGTCTGCCGGCCTGCCACCCAGCGCGTTCCGGGAAGAAGACAGGCGCCTCCTGAGGCCACTTTTTCCGCCCTGCGGGAGTCTGGAGGAGGGTCCCGTCAGTCCCCGGTCTCTGCGGTGGCGTGCTGTTCCGCCACTGCTGTCTGGTCTTCCGGTTCCTCCCGCTCCCCAGGTCCGGCTGCTGCCTGGATATCTTCCGGCTGTCCAGCCGTTTCTGTAGCCGGGATTTCCCCAAGGGTATCTGTGCCAGATGCCTGTGCGGTTTTTCCGGGAGGTACCGGGGCCCCTTCCCGGGAATTTCCGGAAGAACGGCTTCTCCGCCGTTTCCGGCCCTTTGCCGTTCGGGTACTGGTCGGGGACGTGTCCTCCGGCGTCTGGAGGCTGGCTGCAACGGCTGTATCCGGGCCTGCGGCCCCGGGTACCAGAAGATAGTGCCAGCCGTCCGCCGGAGGTATCGGGCCCGGGTAGCGGAGAATTTCTTCTGGACCGGTGTTTTCTTCCTGGCCGGCAGTGACGGTTTGTGCCGGCCTGGCCGGTGTACCCCCGATATCCGGCTGGACGGCTGTCCCGGATTCTTCGGGTTCCAGGCCTGTGGTATCCATCGGGGTCGTGCTGTCTCCCTGGTGCTGCCGCCTGGCGCGGGCCCGCCGTCCGCCGCGGCGGCGCCGGCGCCGGCCCGAGGGTTCGGTCTCGCCTTCCCCGGCGCCAGCAGCGCCAGGGGGGGCGGACCCTTCTGGACCGGCTTCCTCCGTGGCCTCTCCCTGCACGGCCTGTGCCTGCACTTTCTGGAAGGTCAGGGCGTCGACGGGCGCATAGCGGGAAACGAGGGCCCGTACCAGACGGGCCAGTATTCCTTCTGTGGGAAGCGCGGGCCGGTTTTCTGCCGGGGCAGCAGCCTGTACACGGGGAGGTGGCAGATGCTCAGGTGGTGGCGGGGCGGTAAGGGGACTGATGGCCGGAGCCGCGGCCTGGACAGCCTTGGCCGGGCGGCTGGGCAGGGGGCCAGATTCCCGTGGTGTTCCAGGCTGCGAGCGTTCAGAAATGGCCCCTGCTTCTGCCCGTATCCGCTGGATCTGGTAATGGGGTGTGACCAGCTGCGGATCAGGGACGATGAGAATGCGGGTGGCGCTTTTCGCCTCCAGTTCCAGGACCTGGCGGCGTTTCTCATTAAGCAGGTAAACCGCGACATCCACGGGAACCTGGCAGTGGACTTCCGCCGCACCAGCTTTCAGGGCCTCCTCATGCAGGAGCCTCAGCACGTGGAGGGCGGTTCCCTCACAGCCGCGGATCTGCCCG
Source organism: Pseudomonadota bacterium (assembly GCA_021821885.1). GTDB lineage: Bacteria > Pseudomonadota > Gammaproteobacteria > Acidithiobacillales > Acidithiobacillaceae > Igneacidithiobacillus. Next base: position 41,647 of record JAKARO010000013.1, read on the forward strand.
GTACCGCTACAGCGCGGGCAGGGCTCATAGCTGGTTTCATCGAGGCTTGCCCCGAGCCGCTGGCGGGACATTTCCAGAAGGCCAAAACGGGAAATGCGACCGACCTGTACCCGGGCCCTGTCCAGCTTGAGAGCTTCTTTGACTCTGGCCTCCACCTCCCGCTGGTGTTTTGGGGAATCCATGTCAATGAAGTCAACGACAATCAGGCCACCCAGGTCGCGCAGACGGATCTGGCGCGCGATTTCTTCGGCTGCCTCAAGATTGGTCTGGAAGGCCGTTTCCGAAATGTCCTGGCCTTTGGTCGCCTTGCCGGAATTGATGTCAATGGCTACCAGGGCTTCCGTATGGTCAATGACGATGGCACCACCCGCTTCCAGCCGTACCTCACGGCTGAACGCCGATTCGATCTGTTGCTCGATCTGGTAACGGCTAAAGAGGGGAATGTCGCTTTCATAGAGCTTCAGGCGATGAAGCATTTTGGGCATCATGGCACCCATGAACTGCCTGGCCGCATCAAAGGCGCTCGGCTCGTCAATGAGTATTTCGCCAATATCATCGGAAAAATGGTCGCGCAACGCCCGGACTACGACGTTGCCTTCCTGGTAGATAAGAAAGGGGGCGGTCTGTTTCCCGGATGCCTCGGTAATGGCGTGCCAGATCTGCTTGAGATATTCCAGGTCACGCTGCAGGGCTTCCAGTTCCTGTCCAATTCCGGCAGTTCGGGCAATGACGCCCATGTCCTCCGGGATATCCAGCTGCTGCAGGTGCTGGCGGATCTGGGCGCGATCTTCACCTTCGATCCTCCTCGAAACGCCTCCTGCCCTGGGATTGTTGGGCATGAGAACCAGATACCGTCCAGCCAGGCTGATAAAGGTGGTCAGGGCGGCTCCCTTGGTGGAGCGTTCCTCCTTGTCTACCTGAACGATCAGTTCCTGCCCCTCGCGCACGAGGTCCTGGATGCGCTTGCGCCCCTGTTCCTGCTGGATGAAATATTCCCGGGAAATCTCCTTCAGGGGCAGGAAACCGTGCCGCTCTGCGCCGTAATCCACAAAGGCGGCTTCGAGACTGGGCTCGACCCTGGTGATCCGGCCTTTGTAAACATTGCTTTTTTTCTGTTCCCGGGAGGCGTGTTCAATGTCGATATCGAGGAGTTTCTGGCCATCCACCAGCGCCACCCGCAGTTCCTCAGGATGGGTGGCATTGATCAGCATTCTTTTCATATTGTCTATCTTCTCCGGCGCTCAACCCGCAATTGGAGGGGAGCGCAGCGCATTCATGAACTTTTGACCGTCCGGACGCAGGCGTCCACGACGGAGGGCAGCCGGTGCACTCTCACTGCATCTCAGCCTGTGTCGAAATATATGACATAAGAGAATAGAATCGCAATCACTCGGGCATGGGGACAGCAATGGGAGAATCCGGAGTACGTTTCCTGGAAATCGGTGATTCGGACGCCGGACAGCGTCTGGACAATTTTCTGCTGCGGATCCTGAAAGGTGTCCCCCGTTCGCATATCTACAAAATTCTGCGCAGTGGAGAAGTCCGCATCAACCGCGGACGGGCACAGGCCCGCTATCATCTCCAGCAGGGGGACATTGTCCGGGTACCTCCCGTACGCCAGGCAGAGTCTTCTCCAGAAGCCGGTATTCCGGAGGGAGTCCGGGGGGAACTGTTCAAGCGGGTCCTGTATGAGGACGCCCGTGTGCTGGTTCTTGACAAGCCTAGCGGAATGGCAGTCCATGGTGGATCCGGAGTTTCCTGGGGGGTGATCGAGGCATTGCGGCAGCTGCGTCCAGATCTCCGAGAGCTGGAACTTGTCCACCGGCTGGACCGGGAGACTTCCGGATGTCTTCTTCTCAGCAAGAGGCGCTCGGCACTGCGCAGCCTGCATGCCGCGATTCGGGAGGGGGAGATGGACAAGCATTATCTTGTGCTCGCCTGTGGACGCTGGAAAGGAGAGATGCGGCGTGTGGATCTGGCGCTGCGAAAAAACACCCTGCAGTCCGGAGAAAGAATGGTGCGCCCCGATCCGGAAACAGGAAAGCCTTCCGTTACCAGATTTTTTCCCCAGCAGCGCTTCTCCGGAGAGACCCTTCTGCGCGCTGAACTGGAGACGGGACGTACCCACCAGATCCGCGTACATCTCCAGGCTATTGGGCACCCGGTGGCCGGGGATGCCAAATATGGGGATTCCGCATGCAACAGCCGGCTCAGGCAGCATGGCCTGCGCCGGCTGTTCCTGCATGCCTCGTTTCTGGGGTTTCCTCACCCGGCCGACGGCCGCATCATCCGGGTGGAAGCGCCTCTCCCTGCGGATCTGGCCGGAGTGGTTAAAGCCCTGGAACAGGAAGGACGGACAGGCTGAATTCCCACCCGTGCGGGAGGGAGAATAGGAAAAGGCCCTCCTTTTTCCCATGCTCAGGCGCCAGTTCCGCTATTGGCCAGGAATGGGTGACAGCTTTCTGTATGGCCTTCATCGGAATATTTTTATGGACATAATGTGAGGAGCCCGGGTACAGGGTACTGGTCCAGGGTCCGGAAGATCTTTCTTCCGGCCGCCGCATCCGGCGTTCTCGTTTTTCTTCTGGCGCCCTTTGCCGCCCTGGTGTTCCGTACCCGCTGGCTGCACTGGCACTATGTGCCCGGCGATCTGGAGGCCGTACGCACCTCGCTCGTTTACAGCACGGTCGCCGTGCTTGTGGTGGTTCTGGCGGGCACTCCCCTGGCGTGGTGGCTTGCCCGCCAGCGAGGCCGGGCCACCTGGATTCTGGATGCCCTGATCCTCGTCCCCCTGCTGACGCCTCCGCTTGCGTTCGGGATTCTGCTGGTTTCCTTCTATGGACCCTATTCCATGGCGGGTCTGGCACTTTCCCGTCTGGGCGTGCTGCTGGACAATACCGCCTATGCATTCGTTCTGGCCCAGATCTATGCAGCCATGCCCTATTACCTGCTGGCTGCCCGGGCCGCCTTTGAAGCGGTTCCGGCGGAACTGGAAGAAATCAGCCTGACACTGGGGGTGAGCCGCTGGGAGGGCTTCTGGCGGGTTACCCTGCCTCTGGCACGCGTCGGGCTTGCGGCGGCCATGGCCCTGGCGTGGGTCAGGGCCATGGGCGAGTTCGGCATCGTGCTCATTTTTGCCTATTTTCCCCAGGGTATCCCTGTGAAGCTGTGGGTCAACCTGCAGGATATGGGACTTGAAGCCGTCTATCCCCTGCTCTGGACATTCTTTTTGGTCGCCATTCCGGTCCCGCTCTGGCTGGGCCTCCGTGCGCGCCGCAGGGCGATGGTCCTGACATGGCGGTGACGGTAAAGTACCGGCTTAGCCGGCCGGTTCCACTCGATATATCGCTCGAAATCTGCGGGCTGACCGTATTGCTGGGTATCTCCGGTTCGGGAAAAAGCACCCTGCTGCGTGCCCTCGCGGGCCTGGTTCCTGCACAGGGCAGCCCATGGAACCAGGTTCCGGCAGACCAGCGTCCTGTCGGCTATCTCCCTCAGGGGCTGGCCCTGTTTCCTCACCTGCGGGTCTGGGAAAACGTGGCCTATTCCCTCCGGGGTCCGGCAGGAAGCCGCCGGCAGGCGGTTCTGCCAGTTCTGGAAAGGCTGGGTGTGGGCGAGCTGGCGGACCGGTTTCCCCATGCGCTTTCCGGTGGGCAGAAGCAGCGTGTTGCCCTGGCCAGGGCCATGGCCAGGAAGCCGGCACTCCTGCTGCTGGATGAGCCGACTTCCGCGCTTGATCCTGTGACACGAACGGAAATTTTTGAGGAACTCCTGCAGGAAATCCGGAATTCCGGGGTCCCGGTTCTCGCTGCGACCCACGATTCCGGGCTCTGCCATTTTGCCGACCGCCTGGCGATTCTGGACCAGGGCCGGATTCCTGTGGCGGGATCCCCGGCCGAGGTATTTTCCAGTCCTCCTGATCCCCGGGTGGCCCGTCTGCTCGGGATCACGAATTTTTTGGAGGGAACGGTCCACTCCGGAAGGGGGGGGGACCTTTACGCCGTGGCCGGTGCCGGCTGGCAGCTGCTGGGACGTTCTTCCTGTTCCCTGCAAATGGGTGACCTGGTCACCCTCGGAATTCCGGCCGAAGTGATCCGGCCAGTCCTGGAACCCTGCCAAGCTGGCCCTGGAGAAAACATCCTTTCTGCAAGACTGTCCCACTGGCGACAGGAGGGTCTGCAGGTTGGTCTCCATTTCAGCCATCCGTTTCCCTTGCATGCCAGGGTGAGCAGCCCGGTGGCGGGAAGCGTCCTTGCCGGAAATGCACAGATGGTTGTGCAGATTCCGGCAGAGTTTGTCCATCTATGGAAATCATTGCGGCAAAGTAAAGATTTTTCCTGATTGGCACGATGTTTAATCTGTATTTTTATATAGAAATATACTCTACTATAATTAACTGATTCTTATGCAAGCGCTCCCGACCGGAATTGCGCGACGCTGCCTGGCCGCGCGCGCCGCCGCGCCCAGTTGCAAGCAGATGGCGGCGCCGCCCCGGGTTTCCGCTTCAACTCCGCGCCAACGCCGGGACCGCTACGCGCCCGGTAGCAGGTTGCGCCATGAGCACTGCCGTCGCCATCGTTTCAACCCGCCAAGCGTACGGCAATGCCCTTGGAAGCCGGGGTTTTCGAGAGTTTATCGTGATGCGAAATCGGAACCAGGGGGTTGAGCTCCGGATAGTAGCCCGCCACGGTTCCACGCGGGATTTCGTAGGCGACCAGTTCCAGGCCATCCACTCGCCGTTCGATCCCGTCTTCGGCATCACTCAGCAACGACACCCGCTGTCCGGCACGCAACCCGGCACTGGCGATATCTTCGGCATGCATGAGCAGCACTTCACGGGTGCCTTCGATACCGCGAAAGCGATCGGAGTATCCATAGATGGTGGTATTGAACTGATCGTTGGAGCGCAGGGTGATGAGCCGATAGCGCCCCGGAGCATCGTCAAAATCGACCGCATTCAGACGCTCGGGCACGGTAAATTCGGCTTTGCCGCTCGCGGTCTTCCAGACGCGCTCGCGGGCGGCGTTGACGCGCCAAAACCCGCCCGGCTTGGTGATCCGCGCATTGAAGTCGTAAAAATCCTCGGGGTAGGTTGCGGCAATGAGGTCACGAACCTTGCTGTAATCGGCCTGCCAGTCATCCCAGTGCAGCTTGGGGCTGGGGTTGAGGCTGGCCTTGGCGATGCCCGCCACAATGGCGAGCTCCGATCGCAATCCGGGCGAGGCGGGCTCGCGATGGCCAATTGAGGGATGAATCATCGAAAAGCTATCCTCGATGGTTACGGTTTGATTGCCAGTCGCCTGCTGGTCGACCTCCACCCGGGATAGGCAGGGCAAAATATAGGATTCCTTGCCGGGGTAGAGATGGCTGCGGTTGAGCTTGGTCGAAATGGTGACGGTAAGCTCCTGCTGTGACCAGACCTCCTGCAGCCGGGCGATATCAGGCATGGCACGCACCAGATTACCGCCCAGGCTGATGCTGGCGGCAATTTCACCACGCAGCAGCGCCTCGCCGACCTCGACAATATGCAGCCCATCTTTCTGTGGCGGCTCGAAATCGAAAAGCTCGCGCAATTTGTCCATCGGCACCAACGCCGCCTTTTCGGCAATGCCCACTGTGCGCTGCCCCTGCACGTTGGAATGCCCGCGCACCGGACAACAACCCGCTCCAGGCCGGCCAATATTGCCGCGCAACAACAAAAAATTGACCAGCATGCCGACGTTGGTTGAGCCGTGCACCTGTTGGGTCAGGCCCATGCCATAGACGCCAATCACCCGTTCCGATTGCAAATAAATGTCGGCTGCAGCGCGTAGATCCGCTTCAGAGAGACCGGTTTCGGCACAAATCGCCGTCCAGCTCGTGGCACGCAAAAAATCGAGAAAAGCCTCGGCATCGTGGGTATGCTCGGCGAGAAAGGCGTGGTCGATCACCGTTCCACCGGCGGCTTCATCGGCCTCCAGTACCACCTTGCACAGGCCGGTGAGCGCGGCAATGTCGGAACCGGCACGCAACTGGTGGTATTGATCCGAAATCTGCGTCTCGTGACCGCTCAGCATATCCGACACGCTACTGGGATCGACAAAGGCCACCAAGCCCTGCTCCCGCACCGGATTAAAGGTGATGACCCTGGCGCCGCGTTTTTTCGCATCCTTGAGGGGATGCAGGAAGCGTGGCGAATTGACTCCTGGATTCTGGCCGAAGAAAAAGAAACAATCGGCCTTGGCTAGATCTTCCCAGATCACCGTACCCACGGAGGAGCCAATCACCCGATTGAGACCAACACTGGTAGTCTCGTGACACATATTCGAGCTCTGCGGCAGGTTGTTGTTGCCATAGACCCGCGCCAGCAGGGCGTAGAGATACGATGCCTCCAGACCGGCATGCCCCGAGGCATAGAACACCACCTGCTCGCGCGGCAGGCGACGCAGCGTTTTGCCAATGCTGGCAAAGGCCTCATCCCAACTTACCTCTACATAGCGGTCGCTGTTGGCGTCGTAGCGCAGGGGAGCGGTCAGACGCCCGGTTTTTTCCAATTCATGATCGGTCCAGGAGCGCAGGCCGGCAACTGTGTGCTTGTCCCAAAATTTGGGAGTGCAACGCGCTGACGTGGTGTCCCAGAGAATCGCCTTGGCGCCGTTCTCACAGAATTCAAAGGGATGATAATTGACTGGCTTGGGCCAGGCGCACGAGGTACACATGCTGCCACCGGGTTTGTTCAGTCGCGCCAAAGTCTCAAGACTGGCGGGGCTGGCCCAGCTCTCGCCATAGATATGCACGATGCCTTCCACGGAGCCCCAACCGCCCGCCGGAGGCTTGGGGAGATTTACCATCGGACTTCTGGCCATGGACCCCTCCTTGCTGACCCACCAGTATCCAAGTGTAGCAGACGGACGAAGAACGTACGGTCGGGCTCCCTGGGGCATGCCCATAAACCGCGTCATCCAGCAAGAAGCTTGCCCGCTTTGGCGGGTTGAGAGTGTCACTATCTGCTGCATTTCTTCGCCGGGAAGGTGTCTGGCAGCAGATGTACTATGCTTTGTGTGTGGGCTATCCCCGGATTTATGGAGTCGCCATATGAAGCCGCATATTGTTGTTCTTGGGGGAAATTTTGCTGGTCTTGGGGCTGCACAGAAGATTCGCCAGTACTGCGGGGACTCCGTGCGGATTACGGTGGTGGACCGCAAGAATTTTCTCATGTTTATTCCCAATATCCCCGCAGAAATTTTCGAGAACCGGGATCCGTCGCGGACGTTGCGGATGGATCTGCCCGGAGCCCTGGAAAAAGACGGAATTGAATTTATCCAGGGAGAGGTACAGGCACTGGATGTGGAAAGCCGGACAGTGGAGTTTCTTCCCAACGAACGCCCCGGATCAGCCGCAGAGACGCTGCACTACGACTACGTTGTGGTCGCGATGGGCAACCGGCTGGCCTTTGACCGGATTGAGGGGTTTGCCGAACATGGCCACACCTGCACCGACTTCTATTATGGTAACAGGCTGCGCCGCTATCTTCATGAGGAATATCGCGGAGGACCGATTGCGATCGGTTCGGCCCGCTTCCATCAGGGGGATGGGACGAAGGATATCCGTCTGTATGGTGGTCACGCCTTCCCCAGTGCCGAGGCCGCCTGTGAAGGGCCTCCGGTGGAAACCATGCTCGCCATGGCGACCTGGCTCAAGCAGCATGGAATGGGTGGCCCGGAAAAAATCACCATTTTCACGCCTGCCGGACTGATCGCCGAGGATGCTGGTGAGGAGGTCGTGGCCAGGCTGCTGGATATTGCCTCCGGAATGGGCTTCAAGTATGTGAACAATGGCCGCGATATCGCCCGTATCAGCGGGGAAGGCGTGGAACTGGCAAGTGGGACATCCATTGATGCCGAGCTGAAAATTGTGTTTCCGGACTGGGTTCCGCATGAATTTCTCCGTGGGCTGCCCATTTCCGACAGCGAAGGTTTTGTGGTGACCGACGTGACCATGCGCAATCCCAGGTATCCTACCGTCTTTGCAGCAGGAGATGCCGCAGCCATTACCGTCCCCAAGCTTGGTGGCATCGGGCACGCGGAGGGAGATATCGTCGGACGGCAGATCGCCAAGGATATGGGGCGCATGCAGGCAGAAGAGGCGGACCAGCCCCTTGAGCCAGTCGTCTACTGTATTGGGGACATGGGAGCCAGCCAGGCATTCTACATACGCTCCAACAGCTGGTTTGGTGGCAGTGAGCAGGTTCTCAAGATGGGCCATGTCCCATATCTGCTGAAAATGCAGTACAAAAACCTGTTCTTCAAGACACATGGCAAAGTCCCGGACTGGGGCCTGGATGTGTCCAGACTCCTCGCCGAGAAGATCTTCGCCGCCTGACCGGAGTATCCCCCGACAGGGAGAATCCCGGCTACCATCACGAAAGGGAGAAGCTTTATGCCTATGGCTGAGGACAATGCGGTGAATCCTCCCATGACCCCTGAACAGTGGGCCGGTCTGGCCTATTTGGGGGATATCGCGCAGAAAATGCAGAAACTGCGGGGAACCCCTGGGGTGGAGTCCCCCATGGCTACGCTGTTACGGGCGGCAGAATGGGATGCCCGATATGAAATGGATGCGCTGGTGCCAGAACTGCTGGAGACCCTGGATGTGCTCCGAAAAACCGGGGGGCTCCGGTGGATCCGGGAAAACGCCAGGTATGTTTCCGCAAGTCTGGCACTTCTGGAACCGCTGGTCCCACAGTTTCTTGAGACCCTCCGGAAACTGCCTCTCGCAGAATTGTCCAGGTCGTTTGGGCTGGCTTCTGCCCTGCTGCCCAGGGTAGAGGCGATTATGGAATTCCTGGAGGGTCCGGCCGGAGAAGCCCTGGTGCAGAAGGCGGTGGAACTGGGTGCACTCTGGGAAGAAACGCATGCGGAAGAGAGCCTTGTTACGCTCCTGCGCCTGTTCCGTCAGTTCGGGGAGGACGGCAACTGGGAGCGGATAGCCAGTCTCAGCGGCCAGATGGGTTTTTTTGCGGGCACGGCAGATCTGGATGCACTGGCGGGACAGTGGGTACGGGAAATGCTGTCAGAGCTCCCGGCCATTCCGGTGGCCGGAGCCATCCATACGGCCGCCCGGCTGTTCCGCGCCCTGGAAGAAGCCATGGAATCGGCGGAAAGTGCCCCGGCGGGAGGCATCGGTGGCCTGTACCAGCTGCTGAAAGACCCGGAGGTCCAGCGCGGCCTGCGCCTGCTGGCGCTCCTTCCGGGTTGCCTGAAAAAAACGGGCCAGTCTGCCAGACAGGCGGCATGATCCTGTCTGGATCTCCGTCGCCCGGACCGGGACTGGCCCTGTTGACAGGGGGCAGGAAATTCGGGGAGAATGCGCAGCACTGGGGCCATAGCTCAGCTGGGAGAGCGCTTGAATGGCATTCAAGAGGTC
>JAKARO010000026.1 GCA_021821885.1 Pseudomonadota bacterium
GGGAGCAGGACAGGGTTTTCCTAGGCGAAGTGGCCCTGCAGGCTGACGTAGTAGGCCCTGGGCATGCCGGGCATTCCCGCCAGTTCGGCGTTGTTCATGCCAAAACCGCCACCGGATTTGTACTCGAAGGAATTGTACTTCTTGTTCAGCAGGTTGAGCACGTCAAAGTTGATGGTAAGGCGGTGAAGCCCGGCGAAGAGGTACTGCTGCCCGATCTTCATCTTGAGGGCCGCGTTCCAGATCCCGAAGGAAGGAAGCTTGGTCGAGCTGGGCATATTGGTGTAGTTGTTGAAAATGGTCTGCGCTCCGGTATAGGTCCACCACAGGCGGGGTTCGAACAGGACGCCAGCCTGGTAGATCTCATAGAACGCGCCGACGTTTGCGGTCTGTGCGGGCACGTTGGCGACCGGCAGGCCATTGTAGGATCCCGCGCTGTTCTGGTAGTGGGTATAAATGGCCTTTTCGAAGCTCACGTTGGTAAAAACATGGAGGTTGTACATCGGGTTGTCATCAAAATACATGTTGACACCGCTGAATGCCGAGGAACCGGAGGCAAATTCATTGGTTCCGTTCGCGAGCGATACGGCGAGCCGCTCGTGGGTATCGTTCAGGTGGTAGTAGTTGATGCCGAATGCCGCATGGTTCAGCAGGCCATCGTGGGGTATGTAGGATTTGACGCCAAACTGGTACTGGGTGGAGGCCTGAGGCTGCAGGCTGGAAGCAACATAGTGGGCGTAGGTTCCCGAGGCCCCGGAAGTACCGGCGTACGACCTGGAGAAGTTGGCGTACAGGGACAGGGCCGGCAGTACTTTCCAGTTTACGCCGATTGAGGGCTCGATTTCCGAGAAATTGGTGCTGGAGTTCAGGAAGAAGTCACCGTTGTTCCCGCCCAGATCGTACTGGGTATTGAGCGGGAAGACACTGTTCACGTCGCTGTTGTAGGTGGTCTGGAAATTCACGAAGCGGATTCCCGGGGTGATCCGCAGGTTGCGGGTCGGCCGGATGTTGTCCTGGATAAAAGCGGCCAGGTCGGTGAGGTAAAGATAGTTGCTGTGAAAATGCCAGGGAATGCTGGAACTGTAGACCAGGTTGGCGGGTGTGCCGGCAGCATTTTCTCCGGTTTCCACATCATTGACATCAACCCCCTGTCCGTCGAGCGATGTTGCCGGTGCTCCCTGGGTCCAGAAGTCAAGCAGGGAGGAATAGCGGTTGTTCAGGAAATATCCGCCAAACGATACGGTGTTCCATGGAAGCTTTGCGGTGAGGTAGAGCTTGTCCCCGTAGGTATCGCTTTTGGCCAGGTAGTACTGGTTCTGCTGGTTGCCGGAATACACGGGATCGTAGTGCAGATGCTGCCGTACGCCATGGCGGAACCACAGCAGGTTGTGCAGGTCCAGTCCCTGCATCAGGCGGTCACCAAACTTGGAATAGATGATGTAGCTCTTGTTGAAGGCTTCCTTCCAGTACATGGAATAGGGAAGGGTGGTGTAAAAGCCCGTGGTCTGCTGGCTCAGCAGGGTGCCATTCGGGAGGGCCGGGCCACCGGCCTCGGCATAGACCGGGATGTTGACCGGGCGATAGCCGGCACTGCGGGTGACATAGGCCCCGACGCTGAAATGTCCGTGATGGAAACGGTGGCGAAGCTTCAGGTAGTAGGCATAGCTGGAACTCGGATTGTTGAATCCGAAGCCCTGGAGGTAGTTCCCGCCACTGGAGGCGCCGCCGGCAATGATGGCGGACCAGCCATCCACGTTCCCCGTGCGGATATTGAAATTGATGCCTTTCGTATTGAAGCTGCCATAATAGCCGCCGATGCTGGCCCCGGCCTTGCGGGTGGGCTGCAGCGGGACGAAATTGATGGAGCCGCCAATGTTTTCAAACCACCGGTTGACGGGATACCCCGGGCCATAGGTGATACCGATCCCCTTGATCATCGACATCTGGGGGACTTCATTGGTTCCCCATACCGCATAGGCAGGATCCACCATGGGCACGCCGTCAAAGGTGACCATGATGGTGCCGTCGTTGCCGTTACCGGCCGCGCCCGACCATCCGGTCTTCATGCCATTGATGCTGATGCTGCCGCGTGTGGCTCCGGACGGGGAGTCCGTGCTGGTGTTGACACCTGGCGCAACCGAAAGTACCTGGGAAGCTCCGGCCGCGGGTCCGGCCGTTTCCATCTGCTTGCGGCCGATCACCTTGATGGACTGGGTGGAATTGAACACCTGTTTTTTCGTGGGCAGGTGGTCGAGGGTATTCAGGGCCTCGGTGGCCGAAACCTGGCCGACATTGATGGAACCTCCATGGGTGGCCGACGTGGTGGCGGCGGTAACCGCGGCCAGGGCCTGCAGGCTGGTGGCCATCCCCCAGAGCCCGGTGGTGGCCGCCAGGGCCAGGACAAGGGGACGGTGTTGCGGTTTTTTGCGGTTCACATGAAACTCCTTTAGGGTTGTTGTACGGACTGGATACTGTGGTGCGGACCGTCTGGCCGTCCGTGTGCGGATTCTGCGGTCCCGGAAATCCGGCCGGTTCAGGCGTGGCCGGTCAGGGCAGTTCCTCCAGGCGGTCCGGGTTGAACCGGTAGCCGAAGCAGGGTTCCGCCTCGATGCACTGGTCGGCTCCGACACGGGAAAGTGCCTTGCGCAGCCGGTAGATGCAGACGGCCAGGGCATTGCTCTGGGGCCGGGCGTCTTCTCCCTGTCCCAGATGCATGGAAAGTGTCTCCGGACTGACCGTTTCGTAGGGGTGGGCCATCAGTTTCTGCAGCACGGAGAACTGGGCCCGCGACAGGCGGACCTGGTGGCCATTGACGACCAGCCGGCGGCTGCGCTGGTCCAGCCGGATGCATTCCTCTTCGGCCTTCTCCCCTGCTGCTCCCGGACGTCCCATCGCCAGAAAATGGCAGGCATAGGCGAGCAGGCAGCGCAGGCCCATGCTTTCCTCGACATAGGTGTCGGCGCCGAGGGTGAGCGCGGCGATGAAATCCTCCGTCGCCGCAGGGGCGTCCGTACCGGTTCCCAGCACCAGGATCCAGGCGTCCGGGCACTTTTCCCGCAGCTGGAGCAGGCTCAGCGGCGAGGTCAGGCGCCAGCCCAGCACGAGGATGCACTCCGGTGCGGGCCGGAAATCGTTTTCCGACGTTCCCTGGGGGCGGTACAGCACCTGGACGGACAGTTTGGCCCACGCCATTTCCCGGCAGAGCACTTCCTCGGTAAGACGGCCATCGGCCGACGGACGCAGGTCGATCACCAGCAGCTGCTTTGCGCTGGTGGATGGCTCCGGACGGATCTGGCAGGCGAGTTTGGCGGCCAGGCTTTTCAGGCCAGGCCAGACGAGGCGCAGAAGGTGGGGAGCTGTCAGCAGCGTCAGCATGGGGCCTCCGGCCGGACAGGCCGGGAGACCTGCGCCGGGACGGAGAAGGGTCTAGGAATGTTTTTGCGGGTATGCCAGGACATCTTCACTTCCAGGTCCAGCCGTTTATGTGAGCTAGATGGTAGAGACTATTTGTTGCAGCGTGATGAAAATTTATGACAGCCAGGTGATTTTGAGGGGATCGCCCGCTGCCGCGTGGGCCGGACCGCCTGGCGGACCGCTGCGGTCCCCCCCCAGGCAGGAAAAGCCCTGGTGGGCCGGGAATCCTGCCATCACGGGGGAGGACGCATAGGCCATTCCACGGCGCCCGGCTGCGGCGGGCAATGGCCCCGGCATGTTTTTGCCCAGAATTTTTGCCATTGGCAAACCTGCCATGTTCACAGCCCGGTGCGGGAGCAGAACGGTCCCGTCTGGCGGCACAATGCGCCGGTGGCCACGGGTACGGCACCCCGGCGGGGGACCCTCCGGAAAGGGGACAGGCTGGTGGTTCCAGTGCCGGGCGGGCACCGTCCGGGACAGGGGGCGGTGGCAGTTTCACCTCAGGGGAACACTGAAACTCCCGCCATGGCTGGCAGGCCTGGCGGGAGCCACCCATGGTCCCGAAACTTTTTCTTTCCGGGCCGGTGCCCGGGCAGTGCCGGGGGTCAGGGCGTCCCGTTGGGCTGGCTGACCCGGCGGGACAGTTCTTCTGCCGTTTCCCGCCGTTCCGAGTAGCGGTCGGTCAGGGTGTGCACATGTGGGCGCAGCAGCAGGGTGAACCGGAAGAGTTCTTCCATGACATCCACCAGGCGGTCATAGAAGGCCGATGGTTTCATGCGCCCCGCCTCATCAAATTCCAGGAAGGCTTTGGGAACCGAGGACTGGTTGGGTATGGTAAACATCCGCATCCAGCGCCCCAGAATCCGCATCTGGTTGACCGTGTTAAACGACTGGGAGCCGCCGCACACCTGCAGGAGGGCCAGGGTTTTTCCCTGGGTGGGCCGGACGGCGCCGGAGTTCAGGGGAATCCAGTCGATCTGTGCCTTGAACGTACCGCTCATGGCCCCGTGGCGTTCCGGAGAACACCAGACCTGGCCTTCGGACCATTCCACGGCGTCCCGCAGCTCCTGGACTTTGGGGTGTTCAGGCGAAGCCCCGTCCGGCAGGGGAAGGCCGGCAGGATGGCAGATCCGGGTTTCGGCACCGAAATGGCGCAGCAGCCGCTCTGCCTCCAGGACAAGCAGCCGGCTGTAGGAACGTTCGCGGTTGGAGCCATAGAGCAGCAGGATGCGGGGCGGGTGGGACGGCCCGTCGGCCACGCGGAAACCGGCGGCGTCCGGAATGGGGAGCAGGGAGCTGTCGAGATTGGGCAGACCGGATTCCATGGGGCATTCCTCAGGCAAGGGCCAGCCAGCCCGCAAGCCCCAGAAGCGCCAGCAGCAGAACGGGCGGGGTCAGGAGCAGACCGGTTTTCATGTAGGCACCCCAGCCAATGTGCACACCTTTCCGCTCCAGCACATGGAGCCAGAGGAGGGTGGCGAGGCTGCCAATGGGGGTGAATTTCGGTCCCAGGTCACAGCCGATAATGTTGGCGTAGACCATGGCTTCGTGGATCCGGGGCGGGGCTGCCTGCAGGGCGGCCTGGTGGATGCTCAGCGCCCCCACCAGTACGGCCGGCATGTTGTTCAGGACCGAGGAAAGCAGGGCGGCGATGAGACCGGTACCCAGGGTGGCCGCGACGGTGCCCTGTCCGGCCAGCCACTGCAGGGCTTCCGCCACGTAGCCGGTCAGTCCCGCATTGCGCAGGCCATACACCACCAGATACATCCCCAGACTGAACACCACGATCTTCCAGGGGGCCTCCCGCAGGATGGTGGGCACCGAAATCCGGGCTCCCCTGCCGGCGCGCCACCAGCGGCCGGCGAGGGCAAGGAGCACCAGGGCGCCGGTGATGGTGACGGCCGAAACCGGAACCTGCCAGCGGGCGGTGACAAAATAGGCCGCCAGCAGCAGGGCGAGCACCGGAAAACTCGCCCGGAACACGAGCGGATCGCGGATGGCCGAGCGGGGGTCGGGCAGATGGGCCGTGGGGTAGCGTTCCGGGAGCCGGCGGCCGAAGGCCAGGACCAGTACGGCCAGGGTGGCGAGCAGGGAGAGGAGATCCACAGGGACCATGACGGCGGCGTACCGGTCAAAAGGAATGCCGAAGTAGTTGGCGCTGACGATATTGACCAGATTGGAGATCATGAAAGGCAGGCTTGTGGTGTCCGCCACGAATCCTGTGGCGATGACAAAGGCAAAGGTGGCGGCAGTGGAGAATTCCAGCTGCACCAGGATGGCCATGACGATGGGGGTCAGCAGCAGGGCTGCGCCGTCGTTGGCGAACACGGCGGCGATCAGCGCCCCCAGCACAATGGTCAGGGGAAAAAGCCGCCGTCCGTACCCGCCCCCCCACCGGGCCACATGCAGGGCGGCCCAGTGGAAAAAGCCCGCCTCATCCAGAACCAGGGAAATGATGATAAGGGCCACGAACGTGAAGGTGGCGTCCCAGATGATCCCCCAGACGACCGGAATGTCGTGCCAGGAAATGGCGCCGGTGGCCAGGGCGAGGAGGGCGCCGCCCATGGCACTCCAGCCGATGTTCAGGCCCCGGGGCTGCCAGATGACCAGCACCAGGGTCGCAAGAAAAATCAGGATGGCAGGCATCGTCCGCTCCTCTTCGTGACCCTTCCAGTCTTGACGGGAAAACGTTTCCTGTCAATACTCCAGCTATTATTGAAACGTTATGGACAAGGACGGACCGGACCGGTCCCCGGAGTGCGCGGGATGGAAGACATGGAACTGCTGCGGATGGCCTCCCGTCTTGAGGCCCTTGCGTCTCCCCATCGGCTGCGGATTTTCCGGCTGCTGGTCGAAGAGGAACCGCAGGGTCTGGTCTCGGGAGACATTGCCGGACGCCTTGGCCAGCCCCACAACGCCATTTCGTTCCATCTCAAGAGCCTGCAGCACACCGGACTGGTGACCGTCCAGCGGGAAGGGCGCTACCAGCGCTACCGGGCGGCGATGCCCGAAATCCGTGGACTGCTCGCCTATCTCACCGAAAACTGCTGCCGGGGAACGGTTTCCTGCGGCACGGGTACGCTCCTGCCGAATCCTGTGGAACACGCCTGCTAAGGAAGCTGTCTGATGAAAACACCAGAAATTCTCTTTTTGTGTACCGGCAACTCGTGCCGCTCCATCCTGGCCGAGGCGACCCTGAACGGGCTCGCCGGGGGCCGCATGCACGCCTCCAGTGCCGGAAGCCATCCGGCGGGCCATGTCCATCCGCGTTCCCTGGCCCTGCTCGGACGGGAGGGATTCCCGGTCGACGGGCTGTACAGCAAATCCTGGGACCGGATGCCCCTTTCCCCCGATATTGTCCTGACGGTCTGCGCGAATGCTGCCGGGGAAACCTGTCCGGTCTGGATGGGAACGGCCCTGCGGGCGCACTGGGGGGTAGAGGATCCGGCCAAAGCCAGCGGGAGCGAGGAAGAAATCCTTGCGGCTTTTGAATCCGCCTACCGGATTCTCCGGTACCGCATCGAACGGCTGCTGGAGCTTCCTGTGACCGGAATGCTGGAAAGTGATCCGGCCGGCCTCCAGCAGGCCCTGGTCCGGATTGGCCAGCAGAGCCCCGGCGGGGCATCCAGCGGAGCAGCAGCGCTGTCCTGAAGGCCGTTCTGCAGCATTCCCATGGCGGCAGTGCCCGGGGGTTGAGCAGGTGGGAGAACGTGGATGCCGGGCGTGATCCTGATGGGATGCATCCCGTAGGCCCGGGCCCCTGGGCTCCGGCCTATGCTGCCTCCGCCTGCCCTGCATCGGACTGCGCGGAAACCTCCGGCGTTCAGGCCGGGGATGGATGGCGCCGGTTTCCGGCGTTACACTTCCGGAAACTCCAGTCTGCATGGAAGAACACGGGATATTTTCTGGACCCCGCGCGTTTTTTCCTGTTCCACAGGACATCTTTCCCCGGAAAAAGGACGTAACCCTATGGCCCTGAAAGGCTTGCTGAAACTGTCTCCCACCCTGGTTTTTCTGGCGTTCGCTCCATGCCATGCGCATACCGTGCGGTATTATGCCGCGCACAGGAGCCGGATGAAAAAAGAAATACAGGAGTGCCTCCACCTGGCCCATGGCCAGCGGACAGGCAGCCAGGCCAGAAACTGCAGGTCGGCCAGGCAGGCCCTGTTTGGAAATGGGGGCGGTACGATAATGGCCGGGGGCCCCGATACCCGAAGGTACAATATCCAGTAATGCCGGGCCCGCCAGGGTGGGCAAACCGGCTGTCCATTCCTGGGCCTGGCCCGGACCCGCACGCTCCCCTGTCCCGGGCTGGCCTCTTTGGCGGCTCCGGCGGGTTACCCGCCGGTAACGCTCCAGACCCCGAAAAGCAGTACCAGAAAGCCCAGCCCCGCGTTGACGGCCACGAGCCTGCGAATCTGGCCGAGCTGGCGGCCGGCCAGGGTCCAGTCAGAAGCCGCAACGGCACGCCGGAGACGGCGGTAGGGAGCAAAATAGACATGGAGGAACAGGGCCATCATGGCCAGGCCAAACCCGGTCATCAGCATGACTGGCAGGCCCGGAGTGGTTTCCTGGGAAGCCATGACCAGTCCGGTCGCGAGGAGCGCCGGAATGGCGGCCCAAACCCAGGGAAAAAAGCGGGCAAACGCACGTGCCCAGAAAGGGAACCTCTGGTCTGGCGGCAGTTCTGCCGCCGCGGGACGGGCGGCCACATAGGCGAAAAACATCCCCCCGATCCAGACAACCGCAGCGGCCAGGTGTACATACAGCAGTAATCCGAACATAAACCGAATCCTTGTGGGTAGAGGCAGGACTATTGTGAACGTTGCGGGGCCCTGTCCACAACCGGCAAACTGGAAGTGGTGCCCAGAAACTGGACAGGCGGCCTGGCCTGCCATGTCTATCGCCCGGGGCCTGTTCCCTCCTTCAGGCTGTCCAGCCCACTGGGACCACCGCAGACTGGCGGGCCTGTCAGGACCAGAGCGGAAGAGGCTGGGTCCTGGTACGGGGAAGCGCCAGAGCGGGAGTTAAAACCCGCGCAACGCTCCCATGTGTGCTGGCAGTTGCCGGACGGGAAAAGAAACTCCCGGACCGGCAGCATCAGTGCCTGCATTGTGCGCATCTTGCGGTCGCAATGAAAATGCGGCGCAGGGACTGTTGCACTGGCTGGAAGCGAAGCGGTCCGGGCGGGAAGCGTCCGGGGTATCGAGCGGGTGCGGTCTGCCCGCGATGAAGCACGAAACTCACGCCATAGCAGCAAGGCTGGCGGGAATGGTTCATGCTTCTCCTCTTTCCATGAGGCAAACCATGTCCGTTATACGACAAAACGCCTTGGTGAAGGATCCGCATTTTATGGTGGAACGCGGGATACAATCCGAAAAGAGACCAACGGGCTGATAGAAGGATGATCCATCATGGCTGAACATGTACTGGGCAGTAACCCGCACTTCCAGAAGCTTGGTGGTGAGGAGGGAGTGCGCTCTCTGGTCGACCGGTTCTATGCCCGGATAGACGAAAACCCCGCGTACGGGGACATACGGAAATTGCACCCGGCCGACCTTACGGATTCTGCCAACAAACTGTTCTGGTTTTTGACCGAATGGACGGGAGGGGCGAAACATTTTTCGGCCAAAATTGGCCCACCAGCCCTGAGACGCCGCCACATGTCCTTTCCCATTGGAATTCGCGAAAGGGACCAGTGGATGGCCTGCATGCAGCAGGCGATGAAGGACGTTGGCCTGGAAGCGGCACTGCAGGAGGAGCTCATCCAGGCATTGGCCAAGACTGCAGATTTCCTGCGTAACCGGAATGAACCGTTATGAGGCTCACTGTACGATCTTCCATCGTTAACAACCTGGTCGATGAGTTTGCAGAACTTGCGCCTCTCCGGGACCAGATCCGGTTCGGCAATGCCATCAGCCTGCCAATAGCCCATCTGTCGTACCAGCACATCGCATGGCTGGCAGACCGCTATGCGGAGGGTGGACCCGGCGACGCCGACGGGGCGGCGCAACTTTTTGCCCTGAAACGGGCATTGGGGACGGACACCCACCGTTTCCAGCCCGGCGACTCCCTGGAAAACCTGCTGCTGGACCTTATCCGCTACCTGGTAGGAGATGCCCGGTATGGCTGGCTTTTTAAAGTGGACATGATCGACCGTCCACTCCCCTATCTGGTAACCCGCATCGATTACATCGCCCCATCAAACGAGGAGATGGGCAAGATCGTGGTGGAACTCAAGGCCAGCGCAAAAGGTACAACAGTGGTCACCAGCGTCCGCATCTCGAACACGGACCTGAACAGCAGGACCATTGGCGAGATCCTTCTCAGCAAGGGTCTTATCAAGGAAACCCATGAGCTCCTTGCAACCTATGATGATTCCAGTGCCCGCTACTTTGCATGGCGGGGCCGCTATGGCGAGCAGTTTGCAGCACAGGGCATGGGGTTTTTTGCCGAAGATCCCCACTCCAGCCACCGGGACACCGACTGGGCACGCAAGGATGTCGTGGTGCTGTCCAGTAGCGGCGGTGCAGCGCGTCTCGTCAATGATGAAAGCATTTTGCCACCGCGCACCGCAGTGCTGGATGCCACTGGTGACGTTCTCGGAACCTATCTCCGCAAGGCCGCCAAGACCAACATATACGAAGCCGAGGAAGAAGTGCGGGCGCTGGCCCGGTCCTTGCCGGATACCATGTTCCGCAGCCTTCCCGTCCACGGCTATATCTTCGTATACCACCTTGAGCTGCACTCCCACCTGTGGGTACATGTGGATGACATGCGTCCCTATGAGTACCAGCCTGCGCTCAAGGACAAACTGGTCCTTCCTGGAGAACACATTGATCTCGTCGATATCCTGACCGCCGAGATGGGAATTCTGGCGGAAGATGTCGTTGCAGGAAAATCAGGCGGCACCACGGTACTTTGTGCCGGCCCACCAGGGGTCGGCAAAACCCTGACCGCCGAAATCTACGCCGAAATTACCCGCAAGCCTCTCTATCGCGTGCATTCTGGCCAGTTGGGACTGAATGTGGCCGCAATGGAAACAGCGCTCAAGGAAGTGCTGGTACGTGCCCAGCGCTGGGGTGCGGTTATGCTCATCGACGAAGCCGACGTCTATATCCGGCGCCGGAATGACGATATTGCGACGAATGCTGTGGTTGGCGTCTTCCTCCGGGTCCTTGAATACTTTAATGGACTGCTGTTCCTGACCACAAACCGGGCTGAGGACATTGATGAGGCCATCATCTCGCGCTGCATCGCCGTCATCAAATATTCCGTTCCGGACGACGCTGCACGCCGGCGGATCTGGGAGGTTATGGCCGGGCAGTTCCATCTGGACCTGTCGGACACCATACTTGGCCAGCTGGTGGAGACCTTCCCCACAGCCAGTGGCCGGGATATTAAGGGGCTTGCGAAACTCGTGGCGAAGTACTGCCATCACAAGGCTGTTGCACCGGACATGGAAGTATTCCGGCGCTGTGCCCTCTTCCGTGGGCTGTGACCGGTGCCAAGAGTCCAGGGGCGTGACACTCTCAACCCGCCAAAGCGGGTGAGCTTCTAGCCAGTACTCGCGGTTCGTGGGCGGTTCCCGGAGGGAACCCGCAACGGATGTGCCCGTTGCGGTGCCTGATTCCGCGATTCAGCCAGACA
>JAKARO010000027.1 GCA_021821885.1 Pseudomonadota bacterium
GGCCGCCTGCGTCGCGGGATGGGCCTGCGCTGCAGGCAAAAGCGCAGGTTCAAGGCGACCACGAACTCCAGCCATAACCTGCCGGTGGCCGGGAACCTGCCCGGCCAGCAGTTCTCCCCCACGGCTCCTGACCAGGTGTGGGTAACGGATCTGGCCTGCATCCCCACAGGTGAGGGCTGGCTCTGCCTGGCAGGCATCAAGGACGTGTTCACCTGCGAAATCGCCGGCCATGCCGTGGGCGAACGGAGGACGCAGGAGCCGACGGCTCTGGCTCTGGTGCGGGCCGTGCGGCTTAAACGCCCGCCCGCGGGGCGGATCCATCACTCCGGCCTGGGCAGCCGGTACTGTGCCCACGATTACCGGGCTCTGGTGGCGCAGTTCGGGTTGAGGGCGTCGATGTCGCGCAAGGATAACTGTTACGGCAACGCGCCGATGGAGAGCTTCTGGGGCAGTCTCAGGAACGGACTGGTCCATCACCGGCGGTTCGCTACCAGGGCCGGGGCGAAGGCCGCCATCCAGGAATGCACCGGGATTTTTTACAGCCGCCAGCGACGCCATTCGCGCCCTGGCAACCTGCCTCCCGCCGTGTTTGCCCAGCGTTTCAGCAGACTGGCGGCGGCCGCCTGAGGCGGAAGTGTCCGCCATTGACAGGACACCTCACTCTCATTTGGTGCCCGACGCCTTCATCAGTCATCCACGCGCGTCAAGGTGTTTTCCCGGGACCCGAAGGTACGTTACGCCTGATAAAGGCTGGTCCTGGCCACAATAAATGATGGGGCGCAAATTGTGCGCCGAGGGATAAACGCGCGTACAGAAGGTAGCGCTGTCAGGCTGGGTGGGCATAAAACTGCACAGCCTTTGTACATGGGGGAAAGTCCCAATGTAACTGACTGGTTTCAGCAGGGCCCGCCATGGTCTGCTCCATCCTGGTCAAAGCATTTTCTGCCTGGCCGCCAACCGCTCCAGCTCCACTGCCAGCGCAAGATAGCGCTGGGCGTCGCGCAGTCCAGTGATGAAACGATGGGGAATGCCCTCCAGACCTACCTGAGCGCCCACGAGCGCACCCGCCAGCATCGCGCGTGACATGTTTTGTCCGCCCCCGTTGATGGCGTGAAGGACCGCAGATTCATAATCGTCCTGGAAACGGCTGGCCAGGTAGTAGGCCGCAGGCAACTGGTGGTAAATGGCGCAGGGCATACCGTAAACCAGACTTACCTTCCAGGCGGGTTCAATGACAATGTCAGGATCCGCGGCGGCCAGCGCGGCATATCCTGCCGTGAGCAAGGCGTCGGGCGAGGTAAACTGGCCTGCCTGCATCCTTTCGCCACCCTGCGACGGTGGCTGGAGATCGTCTTGGGTAACCATGTGGAATGGCAGGGCTCCGCCGTGTACCTGCGCCATGAGCGTGGCGCCAATCTGTGGCGTCAACGAAGCGCCGGAGACCAGCTGGGCCAAAACAGCGTTAAAGGCGACGCTCATGGCGACGATGGCCGGATCCCGCTGGGTCAGGACGACGTTGCTACAAACCGCCTCCGCCATTTTCCCCGGCTGCGGGGCATAAAAAGCCGCGATGGCAATGGCGCGCTCGGCACCCTCCGTCGTATCTGCATCCCCGGCGCATTCTCCCCATGGACGACGCCCTGGCACACGCTTGCGCCAGGCCTCCCGAATGGACTGGTTGGTATAGCCTCCTGGTCCGTACATGGGTGTGCCGTCCAACTGCGGGAACAGTTCCGTATCTACCCGATGGGTGAAATCGTCCTCCTTGTAGCCAGCGCAATGGACCATAGATTCCATCAGCATGACCAGCAGCAGTCCGGTTTGGGAAATATCGCCGGCAAGCAGGCCGCTATGATAGCGACCGGGGCGCGGCGCGAGATAGCCGGAAATCCAGGGGCCACATTCCCGCCGCAGTTCGGCAAGGTCGTAGTACCAATGACATCCCAAAGCCAGGGCATCACCGATCAGGGCGCCCATCACGGCACCAGCGACACGTTGCATTTTTCACCGCCTTCCATCAGGTGGATTCATGGGATCTCAGGCCATACGGGTAGTCACACAAGGTAAAGCAAATACGGCACCGGGCATTCCAGGGTTCCGGAGGAATGGCAGCCAGTGCCCCCCTACAGGGATATTATGCCTTAGCCCTATTATAGCGCTTCACGACGGGAGGATGGACCGGCTCCCTGTCCGGCCCCAGGCATGAGGGAAATCCGTGGCTCATGGCCTTGTCCGGCGGTCTTCGGGTGGGCAGGACTGGCTCTGCCGGGTCACGGAAAACCCGGACCTATGGCCCGCTTCTGAAACGCCTGCCGATGTCCTGATCCCCCAGGACCAGCATCCTGGCGACCGTCAGAATGCGATTCTTGTATGGATAGGGCTGAAACAGGATACTGGCAAAATGCGGGAACGAATGTGGAATTTCGCAGGAAAGCCGTGCTGGATCAGGCCTTCCCTGACCAGATCGAACCAGTTTGGAGGGCGCCAGCTGGAAGCTGTCGGTTCCCGTTTCCTGCCCGTGCGGATCCAACCATGACGTCTTCCCCAGAAAAAAATCGTGTGCGAATTGCCTGGGTTGTGGCAACGGCATTCCTGATGGAGCAGCTGGACGCGACAATCATTACAACCGCCATCCCGGCTATGGCACAATCGCTCCATAGTACGGCGGTGCAGCTAAGTCTGGCCGTAAGTGCCTATATTTTTACCCTTGCGGTCTTTATTCCCCTAAGTGGCTGGTTGGCTGACCGGTTTGGTGCACGCAGGATATTTATGGCAGCACTTGCCATATTCACCTTCGGTTCTGCCCTTTGTGGACTTGCCGACAGCCTGGGCATGCTGGTGATTTGCCGCATTCTGCAGGGTCTTGGTGGGGCCATGATGACCCCGGTGGGGAGACTGATTCTTCTGGGCAGCTTTCCTCGAGGACAGCTTATCCGTGCCATGACCTATACTACGCTGCCAGCCACTCTTGGGCCGGTGATGGGTCCGCTACTTGGTGGATATCTGACAAGTTATCTTTCCTGGCGCTGGATTTTTTATATTAATCTCCCTTTCGGCCTGGCCGGTATTCTTCTGGCCTATCGTTTTGCGCCTTCCGTCGTTTCCGCCGTACCCCGTTTTGACCGGATGGGATTTCTCCTTTTTGCCATTGGTGTAGGCCTGCTGCAGTTCAGTATGGAAGTCGCAGGGCACCTGTCCATGATGACCCTGCTGTCGTTAGTGGCACTGGGAGGCCTGCTCCTGATTGTGTATGCAGGGTGGAGCCGGAAACATGCGTACCCTGCCGTTGATCTGGGTCTTCTCCGGGGGCGGGCTTTTGGTGTTGCGACGCTTGCCGGAGGGGTATGCCGCGTGGCAATGAACAGTCCTGTATATCTCCTGCCACTTCTGTTGCAGCTGGGGCTGGGTCTGAGTCCGGCCATATCGGGGTCGCTGACTTTTCTCTCGGCTGTGGCGTCACCAGCAATTCGCCTGATCATAGGGCCAGGAATCAGGCGGCTTGGTTTTCGTGCCATTCTGACCGGAAGCGCCATGGCGTGCAGTCTGGCACTTGCAGGCTTTGCGGGAATTGGTCCTGGTGCAGGAAGCCTGCCGGTTGCCGGCCTTATCATTTTCTTTGGTGTGGTCCGCGCAAGCCAGTTTATGACCTCCAATACGCTTGCCTATGCGGATATTCCTGCCGAAAGGTTGAGCCGTGCTACCAGTCTGGGAGGAGTGCTCCAGCAGTTGACGGTAAGTTTTGGGGTTTCTCTGGGCGCCGCACTGCTGGAATTTTTGGCACCAAGGCAACTGGTTCCCAGCCTCGCTACCTTCCATATGGCGTTTCTGATCCTCGCCTGCCTGCCGCTGCTTGTCCTGCCTGCGTTTCTTCTATTGCGTAGTGAAGATGGGGCAGCCGTGCGGGGCCATACGAAATCCTGACAGGAATATCCGGCTGGCTCCTTTTGCAGCCGGATCTGCACGCGGAGGATCCCATGCCCCTGTCCGGGGTAAGTCTGTCCTGCATGCAGGCCCGTTCCCTGGAGGGAGATCACAGGACCGGCAAGCCCGAATGCCGTTTCTGGTATCGCGCGAACCCTCTCCGGAGAGATCCTGCCGTCTGCAAAATCTGATGCGGGAGGGCTTGAAGGGCTGCAGGAAATGCATATCTTTGTGCCTGCCATTGGATGGGGGTTCTGACCCCTCTTCCTGTTTCATCCGGATTCCGGCAGACAGTGGTGTGCCGGAGAAGATATCCGCTCTGGTCTGGTGGCAGGCAATTGGCCAGGCCATAAGCCCCATGGCCATGTCTCTGCCCAATTCTGGTTTCTGGCCATGTTGGCAGCTCCAGAAACCCTCCGGATCTGCAAAAAGAGAAAAAAGGACCAGGGAAAAGAAAAAACTGGTATATATGTCCCAGTCTGCTGGTCAAGGCTGGTTTGCTCGTGATTCATGGTTTACGTCGGCAGTGCTGGCAGGGTACGGCCGCGACCGCACAGGGACAGCGATGCACGGGTGCCTCTAAAAACTCTGGATTGTGGCCGCCGTCGGACAGGAGGATCAGGCATGACGGGAAACAGGGGGCAGTGTGATGCCTATGGATCCTTGGTTGGGCCATTCCTGAGGCGTATTCAGAAACCGGCCGGGGACCTGTCTCGGCACTTTGCTTCGAGTTTCTACAGGGAACTTTCAAATGCAGAGGAGGTAGCCGGGGTACTTGCGCGCCTGACCGCAGATGAATTCGAGAAACTGAAAATTCGGCAGGCGGAGCATCTGCAGCACCTGCTTGCTCCTGACCTGACCCTCGAAGAACACCTGCTGGCCGCACAGAGAACGGGCCGCATCCATGCCCTGGTCGGTGTGGATTTGCTGTGGGTCATTGAGGCGTACAGCATGTACCAGCGGGAGCTGCAACATCTGCTCGGACCCCTGCTAACAGGAAAACTGGAGGAACGGGAGCTGGTGACCAGCATAGTCAGCCGCCGGATTCTGGTAGAGCTGCAGGGGCAGGTTTCCAGCTATCGCAGGATCGAGATGCAGACAGCACAGGTTTCGTCCCGGATTGAAGAACTAATCCAGACGACGGCCAATTTCTCCGATCTGATACGCGGAGCCATGGCAGCGATTGGCAGTGTGGATGGCGAGATTTCCGCATTTTTTGCCCGCGTAGATGCCAACAGGGAATTGCAGGTTGAAGGTTCTTACGGGGCAGCAGGTCAACGGTACCACCGGGCGATGATGAGTGGATCTGCCCCGAAGATCAGTATCAGTCCGGATAAACCCGAGGGACAGGGGCCAGGCGGGAGGGCATGGCGTAGCGGCCGTATTGTAGTGTCCGACGCGTGGGCCCTTGATGCGGCGACCCAACCATGGAGGGCTGCTGGAGACAGGCTCGGTTTCCGGGCCGCTGCGGCAGTACCACTGACAGATGAGGATGGGCATTCAATTGCACTCCTGAGTCTCTACAGCGCATGGCCGGGATGCTTTTCCACGATGCGCATGGGCAGTTTTCTTGCGGATGTGCAACGCGCACTGAGCCATGCGGTTCGCCGCCGGAGCGATGCGCCAGTGCTGCCACTGCAGGACCGCCAGCACTACCGTCGCATGCTCGTGGAGCGGAAGGTAGCCATGTTATATCAGCCGATCATAAACCTGCAGGATGGATCCCTCCAGAAGGTCGAGGCGCTGGCCCGGCTCGTCGCCGGCGATGGTGTACTGGTTGCTCCTGGCCATTTTTTTCCTGCTTTTGGCACGGATGAGCTGTTGGAACTCCTGCAGCTGGGACTGGAACAGTGCTGCAGTGACTGTGAATGGTTTGAGCGGCAGGGGATTTACACGACATTTGCCGTGAATTTCCCGGCGGAAGGAATAGGAGATCCGCGTTACGAGAAGGCAGTCTTCCATGCCCTGAAAGGGGCGCGACTTGGCCCTTCGCGCCTGCAGCTTGAAATTCTGGAAAGCCGGGAGCGTTCCTTGAGGGATGGGCAGCGTTCAGAATTTCTGCAGCGTCTGCGTGATGCCGGAATCCGTATTGTCGAGGATGATCTTGGGTCAGGGTACAGTTCGCTGCTGCGCCTTGACCAATATGGATTTGATGAGGTCAAAATCGATCAGGACCTGATACGCGGGGCTTTGCGCCGTCCCCGGAGGGCGCTGGAATTCATTCTCTACCTGACCCGCATGGCCCATGCTTTCGGGATGTCTCTTACTGTCGAAGGTCTGGAAGATCCCGGCATGATTGAAGCCGCCGCAATCCTTGGCGCCGATTTTGGGCAGGGATTTGGGATTGCCCGTCCAATGCCAGCCAGTGAAATCGTTCCCTGGCACCAGCGATTCCGCTACCCGGTGGACACCCTTCATCCGGTTACGGCACTGGGAGCACTGTCTGCATACCTGCTATGGGATATGCAGCGGAGCGCGGGGTTCAGCGCAAATGGGGCCAATGATGCACAGATCCTCAACAGGGAACGGATGGAGCATTTTGTGAGGCGGCGAGGTCTCCAGGATTCTGAACTCGGCAATCTCCTGGACGTGCACCTTGCAAATTTGGGAGAAATGGACGGGCATCATCGGGATACGGTGATCAGTCTGCTCACGGCGCTCTGGTTTGAGGAAATTTCCACACGGGATGCCTGACGGTTTGCGTGCTTCAGGGTATGGCACGCAGGCGGCAAAACACGGCCGCCCTCGGGCGTCGAAGGGAGAGACCTCTCCCTGGGCTATCCATTTGCAGGTCAGGCAGCGAAAAGGGTCCAGAATTTTTTTCTGGACTCCTTCCGGGATTTAATGGAATAGAGCGCCTGGTCCGCCCTGCGGATAATGTCGCCAGGGTTGTCTCTGCTGCTTCCACGATAAAGGTCTATTCCTGCACTAAGATTGATGGACACACCGTCACCGGATGAAAGCAGTATTGGCTGGCGGATCAGGGACGCTATTTTTTCCATGATCAGGGGAATTTCTGATTCTTCATGCAGGTTTTCCATAAGAAGAACAAATTCATCGCCACCAAGCCTGTAAACGGAATCACAGTCACGCATGCCATGAACAAGCCTTTCCCCAACCGCCTGCAGTACTTCATCACCGCATTCGTGACCAAAGGTATCATTGACAGGCTTGAATTCATCCAGGTCAAGGAGGACCGTTGCCAGGACAAGACCGGAAGCTTTTGCCCTGTTTATGGCTAGCGGGAGATCCAGTTCCAGGGATCTCCGGTTCCGCAGCCCGGTCAGTTCATCAATATGGGCGATGTTCTCAAAATGGGATTTTGCCTCGACAAGCTGTTTCGTCTCCATGTACCGGGAAATGGCTTCACCAAGGCTGTTGCAGAGAGTCTGTATGGATTTTATTGTTTCGGCGCTGAAATATACGCTGGCTATGGCCTCAATGACGAGAACCGCGTATGGCTGTTCATGCTTGTTAATAAATACGGGAAGAGCGAGCACGCTTCTGACCTTCTGCGAGAAAGTCCGTACATCTTTCGAAATGTCGAGAAGTCCGCTGGATTTCGGATTGAGTGGGCCATATATGTTTCTGGAATCCATTACCTTGAGGGCGGCTTCTGTAGGGCATATCTGGGTTATATACCTATTTCTTTCCCTTGTGCCCTGGGAGGCATCCTCTTCTGATGCGGACTGGATTGAAAGGAAGCCCGTGTTCTCGTCAGGAATTACAATATAGGCGGCTATGGCATCTGTTTTCTGCACGATCTGCTTCACAACATCATCGTACATTAACCTTGGGTCATTCAAAAGAAAAAGGGATTTCTGGACCTCGAGAATTACAGTCTGGTATTCCTTGATTTCCCACAGGTGCCTGATGAGGGCGGATGTCACCAGGTAGCAGGAAATGAAAAAAAGGGTGGCAAGCAGGCCGAACCCGGTTTCTGGTACGGTGTCGTGCAAATTCTGCCGCGCAATGGACAGCAGGAAGGCAATCCCGATCAGGGCCCACGTGCCGATGTTCACGAACCTGATCTGGCGCTGCGAAAGATTCAGTATGGCCGTGCTGATCGCCTGGACGGGATTGCGTGTTTCTGCTCGCATCTCTTTCCTTGGTCCGGTTGCTGCTCCGCCTGGCAGGGAGGCAGGATTTTTTCAGATTCCATGCCGGCGGTTCATGGTCCCTGCCGTCTGCAAGAATATGAATATATTGTGTCAAATATGTTTAATATCCCCCAGAACAGCATTGTCCCAAAAAACCGGGAGAAAACCAATGCTGTAACCCGGGGTTTCCATATGGTGCCCCAGACCTGTACCGTATTCATTTTGCCAGATGGAAATGTCCGCGTTCCGGCAGGAAAACCCCATTTTGCGCACAATCCTAACCCGGAGGAGCGGCCGCATGTGGAGCAGGGACAGCGCAATGCGGAACATCCTGTTCCGCATGCCCCGCAGTTTTCCATGGCTCAATGCACGGGATAAATAATGGAGACCTGTTTTCTGTGGCGCGCCGGGCCTCGCCGGAAAATGGCCAGGGCGTGCCAGCCCAAACTTCTCTTGTATGCCGGGATGGCGCTTCTTTGGGCGGGATCTCCTGAAACGGCTATATGTTCTGTCTGGTTTGTGCCCGGAGAAGGGCCGGGCCAAAATTTCCTTGCCTTCCCATGGTCCTGGCAAGTCTGGGGCGCAGTTCCGCCAGAAGGAGAGTATTGAAGACCCCTTTATCTTTCCAGCCATCCGCGTCCCACCTGCTGCATCCCGAAAAGTAGATGGGCAAAATCTTCTGGGGCAGGGGCACCCGTAAGCAAAGGCTGATACTGATATAACAACGCAAACATATTCATGTTGACTTTTAGAAATGCTGGAGCAAAAATGGACTCCAGCACATGTCAGGCCAGGAAGCCGAAAACGGAAATGCCTGTCCAGGTCTGCCTTACTGCTCACCAGCTGGCGATGGCCAGAGAAGGAAACATCATGACAAAATTTTCCACAAATAAAATCGCTTTCATAGTGTTCATAACAGATATGCATGTTGTTGCCCATACCCCCCTGGTGCCAAACGTACTCCTGCGCCTGGCCATCAGGACCATGGCCGCCATGGGACCCTGCCTCAAGGGTTTTGCCTGCGTCCTGGCGACATACCTACAAGAAACGGGGCGTCCTCCCCACGTCCGGGCGCTGGAGATGGCTGGTCCGGGTGGCCGAAACCCTGAATGCGCTGGAGTCCCCCATCGCGCAAAGAACCTGCACGCAGACGGATCGCACCGGCAAAACCCTCCGGACGCAGTGGCGCACCCTATACCGGCCTGGTCCCCGCATGAAAGCCTGGAGAGAGAGTGGCGCGATAGGCCGCAGGGCAGGGTCAAAAGCATCCGGCAGCAACAGCGACGGAGGCGATGGGGAACCGCCACGAGTCCGGCAGCCTCTGCCAGGGTGCCGGAAAGACGGGGATTGGCTGCCCCGGAACTGGTCGGAATATTCTCCCGGCCCGGATGCCAGAAATGGCACGGAGATACTGGCCAACCGGTACGTTCCCTGTCTCCAGAGGGGAGAAAAGGGGTTTCCAGAGGGGCTATGGCCCCCTGGCCTGCGGGGATAACGCTGTTATCACTAGTAGGTTATGTCCATACAGACCGGCATGGGAGCAGACCGTCATGAGCCAGACCATCAGCGTACGCATTGCCCATCGCGACCGCCAGCATACCGCCAACCAGCGCCGCCATGACCTGCGGACAGGCCACCTGCCAACACATGTGGATCAGGACCGCATGCAGGACAACAGTCTCCTCCTCGCGCCCCCCATGGAAGCAGAACTCGGGAGGGTGTGCGCCGAACGCAGGGCACAGGTACCCCGGAAGCGCAACCGCAAAAACCCGTCGATCAGCACGGTGGGAGTCATCACCTTCGGCCGGCAAGCACAGGCGATCGTAGGGCGCCTGCCCATCCTGGAGCAGGATCGGCTGTTCCGGGAAACCGCCGAACGGATCGCCCTGCGGCTGGGCACCACCCTGTCAGGCCTCATGGTACACCGGGACGAGAGCGCCATCCATGCCCACTTCCAGTGTCCGGCGGTTCGTATGGATGGACAAATGGTCGGGGCGTCCACTACCAGAAAAACAACAGCAGAGCTGCAGGATCTGGCGGGTGAGGTCTGGGCGCACCTCGGCATCAGGCGCGGAAAACCGAAAAAGGAACGGATCGCGGAGGGTCAGCCTGCCGCACACCATATCCACCGCTCCGTCCGCGAACTGCACCAGGATCTTCCGGCTGAACTCGAAAAGGCCCGGAGCACACTGGAGGATTACACCCGTCAGCTGGAAGAAACCCTGCACAATCTTGAGGTGGGCCGGAGCGAGGAAGAACGGCAGGAGAAACGGCTGGAAGCCGTCCGGAAGACTCTCCAGGAAACACCGCCACCGGAACCAGTACCGATGGAGCGGGTAACGGAAAGGCAGAAAAAGGAACTGGCCGCACTGAAGGACCGGCTGGCCCTGGAACAGCAGCATCATAGGGATAGACAGAAGTATATCCTGGAACTGGAACAGGGACTTCGTGAGGTCGGAGCGAAAATCGCGACGCTGCCGGAGGCCACAGCAGGGGAGATGGTAGACGCGATGTTCCCGTCCGGTCCCTGCCGGAGTGTCCTACAGGAAGCCCTGGAACAGGAACAGGAAATCCGGCTTTTCAACCAGCAAAGACATCAGCAGGGCCGTGGACTGGAGCCGGAACAGGAAACCCGGCAGGGGCCTGATTCCTGAATTTTCGTTTGCGCAACGATTTCCTGCCGGCATCGGCATTCGGGCCATGCTAACCCATCCCTTTGATGAAGACGCAGCGCACTCCTACACCAGATTTGGGTGCATCCCATTGCCGGGCACGTTGAACCCATGTCTGCGCACTTTCTTTCCTGGCCGTGCGCCAGAATGGAGTCT
>JAKARO010000002.1 GCA_021821885.1 Pseudomonadota bacterium
TCAGGAACTCACGATCGAGGCGCTGCGCGTGGCCATCGGCGGGCGCGATCCAGGCGCCGGACTCGTGCATCACTCCGACAGAGGGTTGCCATACGCCCCGGGGGACTGCCGCAAGATCCTCAAGGCCCGCGGCATCACGGTGCCGATGGGCCGATTGCCGGGACAACGCGCCCATGGAATCGGCAAACGGCACAGTGAAGGTCGAGTGCGTCTATGGCGGTGTAAAGCCGTTCAACGCGCTTGTGCTTGACCGGCTGCCCCGCCTGCCGCAGTTTCAGATAGATCATGCCCGCCCCGTAGCGGCGATGCCGGTGGGCCAGGGCCACGATCTGCCCGCGCAGAGCCATATTGCGGTCGGGCGCCGGCTGGTAGCGATAGGCACTGGCACTCATGCCGGCGATGCGCAGGGCATGGCGCCCACTCAGCCCGCGATCCGTCAGGTGATGCACCAGTTCGCGGCGTGCCGGTGCCTTCACCACTTTTTTTCAGGGCCTCGCGGGTGATCCCGTTTTCCAGCATCGACTCCGCCAGCAGATTCTTCAGGCGGGCGTTCCCGGCTTCAGGCTCCTTCAGTCGCCTGGCATCCGATACGCTCATGCCGCCGAACCTGCTGCGCCACAGGTAGTAGCTCGCCTCCGGGAAGCCATGCCGGCGGCACAACTCCTTTACCGGCAGGCCGGCTTCCGCCTACCGTAGAAAGCCGATGATCTGTTCTTCTGTGAACCGCTTCTTCATGTCCAGTCTCCTTCATCTTCGGGATTGGACTCTAATCTCAGGTGCTACTCAAACCGGGGGGACGTCGGCGCATAGATAATGAGCATCGGCTGGTTTATGCGGTTCAGGATGACACCATCCTGGTTGTCCAGTGCCGATACCATTACTAATCAAATCTGTCTTGTACCATGTAATCCAAGGTTGGTTTCAACCTCAGAATGTGCACATAGCCGATTTTTGATGCCTCGACTTGAGACTTTCTGCCTGCAAATCTCTGCCCGATATCTGCGCATCCGGCAAAAATTGGGCAGGATTTTGATGCGCCGGAAAAACTGGACTGCTGCCGTGCGGTTCTTTCCCTCCCGGATTGCGATCGCCAGAACGGCCATGTGAACCAGAAGTTCCGAACCTGGTCATATATGGAGATTATGGTGATGATTTTTGAGGAGGCAATATGCAGGAAAGGCATGTCCGGTATCTGAAAAAAATCACGGGAATGGCTCTGCTGGTACTTGCGGCGGGGGTGGCAGGCGGAATGGCCGCTGCCGCCGTATTCCATGGCCCACACGGACATGCGGTTCCCGTGCATGTCCAGAAAAGAACCGTCTATTTCCCGGGTGGAGTGATGCAGATTAAGACTGTAAGCTATAGTAGCGGTGTTCCGCAGGCGGAAATGCCGGCAGCCCGTCTGTCACACCGGCAGGCTGCGGCCATGCTGGAGATGGAGGCCATGCAGATGGCGGTCATGCACCAGATGCTCCAGGTTTCCTCCGGCATGCCGTTCCCGGGGAAACCGGCATTGCCATCGGCGGTTTTTTTGCCGCCAGATCTGCCAGCCCGGTCGTCGGGGCATGCCGTCCGCTACCAGCCGGAGCAGAAACCGGTTCTGGTCCACTGGAAACGTAGGGCATCTGGTACGTGGGCAGCAGGAGGCACCGGCCCCCGTATTCCGCTCTGATCTGCGCAGTATCCCTATCCTGCACCCGTGCCTGGAGGAGTGGCGTTCTGCCGCTTCTTTCGGATTACAGCTGGCTGCGGTCCTAGCGGACTTCCCGCAGATCGGACCAGCGGGTGGTAAAATGCGGTGAGCATCGGTCCCGTCGCATTTTCCAGTTCTGTGACGACTGGAGGGTTCCCTGGCTGGCAAGCGTTACCGTTCCCCGCCCCAGGGTATGGTTGATCCGGTCCATGGCTGCCATCAGCCGTTCGGCCCGGTCTCCATCCGTCCGGATGGCATTTTCCTCCAGCAGGTCTCCCTGGACAGGGCCGGGTGCCCGGAGTTCTAGCAGTATCACACCCGCTTTCCGGTAGCAGCGTTCCGGGTGGTATAGCCGGTCCAGGCCGGTTACGGCTGCCCGGGCCAGCAGGCGGGTATCCGAGGTGGGGTAGGGAAGCGGGACAGCTGTGACCCCATGCTGGCTGGGGTCTCCCGTCTGGATAAACACCTGGAGGACCAGGGCCACAAGACCTTCCTGGCGAAGCTTTTCGGCTGCCCGTGCGGTATGGGTGACAACGGCCTCTCTTAGGGGCGCGGGATCAGTTACCCGTTTCCCGAAAGAACGGGAGACAATGATCTGGTGGCGGTTGGAGGAATGGAGTGCCCTAGGCAGGCAGGGAACGCCATCCAGTTCCCTGCAGGTCCGCTCCAGGATAACGCCAAATCGCCGTCCGATCCAGGAAGGGGTTGCCCGGCGCAAGTCTTCGGCCGTATGGATGCCCAGGGCCTGCAGATGTGCTGCCCACCGTCGGCCTACCCCCCAGATGTTCCCTACTTCCATCTGCTGCAGCGCTCTGGAGATTGCTTCCCGGCTCCCCAGGACCAGTACACCTTCGGTTCCCGGGTCCCGCTTTGCCAGGAAACTGGCGGCCTTGGCAAGGGTTCGAGTTGCTCCAATGCCCACCGATACCGGGATGCCGGTCCACTGCCGCACCCGGTTCCGGATCCTCTTCGCATGGTTCCATGGATCTCGGAATCCATCCAGTTCCAGGAATGCCTCGTCTATGGAGTAGATCTCGGTTTCCGGGGCAAGGCTGGACAGAACCGACATGACCCTTCGGGACAGGTCCCCATACAGTTCGTAATTGGAAGAAAAGACCGCAACGTTATGTCGCCCCGCGAGTTCCTGTACCCGAAACCAGGGGGCGCCCATTGGGATGCCAAGGGCCTTGGCTTCGGTATTGCGGGAAATGATGCAGCCGTCGTTGTTGCTGAGCACAATGACCGGACGTCCCTTTAGGTCCGGGCGGAACAGCTGTTCGCAACTGCAGTAGAAAGAGTTGCAGTCGACCAGTGCGTACACGGACCTAGAGAACCCGGAGGATGCCGGTTACCACACCCCAGATTTCCAGGGACGCGATGCGGGGAATCTGAATGGCAGAAAACCCGGGATGGGAGGACAGCAGGGCCGTATGTCCATCTTTCCAGTACAGGCGCCGCAGGAGCATCTCTCCCTGGAAAGCAGCGACAATGAGTGTATCATGGCGGGCTTTCAGGGATCGGTCCACTACCACAATATCTCCGGAAAGAATGCCGTCTCCGTGGAGTGCCTCGCTGCGGGCGCGCAGGAAAAAGGTGGCTGCTGGATGGCGTACCAGCAGACGTTCCAGGTCTGGATGATCCTCAATATGGTCGTCTGCCGGGCTGGGAAAGCCAGCCGGAACCGGGTGGCTGTACAGTGGGAGGCCACCCGGTAGCTGGACGGAAGTTTCCAGCTGGATGGCGGCTTCTCCCCAGAACCGGTAGTGTTCCGGAGATGTCGTGGTGGCGGGCGGATGGCGGATTTTCATGCTGTAATTATATACAGAAAGACCGGCGGGATGGGAAGCGCTCCTGCCGGTAGATCCGGAAAAAACTGTGCCTGGTCCCCGGGATATCCTGCTATTTCTGGGCCGTAGGGCCAGGTTCCTCCATTTTCCGGGCTGGCTATCGGCCCAAAAAACGGACAAGGCGGCTTTTCCGGTCCTTGCCCCCAGTGTTTTTCGCCCGTTCCCAGTCAGAGCGGAATTGTGCCCGCAATCTGTAGAGATCCCGTCCTTCCAGCAGGAGACCCATTTCCCGGTTTTTGTTCAGGCTCGTGTCCGTAAAATTTTCGCTGCCCACAAAGCCAAGACGGCTGCCCGTGACCATTTTGGCATGCATGTAGGGGGATCGGAGGAAGCGTACGCGGACACCATCCCGGCGCAGGAAGGCGGCATCGTGCCGGTCCTGCCCGCGGAGAGATGAGGGCAGGATCATCCGGAGATGCTGTCCTTTCGCCGCCATGGCCTCCAGGATGGGACGGTAGGGGCCCAGCTCCTCGCTTTCCACATCTACCGTACCAGGCTGTTCCAGAACCTGGAGCAGCTGCCTTGCGGAGGTTCCGGGCGATAGTACCAGGATACGGTGGGCCGCCTCTGGAGTGGAAACATGCTGCCAGTCGGCGGAAAAAGTGGCGCGTGCCGCCCAGACTACCCGCGGATTCCGGGTGGTGCAGAGATATTCCCGGTTTCTGTGGAAAGCAGACCATGAAAAATTTGCCGTACCGATTTCACATTTGTGGCCATTGCAGACATATTTTGCATGGTCAAAAGCGTAATGTTGGCCGGCGGATTCAAAGCGGGCAGGTGCCGGCTGCACTGCAGCCCCGGTTCCCCGCACTGTCCGGAATTCCTTCCGGATCTTCCATGGGCGCATTCCGTAAGGTTTCCCTGCCAGGATCACCCGTACACGGACCCCCCTGTGTGTGGCAGAGCGCAGGGCGTCCAGGATCTGGCGGTCGGCCAGATAATAGACGTTCAGGTCAACGGTGTGCCGGGCTTCCCGAATGACCTGGACGATGGGAGCCGGGCCGGCCATGGGTTCCACATACAGCATCATCTGTTCTCCCTGCAGTGGATGGTAATGAGCGGGTCAGCATATCCCCAGTAGCAGGCGTGAAAAGGATACCGGTCCGATCCTTTACGGCCGTTGCGGTATATGGGTCCCGGGTGGCGGGCCAGCATCTCCATCACCGCGTCCACGCGGCTGCGGTAGAGGGCCCGGGGGATGCCCGAGGGTCCGCCCCAGGCCACCAGGACGGGGCCCATGCGGTTTAGCGCCTCCTGGATGCGGGTATCGTTCTCCGGTCCGGTTACCCGCCCAAGGCCTTCCTTTGCGGCTACCTGGCCAACTTCGGCCGCATCCGTGCCCCGGAACGCAAACAGGTTCAGTATGTGCAGGCCGGAGATATCCGGAAAATGCCGGAACACGAACTCCGCCGCGGTGCGCACAGTCTTGTCGGCCCTGTCCTGGTCCGCGCTGGAGGGATTTTTCAGGATGATCGTGGCATGGGGACCGGAACGTCCGCAGAAGGGAAGCGAAAGGGTATATCGCCAGGTACGGCAGGAGGAAAATTCTGCAGACACCCTGGACAGGTCTACATAGGGCGCATGCGCCACCTGTCTTCCTATTCTGACCGGATTTTCCATGGGCCGAGGATGGCGCAACCCGGGAAAAACAGCAAGAAGAAGCGCGACAGGTGTGTCCGTACCGGGAGTCAGTCCCCAGCCTTGGGGCACGGCACTGGCCTGGGACCGCTACTGGAGGTGGCAGAACATTTCCGGGTACCAGTTTCTTGCGCAGATAGCGCCGGGGCCTAAGAGGGAAACGGATGGCCTGCGCACCAGGGCAGGTTTTCCCTGTTCTCCGGAGTGGGGCAGCTGTCAGAGAGGCGGGATCCCCAGTCCGCCGGGCTAGCAGGCTTTTCCGTTTTACGGCCGGATTTCCGGCCAGGAAGATGCAGGCCCGTTCAGGTACATGGCCAGTCTGTCTGTTAGTTGCCTGCCGCATCGCTGTTGATGCCCACTTCTGGTGCTCCTGCGTGGATCCTCTGTCGTGCAGGCTGTGGGCATGAAGATGCCTGGGGTTGCCGGTCTCCCATCAGCCTTCCGTCTCCTCCAGAAGCTGGGCATAAAAGACCGGAGAATACGGCAGGGCACCAGGAAGGGTGCATACGGCGGCGGCCAGCCGTGCGGCAAACCGCAGCCTGGCCAAGGGATCCCATTTCTGGTACAGCCCGTAGAGCCAGCCGGCGGTAAAGGCATCACCAGCCCCAATGGTGTTACGGATCCGGACGGGAGATGTCGGAATGGCCTGGAGTTCTCCGGCGTGCCACCAGATAGCTCCGTCGCGATCCTGGGTCAACAGGATTTCCTGCAGTCCGAACCGCTGCCCAGGAATCTCCAGACATCTGGGGGGATCTGTCCCATGGGGGCAGAACTGTTCCGTGAGCCGTCGCGCAGGGCAAGCGTTCCGTGGTAGAGGAGGCCGATGGAGGCACCGGCGGTACGGACGGCGCTGTCTGCGTCAACGGCGTCATAGGCCTGGCCGGCAGGGATCGCAAAACACGGGTCTTCGTGTTCCTGAGAAATGGTGACGCTGCCCGTAGGGCGGTGAGGATCGGTCTGCAGTCCCCAGCTGGAGAGATTCCATGCCTCCAGAAAAGAATGGATGGGCCGGCTCTCCGGATCCTGCCCGATACGGCTGATAAAAAGGGGATGAAGCCCCAGCCCCCAGGTGGCAGGCCACATTGAAGGGGGCTCCGCCGGCATGTCTTTCCCCGTCTATATGGTCAAAGAGTGCCTCGCCAAAAAATGACCCAGACGCCATTCCGGATATTGTCTACTACCGCCCCGACGGCAGATCAGGCTCCGGATTTTCAGGGATGTGGACGGCGGGTTTTTCTCCGGAGAATTTTTGGGCGGGAATTTGCAGGGAAAGTTCTCCATTTTTCTGCGGCATTGGGCCAATCCGGATAATTTTCTGGAAGAAAAAATTGTTGGGAAGAATGATGCCGTGTCCTTCTCCATCCCGCAGTTCCGTGAACATCAGGTTCATTCCCGAAACCTTACCTTTCAGATTTTCCGGAAAAATTTCAATTTCCTGTCCCAGGTGAAATGGCCGCCAGATCCAGAGGAGGAAATGGGCGGCAATATTGCTGATCATCGCCCATGTTGCCAGAAAACCGACACCAATGACGGTCAAAATCCCCAGAAGAGTGGTCCAGAAGGCGGTGACGTTGATCCCCCAGACATTTAGCAGGGCAACCAGAACCAGTCCCCAGAGAAACCAGCGTAGAATGCGTTCCGACATATAGGCCCCTTCCTGGCTGAAATGGGCCCTTTCGTAAAAAAACTGCCAGAGGCGATGCCAGGAATTTCGGGCAAAGCGGATAAAAATGGCACCAAAAATGACCAGCAGGAGGCTGGGAAGAACTTTTCCCATCCAGGGCAAGATGTTCATGTGAATGGGGAGACTGAATCCGCCAATTACCAAATTTCCATGGTTCATGTTTTAAAGATAATAAAATGTTGAGGCGATGGCAAAATACCGTAGTTTTTCCGGAATAGGCTATCCGGCTGCCGCTCCGGTCTGCAGATGAAGGAAAAGGCGTGGTGGACTGGCCCGGGACGGCTATCTCCAGAGGTGCCCGGCGTGGAAGCGCAGATGGTCGGCCAGAAAGGTCGAAATAAAATAGTAGCTGTGATCGTAGCCAGGCTGCATGCGGAATTCCAGGGGCTGCTGTGCTTCCCGGCAGGCCGAGGCAAAAATCTCCGGTTTCAGCTGGAGTTCCAGAAATGGGTCTTTGCTTCCCTGGTCGACCAGAATGGGAGCCGGTATGGGTCCCCGACGGACCAGTTCACTGGCGTCCCAGGCTTTCCAGACTTCGCGGTCTTCACCCAAGTATCCCTCAAAGGCCTTAACTCCCCAAGGACACCGGGCGGGTGCGCTGACGGGCGCAAATGCCGATACTGAACGGTAGCGGCCTGGATTGCGAAAGGCACAGACGAGAGCCCCATGCCCTCCCATGGAATGACCGGTAATGCTTTCCCGGCGCAGATCGGCGGGAAAGTGCTGCGCAAGGAGGGCTGGAAGCTCTTCAGTGACGTAGCGGTACATGCGGTAATGGCGGGACCATGGATCACGTGTGGCATCAAGGTAGAAACCGGCGCCGATCCCGAAATCCCAGCTCTCGCTTTCCCCGGGGATACCCGTTCCGCGGGGGCTGGTATCTGGTGTTACCAGCAGGATGCCCAGTTCTGACGCCAGACGCTGGGCGCCTCCCTTCACCATGAAGGTTTCTTCGGTGCAGGTGAGTCCGGCCAGATAGTAGAGTACCGGAACCCGCTTCCGTTCCGCCTGGGGTGGAAGGTAGAGGGAAAATCGCATGGGTGCGTCACAGGCGATGGAGAAATGGTGGTAAAAACGTACCGAACCGCCAAACGAGCAGTGTTCGGACAGCAGTTCCAGGGACATGCCGTTCCTCAGTAGGTAATGACCGTACGGATGGATTTCCCCGCGTGCATCAGGTCAAAGGCCTCGTTGATGCGTTCCAGGGGCAGGGCGTGGGTAATCAGGTCGTCAATGTTGATTTTTCCCTCCATGTACCAGTCGACAATCCTGGGAACATCCGTGCGTCCGCGGGCACCGCCAAACGCCGAACCACGCCAGTTCCGCCCGGTAACCAGCTGGAAAGGGCGGGTGCTGATTTCCTCTCCGGCGCCCGCAACACCAATGATGACGCTGGTTCCCCAACCCTTGTGTGCGCACTCCAGAGCCTGCCGCATGAGGGTCGTATTGCCGACACATTCGAAGGTATAGTCGGCACCGCCCCGCGTGAGGCCGACCAGGTGGGGGACCAGATCCCCTTCTGCTTCATCGGGATTCACAAAATGGGTCATGCCGAATTTCTCAGCCAGTTCCCGTTTTGCGGGATTTGTGTCCACGCCGACGATCATGTCAGCGCCAGCCATGCGGGCACCCTGAATGACATTGAGACCAATGCCCCCCAGTCCGAAAACTGCCACGCGGCTGCCGGGCTCGACTTTCGCAGTGTAGAGGACGGCGCCAATGCCGGTGGTTACACCGCAGCCGATGTAGCAGACCTTGTCAAAAGGTGCGTCTTCCCGGATCTTGGCGAGGGCAATCTCCGGCAAGACGGTATAGTTGGCAAAGGTGGATGTCCCCATGTAGTGGTGCAGCATCTGGCCGTCCAGGGAAAAGCGGCTGGTGCCGTCGGGCATGACCCCGCGCCCCTGGGTAGGACGGATGGCCTGGCACAGGTTGGTTTTGCGGCTCAGGCAGTATTCGCACTCCCGGCATTCGGGCGTGTAGAGAGGAATGACATGGTCGCCAGGCTGGAGAGAGCGCACTCCTGATCCTACTTCGACAACCACCCCTGCTCCCTCATGGCCCAGAATGGCCGGGAAAAGTCCTTCCGGATCCGCACCGGAGAGGGTGTAGGCATCCGTATGGCAGACTCCAGTGGCCCTGATTTCAACCAGTACCTCGCCTTCCCTGGGCCCAGCCAGCTGCACCGTTTCGACAGAGAGGGGCTGTCCTGCTGCAAAGGCCACCGCCGCACGTACGTCCATGATTTCTCCTTTTCGGATCCAGGGATGAGGCGGTTTCCTGCCTCCTTGCACCTTGAAAAAATACCAGCCAGTATGCTATGGAGCATACTGTTTCTGTAGGGTTTATGGAAGAAGACATGCAGATACATGCAGACCATGCGCAACGGGTCGTTCTGGATACGGCCAAGCTTCCTTGGCAGCCTTCCCGTGGTGCCGGGGTGGAGCGGAAGTTGCTGGAACGGCATGGGGGCGAGGAGGGCCGCGCCATTTCGGTCGTCCGCTATGCCAAGGGGGTTGCGTTCCCACAGCACGCCCATCCAGGAGGCGAAGAGATCCTTGTTCTGGAGGGCACCTTTGCCGACGAACGGGGAGAATATCCCCGGGGGACATGGCTCCAGAATCCGCCGGGGTCTGTGCATGCCCCCTACAGTCCGGATGGCTGCATCCTGCTGGTCCGGCTGCGTTTCGCTGTGGCCGGAGAGATGGAAGGGCGTGTGGTCGACACCCGGTCAGCGCCTTGGTACCCGGGCATGGCGGAGGGGCTGTCCGTGCTTCCCCTGATGGATTCCGGAGGCGTGCACGCGGCCCTTGTCCGATGGGAACCCGGAAGCCGGTTCCCAGCCCACCGGCATTATGGGGGAGAAGAAATCTATGTGCTCAGCGGGATTTTCGGGGACGAATGGGGTAGCTATCCCCAAGGGACCTGGATGCGCAGTCCCCATCTGAGCAGCCATGAGCCGTTCAGCCGCTCCGGATGCACTCTCTACGTCCGGACCGGCCATCTGGACTTTCCCTGAGAGCCGCAATTCTGGCCTGCACCGGGGGGCAACCACGCAGGCCAAGGAAATTCTTCCTAGAGGGACAGGCTGGTGGACTCCTCTGCACGGCCCCGGAGGTCTTTGGCGAGAACCATATACATCGCGGGAACCACAAAGAGGGAGAAGAGTGCACCTATGCCGAGGCCCGTAAAAATCACGAGCCCCATCTGGTAACGGGATACGGAACCGGCGCCAGTTGCCAGGACCAGGGGCACTACGCCCAGGACCATTGCACTGCTTGTCATCAGGATGGGCCGTAAACGGATGCTGGAAGCCTTTTCCACGGCGGAACGTTTGTCTAGGCCCTCGCGCCGCTGGATTTCATTGGCAAACTGGACGATCAGGATGCCCTGCTTTGCAATGAGCCCGATGAGCGTAATCAGCCCGACTTCCGTATAAATGTTGATGGAACCGAGGCCAAGACTGATGAAGATGAGGGCACCGCTGATGGACATCGGTACCGTGATCAGCACGATGAGTGGATCGCGGAAGCTTTCAAACTGGGCAGCAAGCAGGAGATAGATCAGGACAATAGCCAGGATAAAAGTGACCAGAAGGCCTCCTTTTGCCTGCATGTACTGCCGCGACTGGCTTGCATAGTTCAGGGAATAGTCCGAAGGCATGATCTTTTCGGCAGTGGTCCGAAAGAACGTAAGCGACTGGCCCATGGTAATCCCGGGTTTGGGTACGGCCTGGATGGTGGCC
Organism: Pseudomonadota bacterium; assembly: GCA_021821885.1. Lineage (GTDB taxonomy): Bacteria > Pseudomonadota > Gammaproteobacteria > Acidithiobacillales > Acidithiobacillaceae > Igneacidithiobacillus. The sequence goes on from JAKARO010000002.1 coordinate 10,608, forward strand.
GAATTCAGCTGGTCAAACTGTGGCAGAAACTGCGGTTCCGTGCGGGTGGTGATGGTGACCAGGGTCGACAGCGGTATCATCGCACCTGACGCGGTGGTGACATAATAATGCATCAGGGCTTCCGGATTGGCCCGGAAATGGTCAGGTACCTGGGGAATGACCTTGTAGCTGCGGCCATTCATGTCAAAACGGTTGATGTAGTTTCCGCCCAGCAGCGGTTGTAGGTCCTGGGCGATGGCAGCCATAGAAATTCCCAGGTTTCCGGCCAGGTTGCGGTGAATTTTCAGGACAATTTCCGGATTGTCGATGCGCAGGTCCTTGGTGACATAAAAGAACATGCCACTGCGATAGGCCGCGGCGATGATCCGGTTCGCCACCTCATCAAGCTTTTTATAACCCCCCGGGCTCTGGAGTACGAACTGGACCGGCAGTCCTCCAGCGGAGCCGGGAAGAGGCGGGGGCAGAAAGGAGGCTACCTCCAGGCCCGTGACGTTCTGGTTGGCTTTCTGGATCTGGGGCTGCAGGGCCATGCTGGTGACACTCCGCTGGCTCCAGGGCTTGAGGCGCAGACCGGCAATTAGGCTATTGGTTCCGGAACCTCCCCCTACGGAAATACCGGTGACCATGAAAGTTGCTGCCTTTTCCGGATACTTGTCCAGATTGTGCAGGATTTCTTTCCCATAGCGGACCAGTTCCAGAGGGGTGATGGTCGGTCCACCGGTACCCACGTTGAAAACGATGCCCTGGTCCTCCTGCGGGGCAAGCTCGGATTTGGAGGTCGTATACAGAAAATAGATGCTGCAGAACACTACGGCGGCAAACAGCATCGTAACCGGGACATAATTCAGGGAACCATGCAGTAGCCGGTCATAGAACCTGCGCAGACTTTCGAAACGCTGGTCGATGAAATGCTCAAAGCCGTGCCCGTGGGCCGGGCGGAGAACCCGGCTGGACAGCATGGGCGAAAGCGTCAGAGCGATCACCATGGATATTAGGACGCTGGCCACAAGGGTGAAGGCAAACTCGCCAAACAGGCTGCCGGTGAGCCCCCCCATGAACGCGATCGGTGCAAAGACGGCGATCAGGGTGGTGGACATGACAATGATCGGGGTGCCCAGTTCCCGCCCGGTCAGAAGGGCGGACTCAAAGGCGGATTTTCCCTCATCGATGTGGCGGTGGACATTCTCTACCACGATGATCGCATCATCGACCACAAGACCAATGGCCAGAACAAATGCCAGAAGCGTGATGAGATTGATGGTGAAACCGAGACCCCACATGATCAGTCCGGCCCCGATGATGGAAAGGGGAATGGCCACAGCAGGAATGAGAATCGCCCGAACTGAGCCAAGGGTCAGGAAAATCACCAGAACCACGACACCGAGGGTGATACCGATGGTGGTCAGGACTTCCGTGAGGGAGGCCTTGATGAATACGCTGGCATCGTAGGGGATGGCCTCATGCAGGCCCGGAGGCAGTCCCCGGTCTATTCCCTTGAGAGCCTTCTTGATCCCGGAAGCCACATTCAGCGAGTTGGCGTTGGGTGATTCCTGGATGCCAATGAAAGCCGCCGGATGGCCATCGAAAAAGGCGTAGGAGGAATAATCCTGGGCACCAAGCGCCACCCTGGCGACATCCTTGAGCCGTACCAGGGTGTTGCCCGACTGGCTGATCACGAGGTTACGGAACTCGTGGACATTATGCAGATTGGTGGTGGCTACGATAGTGTTCTGTACCGTTTTTCCCCGTGTCTGACCTACGGCAGAGATGAAATCGTTGACGAGAAGCGCCTGGGAAACCTGTGCAGCACTGATGCCAAGAGCCGCCATTTTCTGGGGATTGAGCCAGATGCGCATGGCATAGGTATTACCGTTGCCGGCACCCATGGGCAGGATCTGGGCCTGGCCGACGCCAGAAACCGTCGCCAGCTGGGGCTGGATCACCCGCAGCAGATAGTCCGTGATCTGCTGCTGGCTCAGTGTATTGCTGTAAAAGGCAATATACATCAGGTCCGTAGTGTTGCCGACTGTAACGTTGATGACAGGCAGCTGGCTTCCTGTAGGAAGCTGGTCTGTAACCTGCTGCACCTTCGACTGTATGTTAGCCAGTGCGGTGCTGGGAGGTGTGTTCAGCTTCATGTAGACAGTAATGGTGGATGTGCCTTCGGCACTGTTGGACGTCATGTAATCGATATCCGGGGCGCTGGCGATCACCTTGGCCAGCCTGGTCGTCACAAATCCCTGGACGGTGCTGGGACTGGCTCCCGGGTAGGCAGTGGTGATGGTCACGACCGTGTTCACCAGGGCTGGATACTGCCGAACCGTAAGCAGGGAATAGGCATGCAGGCCCAGCAGGAAAATCACCAGGCTCAGGGACATCGCCAGAACCGGGCGACGGACAAATATGTCGGTAAATTTCATGACCTGATCCTCAAGCCTTTCCGGAATGCTCGATCCGGACCTGCCTGTTGTTGCTGAGCTTGACCTGTCCTTCGGTGACGACCATCTCGCCAGCCTTTAGTCCGGACAGGATGGCGACCTGTCCATCCCGGTTTTCACCTGGATGGACGATTTGCTGGGTGGCAATCTGTAAGGCCCTGCCGTTGCGGTTTTCACTGTGCACGACGTAGACGTAATCGCCAAAGGTGTTGTAGGAAATAGCACTGGCCGGGACCGTAACTACATGTTCAAGCTTGTGCCGGATCACCAAAGCCTCCCCGAACATCCCTGGGCGCAGGACATCCTGGGGATTTGAGAGCGTGGTCTGGACCTGGATCTGGCGGGTCGAGCTGTCTACGGTCGAACCCAGCGCAGTGATGGTCCCCTGAAAGACGCGGTTACCCGTGGCGTTGCTCGTGAACTGCATTTGTGTCCCCACATGCAGCCGGGCAAGGTCGGACTGGGGAAGGGTGAAGTCGACATGCAGCGGATTCCAGGACTGCAGGTCGACAATTTCGGTACCAGGGGTCAGGTATTGGCCTAGACTGACCTTGCGGATACCCAGATGGCCAGTGAAAGGAGCGCGGATTGCCAGTTTGCGCAGGGTCGCCCGGTCGTTTTGGACTTGGGCCTGGTCCGCGGAAAAGGCCGCTTGGGCGGAATCAAGCTGGGACTGGCTGGCTGCCCGCGTTGCCATCAGCCGGCGGGTGCGGTGAAGATTGATGGCGGCAAGATGCAGGTTAGCCTGGTCCGTAGCCAGCTGGGCCAGCTGGTTGGTGTTGTCAATCTGGACGAGCAGGGTCCCGGCATGAACCTCCTCGCCGGAATGGAAATGGATTGCCGTGACATTCCCGGCAATCTGGGTGCTGATGGCCGTGCCTTTCAGGGCAGTCAGGGAGGCGACTGCACGGTATTCAGGATGCCAGGCCTGTCCGGTCACTTTTGCTGCGCTCACCGAGAAGACTGGAGCCGGCGCATGGGACATGGCCTTGTGCATCATATGGTTCACGAAAGCCTTGAAGCCGAAAATGCCACCAAAAAGAATGACAAGGCCAACGATAACAATTGCAAAAGCTTTTTTCATGTCCAGTCTCCAGGACCGAGCGGAAATCTGCGAAAGGGTTCGGGAATCAGTCGTGGGCGGGTATCGGGGAACTGGCCTTCATCTGTACCGGCTCCGGGGGTTCTGCAACGGCAGGCTGTCCGCTCCACCATCCGCCGCCCAGCGCCACCAGAAGCGCGGCGGTATCCTGGTAGCGCTGGGACTTGGCCCGAACCACGGCGATCTTGGCCGTGCTATACTGGATCTGGCTGGCCAGCAGCGACAGATAGTCGATGGCTCCGGCCCGGTAGCTGGCTTCTGAAAGTTTCAGGGCCTGGCGTGCGGCGCCCAAGGATTCTTCCTCGGCTTTCAGGGTTTCGGCATCATGTTCAAGCGCGCGCAGGGAGTCCGCTACCTGTTCAAAAGCCCCGAGCACCGTAGCACGGTACTGCTGGTAGGTGACCTCGTAGGCGGCATTGGCCTCAGATTCTTGTGCTTCCAGCTTGCCTCCCTGGAAGATGGGCTGTGCCAGACTCCCCACCAGACTCCAGATGCTACTGAAGGGATTAAAAAAAAGACCGGGCTGCGAGGCCGTGCTTCCAATAGCGGCGGACAGCTGGACGGTTGGGTAGAACTGGGCCCGGGCTTCCCCGATTTTGGCATTGGCCGCTTTCATCTGGGCAAGCGCTGCCTGGATATCTGGGCGCTGTTTCAGTAGCGTCGAGGGGAGGCTGACGGGAATCTTCCCGGGAAGCGTGATGCTGGCCAGGCGGAATTGGGGGATCCGGGATTGGGCAGGGAATTCACCGACCAGGATGGCCAGCTGGTGCCGGTATACTGAAAGCTGCTGTTCCAGCGGCGGCAGCGTAGCCATTTGCCCCGCCAGCTGACTCTGCTGGTTGACGACGTTCAGGTAGGGGACCGCACCGGCCCGGTACTGGTTCTCCGTCAGGGTAAGCAGTTCGTGTTCGTGGGCGATGATGGAATGGGTGGCGGCAATCTGGGCTTGGGTTGCAGCTGCGTTGACTGCGGCAGTGACGATGTTGCCGGACAGGGTGAGACGCGCTGCTTCAAGTTCCCAGCGCTGGTACTGCACCAGGGCCTCACTGTTCCGGTAGACCAGCTTGTTAACCCCGAAAATGTCCGGATAATAAGTAACATCCAGACTGCCGGTAATGAGGGAATAATGGAACCCTCCCTTGTTACCGCCAAAGGCTGCTGCAGAAGCCTTGCTACGGTTCGCCTGCAGCGTACCATTTACCTGGGGATAGAAAATGCTGGCGTTGATCCTGGCAGAAGCCTCGGCCTCCTTCAGCTGGGCCTGCGCCTGCGCCACCGTGGGGCTGTTTTGAAGACCGGTGGCGACCAGCGCGTTGAGGGCACTGGAATGGAAGAGCTGCCACCACTCGCCATCCAGGGTTTTTCCATACAGAAACTGTTGTCCGGTGCCTGCCCTGCCCGAGGTGAAAAGGGTTTTTTCCGGAGCAGAATTTGCGGTATAGGGGGTTTTGTCCGTAGGAGCGGAAGGTAGCCGCAGTGGCGGTTCAAAACTGCAGGCAGCAAGTGAACCTGCCGTAAGGACACCAATCGTTGCTTTGGTGGTTTTCCGCAAAAACTGGGCCATGTTTGGGGGAGCGCTCCAGATAGTAACCGACCGTTCGGTATAATGCTGGCTTCGCCTTGGGCTGTCAACGCAGTCGGGCAGTGTCCAGATTTGATTTTTCTCTTCTCCCTTGATTCTACCCCTGCCGGACCGCATATTGCCAGAAGGCATGCTGTATCCATGGAGGAGCGTAAATGTCTCATAGATGGTTGACTGTTTCTGCCTTCAGCCTGATGCTGCTGGCCCCGGTCGCATGGGCGGCAGGGCCTTCCGTTTCCGAAGTCGTTCAGACGATCCAGGCCGGACATCTCGACCGTGCACAGACGATGATGAAAGAAGTTTTGGCTGCCCATCCCGGTTCAGCTGAGGCCCAATATGTGGAAGCACGGATTTTGGCCCGCCAGGGACAGTGGAAATCTGCGCTCCGATATCTGGATCGTGCCAAAAAACTGGATCCGGCCATGTCTTTTGTGAAACCGGACGTTTTTTCCCGTTTTGAAAGGAGTGTGGTCCGTCATGTACCGGCTGCGGCAGGACAGGGCAGGGCACTCGTGAGTTCTCCCGGAAAGAGGCATGTTTCCGGAGTTGGGGCGGTACTGGCCTGGTTTTTGGGATTGGTTGCGGTCATCGCCGCTATTTCCTGGCTCATGAGAAGGCGAAGGGAACGCCAGATGTTGGCCTGCCGCACCATGAATACGGGATTTGGAAATCCCTATTATGGTCCACAGGGGCAGCCTTTCCCTCCGGGAGGAGGTTCTGCCGGGGTCGGTTCGGGCATTGTTTCCGGCATTGCTACCGGTCTTGGATTGGGGGCTGGCATGGCTGCAGGTTCGGCGCTAGCCAACAGTCTGTTTGATCCCGATGGGACCGGGAATGTGAACGGACTGGAGGATGGAGGCAATCTGGGCCTGACCAGCGACAGCTGGGGGGATGATGGATCCTCTTCTTCGGGAGATGGTTTTGGGTTGGGAGATGATGGGGATACTTGGACCTGAAGCCCTTCTGTTGACCTGTTTCCTGTCGCCTGGTATCATGCCGGCACCTTAGCGCTCGTAGCTCAGCTGGATAGAGCAACTGACTACGAATCAGTAGGTCGGGAGTTCGAATCTCTCCGAGCGCGCCAATCAAATCAAGTAGTTGCATAAGGCCAGCGAATTTTCGCCGGCTTTTTTGTTAAACAGCAACAAACTGAAACTACCTGAAAATACTTGAAAATATTTCTGGCCATTTCGCGCTACTGTTCCGGATTTGTCCCACGATTTCCGCAATTTTGCCAAAATTTGTCCCATGAAAAAGCGCCATGGGCTATTTTTATGGCGTTCCAGCACCACCCACCACAGCCAGACAATCCGAACTGCTGATTATCACCCGACCATTTTTTCTCCAGCCCACAGGGAAGGTGAACGGCCGGTAGGCCCAGGCTTCCCGCGGACCCCTGCAGCATAGGCGTTATTCCGGGACGTTCCAAGCATGTTCAGGCCCGTTCGGGCACCGTCAACAACAGGCAGTGTCCCATGAGATTTTCATTTTTTTATTTCACGAAATGTCAATCGCATGTTCCGATCGTCAGCGAGGACCCGTACAAACTCCCGCCAACCGCAACCATACCGGGAATTCGCGGGAGGTGTGTCCACATCGACGACCATGGAAGCATGAATCCGCACCCATCATACCGGGAAAGAAGAAGCCACGGATTCAGGGGATTTTAGATAAAAAACGACTGGGAACAGTCGGCCTCTAAAACTGGTGGCGGACGGTTGACCATGTGTCGATGGGCCCACCGGGCTTGCCAACTGCCCCGGCCTGAAGGCCAGGGTTTCCCGCGCAACCAGATGAGAATGCGGGTAAAATGCTGGTAATGGCGACCAGCCATCGACTGCTTGGCCGGAAAGGACAATGTCCGTTTCCAGAACTGGGGCAGCCCGTGGACCTGGGTGGGGAGCGCCTATTCCGGGAATTACGTGTGCACGATAAAGCCCGCAGGTTCCATGGCGGCCATTGTGAACGCCGGGATTCAATACCAGCAGGCTCTATACACTCATGATGAACGGACCGTGAAACGAATGTGAGGCCAAGCTCATCCGGCACATCTTCCAGCGCTTCGTCGAACTCGGCTCCAGCACCGCGCTGATCAAGGAACTGAAACTGGACGGCGTGACGTCCAAGGCGTGGACCACGCAGGACGGCAAGACCCGAGAAGGCAAGCCGATCGACAAGGGGCTGATCTACAAGCTGCTCAACAACCGGACCTATCTGGGCGAACTGCGCCACAAAGAGCAGTGGTACCAGGCAGAGCATCCGCCCATCATCGACCGCGAGCTGTGGGATCAGGTGCACGCCATCCTTGCCACCAACGGTCGAGTACGCGGGAACGCCACCCGGGCGACAGTGCCGTACCTGCTCAAGGGCATCGTGTTTGGCAACGATGGTCGCGCCTTGTCGCCGTTTCACACCACCAAGAAGAACGGCCGGCGCTACCGCTACTACGTGCCATAGCGCGAGAACAAGGAACACGCGGGCGTGTCCGGGCTGCCGCGACTTCCAGCCGCTGAACTCGAATCCGCCTTTCTGGACCAGCTGCGCTTGATCCTGCGATCGCCGGCTCTCTTGGGCGATGTCCTGCCGCGCGCCATCGAACTGGACCCCAGCCTCGACGAGGCCAAGGTCACGGTGGCCATGACACGGCTCGACAGCATTTGGGAGCGACCATTTCCGGCCGAGCAGACGTGCATCGTCAAGTTGCTGGTCGAGAAGGTGATCGTCTCGCCCACCGATCTCGAGGTCCGACTGCGACCGAACGGCATCGAGCGGCTGGTGCTCGAGTTGCGGCCTGAGTCAGCCAAGGAAGCAGCGGAGGTGGCAGCATGAATGAGGTGCGCATCGAAAAGACTGGCCAGCAGGATGTGGTCAGCACCAGCGATGGTCGGCTGACCCTGTCCGTGCCGATCCAGATCAAGCGGCGTGGCGGTCGCAAGGTGGTGAGACTTCCTGACGGCAATACCTTGAAGCCCAGGCCCACCAACGACAAACCGACGCCCATTCAAATGGCGCTGGCGCGTGGTCACCGCTGGTTGGCGATGCTGGAGTCCGGGGAAGCAGAAAACCTGACGGAGGTTGCCGAGCGCGAGAGTATGGATCGGGCTTACGTGAGCCGGATGGTTAACCTCACGACGCTGGCGCCGGACATCGTGGCCGCCATTCTCGACGAAACGCTGCCGTCAGAGGTGACGCTATTTGATCTCGCATCCGGCACGCCGCTCCTGTGGGATGAGCAGCGGGCGCAGATTCAGTCCGTGTGCCGTGTTGTCAGTCTCGCCGAGCCAGACGATTAATCTCGTCTTGAATCGCTGCGCAGCTCGCCATCACGGTGTCAAAGGTGGGTTGTTCAAAAGCCAGCAGTCCATCTTCCAGCATGGCTGCGTAGTCCTTCGCCAGCGCGCCCAGTGACGGCCCCTGCGGGATCAACCGGAGATCCCCCGAAGTCGCTTGGAAATAATCGACCTTGCCGCCGTCGACATCTTTCTCAGCGAAGAACATGGACTTGTGTTCGGCCACTTGCCGCGCCAGCTCGTGATCGCTGGCCGCTGAATCGAAGTGCGTCGTTTTGGCCAAAGCGGCGAGGTCATACCAGTGGCGTGAATAGCGATCTCCTCGCAGCCGCCCTTGCAGGCAGTACACGTGAGCCGCCGTCGCCTTCTCCCAAAAGGTACGCTCTGCCGTCATTACCAAGGGCTGCGCTGTCGGAAATCTCACCCCTTCAATCAGCGGGGCGATGTCACAGGCCACGTGATGTCGCCGATGGGGTTCACCGGTGGCTCGCGCACCAAACTCCAACTGGATCGTGGCTGCGGCGTAACCTGTTCCCTTCTTGGTCGCCGGATAAGTGATGATGAGCTTGTCACTGTCGTTGCCGGCCAAGCTCAGCTCGGCTTGCAGTCCGCTGGCCACCAACGCCTGCTCGATGACGGGTTGGACAGTTTGTTCGATCCAGTGCGGCAAGCGGCTGCGTACCGCACTGGTGATCTTTTTCTCCTGGCTCGCTGACGCCGGGATAGGATTGCCATCGCGCAACAGATCTGGCACCAGCTCGCGGATGTCGTAAGTCAGATCAATGTCTTCAGAGAAGCGGTCAATGACCTTGTACACCTTGGACAGTGACGTGCCGCCCTTGAAGGTCAGGCTATCGCCCAGCGGTGAGTCGTAGATTGCGGACAAGGCCCAGACGACCCAAATGTCTTTTTCCAGCAGGTGTGCTGGCCTGCCACTCCGACCTGCGGCCACCTCAAGGGCTTCGGACTGGTCAGCGGAACTGAGTTCAAACCAGGATTCAGGCATGTTCGCTGACCTCGCTCACCGCGCGCGCCATCCAACTGGGCAGGACGGCTCGGGCAGAGCGCATCGCAGCCCATTCCGCTGGTGGCAATTTGGTGTGAAGCATCTTCAGTGCCGAGGATGCTTGCTCCGGCCCCAGCCAGGAAAGGGCACGGATCGCCATGCCGGCCGGACGCGCACCCAGAACCAGCTGCCACCGATTGCCATGCTTGAGTTCAACGGTTCGGTTACCGAGCTGCAATTTGCGTGAGCGCCCCGAGGTCAGGAATACCTCACGGGTCGGCACCTGGGTGGTCAAACCCAGTGCGTTGGCTTCGGTGGCTCCGTTGGCAACGATCACCTCGCCGCTGGCCGACTCGATGGCCTTGACCACGGCTTCGGTCGAAGGGGGGCGCGCACCAAAGCGGCTGATCACCGGTGTTGCGTAGGCGCCTCGCCCAACGCGCATCAGCTTGCCTTCGCGTGTCAAACGGGTGAGGGTCTGATCCACCGCCGCTCTGGAGGCCAGGTGCAGGAACTCTTTGGCCGACAGCAAGCCGCCTTCGGGCAAGGCTTGTGCAGCAGACAAGATGGTTTCAGCAAGATGGCTCATGGTCAGACTCCGTTTGTCAGAAGTGTATATCTACTTCTGACAAACTGCAAACAACAGGTGAGTGCATGGCGGTGCTGGCCAAGGCCGAAATCACTGATTGCTTACCGATGCCAAAAAACAACCGTTTGATCAATCAACGCACAAGCTGTTGATTTACATAGGTTGCCTGCGTGTCGCCTGCGGACTTCGGGCAGTTTTGAGCCGGACAGAAAGGAGAGAGGAATGGCCCGGAGAGAGTGCCATGTGGCCAGACGTGGGCAGCAGGCCTGACTGTCGAAGTCCGCAAACCTACTCAGCGTTCCGCGCGTGTTCGCGGGGTCTGGCGGGAGCACATAAGAAAAAACCCCAACCGAGAGAGGTTGGGGTTTGAATATTGGTGGAGGCGGCGGGAATTGAACCCGCGTCCGCAAGACCTAGACCACCGGTTCTACATGCGTAGTTTGTCTTTCGGTTTTAACCCTGGCGGCTTCCGACAAACAGGATGCTGCCTTGGCGAGCCAGCTTTGATTTTATGCACATCCCACCGGCCAGAATGTACACGATTCCGCGTAAGTCGACCCCCCGCAGGCCTTGCGGCCACCGGACCCGCGGACAACCCCGGGCGGAGGGCTCACTGCCTAAGCAGCGAGGGCGTAATTGCTGTCGTTGGCAATTATAGATTTGCGACTGGTTTTAAGAGCGAACCGCAGCTCTGCATGCACCGCTAGCTTCGCGACCTGCGTCGAAGCCGGTCGCCCCCTTCATAACAATGAGACTGCAGCGTAACTGTAAAGTTCCAGGAGAAAACAGAAAAACCGCACGTTTCCCCAGGCTACTGCTGTCTGACCAGTTCCCGGAGTTCATAGAGTATATCCAGAGCCTTTCTGGGTGTACAGCGGTCCGGGTCGGTTTTTTCCAGAAGGGCAAGGGCGGGATGGTGAAAGGGGGGGCAAAACAGGGGCATCTGGGCTTGAGGTTTCCCTGTGCCGGATGGTGCCGGTGCCGGGCTCTCGAGTTCGGCGAGCCGCTGGTGGGCGCGGTCCAGTACAGGGTCCGGAAGACCTGCCAGGCGGGCAACCGCCAGGCCATAGCTCCGTGTGGCAGGTCCATCTTCCACGTGGTGGAGGAAGAGCACCTGGTCGCCTTCGGCGAGGGCGTCGAGATGCACGTTGTGCATGCGGGGATGTGCGAGTTCCGTGAGTTCGAAATAGTGTGTGGCAAAAAGCGTGAGGCTTCCCAGCTCTGCCAGATGTTCTGCACAGGCCCAGGCGATGGCCAGTCCGTCAAAAGTGGCAGTCCCCCGACCAATTTCGTCCAGTATGATCAGGCTCTCATGTGTAGCCAGATTGAGAATGCGTGCTGCTTCCTGCATTTCCACCATGAAGGTGGAACGGCCGCCGGCCAGATCGTCCGCAGCACCAATTCGGGTAAAAATCTGGTCCACGGAACCAATTTCGGCCCTGGTGGCTGGTACCCAGGAGCCAATGTGGGCGAGGTACACGATAATTGCCGTCTGCCGCATGTAGGTGGATTTCCCGCCCATGTTGGGTCCGGTAATGACCAGCATGCGCCTGTTCCGGTCCAGATGCAGGCTGTTGGGAACAAAGCGGGCCCCCATTTCCTGCTCTACCAGCGGGTGACGGCCGGCCTCGATCCACACCCCGGGTTTGCCAGTGAATTCCGGGGCCGACCAGTTCAGGGTAACGGCCCGTTCCGCGAGGTTGGCCAGGACATCCAGTTGCGCGACCCGTGCGACTGTATCCTGCAGGAATTCCATGTCCAGATGGATTGTTTCGAGCAGGCTGGCAAAAAGCTGTTTTTCCCGTGCCAGGGCGCGGCTTTCTGCGGACAGGACCTGGTCTTCAATGGTCTTGAGTTCCTCACTGGTGTAGCGCTCGGCATGCCGGGTACTCTGCCTGCGACGGTAGCCGTCCGGAAGCGGGCCATCGTGGCTGCGGGGAATTTCCAGAAAAAAGCCATGAACCCGGTTGAACTGTACCCGCAGCTGGGAAATGCCGCTGCGCTCGCGTTCCCGCTTTTCCAGGTCCTGCAGGATGCCCTGGACATTTTTTTCCAGATCCCGCAATCCGTCGAGTTCCATGTCATAACCCTGCCGGATATAGTGGCCATCCCGGAGAGTAGGGGGTAATTCCTCCGCAATCGCCCGCTCCAGAAGGAGCCGGAGCGCCGAAAAATTCTCCATCCGGTTCGGGAAGCGTTCCAGCAGTCCCGGTTCGCCCATTGAGGCTAACACCTCCTGCAGGCCGGGCATGGCCTGCAGAAAATCCCGAAGCTGTCCCAGATCCCGTGGTACGGCCGACTTTAGGGCTATGCGGGTGAGAACCCGTTCTGTATCTGCAAGTCCCCGGAGCGCATTCCGGAGCCTCCGGTATCGCCCTGCTTCGGCCAGCACCCGGACGTCACGCTGCCGCTGCTCGAGGAGGGGTCCCTGGCGCAGGGGACGCAGAAGCCAGCGGCGAAGCAGGCGGGCGCCCATGGCTGTCTGGCACTGCTGCAGCAGCCGCCACAGGCTGGGCCCGTTTTCTTCCTCCCGGGATTTCAGGATTTCCAGCGCCTGCATGGCCCCGGCATCTACACCAAGATGCTCCGAGTCCCGTTCCACGGAAATGCGCCGTACATGCTCCAGTGGAACTTTCAGCCGGGATTCGGCGTAGTCCAGCAGAGCTGCCGCAGCCCGAAGGGCATGGGGATGGGATTCGCATCCAAATCCGCGCAGGCGGCTGCCGAAATACCGTTCCAGGATTCGTCCGGCAAAGGCGCTGCTAAAATTCTGTGCGGGCTGGACCTGCAGCCGGTCTTCGGGGATCCTGCAGGGAAGGAATTCCCTGGTGGCTGTCACCAGTTCGGCGGGTGCCAGCCGGTGCAGGATGTCTCCCAGCTGCCCGGCGCCAGTGTCCCGGATGTGGAGATGGCCTGCCGAGACGGACAGCGTTGCCAGCCCCCAGACCTCCTGTCCGCCAGCGCAGATGGCGGCGATGACCGGTTCGCTTTCCGCCTCAAGGAGGGAGGCATCCACAAGGGTCCCGGGGGTGACGACGCGGGTGACTGTCCGTTCCACGGGACCTTTCCCTGCCACTGGATCCCCCACCTGTTCGGCTATGGCGACCCGCTCTCCGGCACGCACGAGTTTGGCCAGGTAATTTTCTGCACTGTGGACAGGCACACCGGCCATGGGGATGGGCTTGCCGCCACTCTGTCCCCTTGCCGTGAGCGCAATCCCCAGAAGGGGAGCCGCCCGCTCGGCATCGGCATAGAAAAGCTCATAGAAGTCGCCCATCCGGAAGAAAAGGAGGGCATCAGGATTTTGCGCCTTCAGCTCAAGGTACTGCCGGATGACAGGCGTATGCTGTGGGTTGGAAGCCATGGGCCTAGTGTAACCCATAGTTGGGGCACCGGGGCAGGTGGCATGCCCCGGCAGGAAGGTGGACTATTCCCGGCTGGTACCGCCAAAAATCTGCAGCAGGGCCATGAACAGGTTGATGATGTCCAGGTACAGTCCTACCACCAGCAGGACCGGTTCCTGTATGCCACCACGGACCATGCGCTGGGTGTCAAAAATGATCAGGCCACTGAAGACAAGAACCAGAACACCGGCAATGGCCAGCTGCAGGGCGGGGAGATGCAGGAGAAACATGTTCAGCAGGGAAACACCGATGGCGAGGAGCAGTCCGGTCAGGAGAAATCCTGCCATGCTGCTGAAGTCGCGCCGGGTAGTCATGGCATAGGCAGACAGGCCGACGAACATGAAGGCCGTGGCTCCAAGCGCCTCGGCCAGAATCTGGGCTCCGTTGGGCATCCGCAGGTACATTTCGATCGCCGGCCCCATCATCATCCCCATACCAGCCGAGAAGGCAAATACCAGGGGGACGGCAAATGGACTCCGGTGTGCTCCCGTGTACTGGACCGCGAAGAGGAGGACGAAAGCCCCGATCATGATCAGGAAAGGGTGCTGGTAGGCAAACGGTGAGGTCATTCCGTATACCGCCGCCAGGGCAGACACCACCAGGGTGGCCGCGAGCAGCGCATAGGTTTTTCCGAGCACCGCCCCAAGGCCCAGACTGCGCCCCTGCGGTGGAGTGTTCCAGGGGCGCATGCCCTCGGGAAACTGGTAAGGATTCTGGTCGTTGTTCATCAGGCACTCCCGCGTTCAGGCGTGTAGTCGCAATAGTAATATGCGGCCCGTCCGCGATGGTTGCAAGGGCCAACGGGGGAAAAGGCTGCAGGAAATTGGACTTCCGGAGCGCTTCCTGGTTCCGTCGGCCGCCTCTTCTTTGTGCTACCGGCTCCTGGTCGGGATCTGGCATGATTGCTCATGGACGGCTGTCCATATACCCTGTGCCCTCCAGGGCAGGAGAATCTGTAATGACGGTACTGATTTTTGATACGGAAACAACGGGTAAACAGGCACCCGAACTGATCGAGGCCGCCTGGCTGCGGGTCCGGGACCTGCGCGGCCTTGAGGTGGAGGAGCAGTTTGTCCAGAGATACCGGCCCGGCAAGCCCATTGAGCTGGGCGCCCTCGCCGTGCACCACATCCTGGACGAGGATCTCCAGAACTCACCGCCGGCTTCGGAATTCAGGCTGCCCGAAAACACCGAATATCTTGTAGGCCACAGTATCGATTTTGACTGGGAAGTGATCGGCAGGCCAGATGTCCGCAGGATCTGTACCTACGCCATGAGCCGGAAGCTCTGGCCGGAGCTGGACAGCCATTCCCAGTCGGCGCTTCTCTACCATTTCAGCAAGGACCGGGTGAAGACCCGCGAAAATCTCCGGAATGCCCATTCGGCCCTGGCCGATGTGAAGTTCTGCCGGATCATTCTCAACCGGGTTCTCCTGACGGTCCGTCCCGTGTCCTGGGAAGCGCTATGGGAGTTTAGTGAGCGGGCCCGGATTCCCGACACCATGCCGTTCGGAAAATACCGGGGGGTCAAGATCGGCGATATCCCGGACGACTATCGCCGCTGGGCACTCACCAACCTGAACGAGATGGATCCCTACCTGCGGAAGGCCCTGGAAGGCTGAGGGGCCTCAGTCCGTTCCTGCAGAGCGGGCAACCGCGAGCAGCAGGGCCTCGCCGGTTTCTCTGGCGCTGCGTCCAATGGCAATCAGGCCGTCTTCGTGTCCTGCCATGCGGATAATGCAGGGCAGGGGGGATACGGCTGCAAGCTCCCCCACTGCATGGGCCATCCCGGGAGTGCCATACCTGGCTCCGGTCGGGGTCGAAGGAATCCCGAGGGTGGCGGCATGGTGCCAGAGCTCCGGCAGATGGGCATGAAAGACAAACTGTGCCTCACCGCGTGCCGCGTATGCGGCCGCATGGGTCATGGATTCGGAGGAAGGCATGGCCGGCCCATCCGCACGGATGCAGTTCCGGTCTATATCCCAGCCGCTGACCAGGGCATAGTGGCTAACACCCAGGTGGGCCAGCCCTCCAGTCTGGGTGGCCGTAATCCAGAAGCCCGCCGGCACGCGGCGGCTCAGGTTGCCAAACCCGATCCCCCCATAGCGCAGCGGGTCGGCGCCGACCCCACCGATGGCGACCAGCCGGTCGCGCCAGCCACCGGTTTCATCGATAAGCTCCCGCACCGGTGCCGGGCCAGGAGTCCATTCCAGCCGAAATTTGACGACCCCTTCCTGTTCCATCTATTTTCCTTTTGGCAATAGCCATTTCTGCAGGAGACGGTACCACAGGGGTGGCCTGGTTCCTGTCGGTTTTCCTGGTGGAGGTCGGTGACTCAGCCGTTTCACGGGTTTTCCGGCCGCCACGGGTCCGGAACGGGCCGGGTAGAGATCCACCAGGGTGGCCCCCCAGCCGCTGCGGTCTGCAGCCGTCCGGAACCGTTTTACGGCCGGTTCCTGCTCCAGGAGTGCGTGTACCGTATCCCGCAGGACCCCTCGTCCCTTGCCATGGACAATCCGGATCTGGAGTATCCCGGCGGTCTGGCACACCTGCAGGTAGTCCCGGACCAGCCCAGGAATTTCCCGGGGCTGGAAGTGGTGCAGATCCAGGATCCCGTCCAGGACCAGCGGATGGACGGCTTCCCCATTTTCAGGCGATCTGGGCGGCGTCACGGAAAGTCCACGGGCGGGGCTTGCCGGATCGGGAGCCTTCCGTCACAGCAGCACGCGCTCGATGCCGCCAGCCCGGACCCGGGCGGCAAACTGCTGGGCCCAGTCGCTTCCCAGATGCTGCCGGGCGAGTTCCACCACGATATAGTCGGTCTCCAGTCCCGTATCCTCCCGGTAACGGTCCAGCCCCTGCTGGCAGGCCGGGCAGGAGGTCAGCAGCCGGACATTGCCGTTCTGGGCCCGGTCGCCACCCGTCAGGGTGCGAATCCCCTCCTGCAGGATTTCCTCCTTGCGGAAACGCAGCTGGCTGGCGATATCCGGCCGGCTGCTGGCCAGGGTTCCGGCTTCCCCACAGCAGCGTTCAGAGGCCAGGACGTCCTGCCCCAGCAGGCGTTCAGCCACAGTGAGAGGCTTGTAGGTTTTCATCGGGCTGTGGCAGGGATCGTGGTAGAGGTACTGGACGCCTTCTACCCCTGCCATGGAAACCCCCTTTTCCATCAGGAACTCGTGAATGTCCAGCAGGCGGCAGCCCGGGAAAATCTGCTGGAACTGGTATTTGAGCAGCTGGTCCATGCAGGTTCCGCAGGAAACAAGGACAGTCCGGATATCAAGGTAATTCAGGGTGTTGGCCACCCGGTGGAACAGCACCTGATTGCGAACGGAAATTTCCTGCCCCCGGTCTTCCTGCCCGGCGGCCGTCTGGGGATAGCCACAGCAAAGATAGCCCGGAGGCAGCACGGTCTGGACGCCCACGTCATGGAGCATGGCCAGGGTGGCAAGTCCAATCTCACTGAAGAGACGCTCACTCCCGCAGCCGGGAAAATAGAAAACGGCCTCGCTGTCGGGTTGGGTGCGGACGGGATCCCGCAGGATCGGAACCGTCTGTGCATCCACAATACCCAGGATCTGGCGCATGGTCTGGGCCCCCATGTCCGTTGGGAGCGGTTTGCGCAGGAAATGCACAATTTCGGCCCGGAGAGAGGGTTTCCCAGTGGTGGCTGGTGGCGGGCCCTTGGGCAGTACCGGCTTCGCTACCGCGTGGGCTGCGGCCTGTAAATGGTAAGCGGTCTGGAGAACCCCCTGGCGCAGGAAATGTACGGTGCGTGGTTCAGTCGCATTGAGATAGGTGAGGGCCAGGCGGGTTCCTGCAGCCACGGATTTCTCTCCCCGTGCCCGTAGCAGGTTGCGGATGTGGACGGACACCTCGCCAAAATCGATGTCTACCGGGCAGGGAGTCATGCACTTGTGGCAGGTGGTGCAGTGGTCCGCGACGTCATCCAGTGCGGCGAAATGCTGCTGCGAAACGCCACGGCGCGTCTGCTCCTCATACAGGAAGGCCTCAATCAGCAGTCCTGTGGCGAGGATCTTGTTGCGCGGAGAGTAGAGGAGGTTGGCCCGGGGTATGTGGGTCATACACACAGGCTTGCATTTTCCGCAGCGGAGACAGTCCTTGATCTCCCGGTTGAGGGAATCCAGTTCATTGGCCTCGAGAATCAGGGCCTCCTGTTCCACCAGCTGCAGGGAAGGCGTGTACGCCATTTCCAGCCCGGAGCCGGGGAGGAGCTTCCCGGGATTGAATACGCCCTGGGGATCTACTTTTTCCTTGTACTGGCGGAATGCCTCTATCTTTTCCGGTTCCAGCCAGCGCATTTTGGTGATGCCAATGCCATGTTCACCGGAGATGACGCCACCCAGAGATTTGGCAATCTCCATGATCCGGTCCACGACCCGGTCCGCGGTATGCAGCATCTGGTAATCCGAGGACAGGACAGGGATGTTGGTGTGGATGTTGCCATCTCCGGCATGCATGTGGAGTGCGACGAAAATCCGGGTCCGGCGCAGGCGCTCGTGGATACGCCGGATTTCCGCCAGGACTCCGGTAAAACGTTCCCCGGTGAACAGCTGTTCTAGGGGGTTGCCAATGGCTTCCCGGTAGCTGATCCGCAGGGTCCGCTGCAGCAGAAGGCGCAGCAGGGTCTGGTCGGAGCCGGTCTTCTGGGAACTGTCTGGGGACAGGCCGGCCAGAAAATCACTGGCCGGGAGATCCAGGTTTTCCAGCCAGGCCTGCCAGCGGGCACGGATCTCTGCGAGCAGGGCAAGGGCGGCCTGGCGCTTCCCGGCCACAATATCCCGTTCTTCCAGGCTTTCCTCATAGTCCTTGGCCTGCCGCAATTCTGGCAGGTCTCCGTGAAGATAGGACACTAGCGCATCGATGATGTGGATCTTGTTGGTGATCGACTGCTCGATGTTGATACGCTCGACGGCCCGGGTATATTCCGCCAGGCGGTCCAGCGGAATAACGACATCCTCGTTGATCTTGAAGGCGTTGGTGTGGGCGGCAATGGCTGCTGTCCGGCTGCGGTCGGCCCAGAACTGTCGGCGTGATTCAGGGGTTGTTGCTATAAAACCCTCCGCTCCCCGGGCGTTGGCCAGCCGCACAACCATGGATGCGGCAGCGCCCGCCGCTGCCGCATCGTCGCTGGCGAGTTCCGCGAGGAGCAGCATCTTGGGCCGTTCCCGCCGGGGGGCCTTGTTGCTGTATTTCACGGCTTTGATGTAGCGTTCGTCCAGATGCTCGAGACCGGTCAGGAGGACGCCAGGGAGGCTCTCGACGTGATTTTTAACCTCAATGATGGCCTCTACGGCCGGCTCCAGATCCTGGCCGTAGAATTCCAGGCAGATGGTGCGGATATGCCGCGGCATACGGTGCAGGATGAACCGTCCCGAAGTAATGATTCCGTCGCAGCCTTCTTTCTGGATTCCAGGCAGTCCGCCCAGGGCCTTGTCCGTGACATCCTTGCCGAGTCCCGGCCGGCGCAGACTGCTGCCGGGCATTTCCAGGAGTTCTGGTTCTCCGGAAGGGGTATGTCCGTCCGGCCCATAGCGGGAAAGGCGGAACCGCACCTGCTCCTGTTCATGGATTTTGCCGAGGTTGTGGTCCAGACGCTCGACTTCCAGCCAGGATCCATCTGGTGTAACCATGCGCCATGAGACCAGGTTGTCCAGTGTGGTTCCCCAGAGGACGGCCTTTTTCCCGCCGGCATTCATGGCGATGTTGCCGCCGATGGTTGAGGCGTCCAGCGAGGTAGGATCCACCGCAAAGACCAGTCCCTCCGCTTCAGCGATGTCCGCCACCACCTTGGTAACGACACCGGCACCAGCCGTGATGGTAGGTACGTCCTGTCCGGTACCGGGAAGTCCTGTTCCGATGATTGCGGAAAGCTGCTCCAGTTTTTCGGTGTTGAGGACGGCGCAGCGGGAGTGGAGGGGGATGGCCCCGCCCGTATAGCCGGTACCCCCGCCCCGGGGAATGATGGAGAGGCCCAGATCCCGGCAGGCCTGCACCAGTCGGGCTACCTCGTCCTCATCGGCCGGGTAGAGCACAACAAACGGCAGTTCCACCCGCCAGTCCGACGCATCGGTGACGTGGGCTACCCGCGCGTAGGGGCTAAAATCAATGTGGTCTCTTGGCGCGATATGCCAAAACCGTTTTTCTGCCCGATGTCGCAGCGCAAGCAGGGCGTCGAATTCGGCAATGAACTTCCGTACGGCCTCGCGCGCCTCCTGCAGGAGGCGTTCGACGAGGCCATTGCTGCCAGCACGGCTGCCGATATCGTTCAGGCGGTGGTGCAGGGCATTCCACAGAGCAATGCGCCGTTCCCGGTTCCCGGCCAGGTCTTCCTGGATGTAGGGATTGCGGGAGACCACCCACAGGTCGCCCAGGACCTCAAAAAGCATGCGGGCGGACCGTCCCGTCACCCGCTGGGTCCGCAGGTCCTCCAGGATGCGCCAGGATTCGCTGCCGAGAAAACGGCGGACGATTTCGGCATCGGAATAGGAGGTATAGTTGTAGGGAATTTCCCGGAGTCGCTCGGTCATCTAGGCTACCACCATGTTGTCGATGAGGCGGACACCACCCAGTCTGCCGGCGGCAAGCCAGCGGGCACCCGGTTGTATCCGGGCCAGCGGGGCCAGACTATCGCTGTCGCAGAGTTCGAGATAGTCCATTTTGAATCCGGCGTCCTGGAGGTTCTGCATCCCCAGGGACGCCGCTTCCCTGGCCTCTCCGCCCTCCGGCAGGGTGGCCAGCTCCCGCAGCTGTGCGGCCAGAAGGGGGGCCATCGGGCGCAGTTCTGGTGGGAGCAGGCCGTTGCGGGAACTCAGGGCCAGGCCATCCGCTTCCCTCCTGGTGGGTCCGGCCAGGACATGGACCGGGAGGTCGAGATCCCGGGCCATCCGCTCAAGGATGCGGTACTGCTGGTAATCCTTCTCTCCCAGGACCAGAAGATCCGGTGTGGCCATGTGCAGCAGCTTGAGCACGACCGTGCAGACGCCGCTGAAATGGCCGGGCCGGAAAGCGCCACAGAGGCCGCCTGCCAGTCCCGGCGGAGGGAGAATGGTACACCGGTCTGCCCGGTCTCCCTGGTACATGACCGCGTCCTCTGGCAGAAAAACCGCGTGGCAGCCACTTTCACGAAGTTTCAGGAGATCCTCCGCAGGCGTTCGGGGGTAGCGGGCAAAATCTTCTTCCGGCCCAAACTGCAGCGGATTGACATAGATACTGGCCAGTACCCGGTCAGCCCGGGAGCGGGCCAGACGAACGAGGGAAAGATGGCCTTCATGGAGGTTTCCCATGGTGGGAACAAAAGCCAGGCTTCCGCCTTCCTGTCGCTGCCAGTGCCGCAGTGCAGCCGGATCCCGGAAAAGTTTCATTTATCCGCCCTCCAGGTGTTCTCCGGGAAACTTGCCGCTACGGACAGCTTCCGCATAATGCGACAGCGCTTCCCCGAGCACCCTGGCACCCGGCGCAAAGGCCTTTGCAAAAGAGGGAATCCGCCCGCCCAGACCCAGGACATCATGCAGCACCAGAACCTGGGCATCGGTATCCGGACCGGCACCGATTCCAATGACCGGAACCGGCACCGACCGTGCAATCTCCCTCGCAAGTTCCCCTGGCACCGCTTCCAGCAGGAGGAAACGGGCGCCAGCCCGGGCCAGCTGTTCCGCTTCCTGGTTCAGGCGGTCGGAAGCTTCGGGTGTGACTCCCTGCCGCTGGAAACGTCCCCACTGGCGCACACGCTGCGGGGTCAGGCCAATGTGGGCGCAGACATTGAGTCCGCGCTCCGCACAGAAAGATACGGTACCGGCCAGTTCCGCCCCGCCTTCCCACTTGATGACGTCTGCACCGGCCCGCAGCAGCGCCATGGAGGATCTCCAGGCCTGCTGTGGCGACTCTTCGTAGGTTCCCAGAGGCAGATCGGCAAAGACCAGGCACTCTCCTGCACCGCGGCTGACCATTTCCGTGTGGTAGACCATCTGCTGCAGGGTGACACCCAGGGTGTCCTGGTGTCCCTGGATGACCATGCCCAAGGAATCTCCCACGAGGAGTCCGTCCATTCCGGCAGCGGACGCCAGGGCGGCAAATCCATGGTCATATACTGTCACCAGCGCCCGCTTCCGGCCGCTTTTTTTGTCCCTGAACCAGGCATCAATTTTTTTGGTCACCCAATTCCGCACCGGATGCCCCTGCCTGCAGGCGCGGGGCGGGAAGCGCGGCCTCCTCTGTTTTCAGTATGCATAGCTGTAATGGTGTTTCCCAGATCGGACACATCCATATCCGATCAAACAGGTCAGGATTTTACCATGCCCCGGGTTCCCCAGGGAAACCAGTGCTGCCCTGTGCGGGGTCCCATCCAGGGCGGCAGGTCATGTACGCTCCAGAACCGGGTAGCGTACCGGATGCTCCCTCCTGGCGGGTTTCCCGGCCAGCACCTGGACCGCCTGGTGCTGGACTTTGGGCAGGAAATCCGAAATGGCCCCCCGGCCGGGAATCTGCCAGTGGGGGTCGTATTCAGCCAGCGGAACGAGGACAAATGCCCGTTCATGGAGCCGGGGATGGGGCACTACCAGATCCGGTGTGAGCAGCTGCAGATCACCATAGCTGAGCAGGTCCAGGTCCAGAATCCTGGGCCCCCAGAAAACTTCCTGGGAACGCCGTCTCCCTGCGGCAAATTCGGTCTGGTGGAGCAGGTCCAGCAGGTCCCTGGGCTGCAGACGGGTAACGGTCCGGATCACAGCGTTGACAAAGGGAGGCTGGCTCACGCCCCCCACCGGAGCTGTTTCGTACAGGGAGGATGTCCAGAGAACCTCAATCTGCGGACGGCAGCCATCAAGAGCAGCAATGGCCGAAGTCACCTGGTGGCAGGGATCGTCCAGATTGCTTCCGATGCCGATCCAGGCCATCACGGTCAAGTCAGGAATCCGTTCTCTTTCAGCCATTTCCGGGCGCCATCCCTGTCTTGGAATTCTCCATTCCAGCGCGCATCCTGGAGGCACGCAAGCATATGTCCTAGCCCAGGTCCCTGGGGAACGCCCAAGGCCAGCAGGTCATGACCATCCACGGGGACAGCCTCGAAACGCATCCGTTCCAGGTAGTCCCAGGCGCTTTCCTGCAGGACAGGATCCCCATGGATGGCCAGTGCTGCCAGAATACCTGCGATACCGAGATTGTGCCAGCAGCGAGCCTTTGCGGCCGGGGTTCCCATACGGGGAAAGTGCTCCGGAAGCCTGCGCAGGAGGGCCAGCTGCCGGGAGCCATGGGGAAAGGACAGCTGCCAGTGGGACCATTCCTGTTCCGCAGCCCCTTCCCCGAGGAAATATCCGAGCAGCAGCAGAAGACTCTGGCAGCGCACCGGATCCGGCGGGTTGCAGGTTCCCTGGAACCGCACCAGGACCCGATCCCGGGTAGCCAGGGCCTGCCATAGGCTTTCCGTGGGCCGGTCGACCGGCGGCAGAAGTCCCCCCAGTCCCCAGTCTCTCAGCGCGGCAAGTGACTGTACCGTGTCCGGGAGGTCCAGAAGCCGCTCCAGTTCCCGCCAGAGCCGGGTTCCGCTAAGCCGGGTAAAAATGTGCTGCCCGAGGGCTTCTTCAAGGAGGTGGTCTGACCATGGATCCAGACGGAAACCGAGCGTAAGGTGGAAACGTAGGCCGCGGAGAATCCTGGTCGGATCGTCGAGAAAGGAACGTGGATGCAGTATGGCAAGAACGTTCTTTGCAAGGTCATTTCTGCCCCCATAGGGGTCTTCAAGCCCGCCAAAGGTGTCCGGATCCAGGGAAATGGCCATGGCATTGATGCGGAAGTCGCGCCGGTACAGGTCCTCCCGAAGGGTGGCCGGCGCGGTGACGGGCAGGGCGGCAGGATGGGGATAGGATTCCGTCCGGCAGCGAGCCAGATCCCAGACCAGTCCGGTGGGGCTGGCGAGGACCATGGTCCCGAATGCCGAGCGTTTCCGGATCCGGTACCCCTGGCTCCTGTCCGCCAGCCGGGCAGCAATCCGCTCTGGATCTCCTTCTACGGCAATATCCCAGTCCTGTACGGGGCGGTCCAGGAGAAGATCGCGGACGGCACCTCCGACCAGATGGGACCGTACGCCCTCCTGCCGGGAAAGGTCACCGATGAGCCGGAGTTCCCGGATCCGCTCCGGGCTCCAGCGCTGCCCCATCTCCGCCTGAAGCGCAGGACGCGGGGCGCTCATCCGTCCGCGGGAGGATTCCCGGCGGGGCTTCCGTGATCAGGAAGGCCGGCTGTACGGAAAGCGCCATCCCTGCGGTTCCTTCCCCGGCGCCGGCGGGGGCGGCGGCTTCTCCCACCCTTCCCGGAGAGGGGGCCCAGGGTTGGTTCTGCAGACTGGTCTTCCTCCCTTGCCTGTTCGATCAGCAGGCGGCGCTCCTCACTGCCGGCGGTCTGGAAGCGGGTCCACCAGTCTCCCAGTGTTCCCGGGAGTTCACCGGCCTGCTGGCGCAGGAGAAGAAAGTCATAGGCGGCACGGAATCCCGGCTGTGCGAGCAGGGCATAGGGGCGGCGGCCACCCCGGCGGGAGAGGCGGAGCTGCATGTCCCAGATCTGACGCATGGCGAGGGTAAACCGCCGGGGGATGGACACCTGCAGATGGTGGCCTTCCAGAAGGGCGGAAGCCGCCATCTGCAGTGCAAGGGATTCCGGTCGGTCTTCTGTCACGATCCGGTTTTTCTCCTGCTGCAGGACCGGCCAGAGCAGCGCGGCAAACAGGAAAGCCGGATTGGCCGTTTTTCCGGCAGCCACCCGGTCGTCGGTTCCCTTCAGGGCGAGGGAGAGGAGTTCCCGTGCCGCCTGCAGGTCGGGCTGGGCCAGCAGGGGCTCCAGATGGGGGAAGAGGATGTCAAAGAGGTGGTACTTCCGCAGAAGTTCAAAGCTCTGCTGGGCAAACCCGGCCATGAAAAGCTTGAGGATCTCCTCGTACAGCCGTGCGGGCGGCACTTCCGAAAGAAGTTTCCGGCAGGGAACCATCGCCTCGGCCACTCCTTCGTCAATCTGGAATCCCAGCTTTGCGGAAAAACGTATGGCCCGGAGCATCCGGACCGGGTCCTCACGAAAGCGCTCCTCCGGGCCGCCGATCATGCGCAGCCGCGCGGCGCGAAGATCCTCCCACCCTGTCGAAAAATCAATGATGCTCCGGCTGGCAATGCTGTAGTAGAGGGCGTTGGCGGTGAAATCCCGCCGTCTGGCATCCTCCTGGAAACTGCCATAGACGTTGTCGGAGAGGATACGCCCTGTGGCGCTGCGCTCGGTGCTGCCAGAGGCCGCTCCCCCATCACCGCGGAAAGTCGCCACCTCGATGATTTCCCGCCCAAACTGCACATGGGCGAGGATGAACCTGCGGCCAATCAGCCGGGCGTTGCGGCGGAAAAGCTTGCGAACCTCTTCGGGACGGGCATCGGTACAGACATCGAAGTCCTTCGGTTCGCGGCCTAGCAGCAGGTCCCGGACACTGCCGCCGACCAGATAGGCCTGGTAGCCGGCCCGGTGCAGCCCGTTAAGGACCTGGAGCGCCGGATCACTGATCTGGCGGCGGGAAATGCCATGTTCCTCCCGGGGGATGAGTCTTGCCCCTTCCGGGACCTGCGGGCTGCTCCCGGCCACCGGTCCTGCCGGAGAGGTTTTTTTTGCCCCCTGGGCGCTGCCAAGCACTTCGGCTATGAAATTCTTCAGGGATGCCACAGGCTCTCTCTATGTCTCGCCTTCCACGAAGGCTGGGCTATGGTAACTGAAATGGGCCGGGAATGCATTGTTGGATGGTGGAGTTCCGGACGGTTTCCGGTTATGATTCTCCATGCCTCACGGGGCTGGGCTGAATGGATCCTCCCGGCCCCTTTCTTTTTGGGGGAGCGCACGATGCAACTGATTGGTGAAGCCCTTACTTTCGACGATGTCCTGCTGGTCCCCGCCCATTCGGCGGTCCTGCCGAGGGATGTGCAGGTCGAAACCCGCCTGACCCGTCGCCTGTCCATCCGTATCCCGCTGGTTTCTGCGGCCATGGATACGGTCACGGAAGCGGCCATGGCCATCTGCATGGCCCAGGAAGGCGGGATCGGCATCATCCACAAGAACATGAGCCCAGAGCAGCAGGCCGCGCAGGTGCGCCGGGTCAAGAAATTCGAATCTGGTGTTATCAAGGACCCCATCACCACGCGTGCCGACGCGAGTATCCGCGAAGTCCTGCAGCTGATGGCAGAGCATGGCATCTCCGGGGTCCCGGTGGTGGATGGCGAGCACCTCCAGGGGATTGTTACCAACCGGGATCTGCGGTTCGAGACCCGTATGGAGGCGCCAGTCAGCAGCGTGATGACGCCCCGCGAGCGTCTGGTGACGGTGGCCGAGGGAAGCAGTCTTGATGCCACCAAGGACCTGCTCCACCGTCACAGGATCGAGAAAATTCTGGTGGTCAATGACCGCTTTGAACTTCGGGGGCTCATTACCGTCAAGGATATCAGCAAGGCAACGGAATACCCCTCCGCCTGCCGGGATCTCCAGGGCCGGCTGCTGGTCGGGGCCGCTGTCGGGGTGGGGCAGGGGACCGAGGAGCGGGTGGAACGGCTCGTAGAGGCCGGGGTCGACCTGATTATCGTGGATACGGCGCATGGCCACAGCCAGGGGGTTCTGGACCGCGTGCGCTGGATCAAGGAGCGCTTTCCGGCCGTGGAAGTGGTCGGAGGTAATATCGCTACCGCCGAAGCGGCCCTGGCGCTGGTGGATGCGGGCGCTGACGGGGTAAAGGTCGGCATTGGACCGGGGTCCATCTGCACCACACGTATTGTGGCTGGCGTGGGTGTTCCCCAGGTAACGGCGATCGCCAACGTGGCTGGGGCCCTGGCCGCAACGGATGTCCCCCTGGTCGCTGACGGAGGCGTCCGGTTCTCGGGAGATTTTGCCAAGGCCCTGGCGGCAGGTGCCCACAGTGTCATGGTCGGGGGGCTGCTGGCAGGGACCGACGAGGCGCCCGGAGAAATCGAGCTCTACCAGGGCCGGTCTTTCAAGGCCTACCGGGGAATGGGTTCGTTGGGGGCCATGCAGCAGGGTTCCGCCGACCGCTATTTCCAGGACGCCAGCAGCACCGAGGCTCCCAAGCTGGTACCGGAGGGTGTGGAGGGGCGCGTCCCCTATAAGGGGCCGGCCGCGCAGGTGATTCACCAGCTTGTGGGCGGGCTGCGGTCGAGTATGGGATATCTGGGTTCCGGAAGCCTTGAGGCCTTCCGGCAGCGGGCGCAGTTCATCCGGATTACCCAGGCCGGGACGCGGGAGAGTCACGTCCATGATGTGCACATTACGAAAGAAGCACCCAACTACCGAGTGGAATAGCAGGGCACGATGGCCATGACCCAACGCATACTGATCCTGGATTTTGGTTCCCAGTTTACCCAGCTGATTGCCCGGAGGATCCGGGAAGCCCGCGTGTACTGCGAAATCCATCCCCATCACATGCTGGCTGAAAACATCCGGCGCTGGGGTCCCCAGGGCATCGTGCTTTCCGGTGGACCTGCCTCGGTCCACGACCAGGAGGCTCCCTCGGTAGACGCCGGGATTTTTTCGCTGGGGATTCCCGTTCTCGGAATCTGCTATGGCCTGCAGATCATGACGCATCTTCTGGGTGGCCGGGTGGCGGCCTCCGAGCACAGGGAATATGGCCGGGCGCGGCTGGAGATCCTGGAGGCTGCCGGGCCCCTGCAGTCCTTTGCTGCCGGCAGCCAGGAAGAGGTCTGGATGAGCCATGGCGACCGTATCGAAAGCCTGCCGGAAGGTTTCCGGCCCATTGGACGAAGCCCCGGATCGCCGCTGGCCGCCATCGCCGATCCGGTGAGGCATCTATACGGTGTCCAGTTTCATCTGGAAGTGGTTCACACCCCCCAGGGCACGCAGATGATTGACGACTTTGTGCGCGGCGTATGTGGCTGCGCTGGGGACTGGACAATGCATTCCTATGCCGAGGTGGCCATTGCCACGGTCCGGAGCCAGACATACGGGCCGGGGCGCGTAATTTCCGCGCTGTCTGGCGGGGTCGACTCGGCGGTGGCCTCGGTTCTGGTGCATCGCGCCATCGGCGACCAGCTGACCTGCATTTTTGTGGACAACGGCCTGCTGCGTCATGGTGAGGCGGAACAGGTGGCCCAAGTGTTCCGCAACTATTTCCATATTCCACTGCGGGTAGTGGATGCAGGCGCACGGTTTCTGGCTGCCCTCGCCGGGATTACCGATCCGGAGCGGAAACGCAAGATCATCGGAAACCTTTTCATAGAACTGTTCGAGGAAGAGGCCGCCTCTCTCGGGGGGGCTGATTTTCTGGTCCAGGGTACTCTCTATCCGGATGTCATCGAGTCTGTCTCTTTCCGGGGGCCCAGTGCCACCATCAAGTCCCACCACAATGTTGGTGGATTGCCGGAACGGATGCGCCTGCGTCTGGTCGAACCGCTGCGGGAACTTTTCAAGGATGAAGTACGCGAGCTGGGCAGGGAACTGGGCATGCCGGAAGAAATTATACGCCGTCAGCCCTTCCCAGGACCTGGTCTTGCCATCCGCTGCCTGGGAGAGGTAACGGCCGTGCGCCTTGAGGTGCTGCGCCGCGCCGACCGGATTGTGCTGGAGGAAATCCGTGAGGCGGGCCTGTACGACCATGTCTGGCAGGCTTTTGCGGTCCTGCTCCCGGTCCGGAGTGTTGGCGTGATGGGCGATGCACGTACATACGACGAAACCATCGCTATCCGGGCTGTAGAATCCAGCGATGGCATGACCGCCGACTGGGTACATTTGCCCCATGATCTTCTTGCGCGCATGTCCACCCGGATCATTAATGAGGTCAGTGGAGTGAACCGGGTTGTATACGATATTTCCAGTAAACCGCCTGCCACGATCGAGTGGGAATGATCTTGGGTCTGCAGGGAGTACCCTGGACGCGCCTGCCATACCAGTTCAAGCCCCTAAAACCGATGGAGAAGGCTGGCATGCTGGGGATCTGGTGCCGCTCCTGCCGGATTTGAGAAGCAGTGGGGGTCGGCTTTTCACCCGGGCAGAGGCAGTGCTTTGCATAAGGGGGAAGCGCTGGTACGACGGGTTGGGGTCTTTCAGGAAGATTTTGGCGGGGTAGCCAGCCGGGAAAGCATAAGCAGGGCGATTCCGTCAAAAATCAGGTTGACACCCACAAAAATTCCGACCAGAAAGAGAGAGCCCCTAGGCCAGGTGGCAATGAAGAGGAGTGCGATCAGAATATCGAGAATCCCGCTGAAAATGAACCATGGCCGTCCCAGACCGCCAAATGCCTTATGGGCGGTAAAATTCCGGTAGGCATCAATCAGGAAATACAGGGTAAAAAGCAGGCCGAGGCTGGCGATCCCGGCGGCTGGTTCGGCGACGATGATAATGCCGGTTACGAGCAGGAGTACCGGCCGAAGCCAGTCGCCCAGTTGCCGTGCCCGCATCTCAAGGCTATGCACTGCCCAGATGGCTCCGGCTATAATCAGTATGGCGGCGGTGATTCCCACAGTCAGGGTGGAAAGAAATACCGGGCTGGCAATACCTGCGAGGCCAAACAGGATGAGCAGAACCGCGACGGGACGCAGAAATTTTCCGAGGTGTTTCTGTTCCATCACAAGCAGGGTCTGGACGTTGGGAGGCTCAAGATTCAATGCAGAATCCTCATTTGCATTTGGGCGGCTGGAGGAAGTCTAGCACACTTCCCGGCGTGTCCGGCCGGGCCACGGTTCCCGGAGTGGCAGACCCGGTCCATAGGTGCCCGATTTCGAACGGCCTATCCTGTGTGCAGCTACGGAATTTCCCGAAAGGGATATATCCCGCTGGAAAACTGGGATTCCGCCATGGACAAAAAGGCGCTGATCGCGCATATTAAGGCGCCAATCGGGCATAGCAGGACAGGCGGTAATTATGGAAGGAAAAATGGGGAAGAAAGTGTGGTACCGAGGACTGGATTCGAACCAGCACAAGCTTTCGCTCACTAGGACCTGAACCTAGCGCGTCTACCAATTCCGCCACCTCGGCAATGAAGAACATCATCGGTTATCAAGGAGCTTTTGTCAATGCCGGAACCTGAATCCACCCCTTCACTCTGTGATCGGGATCCCATGTATGCCCGGGAAAAAGAAAAATATGAGCATCCCATTGCCAGCCGGGAATACATTCTTGCCTATCTGCAAGGACATGGGCGTCCGGTAACGCTTGACCGTCTGCTTGAAGAACTCGAAGTTTCCGAAGAGGACCATGAGGCCCTTCGCCGGCGTCTGCGGGCCATGGAAAGGGATGGGCAGATTGTCCGCAACCGCCGGGGGGCCTATGGCATAGCGGAATCCATGGAACTGATCCGTGGCACCGTCAGTGCCCATCCGGACGGATTTGGTTTTCTGGTGCGGGACGATGGCGGGAAGGACCTGTTCATGTCCCCAAGGGAGATGCGCCGGGTTCTGCATGGGGATCTCATTCTGGGAAGGGTGGTGGGCGAAGACCGCCGGGGGCGTCTGGAAGGTGCTGTGGTACGGGTTCTTGAACATACGCTTCACCAGGTGGTTGGCCGTTTTTTTTCAGATGCCTCTGTTCACTATGTTGTCCCGGAAGACCGGCGTATCTCCCAGGAATTTGCGGTTGTGGACAATCCTGGCCTGCAGCCGGTGCATGGGCAGATCGTCGTGCTCGAAGTCGAAAAATACCCGGATGGCCGCAACCTGCCGGAAGGCCGGGTGACCGAAATCCTGGGCGAGCACATGGCCCCCGGGATGGAAGTGGAAATCGCCGTCCGCACCTATGGACTGCCATTCCACTGGCCCGAAGCGGTTGTGGCAGAGAGCGGGACCCTGTCGCCAGAGGTGCCGGAAGAAATGAAGCAGGGCCGGAAGGATATCCGTGATCTGCCCCTGGTAACCATTGATGGTGCCGATGCCCGGGATTTTGACGATGCCGTGTTTGCGGAGCGTCAGGCAAACGGAGGATTCCATCTTCACGTGGCCATTGCCGACGTGGCCAGTTACGTTACCCCAGATTCGGCGCTGGACGCGGAAGCGCGCCTGCGCGGAAATTCTGTCTATTTTCCCCGGCGGGTCATCCCGATGCTACCGGAAGTTCTTTCCAACGGGTTATGTTCCCTCAATCCCCATGTGGACCGGCTGTGCATGCTCTGCGAGATGGAGCTGGATGCCGCCGGCAATATCAGCCGTTTCCGCTTCTCACGGGCGGTCATGAGGTCCCGGCGGCGTTTTACCTATGACGAGGTGGCAGCCATTCTGGAAGGAGATCCGGAACTTCGGGAGCAGGACCAGGAAATGGTGCCCCATCTGGAAACCCTGCATGCCCTTTTCCTGGCCCTGGCCCAGGCCCGGGAAGCCCGGGGTACTATCGAATTCGATACCCAGGAAAGCCGGATTCTCTATAACGACCAGGGCCGTATCGACAGCATTGTTCCCCTGCACCGCAATGTGGCACACCGCATTGTGGAAGAATGCATGCTCGCCGCCAATGTCTGTGCCGCACAGTTTTTCCGTATCCACGAGTTCCCGATGCTGTACCGTGTGCATCCGGAGCCCAGCGCGGACCGGATCGAGGACCTGCGCCGGTTTTTGGGTGAGCTCGGGGTCCCACTGCGTGTTCCGACAAGGCCGCGAAGTGGGGATCTGGCCAAGATTCTGGAACAGACCCGCGAGCGCAGTGATGCCAGCCTGATCCAGACAGTGATTCTCCGCAGTCTTTCCCAGGCCTACTATACTGTCGACACAGGAGTGCACTTCGGCTTGGCCTTCCCGGCCTATACCCACTTTACCTCCCCCATACGGCGCTATCCCGACCTGCTGGTCCATAGGGGCATACAGGCCCTGCTGGATGCTGCATCCAGCGGCCATCCGGTGGAATTTCCAGCCGCCGGGACACTGAAAGACCTGGGACAGCACTGTTCCATGACCGAGCGGCGTGCCGATGAGGCGACCCGTGAGGCCATACAGTGGCTCAAGTGCGAATTCATGCTGGACAGGACCGGCAGCGAGTTTGAGGGGATTATCACCGGGGTGACCGGATTTGGCCTTTTTGTTGCCCTCCAGGAAGTCAATGTCGAGGGACTGGTCCACATCAGCACCCTGGGAGAAGACTACTACCATTTTGACAGCCAGCATTACCGGATTGTCGGGGAAAAAAACCGGGAAACCTTCCAGCTTGGAGATGGGATCCGGGTCCGGCTGGTCCAGGTCAATCTGGATGAGCGCAAGATCGAGTTTGAAAGGGTGATCGAGGAAAAGGCCGCCCGTATACCCAGAAAGCGCCGACGTACCCCGCGAACCCGGGAAAAGGGGAAATCAGAAGGGGATGTCGCGACCGCCAGCTAGGGAGCGATCCGGCCATTACCCAGGAAAACGGGATTGAAGTCAAAGACAGCATTCCGGTCCGGGGTGACGAGAGACACATCCTTGTCCTGGTATTCGAGGCGGCTCAGGATGTCCCGGATGATTTCGAGGCGGGCGACTTTTTTGTCGTCCGCCTGCAGGATGGTCCATGGGCAGGTCGCCGTGTGGGTGCGCATGAACATGGTATCCCGTGCTTCACTGTAGTCCTTCCAGTGATGAAGGGCCTTCTGGTCAATGGGGCTTACTTTCCACTGCTTCAGCGGATCGGTCTGGCGGGCGTCCAGACGGGATTTCTGTTCCGGGCGGCTGATATCCAGATAGAATTTCCGCAGATGGATGCCAGACCCGATCAGCATGCTTTCGAGATCGTTGACCTGGAGGAAAAATTCCTCTACCTCCCGGGGCGTGCAGAAACCCATGACCTTTTCTACCCCCGCCCGGTTATACCAGCTGCGGTTGAAAAGCACGAATTCTGACGCGGCAGGCAGGTGTTCCACGTGCCGCTGAAAATACCACTCGCCCTGTTCCCGGTCTGACGGTTTCGGGAGAGCGACCACACGGGTTTCCCGGGGACTCAGGTGGGCAACAATCCTCTTGATGGTCCCGTCCTTGCCTGCCCCGTCCCGCCCTTCCAGAATGACCAGAATGCGGTCCCGGTTCCGGATGGTCTCGCGTTGCAGTTTTACCAGTTCGATCTGGAGCAGCCGCAGCTGCTCCCGGTAACTGTTGTTTTCCTTTTCTGGGTGCCCGTGGATCATGCCGGTAGTCCTCCTGTGCTGCCGCCTGCAGGACGTATGTAACTCTCCTATGGTCGAGGCCAGCCGCAGGGATACCCCCTTGTCCGGTGGATTTTTCCTGATGGCCTGGAACAGCATTCCCCCGGGACGGCATGAAAGTCAACAGCAGGGGCCGAACCCGTCTTTCTGGTAGAACCGTCTTTCCTGCCAGGCTTCTGACCCGGACTGTCCAGGCCAGCAGGGCAGGACTCAAGATTCCGTACTAGAATAAAACCGAGGGGTGAAGGGGCTGGGAAGACAGCAGATTCTGGCCGCGGGCAGGCTGTCTGCCCGTTTCTTATGACGAAAGGGGGGCTCCGGCAATGGGTGAAGTGGCAGAAAATGTGTGGCGGTCATGCGGCGCGGAGTCCCGGGCTCTGGAGAGCGGCAGGGAAATCATGGAATATCTGCTGGATCTTGAGACCCGGCGGCAGACTGTCCAGGTAGGCGATGGCCAGGGAATGGCCGGACTTTTTGCCCGCCTTGCCCGTCTGGGGGCACAGGACATGGTGCTGGTTCCCTGCTGGACCCAGCAGTCCAGCCTGTCCGAGGCGGCCGCGGCAGAAACGGTGCAGGTGAACGCACCGGGAAAACCCGCATGCGCCACCTTTGATGCTGCTGTACTGGGACAGGATGTAGAGGGGTTACACCTGGCCTATCCGGAGCAGGTGCGTTTTTCCCGGGAACGGATCCATTCCCGCTATCTGCTGCAGGGCACCGTCGAAGCCGGCTGGTACCCCGACCTGGGAAGCCCCATTACGGGAAACGTCATGGACATGGGTCTGGGAGGAATTCTGGCGGGCATGTCCTCTGGTGGACTGCCACAGGCGGATGAAATCTGCTGCCCTGGTGGAGCAGGTCTGCTGGAACTGTGCCGGGAAGACGGACGTTCCTGGCGTGGCCGTGCCCGTATACGCCATGTTCAGAAATTCCCCCCGCAAGAGGAAAATTCCTGGTCTCAGGATGGCGCCCGGTTTCTTCTGCTTGGTTTGGCATTCCAGTATGGGGATGATGGCCAGGTGCGGGAGATGGCCGAATTCTCCCAGGGGCTGCTGGGATCTCTGGTCTAGGGAAACGGCCGGCTGTTTCCCCGGCAGGGGGAGGCACGGGCATCCGGTCCGGTATCCCCCAGGTGGTTGCTTCTCTTTTCATTCTTTCTGGCTGACGTCTGTCACTTGGGCTGTCAGTACGCCCTGATATAGAATTGCCCGAATTTCGGTTCCCGCTGATACCCGGGTCGTGTCCCGCAGAATCCGCCCTTCCGTATCCTGGACAATGGCGTATCCCCGCTGCAGTACGGCGTTGGGATCTGCCATGCGCAGCGCTGCCAGCAGGGGTTCCAGATGGCGCTGATGCTGGTCCAGCAGGCGGCGGATGGCGTGTATCAGACGGTCCCTCTGTTTATCCAGACGGCTGTCCAGGTGCCCGAGCCGGATTCTGGGATCCATGCGGAAAAGTCGCCATCCTAGCTGGCGGACGCGGTCTCCGGCCTCCAGCAGTTGCCGTTCCATTCCCTGGTGGAGGGCCTGGCGCTGTATCTCAAGAAGCATTTTACCACGATGCAGGGTTTCCCCAGGGTGGCGGAGGCGGGAACGGAGATGGTCCAGAGTCTGGGATTCTTCCCGCAGATGGCGTTCCACGCTGTGGTAAAGTC
Organism: Pseudomonadota bacterium; assembly: GCA_021821885.1. Lineage (GTDB taxonomy): Bacteria > Pseudomonadota > Gammaproteobacteria > Acidithiobacillales > Acidithiobacillaceae > Igneacidithiobacillus. Next base: position 44,819 of record JAKARO010000002.1, read on the forward strand.
TTTTTCGGAGTATGGTAATCTGGAAGGAGCATTCCTTCTGGTCCGGAGTGATGGCCTCAGCCGCCGCTGTAGGGGTGGCCGCACGCAGGTCGGCCGCCAAATCGGCAATGGTGATATCGGTTTCATGTCCAATCCCGGTCACCACGGGCAGCGGAGAGGAGCGAATGGCCCTGGCGATTCTTTCATCGTTAAAACACCAGAGATCCTCCAGACTCCCCCCGCCACGGGCCAGAAGAAGGACATCTTCCCGGTTCCTGGCGCCGGCGCGGGCAATGGCAGCACAGATCTGCCCGGCTGCCTGGTCGCCCTGGACCAGAACCGGATAGACCGTGATTTCCAGCAGTGGCCATCGCCTGCGCAGTGTTACGCGGATATCGTGAAGGGCTGCGCCGCTGGCGGAAGTTACGACCGCAACCCTGCGCGGCCAGCGGGGGAGGGAGCGCCTGTTTTCCTCGGCAAATAGTCCTTCCTGGGCAAGCCTGTCCCGGATGGCCTGGAACTGGGCATGAAGATCACCCTGTCCCAGGTCAGCAAGGGATTCAACTATGAGCTGGAATTCTCCCCGTCCCTCATAGAGGGTGGGCTGTGCAAGAACCTGGATGCGCATGCCGTCGCGGGGGCGCAGGCGGACCAGGCTACTGCGGTTTCGGAACATGGCGCAGCGGACCTGGGCGCGGCTGTCCTTGAGGGAAAAATACCAGTGGCCAGAAGCCGGCTGGGAAAAATTTGAAATTTCCCCTTCCACACGGAGGAGGGGAAAGTTGCCCTCGATGATTTCCCGGACCACGCTGTTCAGGGCACTGACGCTTAGAACCGGAAAGGAACCGGGGGGTGGGAGAAAATCAGGCATGGGAACTTGATGAAGAGGGCGGAATTTCCTTGACCTTATGATGGACAGGATTTAAGGTCAACCCATCTTTTGGCCCCGGCCAGGAAAGGAGACCCTATGGCCCTACTGGAAATCACCCAGCATAATTTTGAGGCGGTCATCGCCGGAAACGAAATGGTCGTCCTGGATTTCTGGGCTCCATGGTGTGCCCCCTGCAAGGCTTTTGCACCTGTTTTTGAGGCTGCCGCGGAAAAATATCCAGATATGGTATTCGGCAAGATCAATACCGATGTGGAACAGGAGCTTGGTAGCGCCTTCCAGGTCCGCTCCATACCAACCCTGGCCATATTCCGCCAGCAGATCGGCATTTTTTCCCAGGCCGGTTCGCTGCCCGCGTCGGCACTGGATCAGGTGCTCCAGCAGGCTTTGGCCCTGGACATGGACCAGGTCCGGATGGAAATTGCCCAGCAGCAGGGTGGGCAAGGCAACCCGGGGACTGGCTAACGCCAGTCCCCCAGTTCCAGTATTCTCTTCCCGGGTTTTTGCCCCTCTTTCCGCTTCTGGCCGGTTAAAAAGCAGATCTACCCGGTCCAGAAAACGCGCTCTCTCCTGGTGATGGTGACCCGGTTCTTGGGGAAGAATCCCTATTCATCCAGCCGGATCATATGGCACGTACGTGCCGGACCCCCAGGAAATGCATGTCCAGCGGGATCTCGATTCGTGATGTTTCCTTGCGGAGCTGTTTTGAGAATGGCGTATAGGGAAAGGACAGCCGGATGATGCGCTTGGCCGCTGCATCCAGCGCGGTATTCCCTGAGGATTTGACCACAATGATTTTTTTGAGGTTGCCTTGGGGATCCAGGACCACCCGGACCTTGAGATGCCCCACCAGGTCTCCTGGATAGTTGAGGTCACCGATCCGTTCGAGCTTCTGGATCCATCCGGCAATATAGAAACCGGCGACCGGGCCCCGGGGGTTGTGGAATTTCGGCAGGGCCGGGCTGGCCGTGGCCTGGCCGGCGGCCTGGGCAATCTGTTCTTCCAGCCGGCCGAGATCGACATGTGGCAGGGCACGGGTTGCGCCGCCAGTTTGCTCCTGCTGCCCGGGAGTGGAAGGGGCGGGACGGATTCCACGGTGGGGGGCTGTCCGGGGCCGGGGTGGCGCAGCGGGAGATTTCCGGCTGGGGGGCGCCGGTCTGGCGGGAGACGTCCTGCCGGTCCGGTGGGGCAGAGTCCTGTGTGGTACGGGCGGAACCGGGGTCGCCTTGGGCCGTGCCTGCGGACGGGTAGGAGACAGGGGCGCCGGCATGATCTGGAAACTCCGGTGTTGCAAGCGTCTGCCGGCAAGATGCTGGGACTGCTGGGGACGGGCGTGTACGAACCACGCCAGAAAGGCGGCAACCAGCAGGGCAGAGAGGAGAAGCCAGGGCACCAGGCCATCTGCCCAGTGGGGCTTTTCTTCCGGTACCAGAAAATAGAATGGCTGCTGCGTATTCAAGCGGATATCCGCCCCATCACAGGGTCTCAGGCTGCAAACCAGGGTAGATTGAAGCATTGTCCGGCCGGAGTAAAGCCGTCTGGAACTGGATGCCGGACAGGACATTTCTGGTTCTGTTTGACAGGGACGCAATGTTTGCTCCTCCTGGGGCCAGCCGAACCCAACCGTTCCAGCCCAGAAAACTGGCAATCTCGAAATTCGATGATATAATAAGATAAAAGGGTACGCATATAATACAAAAGTGGGAGAGCCAGAAGGAATGGAGCTGATCTGCCGGAAAGAAGAACGAGTGCCAATCCTGCGGACCGGAGACCGGGAGGCTTCCGTAAATTTCCGGACGGATCGGGTCTGGACCCGCCATGTTGGTTGTCGCTCTGCCTGCCGTTCTTTTCTGGCGAGGGTTTCATCTGCAGGTTCCCATTTTACGGATTTCCGCCTGGCCTTTTGCTCGGAGTTTTGCTCCAGGAAGAATTTGGTTCCCTTCTGTTCCGGAAAACATGAGTGTCGCGGAGATTCTCCGTCCTGTTACCGGACCGGAAAGGCTGTGTGTCCCGGGCAAATTCAGGAGGATAGCCGGGGGACCAAAGCCCAGACATTATATAATGTGTATGAGACGTTTCCGGGTGAAGCTGCGCCTGTTCTCCCAGCAGCTTTTCCCGCGACGGGGCAACCGTTTTCCGGAAAACGCTGGAACGGCTGCTCTCCTTTTCCTGTGGGGAAAGGTTCTGGGGGACGACAGCCGGTTTTCTCGTTTTCCCCCTCTCTCCAGAACGTTCCCGGGTAGTCCTGGGGAGAAAAAAATGCAACAGGGTGCCCGGAATTTTATGCACCTACTTTACAAGGCTCTTATATTCTGTATTTAACAGGTGACATTTGTGTTGCGTCATGCATAATGGTAAAACAACGTTATAAGGTTAAACTTTGTTAATAGGAGGATAAAAAAACAGAAATACTGAATAATGTAATCTGTTTATAAATGGCGTGTTTTATTCCGGTAGTGCTAGGTCGGGGCAAGGTGAACCGGTCTGAGGAGTGAGGAGGAAGAAATACGCCGGGGTTGGCGGCCCGGGCGGTTCGGCCGGATTCGCCGAAAGAGAACAAAATAGGGAGAACAAACATGAAGATCACGAACGAAAATCTGCGGAAACGCAGAGGCAGGATCTGGAAGGGCGTCGGTGCCACCCTTGCCATCGGGGCGGCCATGTACTCGGTCAGCGCCGAGGCTCTGCCGACCTTTGCCCGCCAGACCGGATGGTCGTGCGCAACCTGCCATACGTCCTATCCACAGCTGACTCCCATGGGGCGGATGTTCAAGCTCCTGGGCTATACCACCTACAACGTGCAGCGGCAGCAGAAAGTTGAGGCCAAATTTGGCAAGAGCGTTGGTCTGCTGCTGATGCGGCTCTCGCAGTTCTCGGTGTTTGTCCAGGGCGCCTATACCAATGTGAACAATGGCGCCGCAGGTAACTCCATGACCAATACGGTCAAATTCCCCGAGCAGCTCAGCCTGTTCTACTCCGGGGAGATTACGCCGCATATCGGTGCCTTCATGCATCTCACCTACCATGGAACCGGTGGCGGCATAGGCTTTGATGACAGCTCGATTGTCTGGTCCCATCCCTGGAGCCTCGGTACCAACAAGATGCTGATCACCGCAGTCGACGTAAACAATACCCCTTCGCAGACCGATATCTACAACACGACGCCAGACTGGGTCGCCCCTTTCTATAGTCCGGACACCACCCCGGGCGGACCGCTTACCTTTATCCAGCAGACCGCGGGTGCCGGTGCCCCTCTCGTGGGTGTCGGGACCTATGAGGCCTACCTGTTCGGTCCGGACAAGGCCAACTGGATTTACTTCGAGGCGGATGCCTACGCCCCGGGTTACGGTACTGGTGTGACCCCGAACAATGGTGGCAATGCGCCAGGGAATTTCCCCTTTGGAGCCGGCCGTCTCTCCGGAGTGGCTCCCTATGTCCGTCTGGCCTACCAGCACGACTGGGGCAACTGGAACTGGGAAGTGGGTACCTTTGGCATGTGGAGCCGGGTATACGACGCGCCGGGAGATCTCAAAACCGGGCAAACGGACCGTTTTGCTGACTACGATCTCGATACGCAGCTGCAGTGGCTGGATATTGCCAACAACAACAACCTGACAGTCCACGCGTCCTGGATCCATGAAGACCAGACCTTTGCGCCGGGAACGGCACTGTCGAGTACGTCCAGCGGCCATCTAAACTCCCTGAATGTCAATGCGGAGTACTGGTACCACGACCATTATGGCGCGGAGGCCGGTTACCAGAACGTCTGGGGTTCCGCGAATCCGGGTCTGTATGGCACAGGATCTACCATCAGTGCGAATGGTTCCCCTGATACGACCGACGAATGGATTGAAGCCTCCTATCTCCCCTGGTGGAATACGCGGTTTGCAATCCGTTACACCATCTTCAACAAGTACCAGGGACTGACGGGAAGCAGCCCCGCCGGAAGCTATGACGCTTCAGCGTTCAATACGCTGCAGCTTCTGGCCTGGCTGGCATTCTAAGGGGAGGAACAGAAGCAATGTCTAAATGCAATTCTTTGCGGAAAAGTCTCTCCTTCAGGGGTGCCCTGGCGGGAGCCGGTACTGTGGCGCTGGCCGTACTGTCGGTTTCGGCTGCGTCGGCTGCCACAAAAGCTCCTCTTCCGATGCCCTCCATCGTGGAGCATTCCTGTATGGTCTGCCATGGTGGTATGGGAGAGAATACGATTTACCCCATCGTGCCCAGGCTTGCCGGACAGCAGGTCCAGTATCTGGAATGGCAGCTGAAACAGTTCCACAAGCACACCCGTGCGGACCAGAACGGGCAGATCTACATGTGGCCGGTGGCCCAGGCACTGACGCCTGCGGACATCAATACGCTGGCGAAGTACTACTCATCCCAGAAGCCCATGCACAGTGAAACCCCAGCAAGGCCGGAAGCCGCTGCCGGAGAGAAAATCTTCATGAATGGCATCGGTGCCAATGTCCCGGCCTGTATGGCCTGCCACGGTCCGACCGCTGGTGGCATCGGTACGTTCCCCCGTCTGGCGGGACAGCGCTACCACTATATCATCCAGCAGCTGAAGTATTTCCACAAAGGCGAACGGGTGAATCCCATCATGCAGCCTATTGCAGCGGCGCTGACGGTCCCTGAGATGCACGACCTCGCAGCGTACCTGTCCAGTCTGAAGAATTGATGGGCATAAGGACCGGTTCCGGTCCCGTACGGGAAAAGCAGTTCTGATCCGGTTCTCAAACCGGCATGGCCTTCGGGCCATGCCACCAACCCAAGGTGACTCTATGACAGGAAAAAAGTTGTCGTTGTTCGCGGTACCCTGGCTGGTTGCGTTTTCGCTGCCTCCGGCTGCCAGTGCAGCGGTTGCAGCCAAGGCCGTGTCGGGAAAAGCGGTTTCGGCTGCTGTTTCGGCAGCAACGGCGTCTTCAGCTTCGGCTGCCGGCGCAGCTTCTGCCAGTAGTACGTCTGCAGCTCCGGCTGCTGCCGCTGCCACAACGGTGGGTGGGGTGCCGGCTATCGTACAGTCGACCTGTATGGCCTGCCATGGCATGCAGGGAATTGCCGCCGATGGAGGGATGTTTCCCAACCTGGCGGGTCAGGTACCCCAGTACCTGATGCGGCAGCTGCACCACTTCCAGACCCATGTCCGCGCGGATCCTGATGCGCCGATCATGTGGGGCATGGCTGCCCCCCTGACGCCTGCCCAGATCAGCCAGGTTGTGGCATATTTTTCTGCCCAGAAACCGGCCACCGGGCATGTGTATGATGCGAAGCTGGTGGCGGAAGGCCAGAAGCTCTACTACGGCGGACTTCCCGCGAAGCATATGCCCGCGTGTATGGCCTGCCATGGAACGGGGCTGGCTGGACTTCCTCCCTTCTTCCCGAGACTTGCCGGGCAGAAACGGACCTACGTCATCAACCAGCTGACCTATTTCAAGAGTGGTCAAAGGGTAGCTACCCATAAAGGAATCATGAACTATATCGCTTCAAGACTGACTCCGCAGCAGATTACCGAGCTGGCTGCGTTTATTAGATCCCGGTGATTTTCTATGAAAATGGATGAAAACGCAAGTCCCGAGAAACCCGGAATGCTGGGTGGCAAAACCATTCTGGTCACTGGCGCCGGAGAGGGAATCGGCAAGGCAGTCTCCCTCGAATACGCACGGCAGGGCGCAACTGTCATCCTGCTGGGAAAGACCAAGCGCAATCTGGAAGGGGTATACGATGAAATAAAAGATTCCGGCTATCCGGAACCGGCCATACTGGTCGTAGACCTGTCCGAGCCCAGGAGCGATGCCTTCAAGACGATTGGGGCAGCCATCGCCAGTGAATTCGGGAGTCTGGATGGTATTGTCCACAATGCCGCAGAACTGGGCATGCTGACCCCGCTGGAGATGTACGATGGTGATCTGTGGGACCAGGTTTTTCAGGTCAATGTGAAGGCCCCTCTGCAGATCCACCAGCAGTGTCTGGGGCTGATGCGGGAAAGCGTCTATGCCTCGATCATCTTTACGACGGACGAATCGGGCAGAAAGCCGAAGGGGTACTGGGGAGCGTACGGCATCAGCAAGGCTGCGGTTCTCCATATGGGAAAAATGATGGCTATCGAGTATGCCAATACGTCCATCCGGGTCAATGTTGTGGATCCCGGACCCTGCAGGACCGGTCTGCGACTCATGACGCATCCCGGAATGCCGATGAAAAGCTATGTTCCCCCCGAAGCCATCACCGGGATTTATACCCGTCTGATGACCGACGAGGTCCAGGCGCACAATGGGGAGGTCTTTTTTGCCCAGGAGTGGATCAATCCGGAGCTGGATGACCGGACAGAAAGTGATCTGGCAGCACTGGCACATTAATCAGACATCTTTGACAGGACGTTACCCATGACAGAAGACATAAAGAACACCCAGAAAAGCATAGAACCGCAGACTTCACCTGCGGTGATTACGCGACGCCGCTTCCTTACTGCAATGACAGCTGTGACCGGAACTGCCGTGGCTGGCGCCGTGGTCGTTCCGATGGTCCAGTCCCTGGAACCCACCGCAGCCGCTTCGGCCCTGGCCACGACCACGGTTGATCTGACTCCCATTGAGCCGGGCATGCAGGTCACGGCCATGTGGCAGGAAAAACCGATTATTGTGATCAACCGTACACCAGAGATGCTGGCCACGCTGGATGAGACCATGCAAAAAGGGCTTCTGAAGGATCCCAACTGCACGGTTCCCCAGCAGCCACCCTACTGCAAGAACAAGTACCGTTCGCGCATACCGGAATGGTATGTGGGGATTCGCATCTGCAACCATCTCTGCTGCATTCCCCATTACCGCCCGAAAAAGGGCAGTGTCGCCCCCTGGTGGCTGGGTGGTTTCCACTGCCCGTGCCATGGGTCCATGTATGACCTTTCCTGCCGGGTAATCAAGGGTTCTCCCGCCCCCCACAACATGGCCGTGCCAGAGTATGAAATTGACATTGCCAAGAAGAAGGTGGTGGTGACCCATATGTATCCGCTGGCACATCTCTGCTGATCCGTGCAAAGGAAAAGGAGGCAAAAATGGGTCTGAAAGAGTGGGTTTACAAGCGGTCTCCGCTTCCTGAAATGTGGCGTGAGCACATGGCGGAGTACTATGCTCCCAAGAACTTCAATATTTTTTATTACGCAGGGTCTCTCCTGCTACTGATGGTGGCGCTCCAGTTCCTCTCCGGATTTCTGGTTCTGGCGCATTATATCCCCTCCGCTGAGAATGCCTACAATTCCGTGTTTGGCATCATGTACGATGTGAAATACGGCTGGCTGATGCAGTACATGCACATCGACGGGTCTTCACTGATTTTCGTCCTGCTGTATGTGCACATGGCCCGTGGGATGCTCTATGGCTCCTACAAGGCGCCCCGGGAACTGGTCTGGCTGATCGGGTACACCCTCTATCTGGTGTTTATGGCCGAATCGTTCTTCGGCTACGTGCTGCCCTACTCGAACCTGTCCTATTGGGCGGGAACGGTGATCACCTCCCTGCTCAAGTCCATACCCTTTATCGGCGGATGGGTCACGACCATTGCCCGCGGTGGTCCGGGCATCAGCGGGGATACCCTGGGCCGTTTCATGGCGCTGCACGTCACGCTGGTGTTTATCCTGATTCTCGGTCTGATCGCCGTGCACATCCTCTATCTGCACAAGGTTGGTTCGAACAATCCGGACGGCATTGATATCAAGGAAAACAAGGACAGTGATGGCCATCCGCTGGACGGGATTCCCTTCCATCCATACTATTCCGTCAAGGATCTTTCCGGATTCGGGGTCTGGCTGTTCATTTTTTCAGCAATCATTTTCTATGCCCCGACGTTCCATCACATCTTTCTTGAGCGCACCATGTCGACCCCGGCCAACGCACTCAAGAGTCTTCCGGATGTGACGCCACCCTGGTATCTCTCGCCGTTCTACGCGATGCTCCGCTCCATTCCCAACAAAACGGGCGGTATTCTGGTGATGGTGTTTGCGGTGCTGGTACCTTTCATCCTGCCCTGGCTGGACCGCAATCCGGTCCGTTCCACCCGGTACCGTCCGGTGACCAGGATCATGCTCATCATCTTCTTTATCAACTTTTTCGTGCTGGCCTGGGTGGGGGAGCAGCCTCCGCTGCCGAAGTTTTTCCTCACGGAGCGTCTGGGTACGGCAATCTATGTCGGCTTTTTCCTGCTGCTCCCCATCGTGACGATGTTTGAGCCCACGCGAAAACCGCCGGCCCGGGTCCGTTACCGTGCACACTGACACCGGCACGCAGAGAAGAAAGGACGATTTATGAAAAAGCTTCTTGTCATTGGTACCCTGGTGGCTGGGCTCGGTATGGGGAGTCTGGTGGCGGCGGAGGCAGCAACAGCTCCGGTGCTTATGAAGCCGAAGTACACCTACGACGCCAAAACCATTATTGCGGGAGCCAAGCTGTTTGCCATGCACTGCATGGTCTGCCACTCTGTCCAGTTTATGCGCTACGAGTTCCTCACCCAGGATCTTGGCATGTCCAAGGCAGATGTCCACAAGTACATCATGCTGCCGACTGGAGCGGGATATAAGGCAAACATGATCTCTGCCATGCCGGTCAACATGGCCAGCAAATGGTTCGGACGCCCACCGCCAGATCTCAGCCAGATGGAGCGTTACAAAAGCCAGGACTGGATCTATACCTACCTGCTTTCGTTCTACCAGGATTCGAAAAGACCTTCGGGATGGAACAACCATGTGTTTCCCAACGTGGCCATGCCAGATGTTTTGGCCCCGATAGGCGGGACGTGGAGCAAGGACGGCAAGCTCCTGAAGGCAGGCGATGAGTCTCAGCAGAAGTTCCGGAAACAGGTGACCGACATTGTCGCTTTCCTGCGGTTCGTTTCGGATCCTTCAGTGGTCCAGCGGCATGAGTTTGGGCCATGGGTCCTTGGGCTCTTTGCGCTGTTTACGATTTTCGCCTACCTGCTCAAGAAGGCGTACTGGAAGGATGTGAAGTAGGGCGGCTAGCCTGCGGGTTTCCGGGTGGCATCTGCGCCAGGGGGTACGCAGGCTGGATTGGGAAGGAAAACCGGCTGCCAGTTTGCACGGGCCGGACGTGGTTGCGACAGGATGGCTCCCCAGTCCCGGACTGGATGGAAATCTGGTGCCAAACGCTCGCCGTCATCAAAGCTGGCGTCGGTTACGGATGTTCCCAGGGGAGAAAATGCACCGCAGGGTGCACGTTACAAGGTCCGCAAGGACACGGAGCCGAAAGGCTCCATCTATTCTGGAAACGGCTTTGACAAAGATGATGCGGGGTGTCCCGTACAACTGGAAGAAGTCGCTGTAGTGCTGTTCTGCCGCCTCCCTGTCCCGAAGTCCGACGGGAAAGGCGGTGCCCCACGGAAAGATGTAAAGGAGAACTGTAATGGAAAGAAAAAAAGATGGAATTGGGAGCCAAAAACCGCAGGTCATGACGCGTCGTGAGCTGCTCCGTGGAATGGCCGTAACGGCCGGTGTTCTTGCGGCTGGTGCAGCCGCCGGGATCGGTCCGATTGGTATTGCTGAAGCGGGAAAGTGCCCGGGGATGACGCCCAAGGCGACCCTGCACTATCAGGACCACCCCAATGGAGCACAGCACTGCGCGGTGTGTACCAACTTTATCGCTCCAGGCTGCTGCAAGGTTGTGGCTGGTCCGGTTGTTCCGACCGGGTACTGCCTGGCATTTTCCCCCAAAGCTGCCTGAGGGTATGATCTGAAGGGGTATTCCCATCCGGTTCAGGAACCGGATGGGGAAATATCCATGGGGCTCTGGTGACCTGCCAGGGCCGGATGGACAAACAGGCTGCAGGGTGCCTGTCCGGAGGTTCGGTTCTCCCATGGACCGGGAGTGTGGCCGTGCCGGCAGCCTGGAGCCTGGTGTTTCAGCCGGGCCATGCTGACCATAAAAAAGGAGTACGCCATGAAGAGAAAAATGACTGTCATTGCGGGTGCTACAGCGGCTGGAATGCTTGCCCTCATGGGCTTGACGGGAACGGCCATGGGCGCCGATGCCGGAAAGGTCATGCAGCAGACGATCCATCGCGGTTCCCTGCTTTTTGCCTCCTCTGCCCTTGGGAGTAATGGCCGGTCCTGCATGACCTGCCACCGGGGGGGAGGCATGGTCCAGGGGCGGCTTCCCAACGGCAAGATCATTCCAAGCCTCAAGGGAGTCGCCGCAAAATTCCCGCAGTACAATGCCAAGGCTGGAAAAGTCATCACCCTGGACATGAGAATCAATTCCTGCATCCAGAATGCGCTGGGTGGAATGCCCCTAAGCTACAATGGGAAGAGAATGGTGGCCATGGTCTCCTATCTGACTTCCCTGTCGGAGGGAAACCGTATCCAGCTGGCAGGCGCGAAGTCCTGAGGCGGCTGGCCTGAGGCTGCTGTCCGGAGGCAGGCGGCTGGTGCTGCGATCCTCCGGCAGCAGACATCCGGCAGGCAGACTGCCTGCCGGATGTCTGCCCCCAGGATTTTCCGGGCACAGGGGGTGTCACCTCGGGAATGGCAAAGGAGAACCACAATGGACACTGAAAAAGATGGAAACGGGAGTCCCAAACTGGAGGTCATGACGCGTCGTAAGCTGCTCCGTGGAATGGCCGTAACGGCCGGTGTTCTTGCGGCTGGTGCAGCCGCCGGGATCGGTCCGATTGGTATCGCCGAAGCGGGAAAATGCCCCGGCACCACACCCAAGGCTGCGGTGGCCTACCAGGATCATCCGAATGGCGCAAAGCACTGTGCGACCTGCGCATTTTTTATTGCTCCAGGCTGCTGCAAAGTTGTCGCTGGGCCAGTTGTTGCGTCTGGATACTGCAAGGCCTTCTCGCCAAAGATGGCCTGACCGGCCGGGCCGATGGCCGCTGCCCCTTTTTCCCCCAGGGAAAAGGGGATTTCTGTCTGGGCCGCTACTTGATCCGGCTGCTATCCCGGGCTGCCAAAGGATTGTCGCTATAGCTATAGAGATGTTTTATGATGTTCCGGAATGCTTTCCGGAGCCTGTATTCTGTCACGGGCCATAAAGGCCGCATCAAGGCATGGAGGATCACCTGAATGGGCAGTAGAGGGTTGTTGATGTCTGGAGTTCCAATCATTGCGGTGCTTCTGCTGGGTGGGTGCGGGACGGATGGTGGTGCCCAGAAACTCCAGAATGTGGCCTATGAAGGCATGGCCAGCCAGAACCAGATGCAGCAGATTGCTGTTCTTCCGCATGCCGTGGCTGCACAGCCGGCCACTGTCCCGCCTTCCGTTTCCGGAGCGTACCAGGCACCTGAAGTGCCCCGCGCTTCCCTGATCCAGCCGGCTGTTCCACAGGCTTCAGAAGCCGGTGTTACCCTGGGTTCCAGATATCCCTGCGGTCTGGTGATCAAGATCCGTGGCCCGCTGGCCAAGGTTCAGCGTGGTTACAGAACCTACTGGATTTCTATTTCCAGGCTGAAAACCACTGCCTCGGTGAACCAGTGCGTAGAGTAGCCGCTGTGCCAGCCAATTCCGGGATGTTTCTGGCGCACAGGAATCGCAAGGCCGGGAAGCTGCTGCCCGGACAGATCCGGAACCCTAACCGTCCGGAGGGTGGTGACACAGATGAGATGGCGTGAGCAGGTTTTGCTGTCGGGAGGGCGCGAACTTCCCCAGATCCGGGTCAGCCTGATGGCCTTTTTCCGCCCGCTGGCCATTTTTCTGTTTTCCCTCCTGCTGTTCTGGGGCGGTACGAGACTCGCGGATATGGCCGGTACGGTCGCCTTGGTCCTGTCCATCATTGACGCCGCTACAGTGGGGGCCCTGTTTTTTTCTACAGCCTGCTGGGCGAACGGTACCCAGCTTTTTGTGCGGTATGGGGTGGTGCGGCCGGTCTATGCCTCGGTGGATGCGGCTGATATCCGTGGTATCGGCGTAGACCAGTCCGCTGCCGGACGGCTGCTGGGTTACGGATCAGTGGTCATTCTTGCCCGGACCGCCGGGATACGGATGCAGTTCATCCACAATCCTGCCGCGGCTGCAGACCGGATCCGGGAAAGCCTTCAGGCCTAGCCGTAAACCCGGTACCGCTACAGGTAATACCGCACGACCCGCATGGCCAGAATATCCTGGTCATGCGGAGAGACAGTCCGCGGGAAGGAACGCGGCTGGACCACCATCTGGAATCTGCTATGGCCAGCCAGCTGGCCGGGAGAAGGAGTGATGACAGAATCAGGCAGGGATTTTGATGCGGTCACCAAAACCATTCACCTGGGCATGGCTACTGTGCTGCCGCTCCAGATGGTGGGCGGACTGTTTGTCCACGATCCCCATACGCTATGGTATCTGTATGCCCACGAATATCTGGGCATTCTGGCAATTGCGATTCTGCTCGCCAGGTGGCTTTGGATTTATACTGCGAGCCAGGCCAATGTCCTGTTTCCCTGGGGATCTGACGGAAGAAAAAAAGTACTGGCCGACCTCCGTAACCTGCGTTCCGGCATTCTGCCGGATCACCTATATGGGGTGGGCCTGCCTGGCTTCTGGCACGGGATCGGGCTGATCGTATATTCCATCCTTGCAGCAACAGGCCTGATCCTGCTGTTTGTGCTTCCCGGCCACCATTCGGTTCTTGGGATTTCATCTCACAATTTCCGTCTGTATACAGAGATATCCCTGATCCACAAGATGGCTTCCTATCTTGGATGGGTCTATCTGGCCGGGCATGTCGGTCTGGCCATTTTTCACCAGATTGCCGGAGACAACGTCCTGGGACGGATGTTTTTCCTTGGGGGACGGCGGAGCGCGTCCGGGCGCTGAGACCACCCGCCTGTGTACAGGGAGCGTTTTTTTGGCACGATTTATGCTTATAATACCTGCATTCCATATTTTCAGATAAAAACCGGAGCAGGACCATGTACGCCTGGATAATCAGCAGCCTGACAGGAATGGTGCGCGCGACCGCCCCCATCCTCCACCATTATGGACTGGTGGCCATTGTCGCCGTGCTGGTGGCCGAAAACCTGGGCATTATCTTTGCCCCAGGGGAATCGGTCATCGTAGCGGGAGGATTCTTGGCAGCAAAAGGAGTTCTGTCCATCTGGATGGTCATTCCGGCAGGCATTGTGGCGTCTATTCTGGGGGGGTATGCGGCCTATGCGCTGGGTAACCGCTATGGCCCGGAGAAAATGCTGCGCTATGGCCGGTACCTGCGTATTACCCCGGCCATGCTGGACCGGGTACACCGGTTTTTCCAGAGATTTGGCGCTCCGGTAGTGACAGTTGGCCGGTTTGTCATACCGCTCCGCCAGCTGCAGGGTTATGCGGCGGGAGCGGCTGCCATGGGCTTTGTCCGGTTTGCCGTCTGGAGCGCCGTTGGTGCGGTTCTGTGGGTTTCGGTCTGGGGCCTCGGATCGTGGGCCCTTGCACAACAGATCCCCGTGCACCTCGCCTGAGTGCCCGGTACGGTGGAAAAGAGTGGCCCCTGAGCGGGCCTTGATCCGCACGGTTTCCCAGGACACCAGAAGACCTTTCTGCCATATCCTGTCCAGGTTTCTTCCCCATAGGCATTTCCGGACGGGAGTTCCCTGGTGGTAACGCCACTGCCGGGTCTGCTTTGGCCGGCTGGTTTCGCCCCGTGCCCGTCGCTGCCTGCAGGGGGCATGTCGTCAAGGCGTTTCCTGATGGTCAAAAAACGGGAAAATTTCTTTCATTTTTTTCATGCGGTTGGCCAAATCACCCGGGATCCGTCGCCCATGGGCAACAGAATGGAATGGTGTTTTCCGCTCTGCTTCTCCAGCAGGGCTGAAATATTGGAGCCAGTGGTGGATTTCTGGCGCTGGTATGGGTATTGCACTTCACCTTCCCAAGTGTTCTTTCCCCTCTCAAGGAGGATCTGCATGTCTGCAGCAAGAGTTTCCGCGACGGTCGTGGCCCTGGTATCCGTATTTGCCGTAGCCCCCGCTTGTGCCGCACCGGGAGGAGCGGAATCCGGTACGGTGGCCGCCACCTCCAACCGGGTACCCGGCCAGCTGCCGATGAGCAAACGGGACGTAGCCTACCGGGTATCACTGGCTGGAGTCCCGTTCCTCCCGGAGGGCGGAGGGCAGTAGCCGTGCCGGGTGATGTTGTGGGATGGACGGCAACTTTGCCTTCCGGACGGGAATGGAGAGCAAGGCTGATGCATTTCCGGAGCGTCTCCCTGTTTCTGGCCTTTGGCCTCGTGGCCACCGTTTCGCTTTCGGGCTGCGCTACTTCCGCAAGGCCCAAGGTCCGGCTGAAGGGTGTGCAGATCCTCACCACAAAGGCCAAAATGGCCCGTCTGGGAATAGACGTGGCGGTGTACAACCCAAACCGGTTTGCCATTCCGCTTGAGGCAGGACAGGCGACAGTCCGGGCAGATGGAGATGTTGCCGGATGGGGAGCCCTGGCGAAACCCGTCCGGCTTCCGGCGAGGGAGACTGTAGACGTGATGGTCCCGGTCACCCTTTCCATGGCTTTTGTACAGCAGCACTGGACAGATCTCCTGAGCGCCAGGACCCTCACATGGAGTGTGCGGGGTTCAGTATCGGTCCAGGGATTCCCCAGCCCGATCCCTGTGTCCTGGAAAGGCAGTATCCCCCGAAAAACCTTGGAGTACCTGGAGGAAATGGAACTGGATCGCCTGCTCCACGGGCAGCCGGGTGGGTGAACGAAGGCCATCGCTGCTATCCCGCCAGGACACCTGGGTGGATTTCTGCAGCACGGGCAGCAGGTCTGTTCTACACTGTCAGGAAGGATGGAAAGGACTGGGATGAAACCGCCTCCTGGAGGGTGAGCCGGAAATGTCTTCTGCGGGTTGTTTCCAGGACACATCCGGACATGTAGCGTGACCGGGTTCATTGTCTGAAGGGCAGGGGGGTGAGGGATGGGTGGAACAGGGACAAAAGCCCGGGTCGTGATTTCCAGGGATGGTCCCTATCTGGTGACAGGAGCGGTGCCCCTTACTGGACAGACTATCGTGACGGATGCCGCAGGGGAAGCAGAGGCGTGGGAAATGGGCAGGAGCTATCCGGCGCGGGAAAGCTATGCGCTATGCCGCTGCGGGCGTTCGATCAGTAAGCCGTACTGTGATGGCTCGCATCTCGAATCCGGTTTTGATGGAACGGAGACGGCCAGCCGCGAAGACTATGCCAGTCAGGCTGAAGTGCTGGAGGGCCTTGGGGGTCTTGCTCTCCTGGATGCGGAAAAACTGTGCGCGGCCGCCCGTTTCTGCGATCCGCATGGCCAGGTTTGGAACCAGATCTGGCAAACAGATGATCCTGACGTCCGTAACCATTTCCTCCGGCAGGTGGGAAACTGTCCGGCCGGACGTCTTGTGGCATGGAACCGGGAGGCTGGGCAGCCCGTTGAGCCAGAGTTTTCTCCCTCGATTGGCGTCGTGGAAGATCCAGCCCAGGGCTGCAGTGGTCCGCTCTGGTTGCGCGGAGGTGTTGCCCTCGTGTCGTCTGATGGATTCGAATATGCGGTGCGTAATCGCGTTACGCTATGCCGCTGCGGGGAATCAAGGAACAAGCCTTTCTGTGATGGATCCCACGTTGCAGTGAAATTCTGCGCAGGGTAGCGCTGCGCATGCTTTGGATGCGCAGTTGTCAAGGGCCATGTACTGCAGATTCCAGTGTATTCTGTGGGCAAGCCCATGCCGCTGGAATGGGCGTCCGGTTCTTGTTTGGCTTTGGCGGAATGCGTTTATGTCCCAAGCCTGAAAGAAATTCTGCACGAAATTCCGTGATCGTAGCAATTTGTGGGTATTGATCCGGAAGAGACTGTATTTCCGGGGCAATCCCATTCTGCATTTTTCCGTGGTCCGGAACTGTGCGATGAGCCGTGTTCGCCTGGATGCCCATCCCTGGTTATAGGGAACACAAAAAACCATGGGCTTCTGCCTGATCGCAGAAGCCCATGGTTTTTTTGGCGTCCCCATGGGGGTTCGAACCCCAGTTACCGCCGTGAAAGGGCGGTGTCCTAGGCCACTAGACGATGGGGACCAGCGAGTTCGCGAATCATACCGGTAAAATGCCTTTTAAAGCAAGACCCAGCCTTGTCCAATATGAAATGAGTCTGGAGGGTGCAGGCATATCCACTATAGTAATGAATCTGAAGCCGGCTCTAAATTTGTTCATGATGGGGGATAAAAACCATCATGAAACCCGAAGATTTGACAAGCATCGACTCGCCTGGAGATTTCCTGTGTGGCACACAGGCCGTAGCCTTTACGGTCATCAGCGACAAGGACACCCGCTATCGCTGGATCCGGGACGAGTTGGTCAGGTTTAGCTGCCTATCCTGTTCTCGCCAGCAGATTACGCGACTGGTGAGCCAATACCGCTGCTGGCGGTCATGGACGAACGTCATGGGACGCCCTGCGGCCCCGCCATGAAGAAGCTTTGCGAGCGTGCCTATGGGATCTTCGGTCAGGTGGAGTACGAGCGGTTGGCCACGATCTCGGTCAGCCACCTGTACAACTTGCGCAGATCCACGACCTACACCCGGCAGCGGCGCCACTTCGAGAAGACCCGACCCAGGGTGTCGAGCATCGGGGAGAGACGCAAACCCCGGACCAACGGCAAGCCCGGCTACATCCGCATCGACACCGTTCACCAAGGCGACCAGGACAAGCAGAAGGGCGCCTATCATATCAATGCCGTCGACGAGGTGACGCAGTTCGAAGTGGTTTGCAGTGTCGAGAAGATCAGTGAGCGCTCCCTGATCCCCGCACTGGAGCAGATGCCCGACGCCTTCCCCTTCACCCTGCCCGGCTTCCACTCGGACAATGGCTCGGAATACATCAACAGCCGGGTTGCCGGGCTACTCGATAAGCTGCGCATTGAGTTTACCAGGTCACGCTCCCGGCACAGCAACGACAATGCATTGGCAGAAAGCAGGAATGCGGCGGTGGTCAGAAAACAGTTCGGCTACAGTCATATTCCGCAACGTTGGGCGGCGCTGATCAATGACTTCAATCGCGAGCACCTGAACCCCTACCTGGACTTTCACCGCCCCTGCTTTTTCCCGGAAACCCGCACCGATGCCAAGGGCAAGGAACGCAAGGTCTAGCGCTATGAGAATCTGATGATCCCCTACGACAAACTCAAATCACTGCCCGGCGCTAAAGACTGTTTGAAGCCCGGGGTGACCTTTGCCATACTCGACGCCGTTGCTCTGCGGATCAGCGACAACCAGGCGGCGGAGCAGCTCCAGAAAGCCCGCCAGAAACTCTTCAAAATCATCCATGGACAGACCCAGAAAACCGGCCGGCTCTAACACGCTTCTCCAGACTCATTATATGGATTGGAAAATACTGACCCGGCTTGCGCGGTCGGTGTGGACTGCGGTGCAGGCCGGATGGGGTGCCAGAAAACGGGCTGGAGATGGTGCCCATTTCTCCGGAGATCAGGGCGTCTGGAGTCTGGTCGTGCGAATTCCGGCGTTCTGCCCAGCTTTTGTTGAATAGACCCGCCCTCGGAGCCAGGATGCGGGATGGTTCTCGCTTGCCCAGGGGAGGGGGGCTAGTGTTTAATTGGTGCACATGAAAAAAACCATTTCAGCCGGCAGCGGTGTCCAGAAGGATTCCGGCGGCGATACCCAGGATTTTGCCAGCACACTGGCTGCACTGGAGCAGACTGTACAGCGTATGGAAGCCGGACAGCTGGGACTGGAGGAATCTGTTGCCCTCTTCCAGCGCGGCGTGGAGCTGGCCGGTCGTGCCGAGGCCCAGTTGCGTGGCGCAAGGCAGAAAGTCGATCTCCTGCTGGGCGACAGTGACATTCCTTTGCCCCTTCCCGAAGAAGAGGATCAATGAACCCCCAACCGACCGCGAGTCCTGAAACTTTTTCCCATTTCCGTGAGCGTATTGCCCTGCGCGTGGAACGTGTGCTGGAAGAACTGCTGCCGGCGGCCGATGCCTTCCCGGCGCGCCTGCACGAAGCCATACGCTACAGTACACTGGGTGGCGGGAAACGTATCCGGCCCCTGCTGGTGTATGCGGCCGGTGCCTGCCTTCAGGTGCACGAAAGTCTGCTGGACCGTCCTGCAGCGGCCCTGGAGATGGTGCATGCCTACTCCTTGGTGCACGACGACCTGCCGGGAATGGACAACGATGATCTCCGCCGGGGCCGTCCGACCTGCCACCGCGCCTATGATGAGGCGACGGCGATTCTGGTAGGCGATTCCCTGCTGACGGCGGCCTTCGGGGTCCTGTCGACTCCCGGGTCCGGTCTTTCGCCACTTCAGCAGATGTCCATGGTCCATGTACTTTCCCAGGCTGCAGGTTCCCGCGGTATGGTGGGTGGACAGGCCATGGATCTCGCCTCCGTGGGGCATGAACTGGCACAGCCGGCGCTTGAGCAGATGCACCTGCTCAAGACGGGGATGCTGATCCGCTGTGCCATCCAGCTGGCCCTGCGTCCTGCTGGGGTAGAGGAACAGTCGAGGGACGGCGGTGCGCTGGTCCGCTACGCCGACCGGATCGGTCTGGCTTTCCAGGTCCAGGATGACATTCTGGATGAAGTGGGAGATATCCGGGAAACCGGCAAGGCCGTCCAGGGGGCGGACCGGAGCCGGCATAAGCCAGGATTTGTCAGTCTGATGGGGCTGGTACAGGCTCGTGCCTATGCCCGCAACCTGCTGGATGAAGCCCTGGAGGCCCTGTCGCCGTGGGGCGCCGAGGCGGACCACCTGCGTGCCTTGGCCCGGCTAGTGGTCGAGCGTAGCCGATGAACAGCTCCCTGCTGGAAAAAATTCCCGAACCGGAAGCGCTGCGGCATATGTCCCGCCAGGAACTCCGCCAGGTGGTCCGCCTGGTCCGACAGTTTCTGCTGGAGACCGTCAGCCAGACAGGAGGGCACCTATCCTCCTGTCTGGGGGCAGTGGAGCTTACCGTGGCACTGCACGCGGTGTTCCAGACCCCGGAAGACCGGCTGGTCTGGGATGTAGGCCACCAGGCCTATCCCCACAAGATTCTGACAGGGCGGGGGCCCCAATTCGCAACCCTGCGCCAGAAAGGTGGTCTGTCGGGGTTCCTGAAGCGGGAGGAAAGCCCTTATGATACTTTTGGGGCCGGACATTCAAGTACCTCGATCAGTGCCGCCCTGGGCATGGCCGTAGCCTCCTCGCTAGACAAAAGCCGGCGCCAGGTGGTGGCCATTATCGGTGATGGCGCCATGACGGCGGGTCTTGCCTATGAGGCCCTCAACAACGGTGGGGTGCTGGACGCCGATCTGCTCGTCGTGCTCAACGACAACGAGATGTCCATCTCTCCCAATGTTGGCGCCGTGTCGAAATATCTTACGCGCGTGCTGTCCGGGCCCCTGTACAATAGTGTCCGGGAAGGTGCCGGCCAGGCCCTGAGCCTGGTCCCACCTTTGCGGGAACTGGCGAGGAAGGCGGAAGAGGGAATGAAGGGCCTGGTGTCCCCGGGCGTGCTGTTCGAGGAAATGGGGTTCCACTATTTTGGGCCCATTGACGGACACGACCTGGATGTCCTGGTGCCGACCCTGGAGAATCTCCGCAAGATCCGGGGGCCGAGGCTCCTCCATGTGATCACCCGCAAAGGCAAAGGTTTCGCTCCGGCCGAGGCGGACCCCTGCGCCTACCATGGGGTGCCCCCGTTTGACCGTGAAAGCGGACGGATGAAGAAGTCCGCGGCCGGCCCGGCCTATACCCAGATTTTTGGGGACTGGCTCTGCGAGAAGGCCGCCGCTGAGGAGCACTTGGTAGCGATTACTCCCGCTATGCGCGAGGGATCGGGGCTGGTGCGCTATGAACAGCTGTTCCCGAAGCGCTATTTTGACGTGGGGATTGCCGAACAGCATGCCGTGACCTTTGCGGCCGGACTTGCCTGCGAGGGATTCCACCCGGTAGTGGCCATCTATTCCACCTTTCTGCAGCGGGCCTATGACCAGCTCCTGCATGATGTGGCCCTGCAGAACCTGCCGGTACTCTTTGCCGTGGACCGGGCCGGGATTGTGGGGGCGGACGGCGCTACCCACCAGGGAGCCTATGACCTGTCCTATTCCCGCTGCATTCCAGGACTGGTGATCATGGCTCCAAAGGATGCCCAGGAACTACGGGACATGCTCAATACGGGCTATGCCCATCCGGGACCCACGCTGGTGCGCTACCCGAGGGGGACCGCAGCCGGGAACATCCAGGATCCGGACCTGGGCCGCACGGTGCCCTTTGGAAGGGCAGAAGTCCTGCGCCGGGGGAAACGTCTCGCCATCCTCTCCTTTGGTACCCGGGCTGCGGATGCTCTGGCCGCCGGAGAGGCCATGGACGCTACCGTGGTCAACATGCGCTTTGTCAAGCCGCTGGATGCGGAGCTGCTCGATACCCTGGCGCAGGACCACGGCGCCTTCCTCACGGTTGAGGAGGGAGCGGCCATGGGTGGCGCGGGCAGTGGAGTAGCCGAATGGTTCCTGAACGCTGGGTACCGCCCCTTCGTGCGGATCCTTGGAATCCCGGATGTGTACATTGAGCAGGGCGACTCCGCTGCATGGATGGCCGATCTCGGCCTGGATGCCGCTGGCATTCGCTGTGCCGGGGAAGATCTGCTCGCACGCCTTGCCGCATCGGGCCCGTCCGCGTAAAATCTGACAAAACAGGTCAACCATTTCCAGCGAGGTCCTCCGGGTGAGAGATTGTGCTGCTGAAACACTGGAAGACGTCCAGGGCCGGTCGGATCCGCGGGCGATTCCCATACAGCGGGTAGGTGTCCGGGAGGTTCGCCATCCGGTTGCGGTCCGGGACCGGGGTGGGCACATCCAGCATACGGTCGCCACCTGCAGCATGTACGTGAATCTGCCGCCCCACGTGAAGGGCACCCACATGTCCCGTTTTCTGGATATCCTGAACCGCCATGCCGAGCCAGTGGGTGTTGACGGCTTTCAGTCCCTGGTAGAAGAGATCCGCCACCGTCTGGACGCCGACATGGGCCGGCTGGAACTGCAGTTTCCCTTTTTTGTCCGCAAGCAGGCGCCGGTGTCTGGTGTCGAAAGCTTCATGGACTATGAGGTGGAACTGCAGGGTGAGGTGGACGGCCACGGATACCGACTGGAAACCTGCGTACATGTCCCGGTGACCAGTCTCTGCCCCTGCTCGAAAAGCATCTCGGAATACGGCGCCCACAACCAGCGTTCCCGTGTGACGCTGCGGGTGGAGGCGGACGAAACCGTATGGATCGCAGATCTCATTGACCTTGTGGAAGCCGAGGCGTCCTGTCAGCTGTACGGCATTCTGAAACGCCCTGACGAAAAATATGTCACCGAGTATGCCTATGACCATCCAAAATTCGTTGAGGATATGGTCCGCGATGTCGCCCTGCGCCTGCGCCAGGACCACAGGGTCCGCCGGTTTTCGGTGGTATCGGAAAATTTTGAGTCAATCCACAACCACTCGGCCTATGCCATGATCCGGCAGGAACGCTGATCCATGGCCGGAAGCAGCTTTGGGGAACTGTTCCGGGTTACGACGTTCGGTGAGAGCCATGGCCCGGCCATTGGCTGCATTGTTGACGGCTGTCCCCCGGGCATGCGGCTGGATGCATCCGACATCCAGCAGGAACTGGACCGTCGCCGTCCTGGACAGTCCCGCCATACCACACAGCGCCAGGAAGAGGACCAGGTGGAAATTCTCTCCGGGGTATTCGGTGGACAGACCACGGGTACGCCTATTGGCATGCTTATCCGCAACACTGACCAGCGATCCCAGGACTATTCCCGGATCCAGGATCTCTTCCGCCCGGGGCATGCCGATTATACCTATCTCCAGAAGTATGGTCTCCGTGACTACCGTGGAGGCGGCCGTTCCTCCGCCCGTGAAACTGCTGCTCGTGTGGCGGCAGGAGCAGTAGCCCGGAAGTATCTTCAGGAGCGCGCCGGCATCCATATCCTTGCGTGGCTGGCCCAGATGGGCCCCATCCGTGCGGAGGCCTTTGAGCCGGCGGAGATCGGCCGCAATCCTTTCTTCTGTCCCGACGATGAGGCGGCCGGAAAAATGGCTGGCTACCTCGACGAATTGCGCCGGCTGGGCGATTCTGTTGGTGCGCGCATAGATGCAAGGGTGCAGGGGATGCCGCCGGGGCTCGGGGAGCCCGTGTTTGACCGGCTGGAAGCGGACGTCGCCAAGGCCCTGATGGGCATCAACGCTGTCAAGGCTGTGGCCGTGGGAGACGGTTTCGCGGTTGTCGGGCAGAGAGGCAGCGAGCATGGGGATGCCATGACGCCCAAGGGTTTTGCCAGCAACCATGCCGGTGGCGTGCTGGGGGGGATCTCCAGCGGCCAGGACCTTAAGGTGTCTCTTGCCGTTAAGCCCACATCCAGCATCCGGATTCCCCGTCCCAGTATTGATGTGCGCGGCCGGGCCGTTGAGGTGGTGACCACTGGCCGCCACGACCCCTGCGTTGGCATCCGCGCCGTTCCTATCGTGGAGGCCATGCTCGCTCTCGTGCTGATGGACCACTACCTGCGCCAGCGCGCCCAGAATGCGGACGTAATTCCTCCGCTGTCCCCCATTCCCGGGGAATGCTGATTCGGCGGTCCGGGGGGTTCCCCCTAACCGCTTTTTATTTTTTTTACTTCTGCGCACTCGGAGCCTTTCTGCCCTATTGGGGGCCGTGGCTGGAGATGCGCGGTGTGGCGCCCTTCGATATTGGCATCCTGACCGCCGCCGTCCAGTTCAGCAAGATTCTCGCCCCAAATCTCTGGGGGTGGGTGGGGCAGAGAAGGGGATACGGGCGGGCGGTGGTCCAGGCATCACTGGCGACGGCTCTTTCCTTTCCTCTTCTCGGGTTTGCGCAGGACCGTTTCTGGCCGCTGCTCGTCATCACGCTTGTGTTTTCGTTTTTCTGGTCTGCCACCCTGCCTCTGGTGGACGTCGCCACCTTGGTCTGGGCGGAGCGGACCGGCAGGGTCTATGGCCGCATCCGTCTTTGGGGATCTTTGGGGTTCATCACCCTGTCGCTTGGAATGGGCGTTCTGGCCGCCCATTCCGGCATGGCCGTATTCCTGCCTGTCATGACAGCCTTTCTGCTGCTCGGCTGGTGGTGCAGCCGCCATCTCCCATTCCCGCAGGAAGCCACTGTCTCAGGGGTGCGGACTCCGGAGCCAGACTTCCTGTACCGGCTCCAGGACCGCGGCCTCTGGTTTTTCCTTCTGGCCGGGCTGCTGGAGCAGGCCAGCCATGGTGCCTATTACGCCTTCTACTCCATTGATGTCGAACGGCATGGGTACGGCAGTGGCATGGTGGGACTGCTCTGGGCGCTGGCGGTGCTCTGCGAGGTGGTGTTTTTCTGGTTTGGTGACCGATGGATCCGCCAAATGGGTCTCCCGGCCACTTTTTTTCTCGCCTTTCTGCTGACGGTCTTCCGTTGGGCCATGATCGGCTGGTGGCCGGGGCTACTCTGGATCGTGCTGGTCCAGACGCTGCATGCGGCGAGTTACGGAGCCTTCCATCTTGCCGCTGTCCGGTGGGTCTATGGCCACTTTCCGGAGGAACTGCGGTCCCGGGGGATGGCCCTGTATGCAAGTACGGTCTATGGCGCTGGGGGCGCACTGGGGGCCCTGGGCGCTGGCTGGGCCTGGAGCCACTGGGGAGCGTCTGGCGCGTTTTTCTCAGCTGCTTTCGTGGCATTACTTGGTCTTCTGTTTCTCTTCCCTGCGCATGGAGGAGATCGTGCCCTTGAAAAAACGGCCTGAAATGCCCATTTGGAGGACAGAATCCATTGCCCACGGAGCCGACCGATGCGAAGCGATAAACTGACGACCAAGTTTCAGCAGGCCCTGCAGAACGCCCAGAGCCTTGCGCTGGCCCAAGACCACCAGCAGATGGAGCCGCTTCATCTGCTGGTCGCTTTTCTGGACCAGGAAGGGGGGATCGCCAGGCCTCTGCTGGGCCGGGCCGGAGTGCGGGTAGATGCCCTGCGCAACGAACTTGGCCGGGCGCTTGAGGGATTGCCCAAGGTCCAGGGGCAGCCGGGCGAGGTCCAGGTGGGACGAGATTTGGCTAACATGCTGAACCTGGCCGACAAGATTGCCGCCAGGCGTGGGGATGGTTACATTTCCACCGAACACTACCTCCTGGCCCTGCTGGAGGACCGGGGGGACGCCGGCCGGCTGATGAAGGCGGCCGGGGTGACCCCCAGGGACCTGGAACAGGCCGTGACGACCGTGCATGGGGGCGAGAAAATCAATGATCCCAACGCCGAGGAGCAACGCCAGACCCTCGACAAATATACGGTGGACTATACGGAGCGGGCGGCCCAGGGGCGGCTGGATCCGGTTATTGGCCGGGACGACGAGATCCGCCGGACCATCCAGGTTCTCCTGCGCCGTAGCAAGAACAACCCTGTACTGATTGGCGAGCCCGGGGTGGGAAAGACCGCCATTGTCGAGGGTCTCGCCCAGCGTATCGTCAATGGCGAGGTTCCGGAATCCCTACGCAACAAGCGGCTTCTGGGCCTGGATTTGGGCGCCCTCATCGCTGGGGCCAAGTTTCGGGGCGAGTTCGAGGAGCGCCTGAAGGCCCTGCTGAATGACCTGTCCAGGGCAGAGGGCCAAATCCTGCTCTTTATCGACGAGATCCACACCCTGGTGGGGGCTGGCAAGGCCGAGGGCTCCATGGACGCCGGCAACATGCTGAAGCCGGCCCTGGCCCGTGGTGAACTGCACTGTATCGGGGCAACCACTCTCGACGAGTACCGCCAGTACATTGAGAAGGACGCAGCCCTAGAGCGGCGTTTCCAGCGTGTCCTGGTGAACGAGCCGAGTGTTGAGGACACGATCGCGATTTTACGTGGGCTGAAAGACCGGTATGAAGTGCATCATGGGGTCCGGATCACGGATCCGGCCCTGGTGGCGGCGGCGCAGCTGTCCCATCGCTATATTCCAGACCGCAACCTGCCTGACAAGGCGATCGATCTTATTGACGAGGCGGCATCCCGCATCAAGATGGAAATCGATTCCAAACCAGAGGAACTTGACGAACTGGAGCGCCGGCTGATCCAGCTGAATATTGAGCGGGTCGCGCTGTCCCGGGAGAAAGATGAGGCCAGCCGAAGGCGCCTGGATACCATTGAGGAACAGATTGCCGAACTCCAGGACCGCTACAATGGGCTGGAAGCAATCTGGAAGAGCGAAAAACAGGCCATTGAGGGGACATCCCAGCTACAGAAGGAACTGGACCGGCTGCGGGTGGAATTGGAGAATGCCCGACGTGCCAACGATCTCGAGCGTATGGCCCAGATCCAGTATGGCCAGATTCCTGAGCTTGAAACCCGGCTGCGGAAGGCAGAGCAGCAGGAAACGGGTGAAGATCGCGAGGCCCCCACACTCCTTCGTACGGAAGTGGCCGAAGCGGAAATCGCTGAGGTGGTTGCCCGCTGGACTGGTATTCCGGTTGCCAAAATGCTGGAAGGGGAAAAGGAGAAGCTTCTGCGGATGGAGGAGCGGCTGCGCGCCCGCGTGGTTGGCCAGGAAGAAGCGGTTCTTGCGGTGAGCAATGCCATCCGGCGGTCCCGGGCCGGACTTTCCGATCCCCGGCGCCCTAACGGCTCCTTCCTCTTTCTTGGACCCACCGGTGTCGGCAAGACCGAGCTTAGCAAGGCGCTGGCGGAATTCCTGTTCGACAGTGAGGAGCACCTTGTGCGCATCGACATGAGCGAATTTATGGAGAAGCACTCGGTGGCGCGGCTAATTGGTGCCCCTCCGGGATATGTCGGCTATGAGGAGGGCGGCTATCTGACCGAGTCGGTGCGTCGGCGTCCGTATTCCGTTGTGCTGCTGGATGAGGTGGAAAAAGCCCATCCGGAGGTGTTCAATATCCTGCTCCAGGTGCTGGATGACGGCCGGCTGACCGATGGCCAGGGAAGGACGGTAGATTTCCGTAACACAGTGGTCATCATGACCTCGAATCTTGGCTCGGACCGGATCCAGGAATACACGCGACAGGGGGATATCGAGGGGCTGCGCAGCGCGGTCATGGACGTGGTACAGGGGCATTTCCGGCCGGAGTTCCTGAATCGCATTGACGAAATGGTCATTTTTCATCCCCTGGACGCGCAGCAGATCCGGTCGATCACCGAAATCCAGCTGCAGGGCCTGCGCCACCGCTTGCAGGAGCGGGACATGGATCTGGTACTCACTGATGCGGCGCTGGACCGTCTGGCTGAAAGCGGATTCGATCCGGTCTACGGGGCACGCCCCCTCAAGCGGGTGATCCAGCGGGAAATTGAGAATCCGTTGGCCCAGAAGCTGCTCCGGGGCGATTACCATGCCGGGGAACTGGTCCATGTGGATGTGGAAGACGGCGCTCTGGTGTTCCGGCCGCGTGCCCTCCACTGATCCCGTCCGGCGGGTTTCCGGTTTCCGGCCGGACACGGGATCCGCATGGAAATCTGGCACGTCCGCCGTTCCACGGCTGGAACTGCAGGCGGGCAAATGTTTAACATAGGGGAGGCACGATTCCCGCTTCCATTCCCCAAAAGGAATACCATGAAACCCAGACATCTGCTGCTCTCCGCTGTTCTTGCCGTAACTGCCCTGGTTTTTGGGGCGGTGGGAGAACGCTTTCTCGTCGGTACCGCGCAGGCCCGGGAGGTGTCGAAGGCGGTTGCCCAGTCTCTGGTGGGGGGCCTGACCCACGGCCAGGGGACGGTCGAAAAGACCTTCAGCGGCCCCGGCGGACTGACCGGTGTGGTGGTCGGGATTGATGGACACCAGTCTCTGGCCTATGTCACACCGGACGGACATTATCTTGTGGCTGGAGCCATCCTGAATGCCAGTGGCCAGAACGTGCTGCAGAAGGATGCCGTCCGCTATGGCGTGATTCCGGCTTCGGAAAAACCCACCGCGCTGGCACGTGCAGTGGCAAAGGGAGATACCTTCGTGGTTGGCAAAGCCGGTCCCGAGATGGTGGCGTTCATTGATCCTGACTGTATTTTCTGTCACAAGTTCTACGAAGAGGCAAAGCCGCTCATGGACAGCGGAAAGCTGCGGGTGCGGTTTGTAGTTACCGCCTTCCTGAAGCCATCCAGCCTCCCGAGGGCGGAAGCCATCCTGGGTGCGGCGGATCCGGCAGCCGCACTGGCAGAAAACGAGGCACATTTTAACGATACAACCGAAGAAGGTGGCATTGCCCCGGCGAAGAATGCCAGTGCAGAGGTGGCCCGGGCGGTTCACGGCAATACGCAGCTGCTGCAGAAGAGCGGCGAGGTGGCCACCCCTACGGTGATCTATTGCAGTGCTGCCGGAAAGCCCACGCTTGAGCATGGGGTGCCTGGCAGCGGTAAACCCCTGTCCGCCTTTGCGGGCTCAATCCAGAGCCTGGGCGCGAACGGGACCTGCAGCCGGTGAGCGGAGCCCGCACAGGTCTGGTCCGCCGGGAAGACTACCGCCGGCCGCCCTGCCGCATTCTGTCCGTTCACCTGGAATTCAGTCTTGATCCCGTGCGGACCGAGGTGACAGCCGAACTGCAGATCCAGATGGCCGGAGATGTTCCGCCCGAGGAACTGGTACTGGACGGAGAGGGCCTGGAACTTCTGGATCTGCGGATCGACGGCGAAATTCCGCCGCCCGGACGCTATGCTCTCCGGGACGAGAATCTGGTGTTGCACCACCCGCCTTCGGCCTTCCGGCTGACGACCCGGGTGGCTATGCACCCGGCGGCCAATACCGCTCTTTCAGGCCTGTACCATGCTGATGGGGTGTTTCTCACGCAGTGCGAGGCCGAGGGTTTCCGCCGTATCACCTATTACCCGGACCGCCCCGATGTCCTTGCTCCTTTTACTGTGACGCTGCACGCTCCCAGGGACACCTGTCCTGTGCTGCTCGCCAACGGCAATCTGGTGAACCGGGGCGGGGAGGCCGGCGGCTGGCACTGGGCACGCTGGGAGGATCCTTTCCCGAAACCGGCCTACCTGTTTGCAATGGTCGCCGGCGACCTTGCCTGTGTGCAGGACCAGTTTCGTACCGCTTCCGGACGCAAGATATCCCTGGAAATTTACGTTGCGGAAAAGGATCGCGGTGCCTGTGGCCAGGCGATGGAAAGCCTCCGGCAGGCAATGGTCTGGGACGAGCAGGTCTATGGGCGCGAATACGATCTCGAACGCTACATGATCGTCGCCACCGACAGTTTCAATATGGGAGCCATGGAGAACAAGGGCCTCAACATATTCAATTCCAAATATGTCCTGGCCAGTCCGGAAACCGCTACCGATTCTGACTATCTGGGAATTGAGTCCGTCATTGCCCATGAGTATTTCCACAACTGGACCGGCAACCGGGTGACACTGCGGGACTGGTTCCAGCTAAGTCTGAAGGAAGGACTCACCGTCTTCCGGGACCAGGAGTTCTCGGCGGACCGGAACTCCCGCAGTGTCCAGCGGATCAGCGATGTCCGCCGTCTGCGTCATGCGCAGTTTGCCGAGGACGCCAGTCCTTTGGCCCATCCGGTGCGTCCTGATGCCTACAAGGAAATCAATAACTTCTATACAGCTACGGTCTATGAGAAAGGTGCGGAGGTCGTCCGCATGATGCATGCAGTCCTGGGTCCTGCCGGATTCCGGTCGGGCATGGACGAGTATTTTGCCCGTCACGATGGCCAGGCAGTGACCCTGGAAGATTTTCTGGAGGCACTCCAGGCCGGCAGCGGCCGCCCGCTGGACGGGTTCCTGCGCTGGTACAGCCAGGCCGGAACTCCACGACTTTCCGTAGTCTCCGAAACCTACGATCCGGTCCACCGGGAGTACCGTCTGCGCCTTCGGCAGCAGACCCCACCAACCCCAGGACAACCAGAAAAAGGGCCTGTGCCTATTCCGGTACGACTGGCCCTGTTCGACGGATCTGGTGTGCCTGTCTCCTTTCCGGGCGGTGATGGTGGGCGGGAAGGGCTGCTGCTGCTGGAACAGGAGGAGCAGGAATGGTGTTTTGAGGGGGTGGAGGGGCCAGTCCGTCTGTCCCTCCTGCGCGGCTTCTCGGCACCGGTCGTCTTGGAACGTCATGATGGGGGGAGGGACGACCGTTTTCTCGCCCTTCACGACGACGATCCCTTTAACCGCTGGGACAGCTTTCAGCGCGTCCTGCTGCATACGCTCCTCCAGCGGCTGGATATGCCCGGGAATCCGGAACCCGCGGACGGACTCCACAGAATCGTGGGCGCGGTGCTGGAGGCGGAGCGGGTAGACGATCCGTCTTTTGTGGCTGAACTGCTCCTACTCCCCAGTGGAGACTATATCGGCCAGCATCTTGACGTGATTTCCGTTGAGGCGGTCCATTCGGTGCGGGAAGGGCTCCGGGCAGAACTGGGCAACCGCTTCCGGGACCGCTGGCAGGCCTGGTATGCAAGTCTTGCCAGAGCGGGCTATTCCCGTGATGCTTTTGCGGTTGGCGAGCGGCGCCTACGCCACCTCTGCCTAGACTATCTTCTGGCCTCCGATGACCATGGGGTGGCGGTGGAATGCGCACTCAAGCTGTACTGGAACGCGGACAACATGACCGACCGGCTGGCGGCTTTCCGGTTTCTGGCCGAAGATCCGGTCTGGGACAGCGAGGCTCTGGTCGCGGATTTTTACCGTCGCTGGCAGGCGCATTCCCTGGTGGTGGACCGCTGGTTTGCCCTGCAGCTCGGAAAACCTGTACCTGAAACCCTGCAGCGCGCGGAGGCGCTGCTCCGCCATCCGGATTTCGACTGGCGGGTGCCCAACCGGGTCCGTGCAGTGCTGGGGGCAGTTGCGGCCAATCCCCCCGTGTTCCACGCCCGGGATGGTTCAGGCTATACGTTCCTGGCCCGGCAGCTGGATCATCTGGACAGCATTAATCCACAAACGGCTGCACGGCTGGCTATCCCGTTCAGCCGCTGGAACCGATATGATGGAGCGCGGCAGCAGCAGATGCGTGCGGTGATCACCGGGCTGCTGCAGAAGCCCAGCCTATCTCGGGATCTTGCGGAGGTGCTGGAACGTTCCCTGCGAAGTGCCTGAGTTTTTTTTCCCCTTTCTGGAGAAAACTGATGAAAATGCCACTTGAGGAAGCCCTGAAAAAGGCCTTGGAGTTCCGGGATCTGGACAGTCTCGACGCCGCCTGGAAGGCCTGTGGGGATGAGGCTTCCGGAAATGACCAGATTGCGCAGTTGGCCGGCTTTCTCTACGACAGTATGGATTGTCATGCGCTCCAGGAGGCCTGTGATGCACAGCATTTCGACCGGGAGCAGGCCAGAGAGTGGGATCTGGACGCTGGGCAGTACTGCCTGGCGCACGAAATTGCGCTAGTGGCCCGGATGGTTGAGCGCAAACGTGAAGGGCTGAAAGACGCCTGAGGGGCCGCAGTAAAAGTGCTGCCCAACCTTGCGGTTTGCGGTAGGACAGCGTGGGTGTTCCTGCCCAGTACAGGCGTCTTTTGGTCCGTGTGCCCGAGCTGCGCTAGCTCCAGCACCAGCGCTTCCCCAAATCTAGCAGGATATTTCTCTCAAAGGTGCCATAACAGGCCGCATGTGCTGCATGCTGAACGCAGCCATGTTTCTGGCCTGCCCTGCAGGTCGTCCCTACCTGGATATCCGCTCAGGGCACCAGTTCTGCGTGCAGATCTGCTTGTGGGTATTGCTGGATGGCCAGACTATTCCCAGGGACGTGGAGTATTCTGCAGCCGGTCCCAGTGCTTGGAAAATTTTCGGCTTTCGCGCCGTCTGCGCGCTTCCAGGAAGCCCGCCAGCATTCCGGCCTGGAAAGCCAGACGGCTGTCGCTTCCGTTGGCGAATGGTCCGAGATGATGGGGCGCCCCCTGCGCGTCGCGGATGATGCCAGCGCTTTCCTGAAGGGCAGAAAGGCATTTCAGGAGTCCTTTCGCATCTTTTCTGGGCCATAGCCCCGAGAGCGCGAGGAGTACGTAACGCCAGTTCTTGAGACGGATTCTGAGCCGGTGAAACGCTGCGTCCTCGTCCGGAGTGGCGGGCACCAGTTCGTGGTCCATGGCTGCAAACCTTTCCTCGGCAAAATCCCGGAGACTCTGGCCATTGTCTTCCAGGGGGAATTCCAGCAGGCTGGCCCAGAGACGGAGCAGTCCTGCGGCCAGGTGGGCGCGATAGTCCCTAGGGATGTCGTGCCCGGCCGGGATGGCGGATTCCAGGGCGGTGAGGAGCGGTTCCGGGGAAACCCCTGTTTCGTGGGCGAGAACGCTCCAGTACTGGGCGAGAGCGTCCCTCTCGCGGCGTTCACCCTGGCGGTGGAACCATTCAGCGAGTTCCCTGCGCGCCGGCTGCAGATGGCCATTGGGATCCAGTTCACGGGTCAGGCGCAGCAGGGCCCGCAAGGAACGGACCATTTTGCGGAGATGGTGGAAAGCTTCCCTGTCCGGATGTTCGGGTAGCCCTGCCAGCGGGGCCAGGATTTCCTGGGCGTTGGTCATCAGCAGGGCTGCCAGTGCGCTTCCAGCTTCCTGGCGGGGGCGGAGCCGGAATTCCGGGCCGGACTCCGGGACACAGGTGTTTTCCGGGAGTAGCCCCACAAGGAGCAGCCCCCGCGCAAATTTGCTCCCCGGTTCAGGACAGAGCGGAAGGGTCGCGCAGAGTTCGCTGCCAAGGTGCAGGAGGGCGGCCAGGGAACCCTCCTGGAGTTCCAGTTCCACCTCCAGAATAGGCTCGCTGCGTCCTCCCGCACGAATGCTCCCCTGGTCAAGAGAGACGAGGACCGTGGTGCACCCGTCTTCCAGACGGAGAGACTTCTCCCAGCGCAGGAATTCCGTTTCCAGCAGCGACTGCGGGGCCATCCCTGCAAAACGTTCTAGTGCCGGCCAGATCCCGGTGTGGGCAAAGACGGAGAGATCCGGTTCAGGGCCATCTACTGGAACATTCCACTCCGGGCGCTGGTGCAGCCCTCCTGCCGCGGAACCGGACAGCTTGATCGCGGCTACCCACTGGTTACCCTCAAGGCGGACCCGCCAGGCAATGCCCGCAGACCGCAGGCATCCGTCCGGACTATCGTAATAGATGGCATGCATGGGGTGCGGCGTATGGGGATCGATCTGCAGGAGAGGGTGGTGCAGGATTGTCTCCCAGGCGTCTGGGGAGAGGATTCCAAGTTTCAGTTCACGCTCCATGAAGTTCCCCTGTCTGGACGAAGCGCAGGATGCGAGCCCACTGGGCCAGCTCTCCGCAGATATTGGCCCTGCGGAGATCGGTTAGTCCCACGCCGAGACGTGCGGCCTGCACATAATGCTGGCTGTCATGGAGCCAGGCTACCAGTGGCAGTTCCTGCTCCTCAAAAAAAGTGTCCAGCTCCCGGGTGGAACGGCTGCGTGTGCGCACCCGGGTGGCGATGATTCCCATGCGGATCCGTCCCTTGCGGTAGCGTTTTACTTCCGGCAGTTCCCCGAGAAAACGCAGGCCCGCTTCCATGTCAAAAGGAGAAGGGGCGAAGGGTACGAGCAGAATGTCGGTTTCCCCAAGCATGTCCTCCAGGCGTTTGCGCCGAAGCCCTGCAGGTGCGTCCATGACTACGAAGTCGACTTCGGGATGGTGATTGAAATTCCGTTCCGGGTCGGCCAGAAGCCGCACAGGCGGGAGATGTTCCGGGCGTCTGCGGCCCCAGGAAATACTGGAGCCTTGGGGATCTAGATCTGCCAGAAGCACAGTGCCGCGCAGGGCAAGTAGGCTCGCAAGATTGGTTGCTATGGTCGTTTTTCCCGAGCCCCCCTTGCTGTTGAAGACAAGGATCCTCCGGTTGTGCTGTTCCCGCTCAGGCACCGGAGATTCCCCGGCCGTAGAGGGACAGGAGCAGGTCCTGGGCCGACTGGCAGGGATGGTCTGGAGTGCTGCGCAGAGGGCGGTAGGAGCCGTCAGACTGCATTTCCCAGGCGTTGCACCGGTCTTCAAGGTACAGCGCAAGACTTTCCTGGTACACCCGTTTTACCAGATCCGGCTCCTGGAGGGGAACCGCAGTTTCGAGGCGGCGGAAGAAATTCCGGCCCATCCAGTCGGCGCTGGCAATCCACACCTCAGGGTGGCCGTTGTGGCCGAAATAATATACGCGGCTGTGTTCCAGAAAACGCCCTACCACGGAAATGACCCGGATGTTGTCCGAAACCTCTGGGATTTTTGGACGCAGGGCACAGGAACCGCGCACGATCAGGTCAATTTGGACGCCCGCCTGCGAGGCATCGTAGAGGTCACGTATGAGGTCGGGGTCCGTCAGGGCATTGACTCGTGCGATAATGCGGCCGTTCTTTCCAAGGGCGGCCTCTGCAGCGATTCTTTCGCGCAGGCCCGAAAAGAGGGTAAAAGGGCTCTGTAGCAGCCGCTGCAGGCGTGGGGCCTGACCCATGCCCGTAATGTGCATAAACAGGGCATTCATGTCGGCAGTGATGGCCGGATCGGCCGTCAGGAGGCTCAGGTCCGTATAGATGCGCGCATTGCGGGGGTGGTAGTTTCCGGTGCCCATATGGCCGTACATCCGGATGCCATCGTCCTCCCGTCGCAGGACCAGAGCCATCTTGGCGTGGACCTTATGCTTGACAACCCCGTACACCACCTGCACTCCTACCGACTCCAGCTCTTCGGCAAGACGGATATTGTTGGCTTCGTCGAACCGGGCCTTGAGTTCCACTACGGCGGTAACCTGTTTGCCGGCCACCGCTGCGTCCATGAGGGCCTGGACGATGGGGGAATCGGGGGTTGTTCGGTAGAGGGTCTGCTTGATGCCCAGAACCTGCGGATCGGATGCGGCCTGGCGGATAAAGTCCACGACCGGCGTAAAGCTCTGGTAGGGGTGGTGCAGCAGCACTGGAGAACTGCGCAGCTGGGCAAAAATTTCCTCGCTGCGCAGGCAGCGGCTGGGAGTGCCTGGGGACAGAGGTGGGTACAGCAGATCCGGGCGGCTGACCATGTCTATGATCGCGGCCATGCGCGAAAGATTGACCGGACCGCTCAGGGTGTAGAGGCTTTCTTCCTGGAGACCGAAATGGCGGAGCAGGTGGAGATGGACGTCCCGCGGACAGTTGCTGGCCACCTCCAGACGCACTGCCTCCCCGAAGGGGCGGGTGGTGAGTTCGTCAGCCAGTGCATCCAGTAGGTTGTCGACCTCTTCCTCGTCTACGAACAGTTCGCTGTTGCGGGTCACCCGGAACTGGTAAAACCCGCGGATTTGGAGCCCAGGGAACAGCGCCTCGATGTTTTCGTGGATGACTGAGGACAGAAACACAAAGTCAAAGGGGCCGGCGAGTTCCCGCGGCAGCTGGATGATACGCGGCAGAATCCGTGGGGCCTGAACGATGGCGATGGGACTGTGGCGGCCGTAGGCGTCCCGGCCCTCAAGGACGATAGCGAAATTCAGGCCCTTGTTCTGGACCTTGGGGAACGGGTGGGCTGGATCAAGACTCAGCGGGGTGAGCAGAGGAAACACTTCCTGGTGGAAATACTCGCTGATCCACTTTCTCTGGGCAGCCTGCCACTCCCGTCGGCGCAGGAGGCGGATGCCTTCCTGGGCAAGGGCGGGGATCAGGCGCTCATTAAGACAGGCATACTGGGCGGCGATAATTTCATGCGCGGCAGAGGAGACAGCGGCCATTTCCTCGTCGGGGGAGAGTGCATCCGGTCCGAGGGGGCCTGCGCCATACTTGCGCCGCTGCATGAGGCCTGCGACCCGCACCTCGAAAAACTCGTCCAGGTTGCTCGATACGATGGTCAGAAAACGCAGGCGCTCAAGCAGCGGCACATGGGGATCGTCGGACAGGGCGAGAACCCTGCGGTTGAACTCCAGAACGCTCAGATCCCGGTTAAAATACCACCGGTAATCGGACAGGGAAGGGAGGATTCCCGGACGGCTGTCTGCGGGGCTATCGCTTCCGGAGGATTCTCCTTCTGGGCCCCCGGCTTCCGTGGCCGATCCGGTATCCCGACGTTCAGACACGGCGTCTGCGTTCCTCTCGCCGAATTGCAGCAGTCAGGGTATTCTGTAGCAGCGTGGCGACGGTCATGGGCCCTACGCCGCCCGGAACCGGAGTAATCCATCCGGCCCGTTCCGCCGCGGGGGCGAATTCCACATCGCCGGCCAGACGGCCATCCGGCAGTCGGCTGATCCCCACGTCGATGACGGCCGCTCCCGGCGCGATCCATTCGCCTCGGACCAGGCCGGGTTTTCCGGCAGCAGCGACCAGAATCCCGGCACGGCGCACATGGGATTCAAGATCCTGGGTAAACCGGTGGCAGACCGTGACGGTGGCACCGGCGAGGAGCAGCTCAAGCGCCATGGGCCGGCCCACGATATTTGAGGCTCCCACCACCACCGCCTCGCGGCCCCGGACCGGGATGCCGCAGGTTTCCAGAAGGGTCATGACGCCCGCAGGGGTGCAGGGGCGCAGGACGGGCTCCCGGAGGGCCAGCCGGCCGACGTTGCATGGATGGAAGCCGTCGACATCCTTATCCGCATCCACAGCTTCCAGAATGATAGAGGGATCCAGGTGTGGTGGCAGGGGAAGCTGGACCAGTATGCCATCGACGTCATCGTCGGCGTTCAGCAGTGCAATCTGGTCCAGCAGGCGGATGGCCGGACATTCTGCAGGCAGACGGATGACCGTGGAGCGGATTCCTGCTGCCGCGCAGGCATCGCCTTTTTTCTGGACGTAGAGAGCAGAGGCAGCATTGTCGCCTACGAGAACGACCGCAAGTCCGGGTTCCCGGCCATGGCGGGTGGTAAAGACGGCGGTTTGCTGGGCCAGGTCCGCGCGCAGCTGTCTGGCAATTGCATTGCCATCAATGATCTGCGCCGTCATGGCCGTTGCCTCTCGGTAATCGGGAGTATCGGCTTGCGCCAGAGGGGTAT
Source organism: Pseudomonadota bacterium (assembly GCA_021821885.1). Classification (GTDB taxonomy): domain Bacteria; phylum Pseudomonadota; class Gammaproteobacteria; order Acidithiobacillales; family Acidithiobacillaceae; genus Igneacidithiobacillus. The sequence goes on from JAKARO010000002.1 coordinate 81,503, forward strand.
GGGCATACCTGCAGATCCATCCGCCTGGAAAAATGGAATGTGGCAGATTGTTCGTTCTGGGGCTGTCCCTTGTCAAGGCGAACCGTGCATGTGGGACTGCCAGGAGCCGGAATCTGTCCGGCAGGACCCGTCCGTCAGGATATTCCGTGACAGGGTGTCCTGCATGGTTCCACGTTCCTGACTGCGTAACAGGGCTGCGTGGACTGGTTCAGGGCGCTTTCTGGACCGGAAAACCGGATTTGGGGATTGGCCACCCCTGTCTGGCGTTTTGTTGTCCATTTTTGCCGGCGCGCCGCCACAGCGACGGTAGTGGCATGTTCAGCGTGGCTCTCCTGGTAATGCTGGTGGCACCACCATACTGTATGCCCTTTGACAGAAACGCCGGCTGGTAGTTTGGCAAAGATTTCTGTGCGGGAGAGAGAAGAGCAGGAGAAAGTGTCTGGGCTGTAGGTCAGGATGGTTCCGGGGGAGGAGAGTGTCGGGCCCGAATCGCCATTGGGGAAGATCTTCGGTGCTCCTTGTGGATCTTGCTGCGCCTAGAGGAACCGGAGAAGCAGAAACATCACAAAGACAAAATAGATCAGTATGGCCTTCCCGCTGATCTTGGCGGTTATGGCAGCGACAAGACCCCAGGTCTGGCCATGTTTTGTGGCATCGGCTGCGGCGGTTACAGGGGGCAGGATCTCTTTCATGAGGAGATGCAGGGAATGGACCTGTGTCCGTGATTTGTCGGCGAGTTGTGCGGCCACTGTCAGGAGATCGTGCACCTGCGTCATCTGCTCATTTAGGGACTGGACCACCGCATGCAGTGTGCCGGGCAGATCTCCGGGGGCGGGGGGGAGCGCCAGAGGGAACGGGGCCGGTTCTGCTGGGATAGCTTCCGGGCCGGACATTTCTGCGCCATCCATGGCTGTTTCCTTTGTTGTGGGTCCCATCTGCCCTGATGCTATTTCTGGATGTGGATCAGGAGTACCAGGAGCGTCACACCCAGGCCAGTACAGATGGTGCTGGCGATTGTGGCAACAATGCTCCAGGTGCGGGCCGATTTTGCCCGTTCCTGGGCCGCATCTGCGAGTTCGCGTACTTCCTTGGCGGCCTTGACGGTTGCAGCCACCTGCGGCTGGATCTGCTCAATTGTAGCCGTCAGGGAGAGGATGGTCTGGGTCGATTCCTCAAGCAGGCGTTCCACCTCTTCTGTCAGTCTTGCCACCGACCGGGTCAAATCCTCCGGCTGTTTCCGGGCGGATTCTGCCGGGGTGACGGGCAGCACATTGCCCTGCAGGGAAGGAACAGATTCCAGACTGCTCATGATCGGCCTTTTCTCCTGTACATGTCCCTTTGGGCAGGATTTGAAAATTTCCTGTAAGGGATGGTTTAACCCTCCCCGCTGGCTATTGTCAACCAGTGTTTCGCTGCCGCTCCGGAGAGGATTCTGCTCTCCGTGCTGATCCCTAAGGGGCAGATGAACCTGCCTGTATCCAAAGCCCGGGATTTCCGGTGCCGGCCGCAAAGGCCTTTCCGGTTCCTGCGGTGCCGCAGCCATGGAAAAAAGTGGCATTTCCACAGGGAAAACATCTGCCTCCTGCTGGTGCACGTCTCGCAAAACCCGCAAAGATTCCGGACAAAATATCAGAAAATCAGAAGATTAAGATTTTAAACAGGCTCTAAGGTTAGGGTATGATCGCTGCTTGGAAATCCGCAGACGAGGGCTCCGGCATGCGTTACGGGATTGAATCTGCTCTGCTGTTTTTTGTGCCGGCCATGGCCCTTGCCGCCCCCCCTTCCGCGCCGGTGCTCTGGAGTGTATCGCTTCCCGGGCCGGTATACAGCATCCCCCAGGTGTTGGATGGCACGGTTTATCTGGATACAGCCCAGGCAGTCGGACCCAATGTTTTTGCGGTAAAAAATGGCCGGATCCTGTGGCGGTTTGCTGCGGGCGGAGCCATACCGAGGGCTGTGACCGTGGGAGGGGAGCAGATCTTTGTGGCTTCGGACGTGGGCCGTACCCATTTTATGCGGGCCATTGATACCAGGACTGGGGCACTGGTCTGGGACTATGCGCGGCGGGAACCACCCCAGTGCATGTGCAGTCATATCAGCCACTATGCAGGGAATCTGCTCTTTGCACAGACGGATGGTCACAGCCTCTATGCGTTTCACCCGGTTGGCAGCATGCCGGACCACCGCATCTGGCGTTTTGCGGGAGATGGGGCACGCCTGGCGGCGCCGGTGGTGGACGGAGATACGGTGGTATTCGGTTCAGCAGACCACGAAGTGTATGGTCTGGCGGCCGCTACCGGAAAAATCCTGTGGAAACGGAAGACAGGATATGCTTTTGTCGCCGGGCCTGCGGTATGGAAAGGGGAGGTGATTCTAGGAAACTGCGGGGGGACGGTGCATGCCTACACGGCGGCCACAGGAAAACCTCTGTGGAGCTTTTCTACTGCAGGCCCCATTGATGCGCCCGCAGTGGTCTGGCACAACCGGGTGTTTGTCGCCTCAGGGCCGGGTGACCGGGGAATTTATGCCCTGGCGGCGGCGACAGGGCGTCTGCTGTGGCGCGCACGGATGGGAGATTATACCCGGTGGGCGCCGGTACTGGTTGGTACGACCCTGGTGGTGGCCTCCAGGGACGGTTCCCTGATGGGATTTTCAGTGAAAACGGGCCGGGTCCGGTGGCATACCCGGCTCCGGGGGGAGCCCCTGTCCCAGCCGCTGCTCTGGCACGGAAAAATCGTTCTTAAAATCAATGACCACAGGATTGGAGTTTTTGATGCCACTGGCGGCCGTCCGGAGTGGATGTATGCCACAAGGGCTGTTGTGACCCCTCCTGTGGTGGGAAAGCACCATCTTTACGCCGGTACAAGTGCCGGAAAACTGGTGTCTTTCGGGTCCTGAGGAAAAACAGTTTCCAATATGGCCCCAAAGCGGTCGCCTGGTATCTGGGTACAGGCTCCATCGGCTACGGTACCTCTGGTTTGGCATGAGCTGAAGACAGTCCGGAACCGGCAGGGCGCAGTCATGGTGCCCGGGCCCGCCGCCCACATGCGGACCAAACGGATTTTGAGGCCTGCCATTCGGTCCGGCTGGTATCCTGCTCTCCAGGCCATGGGGATCAAGGCAAACAGTCCCTGCTCGCCGGGGTGGCATTTCCCTAGGAAAACGGATCCTTGGACAGTCTGGAAGGATGCAGTTGTATCGGTTAATGTTAAACAAGAAAATTTATTAAAGACAGAAAGATAACAGATTTTCGTGAACCATTTTCCAGTATGGCGGAGATCTGGCAGGTTTGACGTCTTCGGGTGCCGGCAGGATAATTAGCAAAAAGCGTGTTCTGCATCCTGCAGACCGGTCGAGGGGGGGGAATGCATCCCTGTTTTGTGATTCCGGATTCTGACCGTTCACATCCTCCAGCAGGTCCAGGATGCTGTCCGATGAATCCCTGAGTGATTCGCGCCCGGTCAGCCAGGAACTGGAAAAACAATGGCTGGGTTTCTCCTCCCTTTTCTGGAAGCAGCTGCTTCTGGCTTTTCCGGCCCTTATCTTCGCCGGCTGGATGTCCTGGGTAGAGATTATGCAGTGGGCGGCCATCCGGGAAGATGTCGCCCGCCTCGCTCCTGAAGTGGGGAAAAATTATGCGGAAACCCTCTCCAGCCGTCTGGGCGCCGCGTTTGGGGACCTGAAGTTTGCCGCGGAAGAGCTGCTGGGCCGCCATGCGGACCTGATTCACCCGGATGCAGCTTCGGTCCAGGCTCTTAAACGGTTCATGGCCCTCCACCCCGGATTTTATGCCTTTAACATCCAGTCTGCGGATGGCCAGTCCATTCTCTGGTCGACCCGCGCCCAGAAAATGGTGCCCATTACTCCAGAAGTACGGTTTACGGCAGTCGACGGACACCGCGACCGTTTTCTGGGCCAGAATGTCTTCTCCCGCAGGGCGGATGCCCGGGTGCTGACAATGCGCTACCGGGTGCGGGATGCTGCAGGCCATACAATCGGGTTTGTTGGGTCTCCCTACCGTCTGGATGCCCTGATGCGAACCCGGATTTCCTATCTGCTCCCCTGGACATTTATTGTGCGGGATACTCGCGATGGCAGCATAGTGGGGAGCCTCGCGAACGGAAAGCCTACCTTTGGATCCCGGGTAGCCGCTGGCCTTACAAGAGGAGTTTCTTTTCCGGTTGCCGGGTATCCCCTGTCTGTCGAGACTGTTTGGCCACAGAATCTGGTCTGGAAACTGTATGTCGAGCGGGCCTGGCTGCGCTGGACGGTCGAGGGTATCTCGGCAGTATTCGTGGTCCTGTCCAGTCTGCTTTTTTCCTTCCGGATGCGCAAACAGGAGCGCCTTGCATTTCTTAATGCCCGGCTGGCTGATTTCACGATGCTGCTTTCCCGTGCGAACGAAACCATTGCACGTACGGCATCCGAACAGGAGCTGCTCCAAACGGTCTGTGATCTGGCGATCCAGTTTGGGCACGTTTCTATCGCCTGGGTGGGCCGCCCCGATGCCTCTGGCTGGTTCGGAATCGGGGCCGCTGCTGGCAAGACGACATACCTGGAACATCTCAGGGTGTCTTCCCTGCCCGCATTTCCGGAGGGGAGGGGGCCTACCGGCCAGGTCTGGCGGACGCGGGAACCGCTCTATGTCTCTTCCTGGGCGCAGAGCGGCTTCATGCTGCCCTGGAAGAATTTTGGAGAGCGTCCGGCCGTCGACGCCGCAGCGGCCCTTCCCATTTTTCGGGGGGGGGCAGATCTGGGCTGTCCTGACCGTCTACGACCGGGAAAACGCTTTTTCCGATCCGGCACTGCAGCATGTCCTCGAAAGTCTCTCCCAGGATGTTGGTTATGGACTGGACCGGCTGGATTCCGGTGCGCGGGAGCGCGAGGCCAGTGCCCTGAATGAGCTTCTGCTGGAAAACACGTCGGCGGGAACGAGCGTCATCCGCTACCCGGAAGTAGTTATAGAGCGGATTAATGCGCGGGTGCTGGAGATGTTCAGTGCATCGTCCATTGCCCAGGTAGTCGGGAGGCGTGCTTCCGAATTTTATGCCGATGCCGGAACCTTCCAGAAAATGGAGGATCTGTCCCAGAAGGTGCTGCAGGCTGGCTGGGGCATGCTGCGCGATGTTCCCTACCGCCGTCTTGATGGACAGGCCATTTATGTCGACGTATCGGGAAAGACGCTACAGGGAAGTGGTCCGGCTCAGCGGATTGTGTGGACCTATGTCGATGTAACCGAGCGGTACCGGAAGACGGAAGAGCTGCAGCAGCAGGCGTTCAGGGATCCCCTTACCGGTCTTCCCAACCGTCGGGCCCTGGAGGATGTCTTGGAAAAAGCCATGAAACGTGCGCGACGGCATGGGCGCCTCCTCGCAGTGGTGATGATGGACCTGGACGGATTCAAGCCGGTCAATGACCTTTTTGGCCATGGTGCGGGAGACCATGTCCTCCAGGCCATTGGTGCCCGGCTGATGTCCGGCCTCCGGAGTACGGATTTTGTAGCCCGTCTCGGCGGGGATGAGTTTGTCCTGGTGGTGGAAGACTGCTTTACGGTCGGGGAAGTGGAGGAGGTCCTGGCCAAGGCAGGGGAAATGGTCCGCGAGCCGATCTTTCTGGATGCGGGCGTGCAGGTGTCCGTTCAAGTGAGCGCCGGCGTGTGCCTGTATCCCCTCAACTGGCAGGAGAACCCCGACGCCCTGCTGCACCTGGCCGACCAGGCCCTCTATTCCAGCAAGGAGCATAGGGTGGACCGCCCCGTTTTCTGGGTGTTTTACGAAGAATCGGCTATGGAACAGAAAAGGCACCTTCTCCCGGTTTCCGGAGGACAGCATCCGTGAAGGGATGCCCGCCCACTGTCCGCTTGACAAGTCTGAATACGCCCGGATAGAGTTACCGCCAGCCAGCGCTAGGCCGGTGTGAGAATACAAAGAGTAAAAGGGTTGAGACCGTACCAGAACCACACTTCCCCTTGTCCGTCTTCTTTCCGTGAGGTTTCACCGGTCTGAAAGAGCTTTCCTTGAATTTGCCCCTGTTGCGTTGTAGCCTTTTGGAAAAATTTGCAACCGTGCAAAATTCCGGCGCGACATCAGGCCCCATCCCGCATTTTCCTTGTCTGAATCAGGACGTATAGGAGTTTTCTCCGATGAGCGATGCCATCATTCATGTATCCGATGACAGTTTTGAAGGTGATGTACTGCATTCTGAAAAACCGGTTCTGGTGGATTTCTGGGCAGAGTGGTGTGGCCCCTGCAAGATGATCGCGCCGGTTCTGGAAGAAGTGGCCAGGGAATACGCCGGCCGCCTGACCGTTGCAAAGTTCAATATTGACGAAAATCCAGCTACCCCACCGAAATACGGCATCCGCGGCATTCCGACCCTGCTGCTGTTCCGGAATGGCAAGCTGGAGGCGAGCAAGGTGGGTGCCCTGAGCAAGGCGCAGCTGATCTCTTTTCTGGACAGCCAGCTTTGAATACTCCACGTCCCCGCCGCAAGGCCCCCAGGCCCCCAAAATCCTTTCCCAACGAAGATATCCTGATCGAAGAAGAAGAGGCATTCTGTCCTCCTCCTGGCGCCAATGCCATGAATCTGAGCGAGCTCAAGCGCAAGTCGGCAGCCGAACTCGCAGTCATCTGCCAGGAAATGGGCATTGAAGGCGCTTCCCGCCAGAAAAAGCAGGAAATCATTTTCGGCATCCTCAAGGCGCATGCCCGCAATGGGGATGCCATCTACGGAGACGGAGTCCTGGAAATCCTGCAGGACGGGTTCGGCTTTCTGCGCGCAGCGTCGGGTTCCTACATGGCTGGCCCCGATGATATCTATGTCTCACCCTCCCAGGTGCGGCGGTTCAACCTCCAGACCGGGGATACGGTTTCCGGGCAGATCCGGCCGCCCAAGGAAGGGGAACGGTATTTTGCCCTGCTCCGGGTGGAAAGCATCAATTTTGAGGGGCCAGAAGCGACCCGCAACAAGGTCAATTTTGATGATCTGACGCCGCTGTTTCCGGAAGAATCCCTGCGCCTTGAATCCGACAATATTCCCTATGGCGAGGTGGCACCCAGGATCATTGACCTTGTCTCCCCGGTTGGAAAAGGGCAGCGCGGCCTGATCGTGGCACCTCCAAAAACTGGCAAGACCGTGCTTCTGCAGCAGATTGCGCATGCCATCACGGCCAACCATCCAGAGTGCTACCTTATCGTGCTGCTCATTGACGAGCGGCCGGAAGAGGTGACCGAAATGCAACGTTCGGTCAAGGGAGAAGTGGTTTCCTCCACGTTTGACGAGCCGGCCACACGGCATGTCCAGGTGGCGGAAATTGTCCTGGAGAAGGCCAAGCGCCTCGTGGAGCACAAGCACGATGTGGTAATCCTTCTGGACTCCATTACCCGATTGGCCCGTGCCTACAATACGGTGGTCCCCTCTTCCGGAAAGGTGCTGACTGGCGGTGTGGATGCCAATGCCCTGCAAAAGCCCAAGCGTTTTTTTGGTGCGGCCCGCAACATTGAGGAGGGCGGAAGCCTTACCATCATCGCGACTGCCCTGGTTGAGACAGGTTCCAAGATGGACGAGGTGATTTTTGAGGAGTTCAAGGGGACCGGGAACATGGAGGTTCACCTGGACCGCCGTCTGGCCGAGAAGCGTGTCTACCCCGCCATCAATATCAACAAGTCGGGTACCCGGCGCGAGGAGCTCCTGATTCCTGCTGATGCGCTTAACAAGATCTGGGTGCTCCGCAAGCTCCTGGCGCCCATGGATCCCATGGAGTCCATGGAATTTCTCCTCGACAAGGTGCGCGCCACCAAAAACAATGCGGAATTTTTTGATTCCATGAACCGGTGAAACGTTTCCCTGCTGGACGGTGGGAAATGCTGAACCTATAATTCGCCAATTTCCTGAAACCCTAGAGTATCTGCCAATGAAGCCCGATGTTCATCCGAAGTATGAAGTAGTGACCGTGACCTGTAGCTGCGGAAGCACATTCCAGACCCGGTCGACCGCAGGGCGTGACCTGCATGTTGACCTCTGTTCCGAATGTCACCCCTTCTATACTGGCAAGCAGCGTACCGTAGCTGCAGCCGGACAGGTGGAAAAATTCCGCAGACGGTACGGCGGCGGCCAGTAGCGTTCCCGGACCATGGGCACGAGTGAGGATACACTGCGCGAGCGCGCTTTGGCCTATCACGCCGCGGCGCCTGCTGGCAAGCTTTCCGTGGTGCCCAGCAAGGCCTGTGCTACGCAGGAGGACCTGTCCCTCGCATATAGCCCCGGTGTGGCGGCGCCAGTGCGGGAGATCGCCGCAGATCCGGACCGGTCCTACGACTATACCGCCAGAGGCAATCTGGTCGCGGTAGTCAGCAATGGAACGGCCGTTCTTGGTCTGGGCAATGTGGGTCCCCTGGCGGGCAAACCGGTTATGGAGGGGAAGGCTCTCCTGTTCCGGCGTTTCGCCGATATTGATGCATTTGACATCGAAATCAGGGCCCGTGATGCCGGCCACCTGATTGATGTCATCGAAGCCATTGCCCCCGGGTTTGGCGGGATCAACCTGGAAGATATTGCGGCTCCTGACTGTTTCCGGGTAGAAACCGAACTGCAGGACAGGCTGGATATCCCGGTATTCCACGACGACCAGCATGGCACGGCCGTGATCGTGGCTGCGGCCCTGCGCAATGCCCTGGAACTCCAGGGCAAGCACTTCGGGGGGGCTCGCGTCGCCATCGTTGGGGCAGGGGCCGCAGGGATTGCCATTGCCCGAATGCTGCAGAGTCTTGGGGTCCAGGACTGTTTTCTGAGTGATGTGCATGGTGTTCTCCACCGGGGACGCCGGGATCTCGGTCCCTGGCACCAGCCGTTTGCCACCGCTCCCGCGCACTGGTCCCTCGCCGATCTCCTGGCTGGGGCTGATGTGGTCATCGGGGTTTCGGTGCGCAATGCCATCCCTCTGGAATCCCTCGCGGGCCTTGCACCCAGACCGGTGATTTTTGCCCTGGCCAATCCGGATCCCGAAGTGGACCCGGTGGCAGCCCGTGCGCTCCGTCCCGATGCCGTTATTGCGACCGGCCGTTCCGACCTCCCCAACCAGGTCAATAATGCCTTGGGGTTCCCGTTCCTTTTTCGGGGTGCCCTAGACGTTCGGGCCCGGAAAATCAATATGCCGATGCTGCTTGCAGCAGTTGAGTCCCTGGCCTCACTGGCCCGGGAACCAGTCCCCCAGACGGTTTTGCAGGCTTACGGTATGGAAGATTCAGGTGCCCTTGAGTTTGGCCCTGGATACATCATTCCCAAACCCTTGGACCCCCGCCTGCGTGGGAAAGTCGCCCCCGCCGTAGCCCAGGCGGCGCGGGACAGTGGCGTGGCACGCATCTGAATCGTGCGTGTCGCGGATCTCACGGTTCGCGACTTCCTCCGGATGTCTCTGCTTCATGCAGCCTCTGTTCTCCTGGTTTTTCTGCCCTGGCGTGTCATGTCGCCCTTCTTCGGGGTACTGGCCTGGTCGTCCATTCTCGTCTACGTGAGCTGGCCGCTGCACCGGTAGCTGTGCCGCCATTTTCCGCCCTGGCCGGCCGCCCTGGTGATGATCGTGGTGGTTACTTTTGCGGGTTCTGCTGCCGTTCATGCTTCTGAGTGTGGGCCCTGTTCCACGAACTGCAGGGCCTGCTGCAGGAGATGGCTCTGGCAGACCGTGGTCTGGCAGCTCCCTTGGGCCGTACGCCAGATCCCCGTTCTTGGGAGTCTCCGGAAGCGGATGCCACCGGACTGGGCATGAGCCCGCCGTGGAGCTGCCATCCTTCCTGCACGGCCCGGTCGGAGCGGGATTCCGGGAGTATGGCCTGGCCGCCGGCAGGAGACAGGTCGGAAGGGGTACTGGCGTGTCACAGGATTTTGGGACTGCTTCTGGTATACTGGGCAGGTCCGGGTGACCTCGGGTACCCGGGCACGCAAAAAACCGTCCGTTTCCCGAACGGAAAATTCCCGGACACAGCATACGGAACGGCGGTGCCCGTTCCCGGAAGGAAAAGGTGATTTATGCGGTCTGACATTATCAAAAAAGGATTCGAGCGCACTCCCCACCGGTCCCTGCTCAAGGCCTGCGGTGTGCGGGATGAGGATATGGACAAGCCGTTCATCGGTGTTGCCAATTCCTTCATTGACATTATCCCGGGACATGTCCATCTCCAGGAGTTTGGACGGATTGTGAAGGAGGCCATTCGCGCCGCTGGAGGAGTTCCCTTCGAATTCAATACCATAGGTGTGGACGACGGTATTGTCATGGGGCACGACGGGATGCGGTACTCCCTGCCCAGCCGGGAGCTGATTGCCGATTCGATTGAAACAGTGGTGCAGGCCCACCATCTGGATGCCCTGATCTGCATCCCGAACTGCGACAAGATTGTGCCTGGCATGATCATGGGGGCGTTGCGCTGCGATGTTCCCACGGTATTTGTCTCGGGTGGCCCAATGGAGGCCGGCCGGCTGGCAGACGGGACTCCTGTGGACCTGGTCACGGCCTTTGAGGCGGTAGGACAGTTCAAGAGGGGACAGATCAATGCGGTCCGGCTCAAGGAAATAGAGGATCGTGCCTGTCCCACCTGCGGTTCCTGCTCCGGGATGTTTACCGCCAACAGTATGAACTGCCTTATGGAAGTGCTGGGCATAGCTCTTCCTGGCAATGGAACTATCCTGGCAACCGCGGCAGAGCGCCGGGATCTTGTCCGCCAGGCCGCAGAACGGGTGGTTGATCTTGCCAGGTCTGGTGGCCCGACCATGCGCCAGCTGGTGGATTTTGAGGCCATTGACAATGCCTTCATCCTCGACATGGCTATGGGGGGCTCCACCAACACGGTCCTGCATACGCTGGCTATTGCCTATGAAGCTGGTGTGGACTACCCCCTGGCCAGGCTCAATGATCTGGCACAGCAGGTGGCCTATTTGGCCAAGATTTCTCCGGCGCTTTCCACAGTCCATATTGAGGATATCGGACGGGCTGGGGGCATTCCGGCCATTCTCCACGAAGTGCACAAGCGCAATCCAGCAGTGCTCCATCTCGACAAGCCGACAGTCAGTGGGAAGAGCCTGCGTGAAATCGTCACCAGTGCCGAGGTAAAAGATAGCCGGATCATCCATCTGGCCTCAGATCCGATTTCTCCCACCGGAGGCCTGCGGGCCGTTTTTGGCAATCTTGCGCCTCTGGGTGGAATCGTCAAAATTGGGGCTGTCCTGCCAGAAATGCGGAAATTTACCGGGCCGGCCAAAATTTACGAAAGCATGGAAAGCGCCGCGGAAGGCATTCTCGCGGGCGAGGTCCAGAAGGGACAGGTGGTGGTCATCCGCTACGAGGGCCCCAAGGGTGGGCCGGGCATGCCGGAGATGCTGACCCCCACAGCCAACATTATGGGCATGGGTCTGGGGGATAGCGTTGCGCTCATCACGGATGGCCGTTTCAGTGGAGCGACCCGGGGTGCCTGCATTGGCCATATCTCTCCTGAGGCGGCGGAAGGAGGTCCCATCGGTCTGCTTGAAGATGGCGACATGATCGAGCTGGATCTGGAAGCCGGCAAGATTCACGTCCAGCTTTCCGACGGGGAGCTGGCAGCCCGCCGGGAGAGGTGGCTGCCGGTCGAGAAATCCCTGCGTTCCCCTTGGCTGCGCCGGTACCGGAAGATGGTGACCAACGCTGCCATGGGGGCAATTCTCGAGTCCTGATGCGGGTGGCGGTCCGGGATCTCCCGGATACAGGGGGAGGCCGGGCGGCCTCCGCTGTTCCTAGGGTGTCCGCAGAAAAATGGCGCTGCGTCTCTGGTAGTTATAAAGCTCCAGACGCGGTACCGGCAGATCGTTCACTTCCCCGCGCTGGAACCCGCGTTCCAGGAACCAGTGGGTGCTTTTGGTGCTGAGGACGAATACCTGCCGGAGACGAAGCGCCCGGGCCTTGTCCAGACAGTAGTCCAGAAGCCGTTCCCCGCGCCCTTCCCGACGGTACTGGGGATCTACCGCGAGGCAGGCCATTTCGGCCATCCCCACATCCGGATAGGGGTAAAGCGCAACGCAGGCGATGATTTTTCCATCGCGTTCCATCACGGCAAAATGTCCGATTTCGCGTTCCAGACGCTCCCTCGGGCGGCGTACCAGCGTTCCTTCCTCTTCCAGTGGCCGGATCAGCGCCATGATACCTGGAATGTCCTCGCGGTGGGCAGGGCGCAGGTTTTCAAATGTGTCCCGGGAGACCATTGTGCCAAGTCCGTCGCGGGTAAACAGTTCCAGCAGCAGGGCCCCGTCCACATGCCGCGGGATGATGTGTACCCGGTCCACCCCCCCGAGGCAGGCCTTCTCCGCGCTTTGGAGATGTTCCTGCAGGGCCTCTGGCAGATGCTGGCTGGACAGCATGCCCGGCATTTCGGAGAGGGTAATCTGGCGTATCAGCCTTCCGTCCCTGCCGGTGACACCGCTGGTGTCGGCATAAAAGACCAGTTTGGCCGCACGGAGGGCGATGGCGGTGGCTACGGCCACGTCTTCAGCGCGGATATTGAACAGGGTGCCAGTGGGGGATACCCCGACCGGAGAGAGCAGGACGACCTCGTCAGAGTGCAGATGGCGATGGATGGCCTCTACCGCGACCCGGCGCACTTCTCCGGTATGCTGGTAGTCGGTACCGTGGAGGATCCCGAGAGGCTGGGCGGTGATAAAATTTCCACTCACGACCTGCAGGCCGGCGTGGGCCATGGGTGAATCAAGACGACCTTCGGACAGGACCGCTTCCACCTGCAATCTGGCACCGCCCACCGCTTCCCGGAGATGCTCCATGATGGCAGCGGTGGTGACGCGCTTCCCGTCTACACGTTCCGACTGCAGCCCAGCACGGGCAAGGGTGGCATCAATCTGGGGTCCTGCGCCATGCACCAGGACTACGTTGATGCCCAGGCTGTTGAGGAGGGCAATATCCTGGGCGATGCTGGGGAGGCTGCCGTCCGCTATGGCATCTCCGCCGAAATTGATGACGAAGGTCTGTCCCCGGAAACGGTGGATGTAGGGGGACGATTCCCGGAAGTGGCGAATGAAGGGATCGGTGCGCATGCTGTCCAGACCCTGCGTTACGGGCTGGAGTGGCTAGCCCTTCCGGTGCTGGCTTCCTGTTCTTCCGGTGTCCGCGCCTGAAAGGAAAAGGCATGTATGCCCGAAATCCCCTGTATGGCTTCATGGACCAGCCGGTGGCGGGCGAGTGGGGGCAGGCCGGCAAAGCGGTGGCTGACAATGAGGGCCTCGTAGTGTCCACCATCGCCAGCCCCCTCATGGCCGGCGTGGGCCTCGCTCCGGTCCAGGATGCGAAGTTCCTCCGGTTCCAGGGTTCTACGGAGTGCGTCCTCAATCTGGTTGCGGACCATCAGAACACCACCAGGTAGGGACGGACGCTGACACTGGCATATACTCCTGCACTCAGGTACGGCTCTGCAGCAGCCCAGTGTTCGGCATCTTCCAGACTGGTGAAGCGTGCAATGATCAGGCTTCCGGCAAAACCGGCCTCCCCCGGGTCTTCGGAATCCGTGACCGGAAAGGGGCCTGCCGTAAGCAGGCGGCCTTCTTCGGCCAGCTGGTGGAGGCGGGCCAGGTGGTCACCCCTGGCCTGCCGCCGCCGGGACAGGGAGTCTGGATTGTCGGTGCCAATAATGCAGTAGTACATGGAAACGTCCTTCAGGAACGGCGCCACAGCCATTGTATCACAGGCCACATCCTGTGCTCATGGTTTTTCTCGGGTGCTGCCGGTTTCCGCGGGTAGGGCCCGGGAAATCAGGGCCGCCTGGAAAATTACGAAAAGAACCGTCAGGATGAGCAGTCCGAACAGCTTGAAATCGACCCAGACCGCAGTGGGCAGGGTGTAGGCGACCAGCAGGTTGAGGACGGCTCCAGCCAGAAAGAAAAGGATCCAGTAAAGGTTGAGCCGGCGCCAGAAGGCTGCCGGTAGCGTGACCGGCAGCTGGCTGGCCATGAGCCGCTGCAGCAGCGGTTGCTCACGCCTGTGGGTCCAGAGAAGGGCAGCAGCAAAAAGGGCGTAGAGAATGCTTGGCTTCCACTTGATGAAGATGTCGCTGTGGAAATAGATGGTAGCCCCCCCAAACACGAGAACGAGCAGGGTGGAAACCCAGGTCATGGTTTCCACCTTTCCCTGCCGTTTCCACTGCCAGAGCATCAGGAGTACGGAGGCTCCGATGAGAACCCGGGTGGCGAAATAGATCCCGTGGATCTTGTAAGCCGCGAAAAAGAGGATGATGGGAAGAAAGTCGACAAGGAGTTTCATGGGTAGGGCTGATGGCCGTAAGGTATACTTTGTACAGTGTACGCATACGATGGAGGTTTTGCCCAGTGGAACAGCAGCAGCTGGTGGAGATTCTTGGACGGTTTCTGGGAGGAAGGCAGATGGATGGACCTCTTCCGGATTTCCGGGAATGCATGGCGGCGCGGTGGCGCCATCTTCCCCTTGGCGGGCGCCTTGAGGGAATCCGGTATCCAGACCTCCCGGCAATGGACGCCCTGATGGGAATCGACGACGTCAAGGAGGTGCTGGACCGCAACACCCGGCAGTTTGTGGCCGGTCTTCCCGCCAACGATGCGCTGCTGTGGGGAGGCCGGGGGACCGGCAAGTCCTCCCTGGTCAAGGCCCTGCTGGGAGCGCATGGGACGCGTGGGCTCCGGCTCGTGGAAATAGACGCGCAGGGGGTTCTTGACCTGCCGGAAATCCTGCAGGCCCTGGAATCTGCTGACCCTGGCAGGAAGTTCCGCTATATCCTGTTCTGCGACGATCTTTCATTCGGTTCCGAGGACCCAGCCTACCGGGCCCTGAAATCCCTGCTGGATGGGGCGCTGGAGGCCAGGCCGGACAATGTCCTGTTTTATGCCACCAGTAACCGTCGGCACCTGCTGCCACGGCATTTTGCCGACAACGAGGAATACCGGCGCCATGGCGAGGAAATTATCCCCGGGGAAACAGCCGAAGAAAAGATCAGTCTGTCGGAGCGTTTTGGACTCTGGCTGGGGTTCTACCCCTTTGACCAGCAGCAGTACCTCGAAATCGTCCAGGTCCACCTCCGGCTTCTGGGCAGCATGGAACCCGTCACGGCCTGGCGGGAAGAGGCACTCCAGTGGGCGCTCCAGCGCGGTTCCCGCAGTGGCCGGGTGGCACGCCACTTTGCCCGTCACCATGTAGGATCCCGGGCTCTCGAATCTTCGCGCTGAATGCGGGGAGATCAGGTATCCTGCTGCAGTCCCCGGGCAATGTGGTGGAGGATCCGGGGATGGATTTTCAGGTTGCCGGCCACCACGTTGCCAGATTCCAGAAAGTGTTGCTCGCCCTGGAAATCTGTGGCAATGCCGCCCGCTTCCTGGACCAGGAGGGTACCTGCGGCGATATCCCAGGGCCTGAGCCGGAATTCCCAGAAACCGTCGTAGCGGCCGGCTGCCACATAGGCGAGGTCCAGGGCGGCCGAACCGGCCCGCCGGATTCCCGCCGTGCTCTGCATGAGACTGCGGAAAATGGCAAGGTAGCTGTCGAGATAGGAAAAGTCCCGGAAGGGAAAACCTGTGGCGATCAGGCAGTCGTCCAGGTCACGTCGCTGGGCAACCCGGAGGCGCCGGTCGTTCAGATGGGCTCCTGCGCCCCGGCTTGCTGTAAACAGCTCATTGTGCAGGGGGTTGTAGACCACCGCGTGCTCGACGCGGCCCTGGCGGCGGACAGCAATGGACACCGCAAGGCTTGGAACACCGTGAATGAAATTGGTTGTGCCATCCAGTGGATCAATGATCCATTCAAAGTCCCCGTTCTCCACCCGGGTACCTTCCTCGGCAAGAATGCCATGGCCAGGGTAGGCGCGCTGGATGACCTCGACAATGGCGGCTTCCGCGCGCTGGTCCACTTCTGTGACGAAGTCGTGGGGTCCCTTGCTGCCAACCCGGATTTCGTTGACGCGGTCGATACTGCGGTTGATGATGTCACCCGCCCTGCGGGCAGCACGGATAGCCGTGACGAGAATGGGATGCTGCATGATGGCCTTGGATGATGGAAATGGATTATGGGTGATTATAAGGAAAATCAGGACCTGCTGCACGGTACCCGGGGAACTGCCGGTCCCCTCTCACATGTGCGGATTGTGCTGGTAGAGCCGAGCCACCCGGGAAATATAGGTTCCGCCGCCCGTGCGATGAAGGTGATGGGGCTGTCCCGGCTGTGTCTTGTGCGCCCGCGGCGTTTTCCGGATCCGGAGGCCGTGGCCCTGGCTTCCGGAGCGGAAGACCTCCTTGGGGAGGCACTGGTGGTGGACACGCTTCCCGAAGCCCTGCAGGGCTGTGTGCGCGTGTATGGTACCACGGCCCGGGACCGGCATGTGGCCTGGCCGCAGGGCGATGCCCGCGCGGCAGCGGTGGACGCCTGGACCCTGGCCCGGGATACCGGGCCGGTGGCCTTCCTGTTCGGGCGTGAACGGACGGGGCTGACGAATGCGGAACTTGATCTCTGCCAGATGCTGGTCCAGATCCCGACGGGACCGGTTTATGCCTCCCTGAACCTGGCCCAGGCGGTCCAGGTTCTGGCCTATGAACTGCAGATGGCAGGGCGCCAGTGTGGAATCCCGGCGCCAGGTCTTCCGAAGGCAGGTCTGGCAACTGTGGCAGAGCGCGAAAGATTTTACGTCCATCTGCAGGAAGTGCTGCTAGGCAGCGGATTCCTGCAGCCCCCGCGGGAGATCCACATGATGCGCCGGTTGCGCCGTCTTTTTGACCGGGCCATGCCGGATTCAGGCGAAGTGGAGATCCTCCGGGGAATCCTGACCGAAATCCAGCGCTGGGCAGGTGGACAACACACCGGGCAATCGTCTGTAATGGAGGACAGGTCTGGAGACAGCTGAGCGAGAGGAAATGGCCTTCCGTTGGGGTGACGAAATCCGTGCCATTCTTGAGCGTGATCCGGCAGCCCGCAACCGGCTGGAAATCCTGCTCACCTATCCCGGTCTTCATGCCGTCCTCTGCTACCGCGCTGCCCATGTGCTGTGGCGGCACGGCTGGCGCCTGCCTGCCAGGATCCTGTCGGCGTTTGCCCGCTGGGCAACCGGGATCGAGATCCATCCAGGAGCCCAGATCGGCGCTCGTTTCTTCATTGATCATGGCATGGGAGTGGTGATTGGCGAAACCGCAGAGATCGGAGACGACTGCACCCTCTACCATGGGGTTACGTTGGGTGGAACCTCGTGGCAGCCTGGAAAGCGCCATCCGACCTTGGGCCGCGGGGTGATCGTCGGGGCGGGGGCGAAGGTGCTGGGACCAATCCGGATCGGGGACAATGCCCGGATCGGGTCCAACGCCGTGGTGGTCAAGGATGTCCCGGGTTCGGCCACCGTGGTCGGGATCCCGGGGCGCGTGGTGAACAAGGGCGAGCACCAGGCCCACTTTGACGCTTATGGGCTCACCGGACAGATGCCAGATCCTGTGGCACGGGCCGTGGAGTGCATGCTCGAACACATGCAGCACCAGGACCAGGAAATCCTGGAGCTCCGGCGCATTGTCGGAGAACTGGGCTCCCGGGTTGTGGAAGTTCCCGTGGAACCGCTGTCCTGCAGTCTCGAAGGGCTGGATCCAGGTCCAGGGAACCCGCGCGAAAAATAGTTGACTAATTAAGTAGGAATAGTACGATATTCCCCAGCTGCAAGGAGTGGGCATGAAACTGACAACCAAGGGACGATATGCGGTAACGGCCATGCTGGATCTGGCCCTCCACGAAGGAGAGGGGGTGGTGACCGTGGCGGATATATCCCGGCGTCAGCAGATTTCGGTTGCCTACCTCGAACAGCTGTTTGGCCGTCTCCGCAGGCAGGGTCTTGTGGAAAGCGTCCGCGGTCCGGGCGGCGGTTACCGTCTCGGTACGGCCGGCGCTGGAATCCCGCTGACCCGGATTGTGGAGGCGGTCAACGAGTCCATCCATACCACGCAGTGTGGTGGGGACCCGGTGCAGTGCTGCAAGGGCGAGGGCCAGCACTGTCTGACCCACGACCTCTGGGAGGCCCTCGGGCAGCGGATTTCCGACTTTCTGGGAGGCATTACCCTGGCCGACCTGGTGGCCGAGCAGCGCCAGAAGGAGCATCAGCGGTCCACGGAAAGAATGCCGCTGCGGATGGGCCAGCGGCAGGGTGAACGCCAGATACAGGGATAGGTGGGGAGAGCCGATGAGTGAGGTAAAGGTACGGGAAGGAAATGCGGGGGCCCCTGCGCTGGTGATGCCGGAGAGGCCGATCTATCTGGACTATCAGGCGACCACTCCGGTGGATCCGCTGGTACTCGAGGAGATGCTGCCGTACCTGACCCGCGATTTCGGGAACCCGGCCAGCCGTTCCCATGTCTACGGGTGGTCAGCGGAACAGGCGGTGGAAAGGGCCAGACAGCAGGTGGCCGACGCCATTTCGGCCGACCCCCGGGAAATTGTCTGGACTTCAGGCGCTACCGAGGCAACCAATCTGGCACTGAAAGGGTCGGCCCACTTCTATTCCGGTCGGGGGCGGCATATTGTGACCCTGCGGACGGAGCACAAGGCGACTCTCGATACCTGCCGGCAGCTGGAGCGCGAAGGTTTTGAGGTTACATATGTGGAAGTCGGGGAAAACGGGCTGGTCAGTCCCGAAAGTTTTGCCGCGGCCCTGCGTCCGGATACCATCCTGGCCTCCGTGCTCTTCGTGAACAATGAGATCGGGGTGATCCAGCCCCTGGAGGAAATCGGGCAGCTGCTCCGGGAACGCAAGATCCTGTTCCATGTGGATGCGGTCCAGGCACTGGGCAAGATCCCGGTGGATGTCGAGGCTCTCCAGGCAGACCTCATGAGCCTGTCCGGGCACAAGATCTATGGACCCAAGGGCATTGGTGTCCTCTATGTGCGGCGCAAGCCGAGGGTCCGGGTGGAGGCCCAGATCCATGGCGGTGGCCACGAGCGCGGGATGCGATCCGGTACCCTGCCGACCCACCAGATTGTTGGCATGGGGGCGGCCTCCGAATTGGCCGTCCGCTCCATGGAAAGTGATGCGTGCCGGATCCGCCAGCTGCGGGACCGGCTGCTCCACGGAATCATGGGCCAGTTGGAAGAGGTGTATGTGAATGGCGACCTGGAGTGCCGTGTGCCCCACAACCTGAACCTGAGCTTCGCGTTTGTGGAAGGGGAATCCCTGATCATGGCCCTCAAGGGTATCGCCGTATCCAGTGGTTCGGCCTGTACCTCGGCCAGTCTGGAGCCGTCCTACGTGCTCCGGGCCCTGGGCAAGCCGGACGAGCTGGCCCACAGTTCCATCCGCTTTGGTATTGGCCGTTACACGACCGAAGAGGAAATTGACACCACCGTTGCCCTGGTGGTCAGCCGCGTGGCGAAGCTGCGGGAGCTTTCCCCGCTGTGGGAGATGCATCTGGAGGGAATTGATCTTGCTTCGGTGCAGTGGGCGGCACACTGACCTGGAATTCGGGAAAAGGAGACTGTCATGGCTTATAGTGAAAAAGTGATTGACCATTATGAAAATCCGCGCAATGTCGGAAGTTTTTCCAAGGCCGAGGCGGGCGTCGGGACGGGAATGGTCGGAGCTCCGGCCTGTGGCGACGTTATGCGTCTGCAGATCAAGGTGAACGGGCAGGGCATTATTGAGGATGCCCGCTTCAAGACCTATGGCTGTGGCTCTGCCATTGCCTCGAGTTCCCTCGTGACCGAATGGGTAAAGGGCAAGACCCTGGATGAGGCCCTCTCGATCCGGAACAGCCAGATTGCTGAGGAACTGGAACTCCCTCCGGTGAAAATCCATTGTTCGGTGTTGGCCGAGGATGCTATCAAGGCAGCGGTCCAGGACTATCTGGCCCACCGGGAAGATGGGTCCTCCGCTCCGTCGGACGGGCAGTGAGGGGGCAGCCATGGCCCTGACACTGACCGAAAGGGCGGCACGGCAGATACGCTCCAGCCTGGACCGTCGTGGCCGGGGGCAGGGCATCCGGATTGGGGTCCGGACCAGCGGCTGCTCCGGCCTCTCCTATGTCATGGAATTTGTGGACGAGCCTGGTCCAGAGGACAGGGTGTTCAGCCAGAATGGCGTGCAGGTGTTTGTGGATCTGAAAAGCCTCCTGTACCTGGAGGGCACGGAACTGGATTTTACCCGCGAAGGCCTGAACGAGGGATTCCGTTTCAACAATCCCAATGTCAAGGATACCTGTGGCTGCGGCGAAAGTTTTACCGTGTAGGGATGATGGCCGGACCAACCTGTGAGCAGTGTGGGG
The DNA here is from genome assembly GCA_021821885.1 of Pseudomonadota bacterium. Taxonomy (GTDB): domain Bacteria; phylum Pseudomonadota; class Gammaproteobacteria; order Acidithiobacillales; family Acidithiobacillaceae; genus Igneacidithiobacillus. Next base: position 101,774 of record JAKARO010000002.1, read on the forward strand.
CAAGGCTGGAAAATTCTCTGGCCGTATGTCCTTCCTGCCACGCGCTGCAGCCCTTTGACCCTTCTCTCTCCTTTTTCGCCGTGCTGGGTGTGGCGGAAGACTTCTGTCTGGACCCGAAGGCCCTGCGGGACCGGGCACTGAACCTGCAGCAGGCCCTCCATCCCGACCGTTTCGCGGCAGCCGCGGGCGGTCTGCGCCGCCGTTCCCTTGAATGGAGCACCCGGGTCAATGAGGCCCTTGCCGTGCTGGGCGATCCGCTCCGCCGTGGGGGATATCTGTTTCAGGAGCGGTTTGGCTCAGTTCCGCCCGGAGAAGACCAGGGGACCATCCGTGATCCGGAACTTCTGCTCCGCCAGATGGAATGCCGGGAGCGGCTTGAGGAAGCCGTGTCGGGCCGGGACCGGGAGATGCTGGATGGGCTGCGGGCGGAGGTCCTGGCCGGAGAACGCCATCTGGAGGCCTTCCTGGCCAGTGCTTTTGCCGGTCCGGAGGAAAACCAGGCCGGGATCGGCCGGGCCCTGCTGGAATGGCAGTACCTGCGCCGGCTCCGGACCGAGATCGACCGTTACGAGGACCAGTGGGATTTCGCCTGAGCCGGTACGATCCGGACTGCAAGGAGTAATGAACGAACATGGCACTGATGCAGATTGCCGAACCTGGCATGTCCACCGCTCCGCACGGGCACCGGCGGGTTGCCGGCATTGATCTGGGCACCACACATTCCCTGGTGGCGGCCGTACGCTCTGCCATACCGGAGGTGATCGCCGCCGCGGATGGCCAGTATCTGCTTCCGTCCGTGGTCCACTATGCCCCGGGGGGGCAGGTTGAAGTGGGCCATGGCGCCCGGGCCCGGGCTATCCGGGATCCCCACAACACCATTGCTTCCGTCAAGCGTCTCATGGGACGGGGAGCTGGAGAGGTCGTAACCCTCGCCGGCCATCTGCCCTATGTACTGGTCCCGGGAGAGGGTATGGTCCGCCTGGAAACCGCCGCTGGCCCCCGGACGCCCGTCGAAGTTTCGGCCGAGATCCTGCGGATACTGGGCGCGCGCGCCCGCGAAGCTCTCGGTGGAGAACTGGACGGGGTCGTGATTACAGTCCCGGCCTACTTTGACGATGCCCAGCGCCAGGCCACCAAGGATGCAGCCCGGCTGGCAGGACTCACGGTACTGCGCCTGCTTGCCGAGCCCACCGCCGCTGCCGTGGCGTATGGCCTCGACCGGGAAGCGGAAGGAATCTACGCCATCTACGATCTTGGGGGCGGAACCTTCGATTTTTCCCTGCTCCGCCTGGAAAAGGGCGTTTTCGAGGTGCTCGCCACGGCCGGTGATGCTGCCCTCGGCGGGGACGACATGGACCACGCCATTGCCGAAAAGATTCTCGCCGAATTCCCGGACGCGCAGGCCGGGCCTTCCTGGCGCCGCCAGGTCCTTCAGCAGGCGCGGCAGATCAAGGAAGACCTGAGCACTGCCACGTCTGCGGACACCCTTCTTGAACTGCCTGGCGGGGAAACCCGTTGCTGGGGGCTGGAACGGGCGCGTCTTGAGGAATGGGTCCGTCCGGTCATCCAGCGGACTTTTGCCTCCTGCCGCCGGGCCCTGCGGGATGCGGGGCTTGGCACGGAGGATGTCCAGGGGGTGGTGCTGGTGGGCGGAGCAACCCGGGTACCCCTTCTGCGCCAGATGGTGGGGGATTTTTTTCACAGGGAACCGCTCACCGATATTGATCCGGATCAGGTGGTGGCACTGGGGGCGGCCATCCAGGCTGATGCCCTGGCCGGAAACCAGCGCGAAGGCCTGCTGCTGATGGACGTCCTCCCGCTGTCCTTGGGGCTGGAAACCATGGGTGGGCTGGTGGAAAGGATTATTCCCAGAAATACTCCCATCCCGATTGCCCGCGCCCAGGAGTTTACCACCTTCCGGGATGGCCAGACGGCCATGTCCGTCCATGTGCTCCAGGGAGAGCGGGACCGGGTGGAGGACAACCGCTCCCTGGCCCGTTTCAGCCTGCGGGGCATACCTCCCATGGTTGCTGGTGCGGCGCGGATCCGGGTGACCTTCCAGGTGGATGCGGATGGTCTTCTTTCCGCAAGCGCCGAGGAAACCGGTACGGGGATCCGGGCAGAAGTGCAGGTCCGGCCCTCCTACGGACTGGAGGATGCCGATATAGCGCGGATGCTGCAGGACGCCCTGCAGCATGGGGAGGAAGATGTGGGCCACCGGCGGCTCGCCGAAGCCCGGGTCGAGGCACAGCGGGTTCTGGAGGCCCTGGACAGTGCCCTGGCCGGCGATGCCGAACTTCTCGGGAAAGACGAACTGGACAGGATCCTGCAGGCGCGCCTGCGCCTGCAGGAAAATCTGGAGGGAGACAGCCCTAATGCCATGTCGGCTGCGGCGGAGGCCGTAGAAAAGGCGGCGGAAGTCCTGGTGGAACAGCGCATGAACCGGGCTGTCCGCAAGGCTGTAGCCGGACATTCGGTTGAGGAATGGAAGGACTGATGGCCAGAATCCGCATATTGCCCCACCAGGAAATCTGCCCGCAGGGCGCCGATTTTGAGGCAGAGCCCGGGGAGACCATTATTGCAGCCGCCCTTCGGAATGGGGTGGCCATTGAGCACGCCTGTGAAATGTCCTGTGCGTGCACCACCTGCCATGTGGTCCTGCGGGAAGGTTTTGGCAGCCTCGCGCCGGCGGAGGAAAAAGAGGAGGATCTCCTCGACCGCGCCTGGGGCCTGGAACCTACGTCACGACTCAGCTGCCAGGCCCAGGTTCGGGATACCGATCTCGTCGTGGAGATTCCAAAGTACACCATCAACCTGGAAAAGGAGCGGCACTGATGCGCTGGACGGATACGCAGGAAATTGCCCTGGCGCTGGAGGAGCATCATTCCGGTTGTGATGTCGCCCATCTGCGTTTTACCGATCTGTACCGATGGATTCTGGATCTTCCCGGTTTCCGGGACGACCCGGAAAAGTCCAGTGAGCGCATCCTGGAAGCCATCCAGATGGCCTGGCTTGCTGAGCGGGACTAGCCGGGGCAGGGAAGGATCATGGCCAAAGCTGTTGTTGCCCTGTCTGGAGGGGTCGATTCCGCCGTAGCGGCGGCCCTCCTCCAGGAAGAGGGCCTGGAACTCATGGGGGTCACACTCCGTCTGTGGCCACAGAGCCGCTGCTGCGACGAAAAGGACATCGAGGATGCCGCAGATCTCTGCGTCCGGCTGGGAATTCCCTACCAGGTCCTTGATTACCGTGAGCGTTTCCGGGAGATGGTGGTGGATCCATTTATCGCCGGATATGCGGCCGGCCAGACACCCAACCCCTGCGCCCGCTGCAACCAGCTACTCAAGTTTGATGCTCTCTGGCAGGAAGCCCGGACCATGGGGGCAGACATCCTCGCGACCGGCCATTACGCGAGGCTTGGGTACAGGAACGGTGCACCCGTCCTCCTGCGGGGAGTGGACCGGCGCAAGGACCAGTCCTATTTCCTGTTCGGGGTGTCCCGGGAAGTTCTTTCCCATCTTCGGTTTCCGGTTGGAGAAATGGACAAGGAGACTGTGCGTGGACTTGCCCGGAAGCTGGGCCTGCCCCTGGCCGGGAAATCCGATTCCCAGGACATCTGCTTCGTTCCGGGCGGGGATTACCGGGCCTTTCTCAAGGAGCAGGGAAGCGGCACCGGAGCCCTTCCCGGCGATATTGTCCGCGCGGATGGGGAAACTGTCGGCCGGCATAACGGCATTGCCGGCTATACGGTGGGGCAGAGGCGGGGGCTTGGCGGAGGAAGCGGAGAACCCCTCTATGTGGTGGCCCTGGATCCGGACCGCAATGAGGTCCGGGTGGGGCCAGCCACGGCCCTGTTCCAGGACCGTGTCCCCCTGCACGGCTGCCGCTGGCTGGTCCCTGGCTGGGATGCCGGTGCCTCCGGTTCCCACGCCGTCCAGGTGAAGCTCCGTTATACGGCCCCTCTGGCCGCTGCCAGACTGCATCTTCTTCCGGAAGGGCGGGGAGAACTGATTCTGGAGGAACCCCAGCGGGCTGTAACCCCTGGTCAGGCCGCGGTCTGCTACGATGGCGACCGGCTGCTTGGCGGCGGATGGATCACCCCTGCTGGCGATGGGGCGTAACAGGCGCTTGGCAGATGGGGCCCGGGTAGGAGAGAATGGTCCTGAACAGGAGCGGGAGCGATGGCCGGAATGCAGGACGAGCAGAATTCCTATCGTATTCTGGTGGTGGAGGACGAGGAGGGCATCCGGGAGCTGCTCCGTCTGACCCTGGAGAAGCAGGGACATGAGGTGACCACCGCCGCCAGTGTGGAAGCGGCAGAGGCGGTTCTGCAGGCCGGCATGCCCCATCTCCTGATTCTCGACTGGATGCTGCCCGGGGAAAGCGGAGTGGCCTGGTGCCGCAGTCTGCGCCGGCGAGAGAGCCTGCGGACCCTGCCCATTATCCTCCTGACCGCACGCGGCGAGGAGGGGGATCGGGTGCACGGCCTGGAGTCCGGGGCCGATGACTATATGGCCAAACCGTTTTCTCCCCGGGAACTGGTCGCGAGAGTCCAGGCGCTGCTGCGCCGTAGCCACGGTGAGCTGATGCCGAGCCGTCTTCAGGTGGGCGACCTTCATGTCGATCTCCGTGCCCACCGGGTCACGGTCGGGGACCGCCCGCTAAGCCTGGGTCCCACGGAATTCCGCCTGCTCCGGGTATTTGTCTCCAATCCCGACCGTGTCTACTCCCGGGAGGCCCTGCTGGACCTGGTCTGGGGGAGGCAGGCCTATGTGGAAGAACGGACGGTGGATGTCCATATCCGCCGCCTCCGCCGCTCTCTCGAAACCGTCGGGTACGCAGACATCATCGAAACGGTACGGGGAGAGGGATACCGGTGCAATCCTGCGGCCTGCAGAATTCCGCGCTCGGGTAGCGGGGAGGCGTGAACCTTTTTCGGGCATGGATTCCTGCCCTTGTTCCGCTGGCGCTGTTTGCGGTTTGGGGCACCCTGTGGGAAACACGGTCCTCTCTGCTGGTTCCCGCAGGCGCAGCGATGGGCCTGATGTCGATCTGGGTTGGCTGGCACCGCCAGGAGGCCCTGCGCTTCCGCAGCTGGTTCAGGGAAAAGCGGACGCGCATGCCCCCCCTGAGCCACGGAATCTGGGAGGAAACTTTTGCCGAGGGCTATCACTGGCGGAGACACCAGGAAATCCAGAGGCAGCAGCTGAATGCCCAGGTGGGCCAGCTGCAGGACGCCCTGCAGGCCCTCCCGGACGCCCTGCTGCTCATGGACCGGGAGGGCCGGCTGCTGTGGGTCAATCCGGCTGCCGTGCGTCTTCTCCACCTTCACTGGCCAGAGGACTCCGGAACACCGCTCTCGTTCTGGCTCAGAATGCCCGGCGTCCGTGCCTTTCTGGCCGGAGACGGCCCGGCAGCGATTACCCTTTCCCTTCCGGATGGAGACGCCAGGGTGGTGGAGGGCCTGCGGTACCCGCTGGATGGGGCTGGGGTTCTGGTGCTGTTCCGGGATGTGACCCGCCTGCGACAGCTGGAACAGGTGCGCCAGGACTTTGTGGCCAACGTGTCCCATGAACTCCGCAGTCCCCTGACGGTCATCCTCGGGTTTCTGGAAAATCTGCTGGACGGCCCCCTGGGAGAAGACCTGGAGGCCGGCCCGCAGCTCCGTCTGATGGAAGCGGAGGGCCGACGGATGCAGTCGCTGGTGGAAGATCTGCTTTCCCTTGCCCGGATGGAGTCGGCGGATCCGGATCCGGAACGCTGCGAGATGGTTCCGGTTGGCCGGGTGATCGAAACAGCGCGGGAATCCCTGGCGGGGCAGATTGCCGAAAAAAACCTCCGGTTCCGTCTGGACGTGGATGGGGAGCTGGCCATTTTCATGGAACCGCTCGATCTGCGCAGCATCGTCCAGAACCTGATGGAAAACGCCGTCAAGTATGTTCCTCCAGGACGCGACATTGCGGTCTTCTGGGGTCGGGATGACCGGGGGCTGCTGTTCCGGGTGGCGGATACGGGCGAAGGGATTGCTCCCGAACACCTGCAGCGGATCACCGAGCGGTTTTACCGCGTGGACCGGGGACGTTCGCGGAGGATGGGCGGGACCGGGCTGGGGCTTTCCATTGTCCGCCATGCTGCCGAGCGCTATGGCGGACAGCTGCAGATCCAGAGCGATCCCGGCCAGGGGTCCCGTTTCCAGGTGTGGTTTCCTCCGCAGCTGGAAGGTCATGCGTCCCTGGTCCCGGCGGCTGGCCGGTCCCAGACCGCCAGAGTGTCATAAACTATGGAATGTCGAAGGAAAGGAGTTACCCCCCAATGGAGCAGTCTCCTGTGACGGAGGACCAGACCAGCAAGATCTCGGTCCGCGGTCTGGATTTTTTCTACGGCCAGACACGGGCCCTGAAGGACATCAATCTGGAGCTTTTGGGCAACCAGGTGACAGCCTTTATCGGCCCGTCCGGGTGTGGCAAGTCCACCCTGCTGCGGGTGTTCAACCGCATGTATTCCCTGTACCCGGGACAGAAGGCTACTGGAGAGGTCATCCTTGACGGGGAAAATATCCTTTCGCCCGCAACCAACGTCAACCAGCTGCGGGCGAAGGTGGGTATGGTGTTCCAGAAACCCACACCTTTTCCCATGTCCATCTATGAGAACGTTGCCTTCGGTATCCGCCTGTACGAGAAGCTGCGCAAGGTGGAGATGGATGAAAGGGTGGAACAGGCACTGCGCAAGGCGGCCCTCTGGGATGAGGTGAAGGACAGCCTGCGCAAAAGTGGACTGAGCCTGTCGGGTGGCCAGCAGCAGCGTCTGTGCATTGCCCGTGCAGTTGCTGTGCGCCCCGAGGTCATCCTGCTGGATGAACCTACCTCGGCCCTGGATCCCATTGCTACCCTCAAGATCGAGGAACTCGTCAGCGAGCTGAGCCAGCAGTTTACGCTGCTGGTGGTGACCCACAACATGCAGCAGGCGGCACGCATGTCCGACTATACGGCGTTCATGTACCTTGGGGAGATGGTGGAATACGGTCCGACCCAGCAGCTGTTTACCAACCCCAGGCAGAAACAGACTGAAGACTACATCACTGGCCGCTACGGCTAAGGAGTCCGAGATGAGTATCGCCCGCCACACTTCGCAGCGTTTTGACGAGGAGCTGCATGGGGTCCACGATCTGGTCCATACCATGGCCGGAGTGGTCGAGGAACAGTTCCGCAATGCCCTGACCGCCCTGCAGAACCAGGATCTGGAACTGGCCGGCGAGGTTATCAGCGGGGATTCAGTGGTCAACGGATATGAGGTGCGCATAGAGGATGAGTGCATCGGAATCCTGGCCAGGCGACAGCCGGCCGCGGGGGACCTGCGGCTGGTCATGACCCTGATCAAGTCCATTGCCGATCTGGAGCGCATTGGGGACAAGGCCGCCAAGATCGCCAGCATGGTAATTTCCATGTCCCATGGCGCCCGCAGCATCCATCCCGGCTTTCTCAGGGACGTAAGGGTCATGGGCGATTTTGCCCTCAACATGCTGCACCGTTCCATGGATGCGCTGGCCCGTGCCGATGTGGACCTTGCAATCGAAATCGCCAAGGGCGACGAGGAACTCAACCAGGAATACCGGGCCGCCATGCGACGGCTGATTACCTACATGATGGAGGACCCGCGGACCATTACCCCGGCGATTGATGCCCTTTTCATCGCCAAGGCCATTGAGCGGGTGGGCGATCATGCCCGCAATGTCTGCGAATACGTGATCTATCTGGCAAAGGGCATGAACGTGCGCCATCTCCCCATCGAGCAGGTGGCGAAAGAAATCCAGGACTGAGCGCGTGCAGCCGATGGATGAGGGGGCGGCTATCCCTCCTGTCTCTACCCTGCTGGCCGCTGTGGATCTGGGCTCCAATTCTTTCCACATGGTGGTGGCTGAGGAGATGGGGACCGAGATCCGGCTGCTGGACCGGCTCCGGGAGGGGGTGCGGCTGGCCGCCGGCCTGCGGGGGGACGGCACCCTGGATCCTGAGGCCGAGCAGCGGGCCCTGGAATGTCTCGCCCGCTTCGGACAGCGGCTGCGCGGGATTCCAGGAGACCGGATCCGGGTCGTCGGCACCAATACCCTGCGCCAGATCCGGTCGGCCGATTCTTTCCTTGAGGGGATTGAGGCAGCCCTTGGCGTGCCGGTGGAAATTGTCGCAGGGCGCGAAGAGGCGAGACTCATTTATCTGGGGGTTGCCCATACCCTTGCGGTCGATCCGGGGGAACGCCGTCTCGTCGTGGACATTGGAGGAGGCAGCACCGAGATTGTGGTGGGCCGGGGATTCACCCCGGTGGTCATGGAAAGCCTCCATTTTGGCTGTGTGGGTTCTACGGTCGCGCACTTTCCTTCCGGGAAAATTACCCAGGACCGCTTTGAGCCGCTGTACCGCAAGGTGCGGCTGGCCCTGGAAGCGTCCCTGGCCGGTTACTTCCGTTTTGGCTGGGACCAGGCGATTGGCTCTTCCGGAACGGTCAAGGCCATTCTCCGGATACTGCAGGAAAATGGGCGTGGTCCCCGTATCACCCCAGAGGGGCTGGCCTGGCTCCGGGGCGAAGTTTTTCGCCTGGGGTCTGTCCATGCCCTGGGGCAGATCCGCGGACTCAAGTCCGACCGGGCTGCGGTATTTCCTGGCGGGCTGGCGATCCTCTGCGCGCTGTTCGACGCCCTGCAGGTCGGGGAAATGCGCTTTTCTGAGGGGGCCCTGCGGGAGGGGGTGATCTACGACCTTCTTGGGCGCATTCATCATGAGGATACGCGTGAGCTGGGTATCCTGAACCTGCAGGAGCGGTTTCACAGCCAGAGGGAACGCAACGCGGAGGCCGGGCGCTGGGCCGAGCGGTTTTTCCGCATTGCGGGCCCCGTGTGGAACCTGCAGGAGCCGCACCGGCGCTGGCTTGCCTGGGCAGCAGCTACCCACGACATTGGTCTGGACATTGCCCATTCGGGATTCCACCGGCATGGAGAGTACATCTGGCGCAATGCCGACATTGCCGGATTTTCGCGCCGTGAGCAGCAGATCGTGGCAACACTCGTGCGGCTGCAGCGCAAGAAACTGCCATCCGAAGCCCAGATGCGCACGATGGGCATACCGGAAGAGGATTTGGGACCGGTACGCCTTCTGGCCATCCTGCTACGGCTGGGCATCCTGTTCCAGCGGGGTGCGGACGGGCTTGGCGAGGAACCCCGCCTGTTGGTTCACGGCCGGGCGCTGGAGTTCAGGTTCGCTCCCGGATGGATGCGCAAGGTTCCGCTGCTGGCGGCGGAACTCGAAAATGAACAGGGTCTGGTCGGTCCGGACTTCCAGATTCTCTGCTGACACGCTGACACGCTGGCGCGCAGGACGCATGGATTTCCTGAACTGGACGATGCATCTCCTGGGCCTTTCCCCCCTTACGCTCCCGGAAGTGACCCTGTTTCTTCGCCGCTACGGCTATGGAATCCTTTTTCTCGGTACCCTGCTCGAGGGCGAAGCGGTAGTTCTGGTGGCCGGCGTGCTGGCACATGCCGGTGTTCTGGATCTGGGCGGTGTCATTCTTGCTGCCTGGGCGGGCAGTACCCTGAACGACCAGGCCCTCTACCAGCTGGGCTACCATTTTGGAGAAAAGGTGCTCGGCTGGCTGCCCGGGATCCTTGCGCGCCACGCAGAACGGGCGGAAGGGCTCATCCGGCGCTTTGGAGACAGAATCACGCTGCTGTTCCGCTTCCTCTATGGAGCACGTACGGTTACCCCCATCCTGCTGGGCATACACCACTATCCGCTGCGGCGCTACTGGTGGCGGAACATCCTGTCGGCACTGGTCTGGGCGGCGGCTGTTGCGCTCACGGGCTACCTTGTTGGCGCGTCAATCCCCTTGCTGCTCAGCGACGTGCACCACCTGCAGCTGGCCCTCCTGGGGGCTGCCATCCTCGCGGTTCTGTTTGTCTGGTGGCGGGGCCGTCCCCGGTCCTGAGGACTGGGGTGGGACCCAGGGTTTGCCGGTACAGGGTTTTTGTGCTAAAAAACGCGCAGGCTGAACAGCCCAAATTCACACACCGATCGGCGCAGGTGGCCGGGTGTCCTCCGGGATGGCCTCCTGGGATCGGTGGCGGCAACCAACCCTTCAACTAGGAGTATTTCCATGAGCAGTCCTACGGTCAGCATGCGCGCCCTGCTGGAAGCTGGCGTCCATTTCGGGCACCAGTCCCGCTATTGGCATCCGAAGATGGCGCCCTACCTGTTTGGTGAGCGCAACCGCATCCATATCATCAATCTTGAGCATACCCTGCCCATGCTCCGCGGAGCCCTGACTTTTCTGGAGCAGATTTCCCGCAGGCACGGCAGGGTCCTGTTTGTTGGGACCAAGCGCCAGGCGCGGGAGGCGGTGGAGCAGGAGGCCCGGCGTTGCGGTGCCTTCTATGTGAACCAGCGGTGGCTGGGTGGCACCCTGACCAACTTCAAGACCATTCGCCAGTCGCTCCGCCGCATGGAAGAGCTGGAGCAGATGCAGCTGGATGGCACGATGGACAAGCTGACCAAGAAGGAAGCCCTGGACCGGGGCCGGGAACTGGAAAAACTGGGACGCAGTCTCGGGGGTATCAAGGAGATGGCCGGAATCCCGGATGCCATCTTTGTGATTGATGTCGGCCATGAAAACATTGCGGTGTCCGAGGCAAAAAAACTTGGGATTCCGGTGGTGGGCGTGGTGGACAGCAACTGCGATCCGGCACCAGTGGACTATCCCATTCCCGGCAATGACGATGCGGGCCGCGCTATCCGCCTGTACGCCAGTCTGGCGGCGGACGCCATTCTGGCCGGTCGCCAGGGTATGGAATCGGGGCTGCTCGACGAATTTGTCGAGGTTGAGGAAGACGCCATCGATATCGATGCCGGCTGAATGGCGGTTTCTTTTCCTGGACTGAGGAGTGTTTATGGCAATTAGTGCGCAGCAAGTGAAGGAATTGCGGGAACGGACCGGCGCCGGAATGATGGAATGCAAGACTGTCCTGGCCGAAGCTGGTGGAGACATGGAAGCGGCTATTGATCTCCTGCGCAAGCGCGGGCTGGCCAAAGCCGACAAGAAGGCTGGCCGGGTAGCGGCGGAGGGGGTGGTCGTGACGGCTGCCAGTGCCGACCAGAAACGTGCGGTTCTCCTCGAAGTCAACTGTGAAACCGACTTTGTCGCCAAGAACGAGGAATTTCTGGCATTTGCCCGGCGCGGGGCGGAGCAGGCCCTGGCCGACAGCGTGGCTGACGTGTCGGCCCTGGGAACGGGTGCCCTGGAGGAGCAGCGCAAGGAACTTGTCAGCAGGCTGGGGGAGAACATCGCGCTCCGCCGCCTTCATTCCCTTGGGGTGGATAGTGGTCTGGTCGGAGCCTATCTTCATGGCGGCCGTATTGGGGTTCTTGTGTCGGTGGAAGGGGATGCGGCGACGGCCGAGCTGACCCGCGACCTGGCCATGCATGTGGCTGCTTCCCGCCCGGAAGTTGTCCGGCCCGAAGATGTGTCGCCGGGTCGCGTCGCACGCGAAAAGGAAATTCTGGTTGCGCAGGCGGCCGAAAGTGGAAAGCCGGCGGACATAGTGGAAAAAATGATCGCTGGCCGCCTGAACAAGCTTCTGGGCGAAATTGCTTTAACCGGGCAGCCGTTTGTCAAGAATCCTGACCAGTCCGTTGGGGCCCTGGTGGCGTCTTTTCCAGGCTGCCGCGTGCGGGAATTCGTCCGTTTCGAGGTGGGCGAGGGAATCGAGAAAGGGCCGGCAGCCGATTTTGCCTCGGAGGTCATGGCGCAGGTACGGGGATCCTGAATGTCTGCACAGGCCCGGTATTCCCGCATCCTTCTGAAGCTGAGCGGTGAGGCCCTCATGGGTGAGGGCCAGTACGGGGTGGACAGATCGGTTGTCCAGCGCATGGCGGCCGAAATCAAGGAAGTGGTGGATTCCGGTGTGCAGACCGCCATTGTAATCGGTGGCGGGAATATTTTCCGGGGAATGGCGAAGGCCGCGGAAGGCATGGACCGCGCGACCGCCGATTACATGGGCATGCTGGCAACGGTCATGAATGCCCTTGCGGTACAGGATGCCCTGGAGCACCTGGGGCTTCCCACCCGGGTGCAGTCTGCTCTCCATATCGAGCAGGTGGCCGAGCCCTATATCCGCCGGCGGGCCATCCGCCATCTGGAAAAAGGCCGTGTGGTCATTTTTGCCGCAGGAACCGGAAATCCCTTTTTTACGACAGATACGGCCGCCAGCCTCCGGGCAGTGGAAATCAATGCGGAGCTGGTGCTGAAGGGGACGAAGGTGGATGGGGTTTATACCGAAGACCCGGTGACCCATCCGGATGCCATGCGCTACCGCGATCTCACTTATGCGCAGGTACTGGAACAGGGGCTGCAGGTGATGGATGCCACAGCCATTACCCTCTGCCGCGACAACGACATGCCGATCGCCGTATTCTCCATGAACAAGCCTGGTGCCCTGATGCGGGTACTTCAGGGTGAAGAAGAAGGTACCTCGGTGCGGAGTTCACTGACATGACGGTTGCAGATATCAGAAAAGACGCGGAAACGCGGATGAAGAAGAGCATCGAGGGCCTGAAGTCCGAACTCACGCGCCTGCGCACCGGCCGTGCCAGTGCGTCTCTTCTGGACCACGTGCAGATAGACTACTATGGGGCCCCGGCCCCCCTGTCCCAGGTGGCTGCGGTCATGGTCGCCGATGCGCGGTCGCTGGTCGTGACTCCCTGGGAAAAAAACCTTATTCCCAAGATCGACCGCGCCATCCGCGACGCCGGACTGGGCCTGAATCCGGTTGCCGGTTCGGACAACGTACGGGTTCCCCTGCCGGCCCTCTCGGAAGAACGCCGGAAAGAAATGGTCAAGATAGTGCGCCAGGAGGGAGAAGGGGCCAGGGTGGCTATCCGGAACATCCGCCGGGATGCCCTTGGCCAGATCCGGGAACTGCTGCGACAGAAGGCCATTTCCGAGGACGATGAACGGCGGGCAGCGGAAGAATTCCAGAAACTGACAGACCGTTTTGTGGATGAAGTTGATGGGGTAGTGGAGGCGAAAGAATCGGATCTCATGGAGGTCTGAACCGTGCCCGGACACGAGACAGCGGGGTCCCTGCCGAGGCCCCGGCACATCGCCATCATCATGGATGGTAACGGACGCTGGGCCTACCGCCAGCACCTGCCGAGAGTCGCAGGACACCGCCGGGGGGCGGAGGTCGTGCGGGAAATGGTCCAGGCCTGTGCGGAGAGTGGTATACCCCACCTGACCCTTTTTGCTTTCAGCACGGAAAACTGGCGGCGTCCACCGCTTGAGGTGCGCCTGCTGATGAATCTGTTCCGTCTCCTCCTGCGGCGGGAAATCCGCAAGCTTCACGAAAATGGTGTCCGCCTGCGCATAATAGGGGACCGCTCGTCCCTGGAGCCCGATCTCCAGGAGATGATCCGCGAGGCGGAAGAGCGGACTGCGGCAAACCGGCGTCTTAACCTGAATCTTGCCGTCAATTATGGCGGCCGGTGGGATATCGCGCAGGCCGCCCGGAAGGCGGTGCAGGAAATGCATTCGGCCGGTGAGGATCCCGGGCAGATTTCGGAAGAACGGATCGCAGTCCATCTGTCCCTCGCGGATGTGCCGAACCCCGATCTTCTCATCCGTACTGGGGGAGAACAGCGCATCAGCAATTTTCTCGTCTGGCAGCTGGCCTACACGGAATTCTACTTTACCGATACGCTCTGGCCCGATTTTGGACGCGAGGCTCTGGAAGGGGCCCTGCGGTCCTTTGGGCAGCGGCAGCGGCGGTTCGGGCGGACGGGCGACCAGATTCTGGAAGGTTCTTGCGCAAGCGAATAGCCACAGCTGCGGTTCTGCTGGCACTGGTTACGCTGGTGACGCTCCAGGCACCGGCGCCGGTCTTTATCGCGTTTCTGGCCGTGGTCCTCTACCTGGCGGCCCGTGAATGGTGGCTTCTCGCCCAGGTTCCCTCTTTCTGGCCTTCTGCCCTGCTCGCGCTCGCATTTGCCGGAATTGCGGCCATGCCAGACCGTCTGGCCCCCGTCTGGGCTGCGGGAGCCACCCTTTTCTGGACTTTTGTTCCGCTTCTCCTGGCCCGTGCCGTACGGCCGGGTACCGCGCTGCGCCCCATGTCTGCCACTGTCTCCCGGTTCCTGGCCATTCCGGTTCTTCTGCCTGCATTTCTGCTGGCCACCTGGATGCAGGGTTTTCATGGCGGGCTCCTGCTCTGGGGCGTCCTCCTGGTCAGCGCTTCCGATGTGGGGGCGATGTTCGCCGGGCGCCATTTCGGTCGCCAGCGCCTGGTTCCCCTGCTCAGTCCCGGGAAAACGGTGGAAGGGCTCTGGGGAGGCTTGATAGCCGGCGCGGTCGTAGGCACACTGGGCGCTGGAATCCTCTTCGGGATGCGCGCGGGTGCCCTCGGCATGGGCACGGCCACAGGTGCAGTGGTGGCAGGATACGGCGTCCTCGGTGACCTCCTGGAGAGCCTGCTCAAACGTTCTTCCGGAAAGAAGGACAGTGGCTCCCTGCTGCCTGGACATGGCGGTGTTCTTGACCGGATTGACGCCATGACGGCGGGCCTGCCGGTATTTTTTCTGTTTTCCTATTTTCAGGGTTGGTGGACATGACGCGCGGCATCTGCATTCTGGGAGCGACCGGATCCATTGGACAGAACACGCTGGATGTGGTGGCCAGACATCCGGACGAGTTCCGGGTGGTGGCCCTGACCGGCAGTACCCGGGTGGAGGAAATGCTAGCGCTCTGCCTGCGACACCACCCGGAAGTGGCCGTAATGGTAGATGCAGGGGCCGCAGTGGCGCTCCGTGAGGCCCTTGCTGCGCACGGACACAGCCGTGTCCGCGTGGAAAGCGGCGAGGAAGCCCTGGTGGCGGCCTCTACAATGTCCGGTGTGGACGAGGTTATGGCCGCCATTGTCGGGGCAGCGGGACTCCTTCCTACCCTCGCCGCCGTGCGGGCGGGCAGAAGGGTCTATCTGGCCAACAAGGAATGTCTGGTTATGGCTGGCCGGCTCTTCATGGAAGAAGTCCAGCGGCACAAGGTTACCCTGCTGCCCATTGACAGTGAGCACAACGCGATTTTTCAGTGCCTTGGAGACGGGCAGGGCATTCGCCGCATCATCCTGACGGCCTCCGGTGGGCCGTTCCGGCAGTGGCCGATGGACAGGCTGGCCGATGTCACCCCAGAGCAGGCCTGTGCCCATCCCAACTGGGTCATGGGGCGCAAGATTTCCGTAGATTCCGCGACGATGATGAACAAGGGTCTCGAGGTAATCGAGGCACACTGGCTCTTTTCCCTGACGCCAGACCGCATCCGCGTCCTTGTCCATCCCCAGAGCATTATCCATTCCATGGTGGAATACCTGGACGGATCCGTGCTGGCGCAGCTGGGCAATCCCGATATGCGCACACCCATTGCCCATGCCCTTGCCTGGCCACAGCGCATGGAAAGCGGTGTGTCCTCCCTGAACCTCGTCCAGGGACCGGCACTCCAGTTTGAGGACCCCGATTTTGGACGTTTTCCCTGTCTCGGGCTGGCATTCCGGGCACTGGAACAGGGAGCCGGTGCCCCCGCTGTCCTCAATGCCGCCAATGAGGTGTCCGTACAGGCATTCCTGGAAGGCCGGATTCCCTTTACGGGAATTTCCCGGGTGGTGGAGGAAACCCTCGAATACTGCCAGCCTGGGGCGCCGGAAAGTCTGGAAGCAGTTCTTGCCATTGACGGTGAGGCCCGCCGAACCGCTACCGACAGGATCCGTCAGGCCTTTTCTTCCTGACCGGGCTGGGCTTTCCCATGCACGTATTTTTTACCCTGCTGGCTTTCCTGCTGACCACAGGGATCCTGATCCTGTTTCACGAACTGGGGCATTTCTGGATGGCCCGGCTGTTTCATGTCCGGATCCTGCGCTTCAGTATCGGTTTTGGGCCTTTCCTGTGGAGCCGCCGCCTTGGTCGGGACCAGACCGAGTTCGGCATTGCCGCCATTCCTCTCGGCGGATACGTGAAGATGCTCGGGGAAACGCCCGATGAGCCCCTAGGGCCGGCTGACCGTCCCCGGTCTTTCACCGGACTCCACCCGGCACGGAAATTTCTGGTGGCTGCTGCAGGGCCCCTGGCCAACCTGGTGCTTGCCGTGGTTGCGTATGCCATTACGGCAATGGCCGGCATTCCCGGGATTGCCCCGGTAGTTGGAGAAGTGGATCCCCAGGGGATGGCGGCGAGGGCGGGGCTCCAGGCTGGAGACAGGGTCCTCGCGATTGGCGGACGTCCGGTGTCCGACTGGCAGGATGTGCGCATGCGGCTACTGGCAGCGGCCGTGGGCGGGACGAAAGTCACCCTCGACGTCCGGGCCCCGGGCGGAATGCGCCGGGAGGTTCGGATAAATCTTGGGCATCTGCCACCAGACAGCATCGGTAGCGGGTTTGTTTCCCGGACCATAGGCCTGGGTCCCTACCTGCCGCCGGTAATTGGCTCGGTGGTTCCGCATAGCCCGGCCGCCGGACTTGGGCTGCGGCCGGGAGACCGCATACTGGACGTGAACGGCCAGCCGGTCTCCAGCTGGCAGGTTTTTGCCAGGATAGTGGAAGCCCATCCCATGGAGGAAATCCAGGTGCGATGGCAGGATGCCCGGGGGCAGGTACGGGGTGGACCGGTGCGCCCCGGGCTTTACCTCTTCCAGGGCCGCGCGATCGGACGGCTGGGTGTGACCCTGGCGCCGCTTCCGGCCAGTCTCGTGGTTCTGCACCAGCGATCTCCCCTACAGGCCCTGGAATATGGCATGGGGGAAACCGTGCGCATATCCCGGCTGACCCTGGAAATGCTCTGGCGGATGGTCCAGGGCGTGGCCTCCACGAGCAACATTAGCGGACCCATTACCATTGCCCAGATGGCGGGAGAATCGCTTGAGCTTGGCGTAGGACCCTATTTTTCCTTTCTGGCCCTCATCAGCGTCAGCCTGGCTATCCTCAACCTGCTGCCAGTGCCCGTTCTCGACGGCGGCCATCTGGTATTCCATGGCGTTGAATGGGTGACCGGGCGACCGGTTCCCCCGGCGGTGGTGCAAAAAGCCCAGATGATCGGTATAGTTCTGCTCTTGATGCTTCTGCTCTTCGCTTTCTACAACGACCTTTCGAGATTGCTGAAACCGTGAAAAAACGCAGCCAACCGACCCGTACCATCCGTGTGCTCGCTGCTGGAGCAGCCATTCTTGGAAGTGCCTGGAGCCTGTCGGCCTTGGGGTTTGCCCCCTTTACGGTCAGGAATATTCAAATCCGTGGCCTGCAGCATATCGCCCCCGGGACGGTCTACAACTATCTTCCGCTCCATATCGGCGAACAGGTGGATGAGAGTCTGGCCCAGAAAGCGGTCCGCAAGCTTTATTCGACAGGGTTTTTCCGGAATGTCAGTATCGCCCGTTCCGGACACCAGCTACTGGTAATCGTGGAGGAGCGCCCGATCATCGCGGCGATCCAGACCCAGGGCCTGAAGGCCTTTTCCAAAAGTGACATCAAGGGATCGTTCAAGACGCTGGGCCTGGAAGTCCGTCACATTTTCAACCGTGCCACCCTGGACCAGGCCATTGAGGGGCTCCGGCAGCAATATGACGGCATGGGGTACTACAATGCCAACATTCACACCCGGGTGGAGAAGCTGCCCCGCAACCGGGTGGCAATTTACATCCGGGTTGACCAGGGCCAGCAGGCTACCATCCGGCAGCTGACCATTGTCGGCAACCATGCCTTCAGCGAAGGCCGTCTTCGCAGCCTGTTTTCCCTGGGTGCGCCGAACGCGTTTTCCTTCCTGAGCGATAACGACCGCTACTCCCGGGGAAAGTTTCTCCGCGGACTGGAAAAACTCAACAGTTTCTACCTGGACCGGGGATACCTCAATTTCGCGGTGGAATCGTCCCAGGTCCAGGTCAGTCCCGACCGCCGTCATATCTATCTGACGGTCAACGTTCACGAGGGACCGGTGTACCACATCAGCCAGGTCTCCCTGAGTGGCCGTTTGGTTCTGCCCAGGCAAAAACTGAAAAAGCTCGTTACGGTCCATCCGGGGCAGCGTTTCTCGAAGGCGCGGATCGAGGCCAGCAACCGGGCCATAGCCGGGCAGCTGGGCGACCTCGGGTATGCGTTTGCCAATACGACACCGGTGCCAACGGTGGATGCGAAAAAGCGCCTGGTGGCCCTGAACTTCCAGGTCGACCCCGGTCACCGCGTGTATATCAGGCGCATTGAAATTTCTGGCAACAACAAGAGCCGGGACTATGTGGTACGCCGCCAGTTCCGGCAGATGGAAGGGGGACTCTACAACCGGCAGCTGATCGACCGTTCCAAGCTCCGTCTCCAGCAGACCGGATTTTTCCAGAAAGTGGATACGAAGACGGTCCCGGTCCCTGGCCATCCAGACCAGCTGGACCTCGACGTCAAGGTGCACGAGCGTCCCACGGGCAGCTTCAGTATTGGTGTGGGGTATTCCAACGCCGAAGGCGTCCTTTTCAATGGTTCCATCAGCCAGAACAACTTCATGGGGACGGGTAACGCACTGTCCTTTTCCGCCAACGTGGGGGGGCTCGGGAGCGCGTTCAACCTGTCCTATACGAATCCCTACATCACACCGGACGGTATCAGTCTGGGTTTCAACATCTACCGGAACGATACCAATCTGTCCACCCTCGCGGTTGCGCCCTACCAGGAAATCGACTACGGCGCGACCTCTACCCTGGGCATCCCGGTTGCCGAACACCTCTACGACTATTTTTCTCTTGGTTACAGCCATACCACCATCAACCTGCAGCCCGGTACCAACATTCCCCTGTATCTGGACTACATCAACACGTTTGGCAATTCCACAAATTCGGTGACTGTGGGCAACAGCCTCGTGTACAACAGTACCAACTCTCCCATTTTCCCGACCAGCGGGGTGTACGGACGGCTGTCCGTCCGGGCGGCGGTGCCACCAGGCGGACTGCGCTGGTACAAGGCGCAGCTGCGGGCCCACTACTACCACCCGTTCACGTCCTGGCTTACGGGCGGTCTGGGGCTGCGCTACGGGTTCATCAACAGCTATACGTCCAAACCCGTTCCGTTCTTTGACAATTACTATCTTGGGGGTCCGAGAAGCCTGCCAGGTTACCAGACCTATGCCCTGGGCCCGCAGATTGACGGATATCCGGTGGGGGGAACCCGGGAACTGCTAATGGACGCGAACCTGTACTTTCCGCTTCCAGGCCTTGAGGATAGCCCCAATTTCCGGATGTCCGTTTTTGTTGCCAGCGGCTGGGTTTATGGCGTCAACCCGTCTGGCACCAGTGGCGGCTATCTCTACTCCAGTAGCTATCTACCAAATCTGGGCAGCCTGCGGACGACGGCGGGGATCGGCCTGCTGTGGATCAGCCCCATGGGCCCGCTACGCCTGTCCCTTGCGGTTCCCCTCAACAAGCAGCCAGGTGATCTGACCCAGCCGCTGCAGTTTACCGTGGGCAATGCGTTCTGATGGTCCAGAGATGTTCCGTGCTCCGCGCCTTCGGGATGATGCTGGGTTTCCTTCTGTTCCAGACCGCAGTTCCCGCTGCGGCCGCCCCCATGAAAATCGGATTTGTAAATCTCGACCAGGCATTGCGTGAACTGCCGGAGGCCCGCGCCGGGGCGGTGAGTCTCAACCGGCTGGTCGAACAGAAACAGAAACAGATTGACGGATTGAGGCAGGGGATTGTGGCGTACCAGAAGAACCTGGAAAAGGGTCTCCCGGTCCTGAACAATGCCCAGCGTCAGGCCCGTGAGGCGCATCTGCAGGCCATGGTCATGCACCTGCAGAAAGAGCAGCAGCAGGCCCAGGACGAAATCAATGTGGAGCGCAACCACATCCTGGAAAATATCCAGAACCAGCTCGTGCAGGTCGTTAGCCGGATTGGCCGGGATGGAAAATATACGCTGATTCTCAACGACAAGTCCGTTCTGTATGTGAACGGGGCCATCGATCTGACCCAGCAGGTGGTCTCGGCCATGGAACGGCACCAGGGCAGGACAGCAGGAGGCAGATGAGCTTATGGTCCATCCCGAACCTATTCCTGTCCGCCTGGACAGGCTCGCTGAACTCCTCGGGCTTGAACTCCGGGGGGATCCTTCGATAGCCATTTCCGGAATTGCTCCCCTTGAACGGGCGGAATCCTGCCATCTTGCCTTTTTTCAGGACCACCGCCTGGCTGGTCTCCTGTCCGGTACTGCCGCCGGGGCTGTCATCCTGCCGGAGGAAGCAGCCAGTACCTTTCCTGGAAACCGCCTGGTCAGTGCCCATCCCTATGCCAGTTTTGCCCGTGCCATGCAGCTGTTCCATCCCCTGGAAATCCCCGATGGTGGATACCGGTCTCCCCAGGCCGAGATTGCCCAGGATGCCGAAATTGATCCCGGGGCCCGTATTGAGGCCTTTGTCCGGGTGGACTCGGGCGCCAGAATCGGCGCCGGAGTCTGGCTGGAATCGGGTACGGTGATCGGACGTAACGTCTCTATTGGCAGCGGCAGCCATCTCTACCCTGGCGTAAAGGTCTATGCCCGCAGCTGCATCGGCCACAACTGCATCGTCCACGCCAACGCGGTGATCGGTTCCGATGGCTTCGGGTTCGCTCCCGAAGCCGGCGGCTACGTCAAGATTCCCCATGCCGGCCGCACGGTCCTGGCTGATGATGTCGAAATTGGTGCCAATACCTGCATTGACCGGGGAGTCCTGGACGACACGGTTATTGGTGAAGGCGTCAAGATCGACAATCTGGTCCAGGTCGGCCATAACGTCCATATTGGCCCCCATACCGTAATTGCCGGCCAGACAGGAATTGCTGGCAGCACCTGGATCGGCGCGAACTGCCGGATTGGTGGCCAGGTAGGTTTTGCGGGGCACCTGCGGATCCCGGACGGTACCGTGATTGCCGGCCAGAGCGCCATTACCCACGATCTCCGCCAGCCTGGCGTCTATTCCGGAGTCATACCAGCCCAGGAGGCGCGGAAATGGCGGCGGATGGTCGCGCGGCTGAATGGTCTCGACCGCCTCGCACAGCGGCTGCAGCGCTGCGAAAACCTGGCCCAATTCCCCCCCCCGGCAGACGAGGAGTCGAAAAACTGATGGAAGGTTTTGACATACACGAAATTCTCAGACGGCTGCCCCACCGCTACCCTTTTCTGCTGGTGGACCGGATTCTGGAGCTTGAGCCCGGTCGAAGCCTCCAGGCGGTCAAGAATGTCACCATGAATGAACCCCATTTCCAGGGCCATTTTCCCGGGTTTCCGGTGATGCCTGGCGTGCTGATTGTCGAATCGCTCGCCCAGGCCGCTGCCATCCTCGCATTTGTCTCCGAGGACAAGTATGGCGAGAATGCCGCCGTCTATTTTGCCGGTATTGACAAGGCCCGGTTCCGCAAGCCTGTGGTCCCGGGAGACCGTCTGCTGCTTGTCGCGCAGGTCGCCCGAAGGAAATCCGGGATGTGGCAGATGGAAACCGTTGCCACGGTGGACGGTATCGAGGTTGCCTCGGCCCTCCTGATGGCGACGCTGCGGGAGCGTGATGCATGAGCACCACGATTGACCCCCGGGCTGCGGTAGAGGAGGGGGCACAGATCGGCGCCGGCTGCATTATCGGACCTTTCGCCGTCATCGGGGCAGATGTGGTTCTCGGTCCGGGCTGTGAGGTGGGGGCCCATGCCGTGGTCCAGGGACCCTGCCAAATGGGAGAGGCGAACCGCATCTTTCCCTTCGCCTCCCTTGGCACGGCCCCGCAGGACCTTGGCTACCGAGGGGAATCCACGGAACTCCGGATTGGCAGCCACAACACCTTTCGCGAATTTGTTACGATCAACCGGGGAACCGCCAAGGGGGGTGGTGTTACCCGCATCGGTGATCACAACCTTTTCATGGCCTACTGCCATGTGGCCCACGACTGCCAGATCGGCAGCCGGGTCGTAATGGCCAACGCTGCTACCCTGGCCGGGCATGTGGCAGTAGAGGACGATGCCATTCTCGGTGGCCTGTCCGCAGTCCACCAGTTTGCCCGTGTAGGGACCCATGCGATTCTCGGCGGGGGCACCATGGCCCCCCTGGATGTGCCGCCCTACATGATGGCTGCCGGAAACCATGCGAACCTGCACGGTATCAATGTCCGTGGTCTGGCCAGGCGTGGTTTTTCCCGGGATACCATCACCCAGATCAAGCGGACCTACCGGCTGCTGTTCCGCTCTGGACTGCGGCTGGAGGAAGCCATGGAGGAAGTAGCCCGGCGGGGGTGGAATACTCCGGAAGTGGAGCGCCTGCTGTCCTTCATCCGTGCCAGCCGGAGAGGGATCACGCGGCCATGAGGAATTTGCGCACAGGCGTGATTGGTGCCGGACACCTGGGCCGGTTTCACGCCCAAAAATACGCCGGCTGCTCGGACTTCCAGGGGCTCTATGATACCGATGCTACCAGGGCCCGGGAAGTGGCGGCCGAGCTTGGCTGCCGGGTATTTCCATCTCCGCAGGCGCTGCTGTCTGAAGTGGATGCCATTTCGGTAGTCACACCGACATCCACCCATTACGGGGTGACGCGGGAAGCCCTGGAGTGCCAGGTCCACTGTCTGGTGGAAAAACCTTTTACCCTGGATCTCCAGGAGGCGGATGCACTGATCCGGCTGGCCCATGACCAGGGATGCGTGCTGGCGGTTGGCCACATCGAGCGCGCACAGCCGGTCATGCGGTACCTTCGTACCCAGGAATTCGGCCCGCCCCGCTATCTGGAGGGCGAGCGTCTGGCCCCTTTCAAGCCCCGTTCCCTGGATGTGGACGTGATCATGGATCTCATGATCCACGATCTGGATCTGGTGATGATGCTGGCCGGATGCCGGCCCCGTGATATCCGGGCCGTCGGGGTTGCGGCGGTGACGGCGCAGGCGGATATGGCCAATGCCTGGATCACCCTCGAAAACGGTAGTGTGGCCAATCTGGCCGTGTCCCGCGCCGTCCGGGAACCGGTGCGGCGCATGCGCCTGTTCTGGGAGGACCGGTATGCCTCGGTGGATTTTCTGCAGAACCGGCTGACCTTTTACCGGCGTGGTCCGGGAGCGGTGCCGGGTATTCCAGGTGTGGTCGGAGATGTGGTGGACCTGCCCCGTACAGATGCCCTGGAAGAGGAGATTCGCGCCTTTCTGGCCGCAGTCCGGGGGGAGGGGGAGGTTCTGTGCGATGCGTCCGCCGGCCGGGAAGCGCTTGCCGCCGCCCTGGACGTACGCCGTGCGGTTGACTCCTTTCTCTGTCCAGCCTGAACCCTAGCTTCCTCCGGGAGGAAAATTCCATGATGTTGTCGCCTTCACCCATCCCCATGGTGGATCTCCGCAGCCATTTTGCCCCCCTCCGCGAGTCAATTCTGGAAGGGATCGGCCAGATTCTCGACCAGGCGAGTTTTATTCTGGGCGAACACGGGAGGGCCCTGGAAAACGGGATTGCCTCCCTGTCCGGTACCCGGCATGGTATCGGCTGCGCCTCCGGAACCGACGCGCTGATGCTGGCCCTGCGGGCCCTCGAAATCGGTCCTGGAGACGAAGTCATCGTGCCCTCCTTTACGTTTATCGCCACGGCAGAGGCCGTGCGGTATGTGGGAGCCACACCGGTGTTCGTCGATGTGGACCCCGAGTACTATACCCTGGCGCCCGAGGGGGTAGAGGCAGCCATTACCTCCAGGACCCGGGCCGTCATTCCGGTCCACCTCTACGGCCTTGCCGCCCCTATGGACGCCCTGATGGCCCTTGCGCAGGAAAAAGGGCTTCTGGTGGTGGAAGACTGTGCCCAGGCCATCGGCGCCACCATCGGGGATCGTCCGGTGGGCAGTTTCGGGCATCTGGGCTGTTTTTCCTTCTTCCCCAGCAAAAACCTGGGTGGAGCCGGAGATGGGGGTATGGTCGTCACCAGTGACGGAGACCTGGCAGAAAGGCTGCGTGGGCTCCGCAATCACGGATCCTGGCAGACCTACCACCATGACGTGCTGGGCTACAACAGCCGGCTGGATGAAATCCAGGCCCTGATTCTGCTGCGGCTGCTGCCCCAGATCCAGGACTATACGGCCGGACGCCAGCGGGCTGCCGCCCTGTACGATGCCGCCCTAAGAGATCTGGATCTGGTCCTCCCGCCCCGGCGGGTGGGATACGGCCATGTTTTCCACCAGTATACTCTGCAGATCCGGGACCGTGACCGGCTACGCGGGGCCCTGCAGGCTGCTGGAATTGCCAGCGCCATTTACTATCCCATCCCGGGCCACCGCCAGCGCGCCTTTGCAGACCTGCCCCCGGCCACCTGTCCGGTGTCGGACTGCCTGAGCACAACCGTGCTTTCCCTGCCCATGTTCCCGGAGCTCCAGGAGGAGCAGGTTGGGCGTATCGCCAGTGTTCTCCGGCAGCATCTGGCGTCCTGATGGCTGTCCCCCGGGTGTTTCTTGTGGCTGTGGAACGTTCGGGGGAGACCCTTGGCATCGATATCCTTGAGCGCTGCGCACGTGCTGGTATCGCGGCGCATTGGAGCGGTGTGGTTGGGCCGCGTCTTGCCGCTGCCGGGGTGGAAGGGGTAGCCGATGGCGAGATGCTGGCGGTTATGGGCCTGGTAGAGGTTCTGCGGCATTATGGCGCCCTGCGGCGGCTCTACCGCCAGGTGGTCCGCTATCTGCGCGAGGAACGTCCGGATGCCGTGGTACTGGTCGACCATCCCGCCTTCAATCTGCGGGTGGCCCGGGAGGCCCGAAAGCTCGGAATCCGGGTGCTGTATGTCGTGGGTCCACAGATCTGGGCCTGGAGGCAGCACCGGATCCACAGGATCCGGGAAGTGGTGGACCGGATGTTCCTGCTCTTTCCATTTGAGCGTCCCATGTATGCCGAGGCCGGGATACCGGCCCAGGTGCTGCCGCATCCACTCCTCGCGGCCACCGCTTCGGCCCCTGGCCGGGAAGCCGCACGGCAGGCACTGGGACTGCCGGCTGCGGGTCCGGTGCTAGCCCTCCTTCCTGGCAGCCGGCGTAGCGAGATTGCCCGGCTGGCCAGACCCATGGCCGAAGCGTCCATCCGGCTGCGCCAGCGCCACCCGGACCTGTGCAGTGTGGTGGCCCTGGCCCGGCAAGAACTGGCGGATCTGTGGGTGGAGCGGGCCGGGCCCGCAGGTGCGGAAATCCTGCAGGTCGCCGGGCGCAGCACGGATGTGCTGGCCGCCGCGAACCTTGTCGTAGTTGCTTCGGGGACTGCCACACTGGAAACCGCTCTCATGGTCCGGCCAGCCGTGGTAGTCTATGCCATGCAGGCCCTGACCTACCGCGTCGCGCGCTGGCTGGTCCGGGTTCCTTTTGTGGCTCTTCCGAACCTGCTCCTGGGCCGGCGCATCTACCCGGAACTGCTCCAGGAGGAGGTTGACCCGGACCGGATCGCCGGGCTGCTGGAGGGCATGCTTGAGGAGGGTGGTGGCAATTCCCAGGTGGAGGCATTGCGTTCCCTCCGGGTCCTGCTCCAGGGCGACACGGAGGAAGCCGTTGCCCGGGGCCTGCGGCAGACCCTTCTGGGAGAGCCGGCCGGTGCTTGAGCATCTGGGCCCGGAGGTGGCGGGCATGGATGAGGCGGGGAGGGGGCCACTGGCCGGTCCAGTAACCGTCGCAGCCGTGGTCCTGGCGCGGCCGCTGCCAGGTCTTGGGGACTCGAAAAAGCTCGCACCCGCACGGCGGGAAACTCTGGCCCGGCAGATCCGGGAGGAGGCACTGGCCTGGGCCGTCGCCACGGCGGGAACCTGGGAGATTGCGCACTACAATATTCTTCAGGCCACCCTGCGGGCCATGGATCGTGCACTCGCATGCCTGCCCTGCCGTCCGGCCAGGGTGCTGGTGGATGGCAACCGGGTGCTGCCCCACTGGGGGGCCGAGCCGGTCATCGGGGGGGATGCCACCATTGACGCCATCGCTGCCGCCAGCATTCTGGCCAAAGTATCGAGAGACCGGGAAATGCGGTTGCTGGACCGGCACTATCCATTTTACGGGTTTGCCATGCATTGTGGCTACCCGACGGCCCGCCATGTCGAGGCGCTGGGGCGTTTTGGGCCTACACCTTTCCACCGGATGGATTTTGGCCCGGTCGCACGGATAGGGAGAAAGGACCATGGAACCTAGATTCGTCCACCTGCACGTCCACTCGGAATATTCCCTCGAAGATGGGATTATCCCGGTCCGGAAGCTGGTATCCCGCTGTGTGGAATCTGGAATGCCGGCCGTAGCCCTGACCGACCATGCCAATCTTTTTGCCCTGGTGAAGTTCTATTCGGCCGCCCGTGCGGCGGGAATCAAGCCCATTATTGGCAGCGAGATCTGGGTGCACGATTCGGAGCGCCCGCAGGAACCCTACGGGCTGGTCCTGCTGTGCATGGACCGCAGGGGATTCCGGAATCTCAGCCGGCTGCTGAGCCGGGCCTATCTGGAGGGAATGGCCGGGGGAAAGCCCCAGATCCGCCGGGAATGGCTTGCCGTGCATCACGAGGGCCTCATTGCCCTGTCTGCTGCGGGCCGGGGGGAAATCGGACGCTGCCTTCCTGGGGATCCCCAGGCAGCGGAAGCACTGGCCGGTGCCTACGCAGCGATTTTTCCCGACCGCTTCTATCTGGAAATCCAGCGCAATGGGGAGCCAGGGCAGGAACTGCTGAATGGAGCGCTCCTGGACCTGGCAGAGAAACTGGCCCTGCCGGTGGTGGCCAGCAACAACGCCCATTTTCTGGATCCAGATGATTTTTCCGCTTTTGATGCCAGACAGTGCATTGCCTCCGGCCATACCCTGGCCGATGAGCGCCGTCCACGACGCTTCAACCCGGGCCACTGCCTTCCTGGACCCGATGAAATGTGCCGGCGGTTTGCCGATCTCCCGGAAGCCTGCCTGAACACGGTCGAAATTGCCCGCCGCTGCAATCTTGAACTGACCCTTGGGCAGTATACCCTACCGGACTACCCGACTCCGGATGGTACCCCCCTGGCGCTGTATTTCCGCCAGGCGGCCCAGCAGGGACTGGAGGAAAGGCTGGAAGGTCTGGGTGTCTCTGGTGCCGGGGCGCTGCCTTACCGCGAGCGGCTTCTGCGGGAAGTGGATGTCATCGAGCAGATGGGGTTTCCGGGATATTTCCTGATCGTGGCCGACTTTATCCAGTGGGCCAAGGACAATGGTGTGCCCGTAGGTCCTGGCCGTGGATCCGGAGCAGGTTCTCTGGTCGCCTATGCGCTGCGGATCACGGATCTGGATCCTCTGGCCAACGCCCTCCTGTTTGAACGTTTCCTGAACCCGGAACGTGTGTCCATGCCAGATTTTGACGTGGATTTCTGCATGGACCAGAGGGACCGGGTCATCCAGTATGTCGCGGAAAAATACGGACGGGAACGGGTTGGCCAGATCATTACATTTGGCACCATGAAGGCCCGGGCGGTTGTCCGGGATGTGGGCCGGGTGCTGAATCTTCCCTATGGTTTCGTCGACCAGCTGGCCAAGCTGGTCCCGGCAGATCTTGGCATGACGCTGGCAAAGGCCATGACAGAATCCGATGAGCTGCGTCGGCGCCAGGCGGAAGAGGATGACGTGCGGGAACTCCTGGACATCGCCCTGCGCCTGGAGGGTCTGCCACGCCATGCCTCTACCCATGCGGGCGGGGTGGTCATTTCTCCGGAACCACTCGCCGACCGGCTTCCCCTGTTCACCGACGGTTCGGAAAATGGGGGCAATGTTACCCAGCTCGACAAGGACGATGTCGAGAAAATGGGCCTGGTAAAATTCGATTTTCTTGGCCTGCGTACCCTGACTATCATCGACATGGCGCTTGCGGGCATCAATGCGGAGCGTGCCCGGCGCAGCGAGCCGCCGCTGGATATCCAGAAAATTCCCCTGGACGACCCCGGGACTTTCCATCTGCTCCGCTCAACGGAAACAGTAGCGGTCTTCCAGCTGGAATCTTCGGGAATGCGGGACCTTGTCCGCCGGCTGCAGCCGGACAATTTCGGCGATATCGTGGCGCTGGTGGCGCTGTTCCGGCCGGGCCCACTGCAGTCGGGCATGGTGGACGACTTTATTGCCCGCAAGCATGGCCGGGCACCGGTTACCTATCCCCATCCTGCCCTTGCACCGATCCTGAAAGAAACCTATGGCGTCATTGTCTACCAGGAACAGGTGATGCAGTGTGCCCAGGTGCTGGCCGGATATTCCCTGGGGGGCGCCGACCTGCTGCGGCGGGCCATGGGCAAGAAAAAGCCGGAGGAAATGGCGAAGCAGAGGGAAATTTTCCTTGCCGGGGCGTCCAGAAATTCCATCGATGTCCACCAGGCAGGCGCGATCTTCGATCTCATGGAGAAATTCGCTGAATACGGGTTCAACAAATCCCATTCGGCGGCGTATGCCCTGGTTTCGTATCAGACCGCGTATCTGAAGGCCCATCATCCCCAGGAGTTCATGGCAGCCGTGCTCACGGCCGACATGGACCATACGGACAAGGTCGTCGCCATGCTCGGGGAGTGCCGGCGCATGGGGATCCCCCTGCTGTCTCCCTGCGTCGAGCGCAGCCGCCTTGCGTTCCAGCCCGAAGGAAAGGGCATCCGCTATGGACTGGGGGCTATCAAGGGGCTCGGACGGGCGGCTGTACAGGCCATTGTCCAGGTGCGCGATGGGGAGGGATTCCGGGACTTTTATGACTTTCTCTGCCGGGTGGATGGACAGAAGCTGAACCGTCGTAGCCTGGAAGCCCTGATCCGGGCCGGGGCCATGGACCTCTGGGGCATTGCCAGGGGCCAGCTGCTGGCCTCCCTGGACCTGTACATGGAAAGCGCTGCCCAGGCCCAGCGTCTTTCCGGAAGTGCCCAGGCCTCCCTGTTTGGCGCCCAGGAGAGCCACCCGACGGCTCCGGCGTGGGTGGAGAATCCGTCCTGGAACCTGGACGATACTCTCCGGGGCGAGCGGGAAAGCCTCGGATTTTATCTGAGTGGCCACCCCATGGCGGAGTTCCGCCCGACCCTGCAGGATATGGGTGCCGTGCCACTGGGGAATCTGGCCGAAAGGACTGGGGTTCTGGTCGCGGGACTCCCGGTCGCACGCCGCAGCACGCGGACGCGCAAGGGGGACCGGATCTATTTCCTGACGCTGGAAGACGAAACCGGCCGGATAGATGTGGTGGTTTTTTCCGAGATCTGGAATGGCTCCCGGCTGGCGCTGGCAGAAGATACCCCGGTTCTTGTCTTTGGGGATGTGGCGGAGGACCAGTTTTCGGGGGGGCTGCGTCTGGGTGCCCAACGGCTGTTTTCCCTGGAAGGGGCACGCGGAGAGCTGGCGGAAAGCGTCGAACTGGATCTTCCCCCCGGCGTCGGGGCTACGGACCTTGCCGAATGCCTGCGGCCTTATGGGAGAGGTCCGGTACGGGTCCGGCTGCAGCTGCAGGTGAACGGGAAATTCCGGGCCCTCCTGGAGATATCCCCAGACTGGTCTATCACGCCCACAGACGCCTTTCTGGGGGACTTGGCCCGGCTGGTCCCGCCCGACCGGCAGCGCTGGACCTGGCGCGCTGCGGGGAAACAGGGAACCCGGGACCCGGCCGGCCCCGGCAGAAAATCGCCAGCGTACCGCCTAACCGAGGAGATTCCTGAATGAAACTGCATTATCTCGATTTTGAGCAGCCCCTGGCGGAACTGGAAGGCAAGGTAGAAGAGCTGAAAGCCCTGAACCAGCCCGGGATTGAAGAGGAGATCCAGCGGCTGGAAGCCAAGGCGCGCAAGGAACTGCAGCGGCTCTACAGCCGACTGGGTGCCTGGCAGACCGTCCAGGTAGCCCGTCATCCGCAGCGGCCCTATACGCTGGATTATGTGCAGGCCCTGTTTGACGGGGTCCAGATCCTGGCTGGTGACCGTGCCTTCGCCGACGACCAGGCGATTGTGGGCGGGCTTGCCCGGTTCCGGGGGCGGGGAGTGGTATGGATGGGCCACCAGAAGGGTCGGGATACCCGCGAGAAGATCCTGCGGAATTTTGGTATGCCCAGACCGGAGGGGTACCGCAAGGCACTGCGGCTGATGCGGCTGGCCGAGCGTTTCCATCTGCCTGTCCTGACCTTCATTGATACACCTGGTGCGTATCCCGGCATTGGGGCGGAAGAGCGGGGGCAGAGCGAGGCAATCGCCAGAAATCTGGCCGTCCTGTCAGACCTTCCGGTGCCGGTGGTTTCGGTGGTGATTGGCGAGGGAGGATCAGGCGGAGCGCTCGCCATAGGGGTGTCCGACCGCCTGCTCATGCTTGAATACAGTGTCTATTCCGTCATCTCTCCCGAAGGCTGTGCCTCCATTCTCTGGAAAGACGCAGGAAAGGCATCGGAGGCCGCGGAAACCCTGGGGATCACGGCCCGCCGCCTGCATAGCCTGGGTCTTGCGGATGAGATTATCCCGGAGCCCCTGGGCGGGGCCCATCGCCAGCCAGACGCCGTGTTTGCCGAACTGGCCGGCCGGCTGGAGCACGCGCTGGAGGAACTGGAGGAGCTGGAGCAGTCCCGCCTGCTTGCCCGGCGTTACGAACGTCTCATGCATTATGGCGTTGTTGGCGCCGCCTGATCTCGAGGCCCATCTCCGGAAAAAGCTCCGGGAGGAATGGGGGGTTCCATCCCAGCGGACGCTGTGGGCCGCATACAGTGGCGGCGCCGACTCCACCGCGCTGCTCCATGCACTCCACCGGATTGGCCAGCCGGTTCACGCCGTTCATGTGGATCACGGCTGGCATGCCGGAAGCGCCCTGTGGGCGGAAGAATGCCGGAGGGGGGCGGCAGCTCTGGGGATTCCCTGCACCGTGCTGCGTCTGGAAGGAACGCCGGATGGGGAGGGTCCGGAAGATGCGGCACGGCGGGGGCGCTATGCCCTGCTTTCCTCCCGGCTGCGTCCGGGAGACCTGCTGCTTGTCGCGCAGCACCGGGATGACCAGGCGGAAACCCTTCTGCTCCAGCTTCTCCGCGGCTCCGGCCTGGAAGGCCTGGCAGCCATGCCGTCCCGTCGTCCCCTTGGAGCCGGCATCCTGGCCCGGCCCTTTCTCGATTTGGGTCGGGAAGACCTGCGTGCCTATCTCCGCAGGCTGGGCATTTCCTGGCGGGAAGATCCCGCCAACCAGGAGAACCGCTATGCCCGTACACGGATCCGCAGGGATCTTCTGCCCCGTATGGAGGCCCTGGGATGGGCCAGGGCCTCCCTGGTCCTGGCCCGCACGGCGGAAAACCTGGGCGATGCTCTCCAGACGGAAGCCTGGTGGTTTGCGGACCGTCTCGCTGCTCTCCGGCAGCGCTTTCCGGGTTTTGAGGCCGGGCTTCTTCCCCCGGGACTGCCGGTGGCATTCCTTCTGGAGATGGAGCCGGCGGCGCTACGGGTTTTCCTGCGCCACTGGATCCGCTACCAGGGGATTGCCGTTCCCGACCGGGCGGGCCTGGAACGTCTCCGCCTGCAACTGGGTGATGGCCGGGGTGGGCGGCGCATTGAGTGGAAGGGAGGGCAGGCATGGATTCAGGGAGGAAGACTCTGGCTCTGGCTTCCGGCGCCTGTATTCCCGGATTTTTCTGGCGGGGACTGGATACGCTCTGGGGACCGTGGGGATGGGCCATTTTTTGCGTGGGAAGTGGACCGGGGGTCTCCGCCTGGACCCGCTCCGGCTGCTGGGGCCCACCGCCTCAGCCTCCAGGTGCTCCCGGCCCAGCTGCACTGGAGGAGCCGGCGACCCGGGGAACGATATATGGACGGAAATGGCCGGCACCGTCCGGTGAAAAAACTCCTGCTGGAGGCCGGAGTTCCTCCCTTTCTGCGGGATTCGCTGCCACTGCTGTGGGATCCGGAAGGACGTCTGGTCCTGATACCAGGCTTCTACACGGCTCCATGGGCCAAGGGCCTCTCCGGGGAGCCCGGGCTATGGGTCTGGTTCCACTCCTCAGGATGACCAGGGGGAATCCTCAAGGGGGGTGGAAGAGGAAAATTTCAGGGCGGAACCATGGGCATTCGGGCGGATTTCACCTTCATGGTATACCACCCGGCCGCCCACAATGGTCGTCAGCGGCCACCCGGTCAGCACCCAGCCAGAGAAGGGGCTCCATTCCACCCGGGTAAACAGGTCCCCGTTCCGGACCGGTTTCTCGTGCACCATGTCCACCAGGGTCAGGTCCGCATCCCATCCCGGAGCAATGCGTCCCTTGTTTCTGACACCATAGAGCCGCGCAGGATTATAGCACATCCAGCGCTGGAGTTCGGCCAGACTGCAGTGGCCGTCGCGCATGGCCGTGAGCATGAGGGGAAGGCTGGTTTCGACGCCCGGCATGCCAGATGGGGCCCGTGGATACCCAAGGGCCTTTTCTTCAAGGCGGTGAGGCGCGTGGTCGGTGGCGATGCAGTCAATGGCACCGCTGCGCAGGCCTTCCCAGAGGGCCAGCCGGTCTTCCTCACTCCGGATGGGTGGATTTATCTGGACCAGCGTCCCGGATCTGGCGTAGGCATCCGTATTCAGGAAGAGATGGCTGGGCAGGGCTTCGCAGGAAATAAAGGGCTGCTTGTGTTCCGCGATATAGCGCATCTCGCGGCCGGTAGACAGGTGCAGTACATGGAGGCGGCGCCGGTACTTCAGGGACAGGCCGACAGCCCGGCGGGTTGCCAGGAAAGCGCTCTCCCCGTCCCGGATCCGGCTGTGGTCGGCCAGATCACAGCTGCCGGAAAATTCCGCCCGCCGGCTGCGGATCCGTGCCTCATCCTCCGCATGTACAGCGATAAGTCTGGAACCGTGTGCGAAAATGTTTTCCAGGTCTTCTTCACGGTCCACCAGCAGGGTTCCCGTGCTGGCCGCCATGAAGACCTTGATGCCGCAGGCGAGGGTGTCGGCGAGAAGATCAACCAGGTTGTCCGGCGTGGCGCCAATGAAAAATCCGTAATTGACCACAGATTTTTCTGCTGCCTCGGCCATTTTGTCCGCCATGGCCACCACATTGGTGGTCGGCATTTCAAGGAAGCTGGTAATGCCCCCTTTGGCCGCCGCACGCGATCCGCTGCCCAGATCCTCCTTGTGCTCGTTCCCCGGCTCCCGGAAGTGGACCTGGGGATCCATGACCCCAGGCAGGAGGAGATGCCCGCGGGCATCGATGACCTCATCCGCGGGCTGGTCAATCTCGCGGTCGATGACCGCAACCGTACCGTCCGCGGCCAGCAGGTCTCCGTGATAGAGTTCTCCGGAGGGGAGGGCGATCCGGGCGTTGCGGACCAGAAGGCGCACGCCTACTCCTGGGCCATCTGTTTTTCCCGCTTTTCCTCCAGGGTCTTGCAGTCGATGCAGAGAGTTGCCGTGGGACGGGCTTCCAGACGGCGCAGGCCGATTTCCACGCCACAGGATTCGCAGTACCCGTACTCCCCGGCATCAATGCGGCCCAGCGCCTGGTTGATCTTGCGGATAAGCTTGCGCTCCCGGTCCCGTGCCCGCAGCTCAAGGCCTATGTCGGTTTCGAGGCTCGCGCGGTCGTTCGGGTCTGAATAATTGACGTTTTCCACCTGCATGTTCTGTACGGTGCGGTCCACCTCAGCCATCAGCTCATTGCGCCAGTCTTCCAGGATTTTGCGGAAATGGGCGACTTGGCCAGGGCTCATGTACGCTTCCCCAGGAGCCGGTTCGTACGGGGTGAAGGCGCTGAACTGCTGTGAGGTTCCGGCAGGTCCGGGCTTGGACGTCGGGGTGCTTTCCGTCATGGATGGCTTCCTGGTTCCGATAAATAACCCTGATGTTTAGCAGAATTTCCAGGTTTTGGCAATTGGGTGAGACCTGTGGTTAAATTCCCCGGCGCGCCATGGCGGGAAGCGGGACGCGCATAAACAGGCCAACCAGACCATTCCGGGAGTGCATCCAGATGTCCCTGCAGGCAGTCATTTTTGATGTGGACGGAACCCTGTCGGATACGGAGCGCGACGCGCACCGTGTCGCCTTCAACGAGGCCTTCCGGGAGGCGGGCCTGCCTTTTTCGTGGGATGTTCCGACCTATGGCGACTATTTGCGGGTGACAGGGGGGAAGGAGCGCCTGCGCCAGTTTCTGGATGACCATCCCCGGTATCCGCAGCTGGGCAAGGCAGATATTGCCCGCATTCACAGTCGCAAGACGGAACTTTATGTGGAGATGGTCTGTAGCGGATGCCTTCCCCTCCGCCCGGGAGTCCTGCGGCTGCTGGATGAGATGGCTGCGGCCGGAGTCCGGGCCGCCATTGCCACTACCACCACGCCGGACAATGTTTCCGCACTCCTTCGTACAACCCTTGGCCCGGATGCCGAAGAACGTTTTGCCTGTATTGGCGCCGGGGACATTGTAACCCACAAGAAACCGGCGCCGGACATTTATGTCCATGTGCTGGAACAGCTGGGCCTGAATCCCGCAGACTGCGTGGCTATTGAGGATTCGGAGAATGGCCTGCGTTCGGCTCTCGGAGCTGGCCTGCCGGTGCTTGTGACCAGGACGGATTACACTGAGGGCCAGGATTTTCGTGGCGCCCTGCGGGTTCTCAGCAGCCTTGGCGAGCCTGGGGACATGGCCCGGATTGTCCAGGGAGAAGGGGCCGGTACCCAGGTGGTAGTGGGTCTTCCCCTGCTGCACCAGTGGATGGCGGGGCCCAGCCGGGTCTGATCCACCGGTATCCCGCTTCGGGACCTCCCTGAGTCTCCGGAGTCAGGGGCTGCTGCGGGGAATAGTCCGGCCTTCCCGCCTGGGATATCCTCCCGGAGCCGCATGGCCAGCCAGTGCCGAACCCCTGCGGCGGTCGGGCGGTCATGGGACAACGTGCTGGCACCGGATTATCCGCTAGTTCTGCCCGGGTTTCCGGTGGCAGGGGGATGGAGGCCCGGCGCCTCCCGGCACCCGGGGCAGATCCCGTTGACCACCATCTCGACATCCTGCACGGCATAGTTTTCTGGCAGCTCCGGAGAGGGAAGGCGGGATTTGGGAAGGCAGACAACCTGCCCGCAGCTCAGGCAGTGGAAGTGCGGATGGGCCGGATGGCCTGTCCGTGCGGCGCTGAATCGCCAGATCCGGTCGTCTGCGGTAACCCGGTGGGCCAGATCCTGCTGGACCAGCCATTCCAGATTACGGTAGAGGGTAACCCGGTCAACTGGTCCCCCTGCCCCAGTCGACATCCGTTCCTGGATTTCCAGATGGCTGATGGGATGGCCCACCTCGAGCAGAATCTGCAGGACCTTCACACGGAAGGGGGTGACCCCTTTTCCGGCGGCCCGGATGCGCTGGGCCGCGTCGGACCGTGAGGCCTCCGGCCGGGAGAATCGTACGGGTTTTCCCATGCCGCCATGTTACTGCAAGTGGCTGTCCGGGTCAGCAGTGGCTTCCGGATCCCGTGTCTCACGCCCGGCCGGGCTGGACACCACAGCGATGCCCGCGCTAGATTGTTGGCAGGGCCCGAGGGAGGTGAACGCGCCGATGTCTGCTCCAGAAATCCTGGTTCCGGGAACACCCGCTCCCGATTTTTCCGCTCCGGCCATTGGGGGCCGGGAAATTTCACTTTCCGGCCTCCGGGGCCGGAAAGTGGTCCTGTACTTCTATCCCAAGGACGATACCCCTGGCTGCACTACAGAAGGCCAGGAATTCGCGGCACTGTATCCCGAATTCCTGGCGGCCGGTGCGGAAGTGGTCGGTGTCTCCCGGGATTCCCTGGACAGTCATGAGAAATTTGCCCAGAAGTACGGATTCCCGTTTCCCCTGGTCTCCGATGCCAGTGAGACGCTGTGCCATGCGTACGACGTGATCCGGGAAAAAAAGAACTATGGGAAAATCTATCTGGGGATTGAGCGCAGCACCTTCGTCATTGACCGGGAAGGCCGGCTGGCCTGGGTGCAGCGGAAGGTGAAGGCGGCCGGCCACGCCGGGAAAGTCCTGGAAGCTGTCCGAAGTCTCCCCTGACTTATTGCCGGCAGGTCCGGCAGGATTGGTATGCATGGCTCTTCCCCGACTGTACATCCTGGATACCAATGTCCTGATGCACGATCCCGTGTCGTTGTTCCGTTTCAAAGAACACGACATTCTGCTGCCCATGGTTGTTCTGGAAGAACTGGACCAGCACAAGAAAGGCCTCAGCGAACAGGCCCGCAATGTCCGGCAGGTCAGCCGCTATCTGGACGAGATGCTTGGCGGGCTGACGGATCTGGAATCGGGACTTCCCCTGCCATATGCCCAGGGCCGCCTGTTTTTCCAGACCTCCGCGTACCGGCAGCAGACCCTTCCGGAAGATCTGGCCGGTGGCAAGGCGGACCACGGGATCCTTGCCGTGACCCTTGCGGTGCAGCACCAGCGCCCGGATACCGAGGTCATCCTTGTCAGCAAGGATATCAACCTCCGCATCAAGGGCCGGGCGCTGGGAATCCGGGTGGAGGACTACCAGAGCGACCGTGCCCTGGAGGATGCGGATCTTCTCTATACCGGGATCACTACCCTGACGCCCGGATTCTGGGATTCCCATGGCCGGGATCTCGATGCCTGGCAGGAAAGCGGCCGGAGTTTTTACCGCATCTCCGGTCCGGCGGTTTCCGGCTGGTATCCCAACCAGTTCCTCGTGCTTCCCTCCGGAGATGAGCAGGGAGAGGAATTCGCCGCCATTGTCCGGGCCGTCCATCCAGACCACGCCGTGGTGGAGCGTGTGACCGATTTCCGGCGTGAACACCAGAGTGTCTGGGGAGTCCGTGCCCGTAACCAGGAGCAGGGTTTTGCGCTGCAGCTGCTCATGGATCCCGAAATCGATTTCGTGAGTATCCTTGGACCGGCTGGCACCGGCAAGACCCTCCTGACCCTGGCAGCGGCCCTGCAGCAGATTTTTGAGGACCGGCGCTACGGGGAAGCGATCATTACCCGGGCGACCGTGCCCATCGGAGATGAAATCGGATTTCTCCCGGGTACCGAGGAAGAAAAGATGCAGCCCTGGATGGGAGCCATCGAGGATAACCTGGAGATCCTGGCCCGCGGCAGCGATGCTGGTGGCAGCTGGGGGCGAACCGCAACCCAGGACCTGATTGGCAAGCGCATCCGGATCAAGTCCATGAGCTTCATGCGGGGTCGGACCTTCCTTGAGAAATTTGTGATTGTGGACGAAGCGCAGAATCTGACCTCGAAGGAAATGAAAGCCCTGGTCACCCGCGCCGGGCCGGGGACAAAAATGGTCTGTCTCGGAAACATCGCCCAGATTGATACGCCCTATCTCACGGAAACGACCTCTGGCCTGACCTACGTTGTGGACCGTTTCAAGGCATGGGAACACAGTGGCCATATCACCCTGCGCAGGGGAGAACGTTCGCGCCTCGCCGATTATGCCAACGGAGCGTTGTGAGTGCCGCCCTGGGGACCACCCTGTGCCAGAGGGCTTGAGCTGTCTCCCTGCTCCTGGATAGACTGACGCCGGTTCTGGCGGGAGAGTGGAATGGCCTGGTCCACAGAGTTGGCGCGCAGCCTGTACAATCTGCCCTATTGGGGTGAGGGATATTTCGATGTGGGACCCGACGGGCAGGTCTGGGTAGAACCCTTTGGCCCGGAACAGGGCGCACGTGCGGGTCTCGCGGATGTGGTGGCCCGGCTCCCGGGCCAGGGGCTCCGGCTTCCCTGCCTGCTGCGCTTTCCCCAAATCCTGCAGCAGCAGGTGCAGGCGTTACGGTCGGCGTTTTCTGCGGCCATGGCTGCGCTGGAATACCAGGGGGCCTACACGCCCGTGTATCCGGTCAAGGTAAACCAGCACCGCCGGGTGGTAGAGGAGATTCTGGGGGCAGGCGAGGGGAAGGTTGGCCTGGAGGCGGGAAGCAAGCCTGAGCTGCTGGCGGTTTTGGCACTCACGGCCCCTGGAGGAACCGTCATCTGCAATGGCTACAAGGATGACGAATATGTCCGTCTGGCCCTTATGGGCGAGAAACTGGGACTGCAGGTCTTCCTCGTGGTGGAGAAAGGATCGGAGCTGCCGCTCATCCTGCGCATCAGCCAGGAGATGGGTGTTCGCCCGCGCATCGGAGTCCGGGCACGGCTGGCCTCCGCAGGGGCGGGAAAATGGCAGAATACCGGGGGGGAAAAATCCAAGTTTGGGCTGTCTTCGAGCGAGATTCTTGCACTGGTCCGGCAGCTGTCCGCCGCCAGCGCCCTGGATGCCCTCCAGCTCCTGCATTTTCACCTGGGCTCCCAGATCCCCAACATCCAGCACATTCATGGGGGAATGCGCGAATGCGCAAGGCTCTATGCCGAACTGCGGGCCCTGGGGGTCAACCTGCAAATTGTGGATGTCGGAGGTGGGCTGGGCGTGGATTACGAAGGCACCCACTCACGTGCCTACTGCTCCACCAACTACGGTATGGCGGATTACGCACACGCCGTCGTTGGAGCGATGGCAGAAATCTGCCGTGAGGAGGGGCTGCCGCAGCCCATGATCATCTCCGAATCCGGGCGTGCCCTGACGGCCCATCATGCGGTTCTGATCACCAACATCATTGATGTGGAAAAAGCTCCAGGAGAAGAACTGCCGGAACCTGACCGGGAGGCGGGCGCCCTGGCGCCCTGGCGGCGCCTGGTGCGGCGTCTCGATTCCGGGTCTGCCCTGGTGGCCATGGAGACGTATCAGGAAGCCCTGTTTCTTATGGTCGAGTCCCAGCAGCAGTTCAGTCTGGGGCTGCTGACCCTCGGGCAGCGCGCCCTGGCCGAGCAGTTTTATGCCCATCTTCTCTGGCGTATCCGTGCCCTTCTGGATCCTTCCCGGCGCTCACACCGGGAGATTCTGGATGAACTGGACGAGAAACTCGTCGACAAGTATTTCGTCAACTTTTCCCTTTTCCAGTCCCTGCCAGACGTCTGGGCGATTGACCAGGTGTTCCCGGTTATGCCTGTCCACCGGCTGCAGGAGCTGCCAAGCCGGAGGGCGCGGCTGGAGGACATCACCTGTGATTCGGACGGCCGCGTGGATGCCTATGTGACGGCCGATGGCCTGAGTCCGGCCCTACCGCTCCACGAGTGGAAACCAGAGGAACCATACTGGATCGGTGTTTTTCTGGTTGGGGCCTACCAGGAAATTTTGGGGGACATGCATAACCTGTTTGGAAATACGGATGCAGTCAATGTACTGTGCGAGCCAGACGGGAACCTGCGCCTGCAGGAGCCGGTGCCTGGCGATACAGTGGAGGATGTGCTGCGCCATGTGCAGTTTTCCGCCGATGTTCTCTTGCGGGAATTCGAGAAAAAACTGGAAGAACGCTGTACGGTCCCGGCCCTGGAGCGGGAAGCGTTCCTCCGCCAGTACCGGGATGGCCTCCAGGGGTACACCTACCTGGAATAGCCAGTCCCGGGCAGATCCAGTTCATGCGACGGGATTTTCCAGAACACCAACGCCCTCTATCTCAATCCGGCAGAGGTCCCCGGGACGCAGGAACCCGGGAGGTTTCCTTGTGAATCCTACGCCAGAAGGTGTGCCGGTCGCCACCAGGTCTCCGGCCCTCAGCACCATGCAGCGGGCCAGTTCCCGGACCAGTTCGGCCACGTCAAAAATCAGTTCGGAGGTGTTTCCGGACTGCAGCCGTTCCTCCCCGACAAACGTTTCTATCCGGAGTCCTGCCGCGCCCTCGGGCAGATCCTCCGCGCTGGTTACCCAGGGACCGCAGGCCCCCGATGCCGGAAAGTTTTTTCCCAGCGTCCACTGGCTGCCCCGGAACTGGTAATCCCGTATGCTGCCATCGTTGAACACGGTGTAGCCGGCGATGGCAGCCAGAGCGCCTTTCCGGTCCAGGATCCCGTGGCAGTCACGGCCCAGGATGACCGCGAGTTCCCCCTCGTAGTCGAGCTGGGCGGAAATCTCCGGAATCCGGAGAAAATCCCCGTGACCGGCCAGACTGTCTTCATGGCGGATGAAAAAAGTGGGATAGCGTGGGATTTCGAGGCCGGTCTCCTCCGCATGGCTCCGGTAATTGAGGCCAGCACACAGGACCCTGTGGCCAAGAAGTGGGGGAAGGAACCGGACCGAGGCGGGGTCCACCAGCCGGATACCCCGGAGATGGTGGAGCCGCCAGGCCAGATGGGCAGCCACTGCGGAACTGGCCATCAGGAGATGTCCAGGGTGGAGGGCCGGGTCGAGATCCCCGAGATGCAATAGTCCACCGTCTCTCCAGATCCCCAGTTTTTCCTGTCCGTGTTCCACGAAACGGCTCCAGCGCATTCGATGTCCTCCTGCCGGGATTCAGGGATTGGGGTCGGTTTGGCTACCGCCCAGCACAAAGCGTTCGGCCCGGGCCAGGTCTTCCGGACGGCCAAACAGTA
This sequence comes from Pseudomonadota bacterium, assembly GCA_021821885.1. GTDB lineage: Bacteria > Pseudomonadota > Gammaproteobacteria > Acidithiobacillales > Acidithiobacillaceae > Igneacidithiobacillus. The sequence goes on from JAKARO010000002.1 coordinate 142,118, forward strand.
CCAGCACGTCACCAGGGCGCAGCAGCGTTTCCGGAGAAGGCTCACGCCCCCGTATGCCATGGCGCCGGACCGCGTCTACCTGGACGGACAGGCTTTCGAGGCGGAGTTCCGACAGGCGCCTGCCCAGGGCAAAGGCGGTATCGCCCAGGGGAATGGAACGCAGGCGCGGGGAATAAAGGTCTTCGCCGGGTTCGGAACTGCTCCAGAAGTTGCCCCGGAAAAAACGGTACCGTTCCTGCCGGAAACGCCGGACCCGGCGGATGGCCAGACTCAGCGGAAAACCAATCTGGAGCAGGGTCTGGGTGGCCAGCATCAGGGCCCCTTCGGTGACCTCAGGGACGATTTCATCTGCGCCGGTAGCCTCCAGCGCAGCAATCTGGCTGTCGTCGTGGGCCCGGACGACTGTGGGCAGGTCGCTGCGCTCCTCCTTGGCTACAGCCAGCACGCGCAGGGTTTCCTTGACGTTGCGGTAGGTGATGACCAGCGCGCGCGCCTGGGCCAGACCGGCAGCCTGCAGGACATCCCGCCGGCTCGCGTCTCCATAGAAAATGGATTCCCCGGCTGCCTGGGCCTGGCGCACCCTGGACGGATCCAGGTCCAGGGCGAGGAATGGCACACCCTCGTCTTCCAGCACCCGTCCGATGCTCTGTCCGACGCGGCCGTATCCACAGACAATGACGTGTTCTCTCAGGCCGCTGCCGCGCATGCTGTCGAGCCCCTGTTCCCGGCTGTTCCGGTAGCTGCGTACCCAGAACCGGGCAATCTTGCCGTTGTACTGGACCAGAACCGGCGCCAGAAGCATGGACAGCAGCATCGCCCCCAGCACCGGCTGGAGGATCTCCGGGGGAATCAGGTTTTTCTGGGTCGCAAGGGCGATCAGCACGAAGCCAAATTCGCCGGCCTGGGCCAGAACAATGGCGGTACGTGTAGCGACACCGGCTTCATAGCCGGCCAGGCGGCAGAGTAGCCACGCCACCCCACCCTTGACCACAAGAATGGCGAACAGCAGCAGAAGGACCCAGGGCAGATTGGCAAGCAGGACGGGAACATCGACCAGCATGCCAATGGTGATAAAAAAAAGTCCCAGGAGAATGTCCCGGAAAGAGATAATATCCGCCTCCACCTGGTACCGGAACGGGGTTTCGGAGATCAGCATGCCGGCGATAAAGGCCCCGAGGGCAAGGGACAGTCCCGCCCGTTCGGTGATCCATGCCAGACCGAGCGTTACCAGCAGTACATTTAGCATGAACAGCTCATTCGATTTCCGGGCCGCGACCCACTGGAACCAGGGGCTGACCGCAGGCCGCCCGATGACGAGGAGCAGCAGGAGAATTGCTGCCGCCTTGGCGCCGGCGATCGAGAGATCATGGGTCAGATGTGCCCCGGATCTTCCCAGGGCTGGAATCAGGATCAGCAGAGGTACGACCGCCAGATCCTGGAACAGGAGGATGCTGATGGCAATCCGTCCGTGCCGGCTCTGCACCTCCATCCGTTCGGCCAGCGCGCGGACCACCATCGCGGTGGAGGACATGGCGAGTATGCCGCCCAGAATCACTCCTATCTGCCAGTCTAGTCCGCGGATCTGCAGGGCTATCAGGAGAAATGCGCCGGCTGTCAGGATCACCTGGGCACTGCCCATCCCAAATACGAGGCGCCGCATGCGCAGGAACTGTGGCAGGCTGAATTCCAGCCCGATGCTGAACATGAGAAAGACGACACCAAAACCGGCGAGGTAACGGGTATGGGCTTCGTCGGGGACCAGGGCCATGGCATGGGGCCCGAGGAGCATTCCGACCCCAAGGTAGGCAATAATGGGCGGCACGCGCAGCTTTCTTGCGATCCCGACCAGCAGGACGGAACAGGCAAGCAGGACTACAACGGTGAGCAGGGCGTTGTCCTGCATGGGGGCTCCGGTAGGAAGGTTTCTGCTATGATAGCCCAAAAGGAGGGTGTCCAGTCATGCATGTCGTTACGGGGGGTGCCGGATTCATCGGATCCAACCTGGTCGAGGGCCTGAATCGGAGGGGAATCAGCCGGATTCTGGTCGTGGACCATCTGGAAAAGGCGGACAAGTTCCGCAATCTTGCGGACCTGGATTTTCTTGACTATTTGGAGGCCGACAGTTTTCTGCACCTGCTGCAGGCCGGAAAACTGGGAAAAATCGAGGCGATTTTCCATGAGGGTGCCTGCTCCGATACGATGGCAACCGACGGGCGCTACGTGATGGAAAACAATTTTGCCTATAGCCGCACGCTCTTCCACTGGACCCAGGAGCACCGGGTGCCTTTCCTGTACGCATCCAGTGCATCGGTGTATGGCATGACTGGCCGGTTTTCGGAAGAGCGGAGCGCCGAGAGACCCCTCAATATCTACGGATTTAGCAAATTCCAGTTTGACCAGTACATCCGCGCCTCCTGGAAACAGCTGCAGGCGCCTGTGCATGGTTTCCGCTATTTCAATGTCTATGGTCCCCGCGAGTTTCATAAGGGGAGAATGGCCTCGGTTGCGCTGCATTTCTCCCGACAGTACCGCAGGGATGGGCGCGTGAGTCTCTTTGCCGGTAGTGGCGGTTATCCCGATGGGGAACAGAAACGGGACTTCATCCATGTGAATGATGTCGTGGACGTCAATCTCCATTTTTTCGACCAGCCCTGTCCGGGCATCTACAACCTGGGTACTGGCAAGGCCCAGAGTTTCAACGATGTGGCACTTGCAGTGATTAACAGCATCGAGGGCGGGAGGGGAGGACACCTGCGGGATCTGCCTGCACTGCAGGCATGTCAGGCCATTTCCTACATTCCCATGCCGGAGGCCCTGCACGGACGGTACCAGAGCTTTACCCAGGCCAATATGGTGCGGTTGCGGGAAGCAGGCTATGGCCGTCCTTTTCTGGAGGTTGGGGAAGGGGTTCCCCGCTATCTGCAGTGGCTGGAGGAGAACGGAGACTGATGGACGGACGCATGCTGGTTACAGGGGCCGCCGGATTTATCGGCTTCCATCTGAGCCGGAGGCTGCTGGCGGAAGGGCACGCCGTATTGGGCGTCGACAGCCTGAACGACTATTACGATCCGGCACTCAAGCGGGCCAGACTGGCCCAGCTGGAAGGGCATCCGGCTTTCGGTTTCCAGAGGGTGGACCTGTCAGACCGGGAAGCTGTCGCCGCCCTGTTTGCCAAGACCCCGTTCGGCACGGTCATTCATCTGGCCGCCCAGGCAGGGGTCCGGCATTCCCTGAAAGCTCCCCACAGCTATGTGGACAGCAACCTGACCGGATTTGTGAACGTTCTTGAGGGCTGCCGGCGCCAGGAAGTACAGCATCTGCTTTTTGCCTCATCCAGTTCGGTCTACGGGGCCAACAACCGGCTTCCCTACAGCGTGCACGACCCCGTAGACCATCCGGTGAGCCTGTACGCGGCCACCAAGCGGGCAGGGGAACTGATGGCCCACAGCTATTCCCACCTTTACCGGATTCCCTGTACCGGGTTGCGCTTCTTCACGGTCTATGGGCCCTGGGGGCGCCCGGATATGGCCTACTTCAGTTTTACCCGGAAAATCCTTGCAGGAGAGCCGATTCCAGTCTTCAACCATGGAGCCATGGAACGGGATTTCACCTACATAGACGATATCGTGGAAGCGGTGACGCGACTGGCAGGGCTACCGCCTTCCGTGCAGGAGGATTGGCCGGAGGATCCTGCCGCGAGCGCGGCTCCCTTCAGGATTTACAATATTGGCAATCACCAGCCCGTCGCGCTGCTGGAATTTGTGCAGATTCTGGAAAGGGCGCTGGGGCGCAGGGCCAGTCTGCAGCTGCTGCCAATGCAGGAGGGGGATGTGCTCGCGACCTGCGCTGACGTGACAGAACTGGCCCGGCAGGTGGGATTTGCCCCGCGCACGGATCTGGCCGACGGTCTGGCGCGTTTTGTGTCCTGGTATCGGGACTACTACGGAATGCCAGGCGTTTCCGTTCCCGGTTAGCCTGTCGCGGCCGTATCGTCTTCCAGGCGGCGGGAGCGTTGCTGCCCGGGATCACCAGGTCTCTCTTCTCTTCTAGCGCCCTGATCCGGCGGCTGTGCCTGGAACGCCTGCCCCACCAGAGGCGATCTCGGCCGCCTGCTCCTGTAGCCACTGGCGGACGCTGCGGAAACGGATCCACCGATGGTGCTCATAGTCATACAGCTGGCACTGCCGGAAGATGTTCCGGACGGCACGGAAACTGAAGCGCATTTCGTGAATGTAGGGCCCGTAGTGCTTCTGCAGGTCGGCATGGGCATCCTTCAGGTGATAGAAAGGGATGCGGGGGTCCACATGGTGCGGGGTATGGATGAGGATGTTGTGGATCAGCATCTCACTGATCCTGGAGCAGCGGACAATGGTGCTGCAGTACAGCTGTCCCAGGGAAGGCGACCATTCGTCCTTCACGGTATAGAACGGAACTTCCGGATGGGTGTGGTGGAGAAAAACAAAGAGTGCGATGTAATAGTTGAACACGATAAAGGGCAAGAGGACCGCGGAAATCCATCCCCACCAGCCGGATAGCAGCAGTGCCACTGTGGAAAAGCCCAGAAAGAAGGCAAGAGTAATCAGCTTGTCGGCCAGAAATTCCCGGCGGTTGCGTGCATCTCCGCGGAAGGCAACCATGCCTGGCCACCAGACGCGCAGCAGGTAGTGCAGGGCGCAGGTATAGGGACTGCGTTCGAGCCGGTAGAGCATCTTCTGCCGCAGGCTTTTGCGATGGTACTCGGTGGGCGACCATGGGCGCCAGATCCAGTCCACGGAGGCCAGGCTGGTAAATCCGTGATGGACACGGTTATGGCCAAAAGCCCAGAGCCTGTACATATTGAAAGAAGGGAGCATGAACAGGGTGCCGAGCACACGGGCAACCCGCTGGCTGCTGAACAGGGCCCCGTGGGCGGCGTCATGGGCCCAGACAAACATGAAGGCAACTGCAGAACCTGTGGCCAGTCCGGCCAGCAGCTGGGCCCACCAGTAGGGTAGAAGCAGGGCCCCAGCCACTGCACCAAGGTAGAGGGAACCATCGAAGAGGTACCACAGCAGGGCCCGTGCCGGGGAGCGGCAGTAACGGTCCGGATCAATCTGGTCCCGGATCTGCTGCAGCCGGATGGCCCGTACTGCCCCGATATTCTCACGTGTTCCTGTGCCCATGTCCTGATCCCCCTGTTCCGTCACCGGAATCTATAAAAATATATCATTATGCGATTATGCGCAAGTTCAGGCATGCCCGGAAACAACGCGCCAGAACGTGGGGAGAGGACGTCTGGCGTGTCCGGCATTGTGGTCCAGCTTGCCCAAACGCCTTGGATAATGCTAGATTTCTAAGAGTAACCAAGAATCCCGGGTTTTCGTTGCGCATCCTTACACTAGGGAGATAAAACCATGTTAGACGTCAGCAAGATCAGGCCTGTTGCTCGAGTTATTCTCATCGCCGGTGTCATCGCCCTTGCCAGTGCATGCGCCAAAAAGCAGGAAAGTGCCCCTGCCCAGAGCGGCTCCGCCACTACGGAATCCTCTGCCGCAGCTGCCTCTTCTGCAGCTGCGACTCCCAGTTCGTCGTCCGGCACGGCTTCTTCTGCGCCTATGGAATCGGCAGCCCCCAGCACGGGCGCCAGCAGCAGTACCGCATCGGGAGCTAGCGGAGCTTCCTGATCCGGGCCATCCGTGGCGTCAGGCCGAACGGCGGCCTTTGCACACGGTTTCCGGCCGCCCGCCCCTTGGGCTGGGCGGCCGTTTCCTTTGCCACAACCGTCCGGATGGCGTTCCGGACCGGCAAGGAGGAAGTTTTCATGGCTGCTGACATTAGCCCGTAAGGAGTTGCGCCAGATGATGTCCAGAATTCTTTCGCGGCACCCAGCCGTCCGTCTCCTGCTGGCCGCGGGTGCAGCAAGTCTGCTGGCCGGCTGTTCCGGAAAGGAAACCCATAAAACTGGTGCGTCGGATGCGCGGTCTTCCGTAGCGGATGGCAGCCCTGCCCCAGGACCGGTAGCCGGTGTGGAGAAGGGTGTATCGGCTCCTCTGGATGCCGCCGGCCAGACCCGGGCACATTCTCTGGCGAGATCCAGCGGCTGTTTGATCTGCCATTCGGTAAGGCACCGGATCATGGGGCCCGCCTTTGCCTGGGTAGCCTACCGCTTCAGAAACGATCCACAGGCCGAGCACACGCTGGAACACGCTATCCGGCATGGGATTTCGGGCAAATGGGGTTCGATGATGCCGATGCCGGCCCAGGATGTCAGCCCGGAGCAGGCACGTCTCCTGGCACGCTGGGTGCTGTCCCAGACGCCCAAGGCCCCCCCACAGGACTGAGGGAAGAACAGGGAGGCCCACTGGCCATCCCTGGCCTCCAGACCTTTGCCCGATCCGGAATACCGTTGCCTGAACTTTCTTCGCTGAAAAAGACTTCCTGGGTGGCCAGTACCTACTATGCTGAGGGACTGCCTTTTTCCCTGGTGCAACAGGTATCGGTACAGTTTTTTACGGCAGCTGGCGCAAGCCTGCCAACGATCGGTCTGTTGTCGTTGCTTGGGCTTCCATGGAATCTCAAGTTCTTCTGGAGCCCCCTGATTGATCTTTTTGGTCACAAGAAAAGATGGCTTGTGTTCCTCGAAGGACTGCTTGGGATAGCCGCGCTGCTTCTGGTTTGGCCCGCACAGACCCTGGATCTGGGGCTTGCCTTCCGGATGTTTGCCCTGATGGCTGTTCTGTCGGCCACCCATGACATGTCTGTGGACGGGTACTATATCCAGACCCTCACGGCAGCACAGCAGGCTGGCTATTCGGGATTGCGGGTGGCCGCTTACCGCGTGGCCATGCTGGTCGGCAATGGTGCCCTGGTGATCCTGGCGGGATGGGTCTCCTGGGAAGCCTGTTTTGTCTCTGCAGCTGTCATGCTTTGGGGGCTGGCGTTCTGGCACCGGAAAATTCTGCCCCAGCCGATTCCTGGTTCCACTCCCCGGGGGCAGCGCTGGCGAATGGTCCGGGATGCCATCTCCACTTACTGGGGGCAGAATCACATTTTCTGGGCACTGGCGTTCGTCCTGCTCTTCCGCGCGGGCGATGCCCTGATGTTCGCCATGGTAACGCCTTTCCTGAACCATCTGGGATATGGGCTGGTTGCGCGTGGAATTCTGATGGGCTCTGTTGGAACACTCACCGGAATCGGGGGATCAATCCTTGGCGGGATTTTTATTTCCCGCTGGGGACTGCGACGCAGCCTGTTTCCCCTGACGTTTATCCAGTCCGTTGCCATTCTGGCGTATGCCTGGCTGTCGTGGTCCGGACCGGGACTGTTCTGGGTGGGTACTGTCGTAGCCTTTGAACAGGCGGCTGCGGGTCTGGGCACCGCAGTCCTTATGGTTTTTCTGATGCAGAGGTGCCGGCCAGGGTTTGAGGCCACCCATTTTGCCATTGGGTCCGCCCTGATGTCCCTTGCCTCCACGGTGGCTGGAAGTTACAGCGGATTCCTTGTCCGGGACCTCGGTTTTACCCTTTTTTTTCTGCTCGCTTTTCTGGTGGCCATTCCAGGTATTCTGCTGGCCTTTTTTATGCCCGCAGGGCTTTTTCATGAGACAGACACTCCATAGGTATGGGCCTGTCTTGTATCCCGTAGGTCTGCAGGCTGCTGCCGGGACTGGCCGGAAAAGTCCGCAGAAAAAAGCCTATCCCCCTGCCTGATGGCAGATTTTGCAGAAATCTGCCATGTCCATCTGCCATAGGCGCCGGTAATGCCACACTCCTATGTCATCCGCCTGCCAACCGGGGCGGGCGGCCGCCGGGAAAGTTAAGGCGCGCTGCTGCCGCCCGCCATTTCTCTCCGGTATCTGTGCAGGGCTGTAAAAGGCGGCAGCATACTGGCAGAACCTGGGATACTGCAGCGGGTACGCAGTACAATCCGCTGGCCTGAAGTGGGAACTCCTTCTGATATCAGGTAATTCCTTAACATGAAGTTCAAGTACCGTTCTACGGTTTCAGGAGAAAGTCCATTTACTTCTGCAAGCCTTGCCTCAATCCACCGTTTGGCCTTGTAGTCATTGCCCTGACATCGGCATAGCCCTGCAAAAAGCTGGAGAGGAACCTGAAGTTCGTGTGTCAGTCCCGAGGTGGAAGCATATTCGAGAGTAATTTTTCCGGACGGGCCGGCGGGCGAAAAAATCAGGTTGCTTCGGGCTGATAGGGCAAGCATGGAATCCTCCGCATCATTATCCGGGATCGGAATGTGCATGAACATGAATGGGATGGAACTGCCATAGGCATACTTTTCAAGCATAGCACACACTCTCAGGGCCCACCCCGCCGAAAGTTAATGTAGGACTGGAAGATAGGTGCCGTTCCCGGTTGCCACATAGAGGATCACCCTGCGTCCATCGAGATACAGGAAGGCATTCTGGCGAAAGCGGGCAGAAATCTTCATGGCCTGCGCGAGCGGCAGTTCCTCAATCCAGAAATGTTTTTCCCACCAGCCGCCTGTTCCTCCCCAAACGGTTGCCGCAGGTTTTTTTCCGGACAGGCATTTCTTCAGAACCCTCTCCTTTGCCACATTTTTCCATGGTGGTGCGGGGATGGACCGGGGATTCCATGCACCCAGAATTGCACCGGTCCGTCCGCAGGACCGGCCACCAGTACGCCATGCTGTTCCCAGCGCTGGACAGAAATAGGTCGAATCCTGATAGGCGTATATCAGCTCCTGCGGAACTCCTTCCTGTGCCCCGGGCTTTTTGGGGACAGGGGAGGGAGGAAGCGGTTCTTTTTTCGAAAGGCGTCCAGGTGATCCGTAATGGCCACCGATACGCCGGGAATTCAGGTACACCCGGGCACCCTCTTTGCCTCTCCGAACCAGTTCTCTCACCGCTCGCTCTCTCTTTTTGCTGGAGTGAGCCATGATCTCAGGTTCCAGCAGGTCCGAGAATCCCGGGAGGCCATCCGCGCCTGCTGGCTTCCCGTATCGCGGCCGATACCTGCATTCTACTAGCAGATCCAGGTGGGACAGAACTTCTATTATGGAGGCATTCCGATTGCTTGATGCCGTTCTATGGCAGCGGGTGGCAGATACATCAGTGAAAAATGATCGTAAAATTATTTATAAGCGATTTACGTCTTTTTTTATTAAAACCGTCTTAATTTGAATATTTCTGCGGATATCGTTTTTGTGACCATCCTGTTTTCCCTCTTGACAGAGATGTTGCCAAAAATAACAATTTCACACGCCTACAATTACCATTAAGGAGAAAATCGTGAACGGAGGGGGAGCTATGCGAATCAGGACATGGTGGGGAATTGCCAGTCTGCTGCTATCCACGGGTGGGGTGTGTACTGCGGCTGCAGCAGCACCGCAGTTTACGATAGGCAACTCTCCTTCTTTTTACCAGGGAAGTTTTGGTACGGGAAGCACAATGGACATTTTTTATGATCCGACCTATTTCCAGTATAAAAACAGGGGGCTGCGCGTCAAGCTGACCATTCCGTACATTTCGGTATCGGGACTGCCCCAGGGAACACTCCTGACCCCGGGTGGGGTTGCAAGGCGCACTTCCGGCCAGCAGACTACCAGCGCCAGCGGACTTGGGGATATCTGGCTGGCGGCGCATTACACCGTCTACCGCGGACGGTCGCTCGTTCCGACCATACGCCCCTACGCCAAGATCAAATTTGGCACCGCCTCTTACTCCAAGGGTCTTGGTACTGGACGGAATGACTACGAGTTCGGAGTCGGAGTGCAGGATACCGTCGGAACCCGTATTTTTCCTTTCGCCCATCTGGGATACCGTTTCGTGGGCAAACGGGCTGGACTTAATCTCCAGAACATCTGGACCTACGATGTGGGTGCAACCTATTCTGTCGATACTAGGAATTTCCTTACGGCCATGTTTGTCGGATCCGGGTCAGAAGAGCCGGGATACGCTGGACCCGCAGACGTCGTTTTTGCATGGAATTACAATGTGACGCCTGCAGGGAGCGGCTTCCAGGCTTTTGTCGACAAGGGAATGACCAACGGAAGTCCAAATTATGGTATAGGCATTTCTGGACAGGTTGTTTTCTAGGCGACCAGAAATGCGCCTGCCGGGTGAAGATTTCGCAAGTGGCAGATGCACCAAGATTTTTCCGGGGGCTGAAAGAAGTCCTGTCAGCCACCTTTTACCTGTGTGGAGGAGCTTTTGATGAAGAAAAAGCATGCAGTTGCATTTGCTCTGCTGTCTGCCATCCTGGGTTTCTATGGTACGGCAGCCATTGCCAGTGCTGATCCGTATGTTCCAGGGGCTGACATGCAGCAGCAGCCAGATCCTGGCAGCATGGCGGCAACCCCGGCCCAGCCCAATGGCCCCGGAATGGCAGCGACACCGGCGATGCCCGGGAATCCGCGCGCCGCGGAGGAAGTAACCCGGCACCGTCCGGATATGGACCGCCCGGATGGAGATGGCATTGGCGCCGGGGAAGACAGACCCACTTTTTCCGGAGTTGAACGGCCGGACGTGCAGCGTCCAGAGATCCAGCGTCCAGAGATCCAGCGTCCAGAGATCCAGCGTCCGGAGATCCAGATGCCAGAAGTCAGCCGTCCCAATATGTAGCCTGTAACCGGGACGGGGTTTAGGGAACGTGCTGCGGGAGAACGGGTTT